>NZ_JARAXF010000001.1:54028-745785 GCF_033793745.1 Streptomyces sp. ME19-01-6 | reverse complement strand
CCGTCCCCGTACTGGAGCTTCGCCGTGCACTTGTACGTGTTGCCGTCACAGGTCAGCCCCGTCACCGGCACCGGCGCCGCCGCGCTCCGCACCGACGACTCCGACTCCGACGCCACACCCTGGTGGTACACGTTCACCGCCCAGTCGGCGACCCACTTCCCGTCCCCGTACTGGAGCTTCGCCGTGCACTTGTACGTGTTGCCGTCACAGGTCAGCCCCGTCACCGGCACCGGCGCCGCCGCGCTCCGCACCGACGACGACTCCGACTCCGACGCCACACCCTGGTGGTACACGTTCACCGACCAGTCGGCCACCCACTTCCCGTCCCCGTACTGCAGATTGGCCGCGCACTTGTACGTGTTGCCGTCGCAGTTGAGCGCCGTGACCGGCACCGGCGCGGCGGCGGCCGCCGGTGCCAGCGCGGAGGTGGTCATGAGCAGGGCTCCGAGCCCCAGAAAGGTACCGGTGAGCATGCGGCGAGCTGACATATGTGTCGCTTCCCTTCGACTCGGTCGGCGTTGACCGAGTCGTAAGGAAGCAGACAGCCCTAGCGGCTGACTCGAGCCCCGGGCCGACTGCCCCGGGGGGCTGCCTCTGACCGGCGGCGTTATCGGCCGAGCGCGGCGACGAGGTCCGGCAGGCGGTCGGTGGCTGTGGCCACGCCGAGCCCGTCCATGTAGTCGCGGGTGTGGACGATCAGACCGTCCCGGACCCGGATCACCAGGATCCCCGGGACGGTGACGGGGCGGCCGGTCGGCGCCACCGCCCCGACCACCGTCTGCTCGACGACGACCGTGCCCGCCTCCGCGGTCTCATGGATCACCACGTCGCGGATCGTCTCGGCCTCCACGGGGGTCGCTCCCCACATCGCCCGGTAGCCCGCCCGGATCTCCTCGCGCCCGTTGAAGCACGCGGGCAGCCCGGGGAACGAGAACGGGAACTCATGGCGGGCGTCGACCGCGTACAGGTCGGCGAGGTCGTCCGCGGACTTGTTCAGCATCGCGCGGTGGAAGCGCTCGACGATCTCACGTGGCCCTACGTCGGGCTCGGACGTGGCTGTGGTGGTTTCGGGCATGACGATGCGCTCCGTTCACTCACGCGTTTCGCTCAACATACGTTGACTCAACGAGTGTAGAGCGAGCGCGACCTGGGTCAACAGCTGTAGAGCGATCGGTAGAGTCGGACGTATGACCGCAGCAGCCGGACCCACCCGCGCCGAGCGCCGCCGCAACACCGAGCAGCGCATCCTCGCCGCCGCCCGCGAGCTGTTCGCCGAGCGCGGCTTCGAGCGCACCACGATCCGTGCGGTCGCCTCGGCGGCGCAGGTCGACCCCGCGCTGGTCATGCAGTACTTCGGCTCGAAGCAGCAGTTGTTCTCCCAAGCCGTACGGGCCTCGGTCGCGGCGACGGAGGCCCGGCCCCGGGCCGACGGCCCCGAGGCACTGACGGATTCGCTGCTGGCCTCGCTCGGGATGAAGATCGGCGGGCTGCCGGAGGCCTCGCTGGCGATGCTGCGCTCCATGCTCACCCACCCGGAGGCGGCGGAGGCGGCCCGCGCCGCCCTCGACCATCAGATCACCGAGCTCGCGGCGGCCATGTCAGCCGGGCACCAGGACGGGCGCCAAGCCGGGCACCAGGACGCGCGCCTGCACGCCGCGCTGGCCGTCGCCACCATGGTCGGGGTGACCATCGGCCATCAGCTGCTCGGCATCGACGACCTGCGCCGCGCTTCCCCCGAGGAAATCGCCGCCGCCCTGCGGCCCGCGCTGCACGCCCTGGTCAAAGGCGCTGAATGATCGTCCCGGTCGCCAGGGCGCCACCCGCGCACATCGTGATCAGCGCGAACTCCTTGTCGGCCCGCTCCAGTTCATGCAGCGCCGTGGTGATCAGGCGGGCGCCGGTGGCCCCGACCGGGTGTCCCAGCGCTATCGCGCCGCCGTTGACGTTCACCTTCTCCAAATCCTGCTCGAAGACCTGCGCCCACGACAACACCACCGACGCGAACGCCTCGTTGATCTCGACGACGTCGATGTCCTTGAGCGTCATCCCCGCCTTGCCGAGCACCGCGCGGGTCGCGTCCACCGGCCCGTCCAGGTGGTAGTGCGGATCGGTGCCGACCAGCGCCTGGGCGACGATCCGCGCGCGGGCTTTAAGTTTGAGCGCCCGCGCCATGCGCTTGGACGCCCACATCACCGCGGCCGCGCCGTCGGAGATCTGGGAGGAGTTGCCCGCGGTGTGCACGGCGGTCGGCATCACCGGCTTGAGCCCGCCGAGCGCCTCCATACTGGTGTCGCGCAGCCCCTCGTCCCGGTCGACGAGCCGCCACATGCCCTGCCCGGCCGCCTGTTCCTCCTCGGTCGTCGGCACCTGCACCGCGAAGGTCTCACGCTTGAAGCGCTCCTCCGCCCACGCCCGGGCGGCCCGCTCCTGCGAGATGAGGCCGAGGGAGTCGACCTTCTCCCGGGTGAGCCCGCGGCGGCGGGCGATCCGCTCCGCCGCCTCGAACTGGTTGGGCAGGTCGACGTTCCACTCGTCCGGAAACGGCTTTCCGGGCCCGTGCTTCGAGCCGCTGCCCAGCGGCACCCGCGACATGGCCTCGACACCGCAGCCGATGCCGACGTCGATGACCCCGGTCGCCACCATGTTGGCCACCATGTGGTTGGCCTGCTGCGAGGAGCCGCACTGGCAGTCGACGGTCGTGGCCGCGGTCTCGTACGGCAGGCCGACGGCGAGCCAGGCGTTGCGTGCGGGGTTCATGGACTGCTCGCCGGCGTGGGTGACCGTACCGCCGACGATCTGTTCCACACAGTCGGGCTGGATGCCGGTACGGGCGAGGAGTTCGCGGTACGTCTCACCGAGCAGATAGGCGGGGTGCAGATTGGCGAGCGCGCCTCCGCGCTTGCCGATGGGGGTGCGTACGGCTTCGACGATGACGGGTTCCGCGGCCATGACTCGTCCGTCCTCTCCAGTTTCCGCGGGGCTCCCGGCAGCGCCCGCGACGGAACTAGTACGCGTTCTAGTTCCTCAATCAGTCTGCTGAGGCCCGGCCCGGCGACGCAAGGGGCTTGCACGCCCGTTGTTGACCCGCCTCTCGCCCGTCGCGCGCCCGCCCGGCGCAACAAAGGCGGCCATAGCACTTGCCACTTGTAGAACCCGTTACTACCTTCTCCACACTTCTGATAGGCCGTCAGATCTGGAGTGGCCGATGTCCTGTCCAGCGCTTCCCGAAGGATTCGACTTCACCGACCCCGACCTCTACCAGCAGCGCCTGCCGCTCCCGGAGTTCGCCCAGCTGAGGCAGACCGCCAAGGTGTGGTGGATCCCCCAGCCGCACGGAGTCGCGGGCTTCGACGACGACGGGTACTGGGCCGTCACCCGCCACGCCGACGTCAAAGAGGTGTCGACCAAACCGGAGATCTTCTCCTCCCACCTCAACACCGCGATCATCCGCTTCAACGAACACATCCACCGCGACCAGATCGACGTCCAGAAGCTGATCATGCTCAACATGGACCCGCCCGAGCACACCCGGGTCCGCCAGATCGTCCAGCGCGGCTTCACCCCCCGCGCGATCCGCGCACTGGAGGACGCCCTGCGCGAGCGCGCCGCGCGGATCGTGGCCGGGGCCAAGGAGGACGGCAGCGGCGACTTCGTCACCGATGTGGCCTGCGAACTGCCGCTGCAGGCCATCGCCGAGCTGGTCGGCATTCCCCAGCAGGACCGCTCCAAGATCTTCGACTGGTCCAACAAGATGGTGGCGTACGACGACCCGGAGCTCGCCATCACCGAGGAGATCGGCGCGGAGTCGGCCATGGAGCTGATCTCGTACGCCATGAACCTGGCCGCCGACCGCAAGGCCTGCCCGGCCAAGGACATCGTCAGCCAGCTGGTCGCCGCCGAGGACCAGGGCAACCTCGCCTCCGACGAGTTCGGCTTCTTCGTCCTGCTCCTCGCGGTCGCGGGCAACGAGACCACGCGCAACGCCATCAGCCACGGCATGCACGCCTTCCTCACCCACCCCGACCAGTGGGAGCTGTTCCAGCGCGAGCGCCCGGCCACCGCCGCGGACGAGATCGTGCGGTGGGCCACCCCGGTCATGTCCTTCCAGCGCACCGCCACCCAGGACACCGAGCTGGGCGGGCAGCGGATCGCCGCGGGCCAGCGGGTCGGCATCTTCTACTCCTCCGCCAACCACGACCCGGAGGTCTTCGACCGGCCCGAGGCCTTCGACATCACCCGCGACCCCAACCCCCACCTGGGCTTCGGCGGCGGAGGCCCGCACTTCTGCCTGGGCAAGAGCCTCGCGGAGCTGGAGATCCGTCTCATCTTCAACGCGATCGCGGACGCCATGCCGGACATCCGGCTCGCGGGCGAGCCGCGGCGGCTGCGGTCGCCGTGGCTGAACGGGATCAAAGAGCTGCAGGTGACATACGGCTGACCACCAGTGATCGGCGGCGCACTGCCCCGTCCCGGGAGTGCCGCTGTGGCCCCGGCCGGGGGCACACTGTCCGCCATGAACGACACGAGCGGCACGCCGGGCGCCCAGCACGAGCACGCGTTTCGAAGACTCTTCGACTTCATCGCCTTCACGGCCCGGCTGCGGGAGGTCGAGCGCCCCAACAACGCCACGCCGACACGGAAGGAGAGCGTGGCCGAGCACTCCTGGCACCTGGCGATGGTCAGCTGGATACTGCACGCCGAGTTCGAGCGGGAGGCCGGCCACTGCCTCGACCTGACCAAGATGCTCAAGCTCTGCCTGATGCACGACCTGGTCGAGCTCGACCCCGGTCCTTCAGCCGACCCCGACCCCTCAGCCGACCCCGCCGAAAACCCCTTCGCCTCGCTGCCGGACGCGCTGCGGCCCGAGTTCCTGGCCCTGTGGCACGAGTACGAGGAGGGCCGTACGCCCGAGGCCTGCCTGGTACGCGGGGTGGACCGGCTCAACCCGGCACTGATGCGGTACCTCACCGGCCAGGGCTGGCACGACGTGCCCACCGACACCAACGCCACCATGGACGCCGACGCCCTCGACCGGCTGCAGCTGCCACGGGTGGCCGTCAGCGAGACGCTGCGCGCGCTGTACGAGGAGGTCCGCGACGCGTCGGTGCGCCGCGGGCTGCTGACCCCCGCGCCGCAGGCGCCCGCCACGCCCTGACCGGCGGCGCCGTTACCCCTGGGTTCCCTTGAACGGCACCTTGATGCACGCCACCCGCGCGCCCGCCATCCCCGCCTTGCCCTTCTGCGTGGCGGTCGCATGCTCGTGGATCACGATGGAGCGCGCCTCCGAGTCCCGGAAGCGCCAGTTCACATGCGTCACGGAGTGGCCGTCACCGTACTTGTCGGTGGTGAGATCCAGCCACACCTCGTTGTGCGGATTGGCGTACTTCGGGTTGGTCGACGGCTGCTTCGGGTCCTTCATGTTCTGGTAATGCGGACCCGAGTCATCGGGCATGGTCCCGCACGGCTTCGTATGGACATGCACGCCGAAGGTGTGGTTCGCCTTGGCGCCGTGCAGCCACACCATGACGCTGGTGCCTTCGTGCTTGCCCTGCGTGCCCTGCGGGCTCGGTGTGCCACTGGGTGTGCTCGGGGTGCCGGTCGGCGTGCTCTGTGTGCCCTGCCCGCTGGGCGCGTCCTGGGCTGCGCCGTGCATGCGGTAGTGCTCGTGCCGGTGCCCGTGCTCGTGCCCGTACCGCGGCTTGCCCAGGAACTGCACGGCGACGACCACGGCGGAGGTGGGCACCAGCTTGGTGTTGTACGTCACCGCCTCGTGCGTACGGGCCTCGGCGGCCTGCGCGAACTTCGCGTGGACCAGCGCGACGGGGCAGGGCGGTGAGACCGCGGGGGACGCCGCGACCATCGACGCCGCGGCCGCCGCCGTAACCGCCATGGCAAGAGACATGGGGGATCACTCCTCCGAGCGTGGACCCCCCTTGATCGGCCCCTGGGCGCGGGCCCCGTATCACGCCTCGCGCGGCCGGACCCGACCCCTGCTTTCCACGCTAATGCCCTTTGTCACACCCTTCAACGCGAGCCCGGCCCGGCGACCTCCGTCGGCTCGGCGGCCTCGGAGTCGGGCTCCTTGGACGGCCCCGGCACCGACACCACCAGCGCGGGCGCCGCCGACTCCGACTCCGGCCCCGACTCCGGCCCCCGCTTCCGGAACCTCGGCGGCCACAGTGGACCGGCGGGCTCCTCCTTCGGCCGCTTCCCGACACCGAACAGCAGATACTGCAGGCCGAACCCGGCCGACACGACCACCGCGCCGCCGACCGCGTCCAGCACCCAGTGGTTCGCCGTACCGACGATGACCGCGGTGGTCATCAGCGGATACAGCAGCCCGAGCACCTTCATCCACACATACGGCGCCACGATCGCGATGACGACCCCGCACCACAGCGACCACCCCACATGCAGCGAGGGCATGGCCGCGTACTGGTTGGACAGCTCGGTCAGCGCGCCGAAGTCCGGGTTGTCCAGGTCCTGCGGTCCGTGTGCGGTGTCGATGAAGCCGAGGCCCATCAGGCGCGGCGGAGCGGTCGGGTAGAGCCAGAAGCCGACCAGCGCGAGCATCGTGGCCAAGGCCAGCGGGGTGCGGGCCCAGCGGTAGGTGACGGGGCGGCGCAGATACAGCCAGGCCAGCAGGGACAGCGGCACCAGGAAGTGGAAGGTGCTGTAGTACCAGTTCATGGTGTCCCTCAGCCATGGTGTGTCCGCCACCACGCTGTTGAACCAGTGCTCGATGTCGATGCTCAGCCACTTCTCGGCGGTGAGGATCTGGTGCCCGTGGCTCTCCGCGAGAGTCCGCGAATCAGGGGCGTGCGCGCGGACGTAGGAGTACCCGAAGTAACCGATACGGATGAACATCAGCTCGAGCAGCAGGTTCGGGCGGGACAGCGGCCGCCGTACGAAGCGCAGCAGCGGCACCCAGGCGTGGCGCCCCTGGACCGGTTCCGCGACGGGGGTCGGGGCCGGGTTGTCCCATGCCGGGGAGGTGCGGGACAGGAAGGGCACCAGGCAGGCGGCGGCGAGGGCCGCCAGCAGCGGTGCGTTATATCCGATATGACCCAGAATTTCGATATCGGGCAGCAGCGCACGGCGGTTGAGGGTCATCGCCAGCACCACCAGCACCGGCCACACCAGCCGGTCCGACGCGCGTTTGCCGACCCGGCCGACGACGGCCAGCAGGATCCACAGCTGCTGGTACTGCCAGGACGTGGGCGAAATCGCCAGCGCCACACTGCCGGTGATCGCCGCCGCCAGCAGCAGCTGCCCGTCCTTGGCGTAGTGCGCGGCGCGCCGCAGGCCGACCACGGCCACCGCCACGGCGAGCACCGCCAGCAGCGCCAGCTCGGCCGGGCCCGAAAGACCGATCCGCAGCAGCAGCCCGTGCAGGGACTGGTTGGCCAGGCTGTCCGCGGGCGCGCCGAGCCCGGCACCGCCGAAGTGGTGGATCCAGTACGTCCACGAGTCGTGCGGCATCAGGACCCAGGCGAGCGCGGAGCAGGCGGCGAAGGTGGCGCCCGCGACGGCCGCCGCGCGCCGCCGCCCGACGAGCCACAGGACCACCCCGAACAGCAGCAGCGCGGGCTGCAGCGCCGCGGCCACGCCGATCAGCACGCCCGCCTGCCGCCCGGAGGTCCTGGGCAGAACGGTGAGCAGCACCAGCACCACCGGGATGATGCTGGTCTGACCGAGCGTGAAGGTGTTCCGTACGGGCAGGGACAGCACCAGCAGGCTGATCGCCACGGGCGCGGCGAGCAGCGAGGTGCGCCGGGAGACCGGGCCGGGCAGGGAGCGGGCCGCGACCAGGCCGAGCACCACGACCAGCAGCAGGGTGCCGAAGGTCCAGGCGTAGCCGAGGCTCTGCTCGGCGGCGCGCGTCAGCGGCTTGAGCACCAGTCCGGAGAAGGGGGTCCCGGTGAACGCCTGCCCGTCGTACAGCGACCCGCTCACATGCAGGACGCCCCGCTCACCGATCCAGGTCTCGAGATCGGTCAGCCGCTCGTCGGGCGGCAGCCGCAGCACCGCCGCGGCCTGACGGACGGCCAGCACCCCGGCGAGGAGCCACAGCGCTCCGAGCACCAGTGCGTTTCGCGACGTCCGCGCCCCGACGGCACCGGGGCGGGGCCCCGAGCCCGGGTTTGTCCCCAGTCCGCTTCGCTCCACGTTCGCCACGCCCTGCCGCTCCCCCACTCGCCCTCGTCATTCGCTCCGGATATTTGAGACCTTACTGAGCCCTGTACTCAGACGCGGAACACCCCCTCGTCACCTGACCGCCGCCAAGGGTTGTCCGAAAAGTACCGCTCACTCGACCGGATGAGTCCGTGAGGTCCGTCCCGATGTCACCACTGGCAGTGGACGTGGGTGGCGTGCCCGGCGTCGCCGGGGCCCAGGACGAGGACGGCGCCGTAGGACCGGCAGGCCCTCATGAACTTCTTGGCGTTGTCGCGGCCCTGCCCCCCGGTGCTGACCCGCTTGCCGTTGACCGTGCCGACGTCGAAGGCCCGGCCCGCGTAGTGCTTCGAGCCGCGCGAGTGACTGCCGCCCGCGACCTCGGTGACCCTGAAGGTGAACCTCTTTGCGGTGTTCAGCTTCAGCATCGCGTTCAGCATGCTCTTGTTGAGCGTGACCGATCCGCCGGGGGCGGTGCCGTAGCCGCTGCGCCTGGCCTTCCGCCCGGCGGCGGTGTCCACGATGTTCTGCTTGGCGTTCGCCTTGTCCCGGACGCCGCTGTCGTGCGTCGTGGCCAGGGTGATGCCCCGGTGGTTGAGTATCGACTTCGCGATGGCGGGGCGCGAGGCGGCCTCCGCCGTCGTCGCCGAGACCATGACGGCCAGCGACGAGGCCACGACGGCGGAGACCATAAGAGGCGTGCGCTTCATGGGTGATTCCCTCCGGATACGGTGATGCGGCCGACCAACCGACCGCCGCGAACCACGGTCCTGGTGACGCCATGCGGGAACCTTGCGCATTTCTTGAACTGCCAACCAGGTGCAGGCACACGAGACAAAAGAGGAGCGGCACCGATGACCACCACGCATGGAACATTTGTGGATATTCCCACCCCGGACGGCACCGCCGACGCCTATCTGGCCCACCCCGACGACGACAGCCCCCATCCCGCGGTCCTCCTCTACCTGGACCGCGCTTCTGGACCTCTTCGGCCGTAGGCTCTGACCGCCCCTCCGGTGTGTCACGCGTCACACCACCGGAGCGAGTGGGCGCGATGACTTCGGCGCGGCTCGGCGGTCTTCATCACCGCAAGCCCCGCAACGACCAGGAGGAGCAAGTCCCGTGCGCATCGTGATCAGTCAGTTCATCAGCCTGGACGGTGTCGTACAGGCACCGGGCGGCCCCGAGGAGGACACCGAGGGCGGCTTCGCGCACGGCGGCTGGACCCACCCGTTCTTCGACCCGGAGGTGGTGGGCGGCGCCTTCGCGGACGCGCTGTCCAAGGCCGGCGCCCTGCTGTTCGGGCGCCGCACCTGGCAGACGATGGCCGCGGCGTGGCCCGAGCGGGCCGGCGACCCGTTCGCCGACCAGATGAACTCCATCCGGAAGTACGTGGTGTCCCAGACCCTGGGCGACGACCAGCTGACCTGGGACAACACCACCCGCATCGGCGGCGACGAGGCCGTCGCCCGCATCCGCGAGCTGCACGGCGCCGAAGGCGGCGACCTGTTGGTCATGGGCAGCCCCACGCTCGTCCGCACCCTCCTGCACGAGGGCCTGTTCGACGAGCTCCTGCTGATGCGCATGCCGGTGATCCTCGGCGGCGGAAAGACCATCTTCCCCGGCGACGGCGTGCTGCGCGCGCTGGAACTGGTCTCCTCGGTCACCAGCGGCACGGGCGTGCAGGTGTGCACGTACCGGCCGGCCGCCGGCTAGGGGACGGCGGAGCCATGACCGGGGCGGCGGAACAGGGCCATCCAGGGGTCTCAACACGTCGTCACAGTACGTATGTTCCGATCCATCCGACCTCCTTTCCCGATGCTCCGAAACCCAGCCGCGGACGCCGCGAAAGGCCAGGTCAGGTAAGGTGAAGGGATGTCACGGGCATGCACGTCGCACCGCTGAAGGGCCGTCAGGTAGCCGTGACCGGCGCCAAGGACGGCACCGTCCACACCTGGGACCTCGCCAACGGGGGCCCGGCGGCAGCGCCCTTCACCGCCCACACCGGCGAAATCCGAGCCATCCGCATCACCGAACCGGACGGCCGCACCGTCATCATCACCGCGGGCCCCTACGCCGAACTCCGAGTCTGGCCCCTCGACCTGTAGAGCCGACCGCCGCCGGGGCCAGGCGCGGGCCGACGGATCTCAGACCGAGGCCGAGGCAGCGGCGACGCAGAACTCGTTGCCCTCGGGGTCGGCCATCACGATGTGATGCTCGTCGACCTCCGCCACCACCATCCCGCCCGCCCTCACCAAGCGCTCCGCCTCCACCTTGATCCGCGCCCACCGGTCCTCGGCACCGCCGTTAACCGGCAGCCGGATGTCGATGTGCAGCCGGTTCTTCGCCGTCTTGGGCTCGGGGACCTTGAGAATGGACAGCCGGGGGCCGACACCGCCCGGATCGCACAGCCACGCCCCGTCGTCCACGGAGTCGTCTTCCGGCAGGTCGAACTGCGCCAGCCACTCCTCCCGGGTCCTGAAGGGAGGAGGCGGCGGCTCGTCGACATATCCCAGCGCGGTCTTCCAGAACTCGGCGAGGAGCCGGGCGTCCGTACAGTCGAGGGTCAGATCGATGCTGGCTGCCATGACCGGACCGTACTGCGCGCCTCTGACATCAACCACCGCGCAGTCCGGCCCGGTCGCAGGTGAAGGCGCAAGCCCCCCGCCCATGCGCCGCGGGAGACGCATGGACGGAGGCACGGTCCCAGCAAGGTGCACCTGTCGGCGGACCGCCGCTGCCGCCCCCTGTCCTTCGCCCTCGCCCCCGGCCAGGCCGCCGACAGCCCCCGCTTCACCGCCGTCCTGGAACGCATCAAGGTCCGTGGCCCGTACGGCCGGCCCCGCACCCGCCCCGCCGCCGACCCGGCTCCGGCTCGTCGCCGACACCCCAGCACTGCAAGCCGGGATGGCCACTGTGTTCTCCGGCTTCGAGCAGCTCGCCCTTCGCGTCACCGCAACTAGCCTCCACGAGGCCGACGACGACCGGCGCCCGAGGCTCGTCGCCGCAGCCGCGGTCGCCGCCTTCCGGGTCGGACTCGACATGTGGGTGGCGAGCGACGCCCGAACCGACCTCGCCCGACTCGTCCTCGACAACCTCGACGACCTCACCACCGGCATCCTCGCCGGACCGAGAGCAGAGGCCGGCGAGGGCTCTGACTCCAGAGGTCTCCGGCAGTCGTTGGTGCCTTTGAGGAAAACCGTAGTCGCCGGCGTCGCTCGGCACCCTCACCATCTCGCTGCTCCTGGCCGCCACCGAAGCGATCTGCTGCATCAGGCCCGGTCGCAAGGAACTGCGCGGCGCCACGGCGTTGATCCGCCGGGTCAGAGATTTGGAGTTCCAAGAGCGGTTGACCCTTTTTGTTGACGTGGGCGGCGATGTCGACGGGCACCGGTCGGCTGGGATGCCCGACGGTCACGACACTGCCTTCCGTCCGGACCGCGTCGAGAGCGCGGGCAGAGCCGCTGCCGCTCCCGAGCACTCGAAGGCAACGTCGGCACCACCGCGGCGGCCGTTCAGTTCGCGGCTGCGCTCGACGACCGCCTCTCCGGGCTCCATCGTGATGACACCGAGGCGTTCGGCCTGGGCGCGACGGAAGGAGTTGGGCTCCACACGATGACGTATGCGGCGCCCATGAGATGTGCCAGACGGGCCACGACCATACCGACCGGTCCGGCCCCGCTGACGATCACACCGCGGCCGGCGACGGCATAGCCCGCACGCTGTACGGCGTGAACGGCGACCCCCGCAGACTCCAGCAGGGCGCCGGTCTCGGTGCCGCCAACGTCGACCGGGCCGACCTGGCCGCCCTTGAGCAGCAGCCGGCAGCCGGCGATCGCTGCTTCGTCGTCGCTGCGGCAGACGGGCCCTGCGGTGACGAATTGGGCATTCAGGCGCAGTTGACGCACCCCATGGCGAGCAGGACGTGACTGGAGGTGTCACCGCCGAACACGGCGATGTCCCGAGTGAGCCCTCGGGTGGTCATGCCGGCGACCAGTGTGCCGAGGAGCTTGCCGACGTGCGCGGCGTCCACCGCGCCGGTAGCCGCGTAGCGCGGGTCGTCAGCGCCTCGGATGGTGTGCACGACGACATGGCGGCTCGCCGAGAGACAGGCCACGGTCTGCTGTTCCAGCTCGGCCAGCAGGGCGGGGTCGCTCGCGCTGAGCAGTGCGGCGGGCACGGCGATCTCCGCCCAGCCGTGCTCGACGGCGTCGGCGATCTGAGCGGCGGTGGTGCTCGACGCTGATGCGCTGACCACCAGGACCGGACCGGTCGCCCGTTGTCGTACGGGACGAAGCCCCGGCCCGGGTCCCGCCCCGGATCTGCAGGGGCGCTGAGGCAGGATGGGGGCATGAGTATCGTGAAGATCAATGCGCTGACGGTCCCCGAGGAGCAGCGCGAGGTGCTGGAGAAGCGCTTCGCATCGCGGGCCGGGACGGTCGAGAACTCCGACGGGTTCGAGTGGTTCGAGCTGCTTCGGCCGGTCGAAGGGACTGACACTTACCTCGTCTACACAAGGTGGCGCAGCGAAGAGGACTTCCAGGCGTGGATGGAGGGCCCCATGAAGGCGGCCCACCAGCGCGGCGGGGAGGGCGCTCCGCAGCAGAAGCCCGCCGCCTCCGGGTCCACGCTGTGGTCGTTCGAGGTCGTGCAGCAGACCGGACCCAAGCAAGATTGACACGAACGCCTCGCGAACACCGCCGGCCCCTGACCTTGGCCGGGGGCCGGGGGATTCGTAGTCCGCGGCGAGGGTTGCGTCGAACGTCGGCGGTCAGGACCGCCAGCGAGCCGTGGAAGGTGCCGGGCCACTGGTGCAGTTCGACCGAGACGCCGGCCTGCAGCAGGCGGAGCGCGTAGGTGATGCCTTCGTCGCGGAGCGGGTCGAACTCGGCGGTCGCGAGGTAAGCCGGTGGCAGGCCGGACAGGTCGGCGGCCCGCGCCGGGGCGGCGTAGGGTGTGGCGGGCTGGGAGCCCAGGTAGTGCCGCCACGCTGCGGTGAGTGTGTCGCGGTCGTGCGAGGGCGTGTCGGTGAAGTTCCGCTGTGACCACGTCTCCTGACGGTCGTCCAGCACGGGCTGGTTGAGCAGTTGGCAGCGGATGGCGGGCCCGTGCCGGTCACGCGCCCGCAACGCGGTCGCGGCTGCGAGGCCGGCGCCGGCGCTGTGTCCGCCGACGGCGACCCGGTTCGGGTCGATGCCCAGCTCGGACGCGTGGTCGGCGGTCCAGGCCAGCACGGCGTAGGTGTCGTCCAGGGCGGCCGGGAACCGGTGCTCGGGGGGCCGGCGGTAGTCCACCGAGATCACCATCGCGCCGGAGGCGGCTGCGATCCGGGTGGCGAAGTGGTGATCGGTGTCCAGGTCTCCCATGACCCATCCGCCGCCGTGCAGCCAGACGAGGGTGCCGTGTGCCCCGTTCGGGCGGTAGATCCGCACTGGCACGTCCGGTTCGGCGGGCACGGTGCGGTTTTCGATCTCCATTCCTGACGTGTCCGGTGCCGGTGCCGCCGCGGCTCGCTCGGCGTAGTTCACGCGGTCGGTGACCGGGTCGGTCAGGTCGGCTTTCGGGACCAGCGGGATGAAGGGTTCGAGTTCGGGATCCACGACGACCATCCTGGGCGCTGCCGCCCACGGGCTCATCCGCCACCCGTTGCGGACCCTGCCGTCATCGCGCACCGTTCGGCGCATCGGCCAGGTCCTATCCTTGGGCCATGGAGGCTCTCGCGGAACGGCTGTCGCACCTGGACGCGTGCGCCCACGGCGCGGTCCGCATCGTCGCGTTCTACGACACGTGATGCGCCGACGGGTGGACCTCCCGGCGCTCGCCCGGGCCTCGGCCGGCCTGGCCGGGTGCGTGGTCGGGATGCGGCTTCACGGCACCGGACGACTGATCCGCAGCTCGCCCGACGGCAAGCAGGCATCCGATCCGCCGCACCCCGCGTCCACCACGGTCCCGATCACCCTCGACGAGGAGGAGATCGGCACGGTGTGGCTGGAACGCCCCGGCCTGCCGAACTCGCTCGACGAAGTGCTCCTGGTCCGGCTCGCCATCGCCGCGGCCGCGGTCGTCGAACGCTACGGCCCGGCCAACACCACCATGGCCGACCCCGCCCTCGTCGAACTGGCCATCAGCTCCGACACCGACGAAGCCGCCCGAACCCGAGCGCTACGGCTCTTGGGATTCGCCGCCGACCTGCCGGCCCACGTCGTCGCCGTACGCTCGCCGCTTCCCCTCGGCCAGGTGGGCGCCCTGGTCGGCCCGGCCCGTACGGTCAAGGCGGCACCGCTCGCCGACACGGGCGTCATCCTGGCGACCACGGTGGACCCGGCCCGGTTTCCCGCAGGCGTGCACGCGGGCATCGGCATCGCCGAACGCCCCGACCTGTCCTGGCGGCAAGCCCGCACCGCCCTCCGCTTCACCACACCACGCCAACCAGTCGTCCCCTACGCCGAACTGGGAGCGTTGGCGCTGCTCGCGCAGGTGCCCCAGGACAGCGCCCGTGACAACCCCGACGTGGCCGCGATCGCCCGCATCACCGACAGCCCGCAAGATCTGGAGACGCTGGACGCCTACTGCACCACCGGCTCCCTGCGCCAGGCCGCCGAACTGCTTCACCTGCACCACAGCAGCGTCGCCCGCCGACTCGAACACATCGCCAAGACCCTGGGCATCGCATGGCGACTAGTCGACTTTCATCAGCACTCAGGAAAGAGAACGGGATGACATCGCTCGAGCTGGTTGCCGCGACGCACCTGTTGCAGCGTTGGGCGCCGGAACATCCCGGGAACGGGTGCCCCGCCTACCGGTTGACGACGGCCATGGGGAGCGCGCCGTCGCCGAGCGAGCGGTCGTGGGATTCGTCGCCGACGCTGCCGGAGATCGCCGAGTACGGCCGGTTTCCCGGAGCGTTCACGGGCGGGGGGACATCAGGGCACCGTCATCCGGTGGCCGTCGAGGTGCTGAACCATGCGATTGAGCACCCGGCAGAGCCATGGACGAGTGCGCGTCCGGTCGGCGAAGTAACCGAACATGTCAGCCGGTTGCTGACCGGCGCACTCTCGTCGGGACCCGCGACGCCGGACGAACGGGCTCGCGAGCTGATCGCAGCACTGGCCAGGGAACTGGCGGAGGGCCTTCACGACCTGGTGCGTGTCACCGCCGCCACGGAGCCGGGCGGCCATCCGCTCGACGATGAGCTGCATCTGCTCGGTCGGCATCTCAACGGGAACACGTTCCGGCTGTCCATAGCCCCCTCGGTGCCGCTGCCGTCCTCCGATGGACTGTGGCCGGACCCTTCCCGTGTGCTGGCCGGCGAGATCGCGGCACCTCCCACGCTCACTGAGGGCGAGTACCGGCAGGCGGATCTGGCCGTCCGCGCCAACTGTGCCGCGGCGCTGCTCGGCGAGTTCGTGTGGCTGACCAACAACGACCGGATGAAAGTCGACGTGAAGGTCCAGCCGCACGGCCTTGACCTGGACTTCGCTGCCCCCGGCGCCGTCGACGCCACGTTCCGCACGTGGTGGCCGAAGTCGGACCACCGGGCGGAGTTGGTGGACGACGAGTGGTGGGAGGAGGACGAAGCCGAGCTCCGCCGGCTGGATGGCGAGACTCTGGCGCGCGTCCTGACGGACTTCGACGAGCACAATCTGGAGCAGGCCAGGAGCGGAGCTTGGGCCATGGAGGAAATCGACGACTACGACATCGACGACGACCCACAGCCCAGCTTCCCGGGCGATCGGCTGGTGGTCCTCCTTGGCCGGGACCTGTTCCACACCGTCACCACACAGGTCGCCGGCGGCTCGGGCGGTGTGCTTCCCCTGGCGTACGGGATCGGCCTTCCTTTCGAGGTCTCGGATGAGGACTACGGCTTCCGCGCCTGCCTGCTGCTGGTCGGTACTGAGTCCGTAGGCATCGTCACCATCGACGCGGCGGCCTGAATCCGCGTTCTCAGCCATGAGCTGAATCCCGGGAGCGGGCAGGACGCGAGGGCTACGCTCGCTCGGATGATCACCACTTGGGAGCCCACGGCGGCGGGCGTGATGCGGCTGCCCTCAGGACGACTCGTACGGGGCAGGGGGCTGCGCCGCCCCCTGCCGGCCGGGCCGGAGCCCGGCTTCGCGCTGTATCTGCTGGGCAAGGAGCCGCCCGCCGTCTCCTGGGAGGCCCGCTGGGTCCGCTGGCCGGACTTCCGGCTGCCGTCCGACCGTGCCGCGGCCGGGGAGGCGCTGCGCGAGGCGTGGGAGCGCGCCGGGACCGAACGCGTCGAGGTCGCCTGCGGTGGCGGGGTCGGTCGCACCGGTACGGCGCTGGCCTGCCTCGCCGTGCTGGACGGGGTGCCGGGGCACGAGGCGGTCGCCTACGTCCGGGAGCACTACGCGTCACGCGCCGTCGAGACACCCTGGCAGCGCCGTTTCGTCGCCCGCTTCGCAGCGTGATCCAGGCGTGATCCAGCCCCACGGCCGAACGTCGGCGGTGGGTGCTCGGGCGGTCAGACGCTCAGCAGCCGCTCCAGGACGTTGCGGTAGCCGCGCATGGCCAGCCGCAGGTCTTCCGTCCGCGCGGTGCCCGCCCCCTCGTCGGACCACGCCTCGCGGAGCGTACGGCGGCGGTCGGCGAGGAGGGTCGTGAGGCGGGCGGACAGCTCGTCGAGGAGCAGATCGGCCTCCTCTACGGCGCCGCGCGGGGCGTCCACGAACTCGCTGACCGCGTGCCGCAGGCGGTGGGTCAGCTCGTCGTGCTCGCTCGGCGGGAGGACCGAGAACGTGGGGCCGTTGGGGATGGCCCCCGTGGTTCCCGCAGTCCCCGTGGCTCCCGTGGGTCCCGCGGCCCTCTCGGCGCTCGGGGTCCTCTCGGCGCTCGGGGCGCTCGGGGCCTTGCTGGTGACTCCGGCGTAGGGCGCCGCGGTCGGGTCGTCAGCCTTGGCCATCAGACGTCACCCCGTCCCGCATGCCCGCCGCGCATCGCCCACCGCATGTGCGTATGTGCGGGCCGCGTACCGAACCAGTTGCGTGTGCCGCCGCCCCGGTGGTGGTGCTTCTGGGCGACGCCGTGACCGTCGCCGTTATGGGGCGGCGGCTTGACGAGGTCCTCGAAGAGGACCCGGGCGTGCACCACGGCCTCGCGCAGCTCCTCCGTGTCCGACCGGCCCTCACGGGCCCGCAGGGTAGCGGCGTGGAGCTGGCGGTAGCCCTGCACGCTGTCCGCGTGATGTACCGACAGGGCCGCGACCTGCTCGTCGTAGCGGTCGGAGGGGAAGCCGCGGTCGTGGGCCAGTCGGGCCAGCAGCTGATCGGCGTCGGCCGCGGCGCGAGCCGGCTGCTCGATGAACTCCTCCTGTACGCCGGCCCACTCGGCCACGTACCGCTCGCGCAGTTCGCCGGACAGCGGCTGGGTCTTGAGGTGACCGTGCCGCCGCAGCCGCTCGTCGAGCTCCCGCTCGGCCGCCTGCGCGTCACCCGCGTGGCGAGCGACGGTCAGGTCGTACTCGGGTCCGAAGTGGCGTCGCAGAGCGCGGTTCCGGCCTCCCTCGCGCACTCGGGCGATTCCCACGACGAGCGCGGCTGCGAGCGCGATGACGAGGACGGCGGCAGCGACAACGACGATGATGCTCGCGCCAGTTGACATGGTCTGCTTCTGCCTTCCACCAGGCCCCCTTCCGTCCAGGGGCTGTTCCTCGCCGGGTTGCCCTCCTCACCGCCCTCAAACTCACGGGCGTTCGGCGGGCGTTCGGCGGGGGTTCGGAGGAGGGGGTCTCGGCCGGCCGACCGTAATTCGCGTGCGCCGCCGCGGCGGCAGCTGTCACGCTGCCCGCCATGAGCAGCAGCACGCCCCGCCCCCTCAGCCGTCCCCACGCGCCCTGGACGGTCGCCCCGCACCCGGTCGACGACCCCGTCTCGGCCGGGCTCCTGCGCGAGTTCCTCGTCGATGTCGCCGACCGCTGGTACGAGCTCTATGAGGGACGTTCCACGACCCCCGAGGAGATCGACAAGCATCTCGCCGACATGCCCAGCGACGACCTCGCCCCGCCGCACGGCGTGTTCCTGGTGGCCCACCACGGCGACGAGCTCGCCGGCTGCGCGGGCGTGCGGCTGCTGGACGGCGGCAGGACGGCGGAGCTCAAGCGGATGTTCGTACGGCCGGCCAAGCGCGGCCTGGGCGCGGCCGGCGTGCTCATCGCGGCGGCCGAAGCGGCCGCGCGCGAGCTGGGCGCCGGGCGGATCGTCCTGGAGACGCGGCTGGACCTGAGCGAGGCGCGGGCCCTGTACGCGCGGCATGGTTACACGGACGTGCCGCCGTTCTGCGAGGGGCCGTACTCGGAGGTCTGGCTGGGCAAGGAGCTCCGCGACCGCGTGGGCGGCTGACCCCGGGGAGCAGCCGCCCGCGGAGCCCACCCACGCCGGGTGGGCACCCCCGCCCCGGGAGCAGCCGCCCACGCCGGGCGCGGGCGCCCACGCCAGGGGCATGCCCGCCCGCGCCGGGCAGCCGCCGCGTGGGAAGCAGCCGCCGCACCAGGGGCAGCCACCCGCACCAAGAGCAGCCGCTCCTGCCGAGTGTGCCCGCCCGCACCAGGGGCAGCCGCGCGGGAAGCAGCGGCCCCCACCAGGCGCAGCCACCCGCACCAGGGGCAGTCTCCGCACCCGAAGCAGCCGCCGCGCCACGAGCTCCCGCCCGCACCAGGAACAACCCCCGCACCAGGTGCAGCCACCCGCGCCGCGGGCCCAGCCTCGTGCCGACTACGCCGCCGCGGGCGGCCCCGGGCGGCGGGTGTCGCCGTTGTCGTCCGGCTGCTCCGCGTCCGAGCCGCACAGCTCTCGGTTGAGCTCCCGCACCAGCTCCCTCAGGTCGGTCGGCCGGTCCGGGGACCACCAGTCGCCCAGCAGCTCCGCCAGCGACTCCCCCCTGGCCCGGTAGAGCCGTTCCGCCACCGCCTGCCCCTCCTCGGTGGGGACGAGCGCCACCCCGTCCCGTGCGCCCAGCCCCCGTTCCTCGATCTGCCGGGCCGCCTCGGTGATGACCCGCAGCGGCACGGACGAGCGCTCGGCCAGCAGGAAGGGCTCGACCGAGCCGTAGTGGCTCATCCGCAGCAGCATCCAGCTCGCGGCCGGTTTGAGGTCGAGGCCGGCGCGTTCGGCGATGTCCTCGTAGACCTGCTTGCGGCCCTCGCGGCTGCCGAGCAGTGAGAGGGCGCGGGCGACCTCGTCGTGCGAGGAGCGTTCGACGGGGTTGCTGGCGACCACCTCGCTGGCCTCGGGCGCGGTGACGCTGGCCCGCAGCGGCTCCTCCCGCAGGAACCAGGCCAGGACGAAGGCGATCAGCACGAACGGCGCCGCGTACAGGAACACATCGGTGATGGAGACGGAGTACGCGTCCAGCACCCTCGCCCGCAGCGCCGTCGGCAGGAGCCCGGCCGCCCGGGGGTCGGCGCTCAGCGCGGCGGGGTCGACGCCGGGGGGCAGCCGCTGTCCGGCCAGGACGTCGTCGAGGTGCGGGGCGAGGCTGTTGGCGAAGATCGTGCCGAAGACGGAGACGCCGAAGGAGCCGCCGATGGAGCGGAAGAAGGTGTTGCCGGAGGTGGCGACGCCCAGGTCCTGGTAGCGGACCGAGTTCTGCACGATGGTCACCAGGACCTGCATGACCAGGCCGAGCCCGAAGCCGAAGACGAAGAAGTACGCGCTGGTCTCGGCCACGCCGGTGGACGGCCGCAGCTGGTGCAGAAGCAGCAGGCCGACGACGGTGATGCCGGTGCCGAGGATGGGGAAGACCTTGTAGTGGCCGGTGCGGCTGACGAACTGGCCGGAGCCGGTGGAGGCGAGCAGCATGCCGAAGACCATCGGCAGCATGTGGACACCGGACAGGGTCGGTGTGACGCCCTGCACGACCTGCAGGAACGTCGGCAGGTAGGTCATGCTGCCGAACATCGCGAAGCCGACCACGAAGCCGATGACCGAGCAGAGCACGACGGAGCGGCTGCGGAACAGAGACAGCGGCAGCACGGGCTCGGCGGCGCGCCGCTCCACCTGTACGAAGGCCACCAGCAGCACCAGGCCCAGCAGCCCGAGCCCGATGATCTGCCAGGAGCCCCACGGGTAGGTCACGCCGCCGAGGGAGGTCATCAGGACCAGCGCGGCGGCGACGGCGGCGATGAGGAGGGTGCCGAGGTAGTCGATGGTGTGGCGGGCGCCGCGGACCGGGATGTGCAGGACGGTGGCGATGACGGCGAGCGCGATGATGCCGAGGGGGATGTTGATGTAGAAGACCCAGCGCCAGCTGAGGTGGTCGACGAAGAGCCCGCCCAGCAGCGGCCCGAGCACGCTCGCGGCGCCGAAGACCGCACCGAAGAGGCCTTGGTAGCGGCCACGTTCGCGGGGCGGGACGATGTCGCCGACGATCGCCATCGACAGCACGATCAGCCCGCCGCCGCCCAGCCCCTGCAGCCCGCGGAAGGCGATCAGCTGCGGCATGTTGCGCGCGAGCCCGCACAGCACCGAGCCGACGAGGAAGATGACGATGGCGGCCTGGAAGAGCTTCTTGCGCCCGTACTGGTCGCCGAGCTTGCCCCACAGCGGGGTGGCGGCGGTCGAGGCGAGCAGATACGCGGTGACGACCCAGGACAGATGGGCCAGTCCGCCGAGGTCGCTGACGATCGTGGGCAGGGCGGTGGCGACGATCGTCTGGTCGAGGGCGGCGAGCAGCAGTCCGAGCAGCAGGGCGCCGATCGCCACGAGGACCGTACGTTTCGTGCGGCCCTCCCCCGGGCTGAACGCCACGGGGCCCGGGGCCGGGGTCGGGCTCGCGTCCTGCGCCATGGTGACTCCGTACGTTGTCGGCCCGCGCGGCAGCCCGCTCGCGAGCCTCCGCGCTCCCGTCCCCTCGACTCGTCATCGATTCGCCGTCGGCTCGCCGTCGTCCTTGTCCGCGTCCTTCACCCCATCCTCGCCTTTATGCCCCGTTACGGCCTGTCGGGATGGCCCACACTCGCTGGGAAGCGCTGCGCGGACATGACAGGCTCTGCATAATCGCTGCGACTCCAAGGAGGGAAAGACCCGTGACGGCAGACCTCTGCCCGCACTGCTTCGCGCCGGCGCGCGACAACGGCCGCCCCGGTTGCGCGTGTGCAGCGCGCGCCGCCGCGGCTGCTGCTGCGGCGGCGGGCGACAGCGAGGACCACACACGCGATGACCGCGACGGCTTCGACGACGAGATACGCGACGACCCCATGGGCCCGCGCCCGTACGTCACGTTCTCCGGCGAAGACCGCCGCAAGGGCCCCGAGCTCCGTGACATACGGCTGTTCGAGCGCATGACGACCCGCAGATCCGCCCGCGAGGACCGCGACGCCCACGATGCGGACACGGAAGTCGAACAGGCCGCGAGAGCGGACGGCGCGGACAACGCGGACAGGGCAGCGGGCAGAGAGAACAGAGAGGGCAGAGAGAACAGAACCGCCGCGGTCGCGGGGGCCGCCGCGGCCACCCAGGCCTTCGAACCCCTCACCCAGCCCATCGACAGGATCGGGTCGATCGAGGCCGCGCGGGCCGAGGCCGACGGGCCCACCCCCGCCGGGGACGGGGCCGCGGCCGGCACCGGGCGTCACCGCAAGAGCCGCAGAGGCCCGGTGGTGGCGGTGCTCTCGGGGGCCGCCGCGGTGGCGGTGGCCGGCACGCTGGCCTTCGGCACCGGCTTACTGGGCGGGGACAAGAAGCACGACCAGGACGCCGACCGGGCACTGTCGGACCCGAGCTCCAGCGCACCGGACGACGGCCCGTCCACCGAGGACGACGAGACGCCCGACAAGCCCTCGCCCTCGGCATCGTCCGCCACCCCCACCGCGACGCCCTCCACCTCCGGGAAGGAGAGCACGAGTCCGCGTCCCAGCCGCTCGCCCTCGACGCTGAAGTCGAACGAAGCGTCCAAGACGGCCACCCCGCCCGCCCCCTCGACGACCGACGCGACCGGCAGCGTCTCCCCCGGGCCGACCGAGACCCCCACCCCCACCGGCCCGCCCGTACTGGAGGAGGGCGACAGCGGCTCCGAGGTGGTCGAGCTCCAGAAGCGCCTGGCCCAGCTGCTGCTCTACCTCGGGGCGACGGACGGCGAGTACGACGACGCCGTACGCAACGCGGTCTCCAGCTTCCAGAACACCTACGACGTGGAGGGCGACCCGAAGGGGGTCTACGGGCCCCATACGCGCCGCGCGCTGGAGTCGCGGACCGACGAGCCGTAAAAACCCGGCGAAGGCCCGGCAACGGCCCGGCGAAGGCCCGGCGGATCCTCTGGGGGATCCGCCGGGGCCACTGGCGCATCGGCGCGGCTCTTTGTATCGTGGAGGAACAAAGTGGTTCCGCCCGCACTCCCTGACCGGCGGGCGGAGCCACTTGTCTCTTTCCCGCGCCCTGGAGTACGCCGATGTCGGCCACCGCCCCGTTCACCGCCCGCGCCCTCCTCCTCGACATGGACGGGACGCTCGTGAACTCCGACGCCGTCGTGGAGCGCTGCTGGCGCCGCTGGGCCGCCGAGCACGGGCTCGACGGGGCCGGCGTGGTCAAGGTCGTGCACGGGCGGCAGGGGCACGCCACCATGGCGGTACTGCTCCCCGAGCGGCCCGTGGAGGAGAACCTGGCCGACAACCGGCGGATGCTGGAGTGGGAGACCTCGGACGTCGACGGCGTCGTGGCCATTCCCGGCGCCCCCGCCTTCCTGGCCTCACTCACGAGCCTGCCGCATGCCCTGGTCACCTCCGCCGACCAGGGGCTGGCCCGCGCCCGGATGGACGCGGCGGGGCTGCCGATGCCGAGCGTGCGGGTCACGGCGGAGTGCGTGGGGGCGAGCAAGCCGGACCCGGAGGGCTTCCTCAAGGGCGCGGCCGAGCTGGGCTTCGAGCCCGAGGACTGCGTCGTCTTCGAGGACTCCGAGGTTGGCATCGCGGCCGGCCGGGCGGCCGGCATGCGGGTCGTCGGGGTCGGCCCCCGGGCCGCGGCCCACGCCCCTGACGCGCACGTACGGGACCTGGAGCAGGTCCGTGTCGAGGCGCTGCCGGACGGCACCCTGCGCCTGCACTTCACCAACTGACACACCGGACCGACTGACGCCCTGGCCCGGGCTCCCGCCCGGGCCAGGGCATGTCCGTCAGCCCGCCACCGCCTCGTACAGGCTGAACCCCGCCAGCGCCAGCATCACCAGCGCCGCCACCTTCGTGATCAGCCGCAGCGGCACGTACCGCATCAGCGTGCGGCCGCCCAGGATGCCGAGTCCCGCGACCGCCCACAGGGCGAGCACCGCGCCGACGCCGACCGACAGGGGGTCGTCGTAGCGGGCGGCCAGGTTGGCCGTCATGATCTGGGTCAGGTCGCCGAACTCCGCGACCAGGATGAGCATGAAGCCCGCTCCCGAGACCTTCCAGAAGCTCTGGTCGGCGGGGGCGCGGATCTCTTCCTCCCCGTCGTCCTTCTTCAGGAGCAGCATCGCCGCGCCCCCGAGGAACAGCACGCCGACGAGCGCCTGGACGAGGCGGTGCGGAAGCAGCCCGAGCACGCTGCCCGCCGCGATCGCGAGCGCGACGTGGACCGCGAAGGCGGCGGCGACGCCCACGAAGACGTAGGAGGCGCGGTAACGGGTGCCGAGCATCAGCCCGGCGAGGGCGGTCTTGTCGGGCAGTTCGGCCAGGAAGACGACGCCGAAGACGACGGCGGCGACGGTGAGACTGAACACGGGCTGGTTACCTCAAGGGGCTCGGGCCGCGCCGAGAGGGGCCCTTGGGGAGGGGTCGCTTCGGCACGGCAGCGTCGGACACTGCGGCCGAAGGTCTCGCTGGCGTACGCACCACCCCGCTGGGACGGATGCCGTACGCTCCGGGCGCCGGCCCGCACCACGAGGGGCGGGCAGTATGTCGACGGTCCGGCGAAGAGCTACTCCCCTTCTGCTGTCGGCAAGGGTACGCGACGCGCCCGGTGCAGCCGCCCCCGCGCGACCAGCTCCAGGACCACCGAGACCGCCACCGCCTGCACCGCCAACAGCGCGACCAGCACAAACAGCTGCACCGCGCCCGCCATGACGGGTGAGGCGCCGCCCAGCAGCATGCCGACGAACGCGCCAGGCAGTGTGACGAGTCCCACAGTCCGGGTCTGGTCGAGCCCCGGCACCAGCGCGTCCGAGGCCGCCGGGCGGGCGATCTCCAGCCGCGCGTCCCGGGCGTGCAGGCCGAGCGCCAGGCCCGCCTCCACTTCGCCGTGGCGGGCGGTGAGCTCGTCGAGCGCGCGCCGGCCGCCGAGCACGGTCGCGGTGAGGGCGCCGCCGATGAGGATGCCGGTGATCGGGATCAGGGCGACGCCGTTGAGCGGGACCAGCCCGGTCAGCAGCAGGACGGTGACCACGGGCACCACCCCGGCGCCGATCGGGAGCGCCGCCCACCACCAGGTGTGGTTGTCGGTGATGCGGCGGCCCGCGGTGTGTACGGCGACGGCGAACATCACCGCGACGAAGCCCAACAGCGTCGGCGGGGCGCGCACCACCCAGCCGATGAGGTACGAGACGGCGGCCAGCTGGGCCGCCGCGCGCAGCCCCGCGACGGCGATGGCGCGGGCATAGCCGCGGTCGCCGCGGTCGGCGAGGTGGGCGCGGGCGGCGACGGTCACGGCGGCCAGGAGCAGGGCCCCGAGCACCACGCCGAGGGTGGGGCTGACCGGGAGCAGGGTGACGGAGGAGGCCGCGCGGGCGGCGAGGACGTACACGCTTCACCGTAGGCGATGGAATTGCCGGGCCCGAACCCCTCGACATGACGTGTCCATGTCGCCAATCTGTTACCTGTCGCACTCCGAAGAGAAACGTTTTGGCGACAGCATTACCCCCGCGTTACCCGGCTCTCACCGGGCCGAATCGTCCCCCACTCCAAGGGAGTTCGCATGTCCCGAATACGCAATGCCTTCACCCGGCGCGGCTTCTACGCGCGTCGACGGCTGAGCGTACTGGCCGCGGCCACCGGTCTGATGGCCCTGGCGGGCCTGTTCAACGGCCCGGCCGCCCAGGCGGCACTGCCCACCCCCGTAAGCGCCGCCACCGCCCGCACCTACCTCGCCTCGCTGACCGTGGCGACGGAGGACCGCACGGGCTACGACCGTGACCTCTTCCCCCACTGGATCACCCAGAGCGGCGCCTGCAACACCCGCGAGGTCGTCCTCAAGCGCGACGGCACCAACGTCCAGCAGGACTCCAGCTGCGCCGCCGTCAGCGGCACCTGGCGCTCCGTCTACGACAACGCCACCTGGACCGCCGCCTCCGACCTGGACATCGACCACCTCGTCCCGCTCGCCGAGGCCTGGGACTCCGGCGCGAGCGAGTGGACCACCTCCCGCCGCCAGTCGTTCGCCAACGACCTGACCCGTCCGCAGCTGATCGCCGTCACGGACAACGTGAACCAGGCGAAGGGCGACAAGGACCCGGCCGAGTGGCTGCCGTCGGTCACCTCGTACCGCTGCACCTACGCCCGCGCCTGGGTGCAGGTGAAGTACTACTACGACCTGTCGGTCGACTCCGCCGAGAAGAGTGCCCTCAGCTCCATCCTGAACGGCTGCTGACGCTCCGCACCGGAACCACCGCGCCCTCCTCCGTCGTTCCGTACCGTGACACCTTGAACGCCACGAGACGTGCACGAAGCGACGGAGGAGGGCCGGATGGCCGGGTTGCGCCTGGGACCGCTGCTGCGCCATGTCGACTGGGAGACGGGCACCAGCGCGATGGTCTGGGTCGAGGCCGACCGGCCGTGTGAGGCCGAGGTGCGGTGCGCCGACGGCGCGGGCGGCACGGCCCGGACCTGGTCGATCGCCGGGCACCACTACGCCCTGGTGCCGGTCACCGGGCTGCGTCCGGGCGGCGAGACGGCCTACCGCGTGCTGCTGGACGGCGAGCAGGTGTGGCCGCTGCCCGACTCCCGCTTCCCGGATTCCACGATCCGTACCCCCGCGCGGCCCTCCGCCGACCCCGACGCCAAGCCCGACGACCCTGCCGACCCCGACGCCCCCGCCGCCGTGCGCGTCGCCTTCGGTTCCTGCCGGTGGGCGGCGCCGCCCGCGGACACCTCGGCCGACCCGATGGGCCCCGACGCCCTGGACACCCTGGCGCGCACCCTCGCCCACACGCCCGGGGCCGAGCGCCCCGACGTGCTGGTCCTGCTGGGCGACCAGGTCTACGCGGACGAAACCTCCGAGGAGACCCGCCGCTGGCTCGCCGAGCGGCGCGATGTGACCCAGCCCCCGTGGCAGCAGGTCGCCGACTATGAGGAATACACCCGGCTGTACTACGAGTCCTGGCTGGACCCCGAGGTGCGCTGGCTGCTCTCCACCGTCCCCAGCTGCATGATCTTCGACGACCACGACGTCGTCGACGACTGGAACACCAGCGAGGCGTGGCTGCGGGAGATCCGCGCGACGCCGTGGTGGCGGGAGCGGATCCTCAGCGGTCTGATGTCGTACTGGGTCTATCAGCACCTCGGTAACCTCTCCCCCGCCGAGCTGGCCGCCGACGGGCTGTACGCGGCGGTGCGGGCCGCGCCCGACGGCACGGACCTGCTGCGGGAGTTCGCCGCCCGCGCCGACGCGGACCCCACGTACACCCGCTGGAGCTACCGCCGCGACTTCGGGCGGGTGCGGCTGCTGATGGTCGACACCCGGGCCGCGCGGGTGCTGGAGGAGGGCGCGCGGGCGATGGTCGCCGAGCCCGAGCTGGCGTGGCTGCGCGAGCAGGCGCTGGAGGGGACGGACAGCTATGCCACGAGCGGCCGCGCCGGGCCGTACGACCACCTCCTGATCGGCACCTCGCTGCCCTGGCTGCTGCCGCACTTCGTCCATGACGTGGAGGCCTGGAATGCCGCGGTGTGCTGCGGCAAGCGCGGCCCGCGCTGGGCGCGCCTCGCGGAAAACCTGCGCCAGCGCGGCGACTTGGAGCACTGGGCCGCCTTCCCTGATTCCTTCGACGCGCTCACCGAGCTGATCGCGAAGGTCGGCGGCGGGCCCGCGGCGCCGGCGACGATCAGCGTGCTGTCCGGCGATGTGCACCACGCGTACATCGCCGAGCCCGACTGGTCCAGGTGGCCGCAGCCGCCGGACAGCCAGGTGCGGCAGCTGACGTGTTCGCCCGTGCACAACCGAACTTACGCCTCGATCCGGTTCGGTTTCCGCTTCGGCTGGAGCCGGGCGGGCCGCCGGCTCGGCCGCGCCTTCGCCCGGCACGGACGCGTCACACCGAGCCGCCTCGACTGGCGCAAGACAGGCGGCCCGTGGTTCGGCAACCAGCTGATGACGCTGACGCTGCGCGGGCGCGCCGCGCGGCTGCGGCTCGACCAGGCCCGGCCCGGCCCGTCGGGCGACGGGGCGCGGCTGGTCACGGCCCTGGAGGCGGACTGGCCCGAGCGCTGACCCCAGCGCCGACTCGAGCGCCGTCCCCCACTCCGGTACCCGCCGCCGGACTGGTGAGGCAAACCCCACCGCGGCGTGATCCCTCCCACAACGGAGGCCGGAGTTCCGTACCCCGGCCCGATTCCCGGGAGCCGAGCGGCATGATGGGCGAATTCTGAGTCACATCTGCCCCGGGAGACACAATCTTGGCCGGAGACCCCCACGCCATAGCCGTCGTCGGTGCCGGTCCCCGCGGCACCAGCGTGCTCGAGCGGCTGTGCGCCTCGGCCCCGGAGCTGGCGCCCGGCGCGCGGCTCACCGTCCATATGGTGGATCCGTCCCCGCCCGGCGCCGGCCGGGTGTGGCGTACGGCCCAGCCGGGCGAGTTGCTGATGAACACCGTGGCCTCGCAGGTGACCCTCTTCACCGACGCCAGCGTCGAGTGCGAGGGGCCGGTCCGCACCGGGCCGAGCCTGCACGAGTGGGCCGCCGCCCGCGGGCTCGACCCCGCCCTGGGCCCGGACGACTACCCCAGCCGCGCGCTGTACGGCCGCTATCTGGAGTGGGTGTTCGGGGAGGTGGTGCGGGGCGCGCCGGACACGGTGACCGTCCAGGTGCACGCGGCGCGCGCCGTACGTCTCGAGGAACGGCCGGGCGGCGAGCAGGTGCTGACCCTGGAGGACGGCAGCCGGCTCGACGGGCTGCGGGCGGTCGTGCTCGCCCAGGGCCATCTGCCGGCGGTGCCCGACGCGGCGGAGGAACGGTTCGCCGCCCACGCCGAGCGCCACGGGCTGCGCTACTACCCGCCCGCCAACCCGGCCGACGTCGACCTGTCGCCCATCGCGCCCGGCGAGCCGGTGCTGCTGCGCGGTCTGGGCCTCAACTTCTTCGATCACATGGCGCTGCTGACGGTCGGTCGCGGCGGCGGCTTCGCGCCGGGCGACGGCGGCAAGCTGGTCTATCTCCCCTCGGGCCGCGAGCCGCGGCTGTACGCGGGCTCCCGGCGCGGTATTCCGTACCACGCGCGGGGCGACAACGCGAAGGGGGCCCACGGGCGGCACCATCCGCTGCTGCTGACGCCCGAGGTGGTCGGCCACTTCCGCAAGCGTGCGGAATCCGGCGATCCACCGGACTTTCTGACCGAGGTCTGGCCGCTGATCGCGAAGGAGGCCGAGACGGTCTATTACGAGGCACTGCTGGACCGGCCGGACCGGCAGGGGCAGTCGAGGGAATCGAGCCAGCAGAGTCAGCCGGGACGGCAGGGATCTACGGGATCTAGGGGCTTCAAGGGGCGTTTTCTGGCCACCGAGCACGGCGGGGCACAAGAGGCGGCGGTGCTGGATGAATTCGGCATCGCACCGGCCGACCGGTGGTGCTGGGACGCGGTGGCCCAGCCGCATCAGGGCGAGGACTTCACCGGGCGGGAGGACTTCCGGCGGTGGCTGTTGGCGTACGCGCGCGAGGACGTGGCCCACGCCCGGCTCGGGAATGTGTCGGGTCCCGTCAAGGCGGCCCTCGACGTACTTCGTGATCTGCGCAATGAGCTGCGGCAAATCGTCGACCACGGCGGTCTGTCGGGGCGCTCGCGCCGGTCCCATCTCGACCGCTGGTACACCCCGCTCAACGCCTTTTTGTCGATCGGCCCGCCGCGCCGCCGCATCGAGGAGATGGCCGCGCTGATCGAGGCGGGGGTGCTGGACGTACTCGGTCCGCATCTGGAGGTGACCGAAGTGACCGCCGCGGAGCCGGGCGGAACCCCCGGTTTCGGGGGGCACTCGGCGCGGGTGCCGGGCCCCGTGGTGGTGGCGACGACGCTCATCGAGGCGCGGCTGCCGGAGCCCGATCTGCGGCGGACGGCGGACGCGTTGCTGGCCCATCTGCTGCGTACCGGAGCGTGCCGTCCGCACCGGGTGGAGGGCTACGAGACGGGCGGTCTGGACGTCACCCCGAGCCCATATCGCCTGGTGGACGCGGAGGGGCGGCCCCATCCACGGCGCTTTGCGATCGGGGTGCCGACGGAGGGCGTGCACTGGGTGACGGCGGCGGGGGCGCGGCCCGGGGTCAACTCCGTGACCTTGTGCGACGCCGACGCGGTGGCCCGTGCGGCGCTGCGCGCGGCGGGGTCAGAGTTGGCGGAACTTGAACTTGCAACAAAAGGTGAGGCGAACCTAACCTGACATTCCCGTTGTTTCCCGTCCCCGGAACAAGGAGCAGCCCCCATGCCTCCGTCCGCCTCGCCCCAAGGCCTCGCCGACCGCCTGGACAGCACGAGACCGTATGTCCTCTCGCTCTTCCGCATCGTCGTCGGCCTGCTCTTCTTCTGCCACGGCGCCTCCTCGCTGCTGGGCTGGTTCGGCGGCATGATGGGCACCGGCAAGACCATCGACGCCGGCACCTGGCCCGGCTGGTATGCGGCCGTGATCCAGCTCGTCGGCGGCGGCCTGGTACTGCTCGGCCTGGGCACCCGCAGCGCGGCGTTCATCAGCTCCGGCTCGATGGCGTACGCGTACTTCCACGAGCACCAGCCGGAGAAGCTGTGGCCCATCCAGAACGGCGGCGAGGCGGCCGCGATGTTCTGCTGGGCGTTCCTGCTCATCGTCTTCACCGGCCCCGGCCCCTGGGCCCTCGACCGCTTCCTCGGCTCGGCGCGCCAGACGGTCACGGCCTCCGAGACACGCCGCCAGCCGACCGCCGCCTGATCATCGGCCCCAAGCCGCGTACCGCGTTATGCGGGGGTATCTCCCATTTTGCCACCGGGGAGGCAACCCCCGCGTGACGTGATTCGAACAACATCAACACCTCCTTGTCGTTATCCTCACCCGTCACAGGCGTACGCTGTATGGCTGTGAAGACCGCTTCTGCCGCTCCCCAGCGGCAAGGCGGTCGGGGGGAACTGGACCGGGAGAAACGTTGTTGGAACATCTGGGGTCGCTGACCAACACCCCATGGATTTACGCGGTTGTCGGCATGTCCGTTCTCCTCGACGTGTTCCTCCCCGTCCTGCCAAGCGGTGTCCTCGTCATCACGGCGGCCACCGCGGCCGCCGGAACCACCGTGGACGCGGTGGGCGTGGTGCGCGTCCAGGCGGGCGCCGCCGACTTCTCCCAGATGTTCGCCCTGATGCTGTGCGCCGCCACCGCCTCCGTCCTCGGCGACATGGTCGCCTACCGGCTGGCCTGGCGCGGCAGCGACCGCCTCGACCGCGCCATCTCCCGCTCCCGCCGACTCACCTCCGCCCAGGAGAAGTTGGGCACGGCGCTGGTCCAGGGCGGCGGCACGCTGGTCGTCATAGCCCGCTTCGCGCCCGCCGGACGGTCGGTCGTCAGTCTCGGCGCGGGCGCGGCGCACCGCCGGGTCAAGGAGTTCCTGCCCTGGTCGGCGGTGGCCGGACTGGCCTGGGCCGTCTACAGCGTGAGCCTGGGTTACGTCGGCGGCCAGTGGCTCGGCGCCACCTGGCTGGGCACGGCGGTCTCCGTGCTCGCGCTCTTCGCGGCCGGCGCGGGCGCGGCGTACCTGATGAGGCGGCCCGCCGAGGAGGCGCAGCCGCTCCCGGCGGCGCAGTCGGCGGTGGGCGCGGCCGGACAGCCCTAGTGTCCCGTCAGCCAAGTGCCCCGCTCGCCGCTCTGGCACGGCCATCTGCTGCGTTGCCGAATCAGCCGAGTAGGCCCGCCCCCAGCCTTCGGCCGGGCGGGGGTACCTCCCGGCCGAAGGCTGGGGGCGCCCCCGGAGGCTGATCCGGCGCCTTGCAGCCGACCGCACCAGGACGCCTCGCTACCGGGCAAACCTTGACTGACGCGGCACCAGGCAGAGCCGGCCCCGGCCTCAAGGCGTGCGAATTCCGCATCCGACGTGGAAATCCCGTTACCGTCGCCTCATGCGTATCCCCACCCCTCCGGCGCCCGCATGGTGACCCGCCGGAGCCGTACCGCCGCCACCCTGGCCGGCACCGCCCTGGTGCTCGCGGCCGGGATCCTCGTCGTACGGCAGTTCACCACCCCGTCGGAGCCCGAGCTGCCGACCATCCCCGCGGCCGAGCGCCCCGTGGTCGAGGCGGCCGCCCGGGCCTGCCCCAAGGTGAGCGTGCCGCTGCTGGCCGCGCAGATCCACGCGGAGAGCGGCTGGCGGCCGGACGCGGACTCCGGACATGCGCAGGGCATCTCGCAGTTCACCCCTCAGACCTGGGCCGAGTGGGGCCGCGACGGGGACGGCGACGGAAAGGCCGACGTCTGGGAGCCCAAGGACGCCATCCCCGCGCAGGCTCGCTACATGTGCCATCTGTACGGCGTGGTGAAATCCCTGCCCGGCAACCCGACCAAGCTGGCGCTGGCCGCGTACAACGCCGGTCCGACCGCGGTCCTCAAGGCCCGCGGGATCCCGAGGATCGCCGAGACCCGTGAGTACGTGGACCGCATCCTGAACACGCTGCTCCCCCAGTACCGCGAGAGCGAGGCGAAGTACACGGCGGCGCACCAGGCGCACCCGTCCGTGATCACGCGTCCGCCGCGATGAAGTCCTCGACGGCGCGCACGAGTTCAAGCGGTGTCTCATCGGCGGGGTAGTGCCCGGCACAGGGCAGCTCGACGAGTTCCGCGCGCGGATACCAGCGCAGCCAGGTCTGCCGCATCAGCTCCGCCGTCAGCGCCGGGTCGTGCGCCCCGACCACCACCCGGACCGGCACCCGGGACCCCACGATGTCCTCGTGGAAGTCCTCCAGGGCCCAGGAGTCCAGCCAGGCCCGGAACGCCTTGGCGTCACTGTGCTCCAGCGAGTGCCGGACCATCAGGTCGAGCCAGGCGGCGGGGTGGCGGCCGCCGGTGGTGTAGTCGATGATCGCCCGCCGGCTCTCGGGGCGCTCGGCGGCGGAGGTGAACAGCTCCCACTGCTCGCCTTCCATCGGCATCCCGCTCGCGGGGACGGGGGCGACCCCGATCAGCCGCCCGACCCGGTCGGGGACGGCGGCCACAACGCGCTGGGCGACGGCGCCGCCCATCGAGTGCCCGAGGAGCGAGAACCGCTGCCAGCCGAGGTGGTCGGCGAGCGCGAGCAGATCGCGGCCCGCCTCGCCGGTGGTGTACTCGCCGGGGATGTCCCGCGCCTCCCCGTAGCCGCGCAGATCGGGGAGTGCGTAGGTGAAGGCCCGACGGTCGATGTGCGGCAGCATGGCCGCGAAGGCGGCACGGTCCGAGAACCAGCCGTGTACGGCCATGACCCGGTGCGGCCCTTCGCCGACGAGCTCGAACGGTGGAACGAGGGGTGGAACGATCGGTCCCATGGCACCTCCGGTCCCTGTCGAAGACGGGCGCGCGGCGCGCGTGCCCGTTGCCGGACAACGGTGGCGTCAACCGGCGTCCTCGGCAAGGCCGCTGCGCATATGCGATAGCGGCACCTGACCGTGACCTGACAGGGATCGGGCCGGGCCGCGCCGCCCGCCTCGCTCACGTACGGTGCCCCGTCCGGCGTGGGCGGCGCCGACCGCGCCGCGCGGCGGCAGCCGCATATCGAATGGTCTCCCGGGCCGCCACCGACCCCTTCGGCCCTGGCCGCGCGTAACATAAGACGCGGGTCAGAGCTCCCCCGGCTACCGCTGGGAGGCACCCCTCGGAGCACCGATGAACCGCCGCCGCACCACCCCGCACCGAAGCACCGAAGAGGCGCTGCGTTCCCTGGGGCGGCTGACCGCTCAGATCCTCGAGCGGATCAAGCTGCAGCAGGCTCGGGTGGAGCTGGCCGTGGCCCTCCAGCGCCAGATGCTGCCCGCCGAACTGCCGGCGCTCCCCGGCCTGCGGGCCGCGGCCCGCTACACGCCCTCGCGGGACGGGCTGGACGTCGGCGGCGACTGGTACGACGCCTTCCCGCTGCCCGGCACCGCCTCGGTCGGCTTCGCCATTGGCGACGTCCAGGGCCATGACGTGGAGGCGGCGGCCTTCATGGGCCAGGTACGCACGGGGCTGCGCGCCGTCGCCACCGCCACCGGAGACCCGGGCGAGGTGCTGCGCGGGGTCAACGAGCTGCTCATCTCGATGGGCAGCGACCTGTTCACCACCTGCTCCTTCGTCTGCTTCGACCCGGTCACGGGCGAGCTGGCCTGCTCCCGGGCGGGCCACGTCCCGGCGGTCCGGGCCTCGGCCGACTGCCCCGCCGAAGTCGTCTGGGACCCCGGGGGCCTGCCGCTGGGGATCCAGGCCGGCGAGACCTATCCGGTGACCCGGCGCCTGCTGACGCGGGCGGGAGCCTTCGTCATGATCACGGACGGGGTGGTGGAAGGGCCGTCCTACCCGATCGACCGGGGGCTGGCGGAGGTGTCACGGCTGGTCGGCGCGGGCTATGACGCGGACGCGGAGGAGCTGGCCGCGCGGGTGAGCAGGGTCGCCGACCGGACCGGCCACTGCGACGACGCGGCCGTGCTCGTGCTCCGCCACGACGGCGTAAGGCCCTGACCGCCACACGCCCGACGGCGCCATACAGCCCAGCACCGCCGCACCCCCACTACCAGCGGCAACGCCATACCCGCCATGCCCGCCATGCCCGCCAAGGCCACCATCATCCCCGTGCTCCCCCGTCCTGCCCGCTCCCCGCGCCCCGGTTCCTCCGTGCGGCGGACGCCGCGCCGCGGCCCTGCGTGTCACCCGCACCGGACCGCTCCGAGGTTGTCTGATGGCCGCTGTGGCAGGCGATGACTGGATCCGGCGATACGGTGCCACGGGCCTGCGGATCGTCGCCGTCACAGCGGCCTACTACGCCGGGGCCCGGATCGGGCTGCTGCAGGAGCTGGTAGGCGGACAGGTCACCCCGCTCTGGCCGCCCACCGGCATCGCCCTGGCCTGTCTGCTCCTCCTCGGCCTGCGCACCTGGCCGGGCATCACGCTGGGCGCCCTCCTGATCAACGCCCCGATCGGCCCGACGGTCCCCGCGGTCGCCGTGATCGTGGCGGGCAACACCCTGTCCCCGGTGTGCTCGTACCTGCTGCTGCGGCGCATGGGGTTCCACACGGAGCTGAACCGGCTGCGGGACGCGCTGTCACTGGTCTTCCTCGGCGCGCTGGTCGGCATGCTGATCAGCTCCACGGTGGGCACCGGTGTGCTCGTGCTGCAGGGAGCGCTCCCGGCCGATGACTTCTGGGCGGCCTGGTCGGTGTGGTGGACGGGGGACGCGATGGGCGTCCTGGTGGTCACACCGCTGCTGCTGGTCCTGCGCAGGGCCCGGCCGCCGCGCGGCATCCCCCCCTACCGGTGGGCCGAGGCGGGGCTGCTGTTACTGGGCACCGCGGGCATCGCACTGATCGCCACGCACTCGGTCGTCAGCCTGCTCTTCCTGGTCTTCCCCTTTCTGATCTGGGCGGCGCTGCGCTTCCAGCTGGCGGGGGCCGCGCCGTGCTCGCTCATCGTGTCGGTGGTCGCGATCCAGGCGACGGCGGAGGGGGTCGGCCCGTTCACGGGGCATACGCTGCTGGCGCGGATGGTCACCCTCCAGGCGTTCAACGGCACCACCGCGCTGACCGCGCTGCTGCTGTCGGCGATCATCACCGAGCGGAACCGCACCCGCCAGCAGATCGAGCAGATCTGCACCCAGCTCGCCGAGGTGGTGGTCCGGCTGGCGCCGGGCGAGGCGCTACGGCAGTGGCCGCCGCCGCGACGGGGTGAGCAGCCGCCGGACCCCCAGTAGCCGTCAGCCCTTCGGCTCCCGCGCCTCGGTCAGGTCGCGCGAATGAGTCGAGCTGCTGCCGTGCATGTTGAATTCCTGGGCGAGGCCGGTCTGGTGGAGCCCTTGCATCTGCTTGCCGGTGACGGTGACGCCCGCGATGTCGAAGGACGTGTCGTCATCCCAGTTGTATCGGTCCCAGACGTTCACCTGGTAGTCGAGGGACACCTTGGGCTTCCCTCCGTGCGGGCCGGGCTCCACACTCACGACTCCCGAATGGTTCACCATTGCGTGGCCGACGGCGAAATTCCAGTCGCGGTCGCCCTGCTCGTATCCCTCGGCCTTCGTCTCCACCGGAATGGACACTGGCCGGCCGCCCGACTCCTCGAACGCCTTCAGGGCCTTTTGCCGCCACTCGTCCTCATGCTTGCTGAGGTTCTCCGTGGCGGCCTTCCGAAATCCCCCGTCCTCGTCCCACATGCGGTTGATGTCCAGATCCAGCGGCTTTCCGGACCCTCCGAGGTAGTGGGCCAACGCGCGGGCCCCCTGGTCGTAGCCCCCCAGACCGCCGCCCTTCGCCATGGCCTTCGCCTCGAGCTGGAACAAATAGTCCTTGTAGCCAGGATCGCGCGAGTGGAACTTCCCGGATCCCACATCCGCCGGCTTCCACTTGTACTGCGGGGACATGACCCCGGCCGCCATCAGCCCGTCCTTGTTCTCCTGCCACACCCGGGCGCGCAATTCCGGGCTGAGACCGTCCCAGATCTTGCGCAGTTCGGCGCGCTGCTTGGGGTTCGCGTCCTTGCCCAGGGAGGCGATCTCCGTGGCCCGGTCGGCCCGGACCTCGGCCAGCGAGTGGTACTGGGAGTGGCCCGCGTTGTACGCGTCTTTGCCGTGACTCTTGGCCAGCGCGGCCTTGACCAGGCCGTCGATCTCGGCGGCCAGGGCGATCTTCCGGTTGACGCGGTTGGCGTACGCCTCCTGAGTGTCCAACTGCGCTTGCGTCCGTATCCCGTCGTCCCCCGGCGTATGGGGGTAGAGGAAGCGTACGGTGCCGTCGAAGTTGTCGGAGAGCCGAAGCCCGTCGTCCTGCGCCTGCGCGACGATCGACTTGACGCCGGACTGGATCTCGGTCAGCTGCGAGTGCGCGTCGTCCAGGACGCTCCAGATACTGCTGGCTTCCTTGTGCAGATCCGCGAACTCCTTCGCGGTCTTGCCGACGAATTCACGCGTGACGTCCGCGTTGAGCCCGGCCCACCGCGCCCCCTCCGACTTCGTCTGCAGGCCCGAACGGGCATCGCTCATCAGCCTTTTCAAACCGTCGACGGCACACTTCCAGTCCGAGACCGCGGTGCCGAGCTTTCCCAGATCGACGCCGATGAGATCCGCGTAGGTGAGAGCCCCCATCGTCTTTCCCCCGCCGTTTCAGCTACTTCACCATCGTGGATATCTCGGAAACGCTCACGGCGGAGCCGTCCCGGTTCCGCAAGGAGGCCGCGATCTGCGCGTCGTCGTTCCCGTGCGCCTTCTTCGAGTAGTCCAGGTGATTGGAGATATGGGCGCACATCTGGAGCACGGTCTTCACCTGGGAACTCCACACGGACACCGTCGTGCTCAGCGCGTCGCCCATGGTGAAGTTGTGGTCGCTCAGCGCCTTGGCCGCCTGCATGGACGACCCCACGCCGTCCTTGTTCGCTCCGGCCCCGGCGATGTCGGCCGCCTTCTGCAAAGCCCCGTGCAGGACAAAGGCCTCGTGTCCCACGGCGCCCAAGTCGTCCTGGTGAACAACGAGATCGGAGGCCTTGGCCCCGTCCTTGCCCCCGCCGCCACCGCCGTCCGCGGCAAGCTGGTTGAGCCGCGTGTGGGCGCTTTGCCGCTCGGCCGCGTCCGCCTTGAGCTGAGACCACTCGCTGTCGAATGACATCTCCCCGTTACCTCCCGTAGAGGACATCCGCGCCGCGGAGCCGCAGCAGCCGTCCCTCCCCTGGCCGCACCGCGCCACATCGCAGATCAAAACGCATGGTAGCTGAATCGGATGACATCGCTCCGACTGCGGCCGGGCAAGGCCGAGGGGGTAGGAGGCTCGGGGCCCGGGTTCGGGCCCCGGGCCGGGTCCTAGACCTGCGGCCCCGGCCCGTCGTAATCGCCGTCCGGCCCCGGCTGCTGGTAGTCGTAGTGCGTCACCGAACTGCTGCCGCGCATGTCGAAGTCCTGGGCCAGCCCCACTGTCTGCAAGTGGGCCATGTCCGGGTCGGTGACGTCCCCCGGCCAGTTGTCCTTGCTCTCGTTCCAGCTGTATCGATCCCAGACGTTCACCTGGTAGTCGAGGTAATACTGGGGCTTCCCGTATTCGTCGAGCTTCGCCGTCATCGCGCCGGAGACATTGAACGTTCCGCTGCCGACGGCCTCACGCCAGCCGGGGTCGGCGGGCAAGTAGTCCTGGCCCTTCGTCTCCACCGGAATGGTCACGGTCTGCGCCCCTGACTTCTCCAACTCCTTACGCGCCTGTTCCGCCCACTTTTCCTGATGGTCGACGATGGCCCACTCAACATCTTCGTACACGGGGCGGTCGTCGCGCAGCATGCTGTCGACGTCCAGATCAAGGGGGGTTCCCGTGTTCGAGAGGTAGTGCTCCAGATTCCGACCCGCCTGGCCCAGGCCATTTATCTTGTCCAACTCCACTTCGCTTTTTGCCTTGAACAGGTTCCAGCGATCACCGGCCCCCGGGTCCCTCACCGCCCATCCCGGATTTCCCTTGTCCCCGGGCGTCCACTTGTACGTCGGCGAGATGACCCCGGCCGCCATCAGCTTTTCCCTGTCGGCATCCCACAGTCGGCCGCGCAGTTCCGGGCTGAGTCCGTCCCAGAGCTTCCGCAACTCGGCGCGCTGCTTGGCGTTCGCGTCCTTGCCGAACGAGGCGAGCGTCAGCGCCCGCTCGACCGCGACGTCGTTGAGCGAGTTGTACCGGGTGTGCCCCGCGTCGTAGACATCGCCGCCGTGGATCTTGGCCAGCGCGCCCTTGACCAGGCCGTCGATCTCGATGGCTCGGGCCAGCTTCGCGTTGACGTGGCGAATGTACTCTTGTTGGACTTCCCGATCGCGCTTGGAGTACGTCCCTTCGGGCGCAAGCGGGTAGACGAACTTCACGGTGCCGTCGTAGTTGTCGGCGACCTGGAGCTTGATTTCCTGCGCCTGCGCGACGGCCGACCTGATAGTGGACTGGATTTCGGTCAGCTGGGAATGCGCATCGTCCAGGATGCTCCAGACGCTGTGGGCCTCCTTGTGCAGATCCGCGAACTCTTTCGCGGTCTTTTTGACGAATGTACGTGTGACGTCCGCGTTGAGCCCGGCCCACCGCGCCCCCTCCGACTTCTTCAACAAGCCGGAATTCGCGTCGTCCATCAGCTTCTGCAAACCCTCGACAGCCGACTTCCAGTCCGCGACCGCGCTGCCGAGCTTCCCCAGATCGACTTCCACCAGATCGTGGTAGACGAGACCGCCCATCGCCTTTCCCCCGTCACTCCATCAGCTTGGAGATCGCAGACTAGCCGAACCGGATGATCTTGTTCCGACTCCGGGACGAGGAAGAACGGGACATTACCGAGCGAAGCCGCTACGACGGCTGGCAAATGCGCAGGTGAATGCGCGGCGTCGGATATTCACTGAACTTCTCCTGAACTCCGCGGGGACGCGTTTCACCAAGAGTTCAGCGAGCCGACCGCCGCTCCGCGCAGCAAGACGAACCCCAAATCCCGCAACCCCGACCGAGCCGAGGACGTCCCCAAGGATGCCCCTCGGGACGTCCCCGTGGCGTCGCGCTCACACCTCCGCAAGGACACCCGTACACCATGACCACAACAGCCGCCCGCTACCTCTATCTGACCCGCCACGGCCAGGCCTCCCCCGACGAGACGGAGCTGACGGCGAACGGCCGCCGCCAGGCCATACTGCTCGGTGAGCGGCTGCGCGACCACCCCATATCCGCCATCCACCACAGCCCGCTCCCCCGCGCCGCCCAGACCGCCCACCTGATCGCCGAGCAACTCACCCAGCGCCCCGAAATCCCCCTCCACCCGTCCGAACCGGCCGGAGACTACCTCCCGTACGTCCCCGACCGGCGCGAACTCCCCGCGGACACCGCCGACGCCCTCCTCGGCTTCCTCGGCCAATTCCCCCCGGAAGAGCGCGACCGCGGCCCGGCCCTCGCCCGCGAGGCCCTGGCCCGCTTCACCGGCCCGGTGCCCGGCGACGAGCCCCGCCACGAACTGGTCGTCACCCACAACTTCCTCATCGGCTGGCTCGTCCGCGCCGCCCAAGACGCCCCCGACTGGCGCTGGCTCGGCGTCAACCACGCCAACGCGGCTCTGACGGTCATCCGCTACGCCCCCGGCCGCCTCTCCTCCGTCCTCTTCTACAACGACATGTCACACCTGCCGGCCGACCTGCGCTGGACCGGCTTCCCCCCCCGAGCTGCGGGTGTGAGGGGCCGAGGTTCAGACCGAGGTTCAGGCTGAGGCGGGGCCCGAGACCGTGACGAGGACCGGCTGGGCCGCTCCCGCCGCCCGTAGCGCGTCGATCACGATCTCGGTGGCCCAGACGGCCGTGTCCAAAGACCAGGAGCGCGCGCCACAGCGCAGGGCCAGCACCTGCCGCATCCCCTCCGTCTGAACCTCCCCCGCCACCGGCAGGGCCAGCCCCTCCTGGGTGTCCGGGCCCGGCGGTACGGCCTCGAACGTGAGGCGCCCGAAGGCCCGCTCCAGTGCCAGGGCCCGTACGTCCCGGCTCTCCACGGCCGACGCCGCCGAACCCCTCCCCGAGACCGTCACCGTGAACTCCACCGCCCCATCCGGATCGTCCAGGGCGAACCAGTCCGCCGTCTGAGCCAAATGGACCAGGCTGTCGGGGGCGAGGTGGAGCGGCGCCAAGGTGTGCAGGCCGGTCAGGCGGAAGGTGCCCATGCGGCGCAGGACGTCGCCGAGCACCGTCGCCGCCGGCAGCACCGGCAGACGCTGCCCACGCGGGTTCTCAGCGGCGATCTGGAGCCAGGCCATCTGACGTATCCGGCCGTCCTCCGTCCAGTCCTCCCCCGCGTCGTTGTGCCCCCACCGCGCGCCCTCCAGCACGCCTCCGCTCGTCGTGGTCCACCCATACGCCTCGGCCCGTTTCACCGCGAGGCTGAACACGTCCTCGTCGATGCCCTCCTCGGCATGGAGCCGAGCGATCCAAGGGCGCCGGTGGAAGACACCGTGCAGCCCGACGAAGACGGTCGGATAGTCCGGTTCGAAGTCGCTCACCGCTCTACCCCTCCTCATTCCGCCAGGGCGGCGACCGCGTCGATCTCGACGAGCACACCCTCACGCACGAGTTGCGTCACCACCGTGGTCCTGGCGGGCAGCGGCGAACTGTCCGCGAAGAACTCCCGGTACACGCGGTTGAACGCCGGAAAGTCCTTCCTGTCGCTCAGATAACACGTGCACTTGATGATGCGGTCCTTACCGCTGCCCGCCGCCTCGAACACCGCCACGAGGTTGCGCAGCACCTGCGTCACCTGCGCGGCGAAATCGGCCGGCATCTCGTTCGTAGCGGGGTCGAGCGGCCCCTGGCCGGAGGTGAAGACCAGGCCACCGGACACGATGGCCTGGGACAGGGGCGGCTCGGTGCCGTCGGAGAAGCGCACGAACGGGGCTTGCTCTGTGTGAATGCCTTTGATCATGCGGGCATTCTGCACACTGCGGCGCCCCGGCCGCCTCCGGTCCTGGTCGCGCTCGTGGCCGACCATTCCCGTATGTCAGGTGCGCTGCCCGGTACGACGCTCGTAGTCGGCGAAGCCGTCCTCGATCGTCGGCAGCACCAGCTCCACTCGGAAGTAGGGCACGCTCCACAGCGGGCTGTCGCGAAGGCCTTCAAACAGGTCGGACCACGCGGTCAGATCGTCGGTCGTCGCGACCAGGACATCGGACGGAGCGGCCGCCCAAGCCTCGGCGTCGAACCAGCGGACCTTGACGGCAGAGTGCTTGTCCAACAGCGGCTGCACGTGATCAGCGATGATTCGCTGTCGCTCGGGCCGCCCCAGGGCAAGCCATGCCGGCAGGGCCGTCAGGTGGACGAATACGGTGAACCGTGGCTGTGGCTGTGCGTTGCTCATGCGCATCATTGTGGATCAAGAGATGATCGGCCGTCGACGATCCGACAGAGACGCCCCCGCCCAACCTGGAGCGCGTCGTCGAACGCGCCGGTTCTCAGTTCTTCACCACGCCTGCGTCGCGAGCCGCAGTCAGCCACGACGGGAATTCTTGGAGCAGTTGATCGTAGAGGGCGGCGTCGGAGAGAGTCTTCGGCGACGGCCCAGCGGCGAAGAACCCGGCGTTGTCGACAACGCGTCGGGCCGGCACCGGCAGATCGTCGAGCTTGCGAAGGAAGCGGAACTCGTCGTCGCCGAATCCGACGAACTGCCAGAAGATCGGCAGCCTCGCGGCCGAACACAGCATGCTCTGCGCGGCCCCCTTCGACGTGGGGGAACCGTCGGTCTGGAATACCACGAACGCCGGATCGTCGGCTCCACTCGACTGGTAGTGGTCAATCACGGCCTGCATGGCGAGGTGGTAATTGGTGCGCCCCATGTGGCCCATCGAATCGTGCAAAGGGTTGATCCGATCCTGATAGGCATCGAGGTTGATCTCAGCCGTCCCATCGACCTTTGTGGAGAAGAAGACGACCGGCACGACACCGTCGTCATCGAGGTTGGCCGCGAGCGCGAGAGCCTGCTCGGCCAAGTGCTGAACCGAGCCGTCACGATAGTACGGACGCATGCTCCCGGAGCGGTCCAGAACCAGGTACACGGCGGCACGCCGTCCGGCGACATCGTGCTTGGCCAAGGAGACGGCAGCCGTCTTGTAGAGGCTGACCAGCCCCGGAGCCCGGGCCGCAACCTTCTCCAGGCTGATCGCGGCGGTGGGTGCCTTGACCGGCTTGCGGTAGTCGATTTTCGGGCTCTTGCGATAGTCGATAGCCATACACATTGATTGTTCCCCAACCGACCGGCGGCCGAAGCCGCTCAGCACCACAAAGTCACTCACCTTCGGCGCCAGCACGAAGGGGCGGTTTGACCTTCCAGCGAGAACTTCCTTCACCTGGCCCGTCCTGCCCGGACAGGTACTCCTTGCAGACTCCCGTGTGGGATCCGGACGCCCTGGTGTGCCGCCGCTCCGGCGCGCCTCAGTCCGACGAGCCGACCCCGGGCCCTTCGACACCGGCCGTGCCGGCACCGGACCGCCGCCTCCTCTGACAGCAACGCCCCCTCGTGCGAGGGGGCATTCGTCATGCTCGGGGCTCAGCCGAGGCGCAGATGGTGCAACATCAGCAGCGCGGCCACCGCGTTTGCCGAGCGGACCTCTCCGCGCGCGACCAGGTCCGGCACCGACTTCAGCGGCACGCACTCCCGCCGCGTCGACTCAAAGTCGTCACGCGGCTCGCCGATCAACTCGGCGCGGTACACCGACCAACGCCAGGGGAACTGGCACTTCACCACCCACGACGCACGCATCAAACTGCGCCACCTCTATCCCAAACATTAGCCGCGACAGACTACGACGCCGAACGCTTCGAGGCGATCGACGCCTTCCGCTGGCCGAGCCTGCCAGGGTGCGGCGCTTTGCCTGGGTCATGCCCTCAGGTCCTCCGCCACGGGCAGGCACTCGGCGAGCAGGTCGACGACGTCGCGCCAGGCTCGCTGCGCGTGCTGTGGGTGGTAGCCGACACCGGGGACCACGGGGTGGTCAACCGGCGGGTGGTGGAAGGCATGCAATGCACCGCCATAGATCGCGAGGCGCCAGTCGACGCCCGCGGCCTGCATCTCAGCGGTGAACGCGTTTCGTTGCGCGGGCGGCATGATCGGGTCTTCCGATCCGACCCCGGCCCACACCGGGCAGCGAATGCGCGCTGCCTCGCCCGGTCGGCCCGTGGTAGTTGCGTTGACTGTCCCGATCGCGCGCAGGTTGACGCCGTCTCGCCCGAGTTCCAGCGCGATGGCGCCCCCGGTGCCGTAGCCGATGGCGGCGATCCGGTCGGGGTCGGTCCGGGGCTCGGTGCGCAACTCGTCGAGTGCCGCGTGGCCGATGCGCCGCATCCGGTCGGGATCAGCGAGCAGTGGCATGCAACGGGCCAGCATCTCCTCGGGGTCACCCAAATAGCGCCCGCCGTGCAGGTCGAAGGCCAGCGCTACATATCCCAGCTCGGCGAGAGCATCGGCCCGGCGGCGCTCGACGTCGCTGAGCCCCATGCCCTCTGGTCCGAGCAGCACTGCGGGCTGGCGGTCGACACCGGCCGGGAGCGCGAGGTGCCCGATCATCGTCAAACCGTCGGCCGGGTACTCGACCGTACGCGTCGTAATCGTCGTCATGAGACTGGACTGTAGTGATCGTCGAGCCCGGTCCGGCCGGTGTTCTGCCGCTGGCAGAACAGCGTAGGTGTCCCTCTGAAATACGGGACGGGTCCGGCGCTCAGGGCTTCAAGATCATCCCGTTGCCCCTTTGGCGCGTATCTCGGTCACACCCCTCGCAGGCCCGACGGCGCACGAGACAGCGGGCGCTCTCCCGTGATGTGGACCTCCCCGCCCAGGGACCAAGGGTCTGCTGAGGCAGGAATCGACTGCACCGGAACGGGAGCGGCACAGTCCCTCAGGTCTCAACGTACGAGACGCTTACCCAGGTCGCATAGGGTTACACCCCGTTGCACTGCATGATCCTTTGGGGTTGTGGCATCTATGTGGCATCCGAGCACGAACGACCCCTCAATCCAGACGGATTGAGGGGCCGAATCACGCTCTCACCTGCGGTCAATCACCGTGGGCGCAGACGGGTTCGAACCGCCGACATCTGCCTTGTAAGGGCAGCGCTCTACCGCTGAGCTATGCGCCCGGGATGAGGTGCCAGCCTACCTTGTCCGCGCCGCACCGCAGCAATCCAGTAGGTGAGGGGAAAGGACGGGGAAGGGCGAGGCCCTGATCGCGAACCAATCGTCATGCCTGTTCGTCAGTGACGAGTGGGAGAATGACAGCCGGGCCTGGGGCGATCCATGTGGGAGCGGGAAGTGGCGGCGACATCCGCGCAGTCTGCACGTGCAGTACGTCGTCCGTGTCCGGAGCATGGGCCGGGTCCGGTACGTGGCTTGCGGGGGCTGGGGCGGCGGGTCGCCGAGGGCGTGGTCGGGGGCGCGGTGCTGGTGGTGGGGCCGTTGGCGGTGCTGGTCGCGGTGGTGCCGGGGACGTTCGCGGGGGGCGGGGCGCGGCGGTGGTTCGGGGGGCGGGGGGAAGGGCAGCGGGCGCAGGCGCAGGCGGCGAAGGACGAGGCCGCGGCGGCGTTCTACGAGCTGGACACCGCGCAGCGCGATCTGCGGATCTCGATCGAGACGATCACGGCGGTCGACGACTCACCGGCCGCCCAGCGGGCGAAGGCCGACTTCGAGGCGTTCGGCGAGCGGATCGACCAGGTCAGCCGGGACTACATCACCGCCGTGGACGCCCATGACCTGGACCGCGACGACCTGGACGCCTCGGCCGCCTCGCGCGCCCGTGCGGATCTGGTCAGGGCGAAGGACGAGCTGCGGCGCACCAAGGCGGACCTCGACCGCTTCGCGCAGGGTCTTGGCCCGCTGCTGGAGCAGGCCGAGACCCAGCTGGCGCGGCTGGCGCCCGCCGTGGAGCGGGCGCGGCAGGCGCTGCGCGCGGCGAGCGACGCGTTGGATGCCGTGCGGGGGGCCGGGCTGCGGGCCGATGACCTGGCGGCGCGGCTGGCCGCGCTGGGGCCGGAGCTGACCAAGCTCAACGAGGGGGCGGGCCGGCATGGTGTGCAGGAGACCATCCGGCGCGCGGACGATGTGCTGCGTGGGGCGGAGGCGGTGCGCGGCGAGGCGGAGCGGCTGCCGGAGCGGGCGGCGGAGATCGACCGGCGGCTGGTGTCGCTGCGTACCCGCGCGCAGGCGATCACCACGCGGACGGAGGGCGTCGTGCCCGTGCTGAGCGAGTTGCGGCGGCGGTACAGCGCGGCCTGCTGGCAGGATCTGCAGGCCGTCCCGGATCAGGCGGCGGGGGATGTCGCCCGGGCCGAGGCGAAGCTCAAGGAGGCGCAGGAGGCGCGGGACGAGCAGCGCTGGGCGGATGCCACCGCCCTGCTCGCGACCGTACGGGCGCTGCTGAACACCACGGACGAGGCGGTGTCGGCGGCCGGCGACCGGCTGCGGCGGCTCGACGAGGTGTCGTACGACCGGAACAAGGAGGTCGAGCGCACGCGCTTCGCGATCCGCGACGCGCAGCGGCTGGCGATGGCCGGGCGCGACACCCCCGACCCGCGCCACGCGGGGCCGCTGGACGGCGCGGTGGAGCGGCTGGACCGGGCGATCGCGGGGCTGGAGGGGCGGCATCCGGACTGGTGGCACTTCCTGTCCGAGACGGAGGCCGTGCGGCAGGCGGCCGCCCGTGTGGTGCAGGAGATCCGTGAGGAGCGTGGGGGCGCGCACTGAGCCTCCCCTCAGGTGCCGGTTCCGCATATGCCTGCGCTGGCCTGCGGTTTCTTGCGTTTTGTGCGCTGTTGGACCGCGCCGTCCCTGGCTATGCTGCCTCCTATGCCTCGCTACGAATACCGATGCCGCGCCTGCGGGACCACCTTCGAGCTGAACCGGCCCATGGCCGAGTCCTCCGCGCCCGCGTCCTGCCCGGAGGGGCACGACGACACGGTGAAGCTGCTCTCGACGGTCGCCGTCACCGGCTCCTCCTCCGCCCCGGCGCGGCCCCAGGCCTCCGGTGGCGGTGGCGGCGGGTGCTGTGGGGGCGGCTGTTGCGGCTGAGCCTGGGCGGTCGCGGTTGAGCCGACCCGGCCGGGGGCGGATCCTGGGAGTACGTACGCAGGTATGGCCTCGACCGCGCAGCACCGTGAGGCCGGGGTCTCCGCGAGCGACAGGGGTAAAGCCCATCAGCCCGAAGGAGGCCGGACATGGCTACTGGCCGCCCCTCCCCCATCGGTCCTCACCCAGCGGGGATCGGACGCCAGTTCCCGGAGCGGATCGGCGTCCGCATCAAACTCGACGAGCATCTGCCGATCGACCACCGGCTCAGCCAGGTCTACCGCATTGGTGCGGGCCTGATGGGTCTGGTCCTGATCGCCTTCGGCATCCTGGGCCTGGTCGACAAGATCGGTTTCTTTGACACCGGCGGTGACACCGTCGCCGGCCTGAACACCAACGGCGCGCTGAGCGTGCTGTCCGTCGTCATCGGCGCGCTGCTGGTCGCCGGCATGGTCATCAGCGGCAACTTCGCCTCGACCCTCAACATCGTGCTGGGCATCGCCTTCCTGCTGAGCGGTTTCGTCAATCTCGCCCTGCTGGAGACGGACTACAACTTCCTGGCCTTCCGCCTCCAGAACGTGCTGTTCAGCTTTGTGGTCGGCCTGATGCTGATGTGGTTCGGCATGTACGGGCGGGTCAGCGGCGGGCTGCCGCACGACAATCCGTACTGGCAGGCCCGCCACCCCGACCTCGCCGAACGCGAGGCGCACACGCGCGAGGCGCACGCCCGGCAGCTCCCACCCGGTAAGTGGGGCAAGCTTGATCAGTCCCCCGGCAGGTCTCCCGGCGACTCCGCCGAGCAGCGATCCGCACAGGAACAGCGATCCGCAGAGGAACAAGGGCGGCAGGGAGAAGGGCGGCACGCCCGGCGGCTGCTGCGGCGGCGCAGGCTCAGCGGCGGCGCGCCAGGGTCAGCCCGTCGGCGACCGTCAGCATGACCGCCTCCATCCGGGTGTCGGCGGCCACATGCTCGTTGAACGCCTTGATGGCCGCGCCCGCGCCCGTCGCCTCCGGGTCGACGACGGACCCGTGGAAGAACACGTTGTCCGCGACGATCAGCCCGCCCGGGCTCAGGCGCGGCACCAGCTCCTCCCAGTACGCGATGTAGTTGCCCTTGTCCGCGTCGAGATAGGCCAGGTCGATGTGCGGTTCGGCCGGCATCGCCCGCAGCGTGTCCAGCGCGGGGGCGATCCGCAGGTCGATGAGGTCCGCGACCCCGGCCTTCGCCCAGGCCTCCCGCCCGTACGCCGTCCACTCCTCCGATACGTCGCAGGCGATCAGCTTGCCGTCGGCCGGCAGCGCCTGCGCCATCGACAGGGCGGAGAAGCCGGTGAAGGTGCCGACCTCGACGATGTGCCGGGCGCCGGTCAGCCGCACCAGGAACGCCAGCAGCGGGCCCTGTTCCTCGGCGGACTGCATGCCCGCGACCTCGGGGAGTCGGGCGTGCGTGACCTCGACGAGCTCGCGCTGGACCGGGTCGAGCGGCGGATTGTGCCCCAGCACGTAGGCGTACAGCTCGTCCGTGATCGGCGTGCTCTTGCTCTCGGCCAACGTGGTCCCCTTCAGCTTCCCAGGTAGCGCAGTACAGCCAGCACCCGGCGACTGTAACCCGAACTCGCAGGGAGTTCGAGCTTGTCGAAGATCGCATTGATGTGCTTTTCGACGGCGCTGCGCGAGACATGCAGCCGCTCCGCGATGGCGGTGTTGGCGTGGCCCTGCGCCATCGCGTCCAGGACGTCCCGCTCGCGCGGCGTGAGCCGGCCGAGGGGGTCGGTGTGGGTGCTGCGGGCCAGCAGTCTGCGGACGACCTCGGGGTCGAAGGCGGCACGGCCCGCGGCGACCCGCTCCAGCGCGTCCAGGAACTCGTCGACCTGCACCACCCGGTCCTTGAGCAGATATCCGACCCCCGCGCCTCCATCCTCGGAGGTCAGCAGCTCGGTCGCGTACCGCTTCTCCACGTACTGCGACAGCACCAGCACCCCGATGCCGGGGTGGCGCCGCCGGATCTCCAGTGCCGCCCGCAGCCCCTCGTCGGTGTGCGTCGGCGGCATCCGTACGTCCACCACCACCGCGTCCACGTCCGGATGCCGTCCCACCGCCTCGACCAGCGCCGCGCCGTCGCCCACCGCCGCAACCACCTCGTGGCCCTCCTCGGCGAGCAGCCGCACCAGGCCCTCACGCAGCAGGGTCGAGTCATCAGCCAGGATCATGCGCATGGCAGCTCCGCGCTGACCGTCGTGGGCCCGCCGGGCGGGCTGACCACCCACAGCCGGCCGTCCAGCGCCGCCACCCGCCGGGCCAGGCCCAGCAACCCCCCGCCCGCCGGGTCCGCGCCGCCCTTGCCGTCGTCGGTGACCCGTACCAGCAACCCGCCCACCGCCGTCTCCCCCTCCACGTCCGCCTGCGCCTCCCGCCGGGTGAGCGCCACCGTGAGGCGCCCCGCGTCCGAGTGCTTGATCGCGTTCGTCACCGCCTCGGCGACCACAAAATACGCCACCGTGCGGACCGCCTCCTCCGGCTCCGCCGCCAACCCGTACTCCAGCCGCACCGGGATGGGCGACCGCTCGGCGACCGCCTCCAGCGCCGCCCGCAGCCCGGCCTCGTCCAGTGCCGTGGGGTACACCCGCCACGCCACCTCGCGCAGATCGGTCAGCGCGGCCCGGCTCTCCTCATGCGCCTGGACCAGCAGGGCGCGCGCCTTGTCGGGGTCCTGGCTGCGGCGGGCCCGGCCGAGCAGCATGCCGAGGGCGACGAGCCGCTGCTGCACCCCGTCGTGCAGATCACGCTCGATGCGGCGGCGCTCGTCGTGCACGGCGTCCACGACCCCGGCGCGGCTGGTGGACAGCTCGTCGATCCGGCGGCGGAGGGCTTCCTGATGGCTGGGGCCGAGGTGGTGGCGGGCCAGCTGCCCCTCCAGGGTCGCGACGCCGACGATGCCCTGCAGGGCGAGGAAGAGCAGGAAGAGCCCGCCGATGGCGGATGCGGCGACCGGGAGCCACTCGCCGTCGCTGATGATGAACCAGCCCCACAGCAGCAGGCTGCCGTACGCGGCGCCGACCCCTACGGACAGCAGCACCAGCCCGCCCAACAGCCCCAGCGACCAGCGCCCCGCCAGATACTGGCGGGCGCCCGGGTCGTCGTAGTCGGCCGCGATGTCATGGCCCAGGAAGCGGGCCAGCCGGCGGCGCTCGATCTCCGTCAGCCGCCGCGCCCCTGCCGTCACCGTCCGAAGCACGCACCGCTGGGCAGTCGGCCACCTGCCCGGCCAGGTCCGTACGCACAGCAGGGCCAGGCCCGCCGCGGCGACGCACACCAGCTCCACGAGGGCGGTGCCGGTGCCGATCAGCAGCCCGCCCGCCAGGCGCAGCCCGCGCCGCAGCCAGCTCCTCGCTGTCCCCCTTGTCCCCATGGACGGCAACGCTAGCGGGGCGCGGCGGCCCGCACACTGAGGATTTCCGCAGGTTGTGGGTGTGGTGTGCGGCCCCCGGGCCGGGTGGGCGACCTCATGGTCCCGGGGCGGCGGCTTTTCTAGCGTCGCCGGGTATGAGCGATCGGATCACCGACTGGGCCACCGGCCTGATGGACACCCTTGGCGCGCCCGGCGCGGGCGCCGCCATCGCCCTGGAGAACCTCTTCCCGCCCCTGCCCAGCGAGGTGATCCTGCCGCTGGCGGGATTCGCCGCCGCGCAGGGCGATATGAACCTGTACGCCGCGCTGCTGTGGACCACCGCCGGCTCGGTGATGGGGGCGCTCGCCCTCTACTGGGCGGGCGGACTGCTCGGCCGGGACCGTACGGTCGCGATCGCCGCGCGGCTGCCGCTGGTGAAGGTGGCGGACATCGAGCGGACGGAGCGGTGGTTCGCCCGGCACGGCACGAAGGCCGTCTTCTTCGGACGCATGGTGCCGATCTTCCGCAGCCTGATCTCGGTACCGGCCGGGATCGAACGGATGCCGGTGCCCGTCTTCCTCGCCCTGACCACGCTCGGGAGCCTGATCTGGAACACGGTGTTCGTGCTGGCCGGGTACGCGCTGGGCGACAACTGGCGGGAGGTGACGGACTACGTCTCGGTGTACTCCAAGGTGGTGGCGGGGGCTGCGGCGCTGGGGGTGGTGGCGTTCGTGGGCGTACGGGTCTTCACCAAGGGGCGGGGGAAGCGGCGGGCGTGACGGGGGCGCGGTGACCGCGTTACGGCGTCACGCCCCGGCGCCCGCCACCCCGGCACCCCGCGCCATCCCGGCGCGGGCCGCGAAGGCTCGCAGGATCTCCTCGCCCGCCGCCACGCCCCGTTCCTCCAGCGCGGTCACATGCGGCGCCGTCCACCCCTCGTCGGCGAGTTCGCCGTGGGCCGGGCGCCAGGCGCGGTCGGCGGCCAGGAGGAGGTCGGCGTCCAGGAGGGAGTCCCCGGCGCCGAGCACCTCGCGCGCTCCCGTACGGCGCGCGATCTCGGCGACCGCCGCGCTCTTGGTGAGCGGCTTCGGCACCGCGTAGATCTTGCGGCCCTGCAGCGAGACCGTCCAGCCCCGCTCCTCGGCCCAGGCGGTCAGCTCCTTGACGTAGCCCTCGGGCAGCAGGGCCCGTTCGACGACCAGGTAGGCGAACAGGTCCTCGGCCACCCGCTCCTTGAGCAGCCAGGCCGGGTCCGCGGTACGGATGAGATGGGCGCGGACCTCCTCCAGCGGCGCGCACGACGCGGCGAGTCGGGCGCGCACGGACACCTGCCAGTCCGGGTCGGACTCGCCGTCGACCAGCAGATGCCCGCCGTTCGCGCAGATCGCGAAGCGGGGGGCGGGGCCGGGGAGGCGGACGCGGCCGTACTGCTCGCGGGTGCGCGTGGTGGTCGGTACGAAGACGGCGCCGCGGGCCAGTTCGGTGAGCAGCCCGGCCGCGGTCTCCGTCATGTACGACAGCGGCTGGTGGCCGTACACCTCGACACACAGCAGCCGCGGCGCCTCGGCGTCCGGCATGCGGAGGTCGAGCGCGGCCGCCGAGTAGATCAGCGTGCGGTCGAGGTCGCTCGCGATCAGCAGGGGCGACTGCTCATGGCTCGTCATCAGGCGGTCACCGCCTTGCCGTCCGCGCCCGTCGCGCCGCGCGTGTAGCGGGGGTGGATCAGCCCGACGCACGAGTACGGCAGGTCGTCCACCTCCTCCACCGGCACCCCTCGCTGCTCGGCCAGCAGCCGCACATGGGCCAGGTCCGGGCCGGCGCCGCGCGACGCCAGGATCTTCCACGGGACGCGGCGCAGCAGCACCCGCGTCGTCTCGCCCACGCCCGGCTTCACGAGGTTCACGTCATGGATGCCGTACTCCTCGCTGATCCGCTCGACCGCCGCCCACCCCTCCCAGGTCGGGGCGCGATCGGCGGCCGCGAGGTCCTTCGCGTCGGCGGCGACCTGGTCGGCGACCTCGTCGAAGCGGGCCGTGACGGTGTCGAGGAAGAGCCCGGAGACATCGGCGCCGGCCAGCTCGCGGTAGAACTTCCCGCCGTGGAAGTCGTCGGGCCCGACCAGGTCGGCGCGGAGCACGGTGCGCGATATCAGCCCGGAGACGGTCGAGTTGAGGCAGGCGGAGGGGATGAGGAAGTCATCGCGCGTGCCGTACGTCTCGACGCAGCGGCCGGGGTCGGCGAGTACGGCGATCCGCGGGTCGAAGCCGGGGTACGGGCGTACGGCCTCCGCCAGCTCGCGGGTGATCGCGCCCTTGCCGGTCCAGCCGTCGACGAACACCACGTCGGCGGGGTCGTGCCGGTCCGCCAGCCAGCGCAGCGCGGTGGTGTCGATGCCGCGGCCGCGCACGATGGAGATGGCGTAGTGCGGCAGGTCGAGGCCGTGTGCGTGGCGCGCCCAGCGGCGCATCAGCACGCCGACGGGGGTGCCGGCCCGGGCCAGCGACACCAGGACGGGGCGCGGCGAACGCTCGGCGAGCACGGTCTCGGTGACCGCGCCGACCGCCCGCGCGATGCGGGCCGCGGAGGTGGTGAGCGCGGCCCGGAACAGCGCCTGGTACTCCTCGGTCGGCTGGTACTCGACGGGCAGCGACTCGGCGTAGTGCGCGCCGCCGCTCTGGATCGCCTCCTCGCGCTCCTCGGTGGGCGCCTCGAGGGTGACCTCGGAGAAGTCCTGCAGCAGCCAGCCGACCTCTTCGGGGGCGTACGAGGAGAACGCCGGGCCGCGCAGCGGTTCCGGCAGCGGCGGTTGTGACATGGGGGGCGCCTGTCGCTCGGGGGTGTTGGTGGAGGCGGGGGCGTTGGTGTTCGGCGTGTAGGACGGCACGACGGCCAGCAGGAGGCGGTCGGTGTGCACGGCGAGGTGTGCCAACAGCCCGCCCGGGGCGTGCAGTTCGGGGGTGTCGGCCGGCGAGTCGACGACGGCGACGATCGCGTCGAAGCGGCGCGTGGGGTCGCTGCCGGGGGCGACGTTGTAGGCGTAGCGCTCGCCGGGGCCGTCGGCGGGCGCGTCGTGCGCGGGGAAGGCGAGGCGGGTACGGATCGCGTAGCCGGGGTCGTCGACGGCCAGCACGGGTGAGCGCGTGGTGGTCGAGTACCGCACCTCGGCCCCGCCCGACCCGGTGTCCAGCGCGGTCTCCAGCGCCTCGGCGATCCGCAGTGGCGCGTACATCAGCTCCTCGAAGCCGAGGACGAGCACGCGGCGGGCTGGCGCGGTGTCCGGCGCGGTGACGCGCAGCGCTTCGGCGATCCGGGCCGCCATGCCCGGAAGCGCGGCCTCCAGCCGCTCCCGATGGGCGGGTGTGAAGCCGTGCCGCCCACCGTCGGGCAGCCCACCCGGCCAGCCGAGCTCGACGCGGGCCAGCCCCGTACGGCCGGGGTGCCCTGCGAGCACCTGCCCAAGCGCGAGCCCGGCCGCCGGGCCGGGCACAGCCGCAGGCCCTGGGCCGGACACACGCGCAGGCCCGCGCCCCGAGCCAGGCGCAGCCGCAGGCGCTGGCCCCGAGCCGGGCGCCGGGCCAGGCGCAGGCGCAGGCCCCGAGCCGACGGACTCCAACCCCGCCGCAGCAGCCGGGTCCATGGTCACGGGTGCGGGGCCGGGGGCGCCAGTCCGCGCGGCGGCGGCCTCGTGTTCCGCGACCAGCCGCTGTCCGCGTTCCAGGACCCCTGCGGGGAGCCGGACCGTGCCCGTCGCCGCCGCGATCAGGTCCACGCGGGCGCCGAGGTCGGCCGCGAACGCGTCCAGACGGGCGCGGTCCTCGGGCGAGCGCATGTCGACCAGGGCCACCACCACATACCGCTCGCGCGGGAAGCGCCGATGGAGGGCGGCGATCGTGTTGAGCACCGTCCGGCCCGTCGAGAACTCGTCGTCGACGAGGACCAGCGGGCCGTCCGTGGCCAGCAGGTCGGGATCCTCGGGGAGGAGGAGGTGGGACGTGGCGTGGCTGTGCTCCTCCTCGAAGCCGCCCACCGGCGCGACCCCCGCGACCGGTCGCCGGGTGGAGTGGAGGTAGGGGGCGAGGCCCAGGCCGTCCGCGACGCTGTGGCCCAGGCCCGTCGCGGTCTCCGCGTAGCCGAGCACGACCGCGCGCGCCGCGGCCTGGTCGCCCAGCAGCTCACGCACCCGGCGCCCGAGCCGTACGCCCGCGCCGTGGACGGCCCGCGGCCGCTGCGGCACATGCTTGCCGAGCACGTTGGACACCAGCAGATGCGCGCGCTTGGGGTTGCGCCGCAGCGCGAGCCCCAGCAGCTCGCGCAGTTCATCGCCGCCTTCGAGCCCGACTCCCAGCCGGTCCGCGACCCACTGCCCCGACCACATCACGCCGTACGCCCCATCAGCCCGCTCAGCCCTGTCCACTCCATCAGGCACCCATCATCCCGTCATCCCGTCCGCAACCCGGCCGCCAGCAGCTCCACGAAGCTGATGTGCTCCTGGGCCACGCCGAACACCTCGGCGCGCCGCAGGGTCCGCTCGGCCCAGGCGCGGTGCGGCTTCACCTCGTTCATCTTGTTGGTGTACGCCGAGCGCAGCACCCCGCCCCCGTCGCGCTCCGGCTCGAGGATGTCCACGGCGTCGCTGTACTCCTCGTGACTGACCACGGACAGCGCATGCACGGGGGCGACATGCGTCGGGTGGATGCAGGTCTTGCCCTGCAGGCCGTTGGCGCGGTCGAGTTCGATCTCGCGCAGCAGCCCGTCCATGTCGTGCTCGATGAGGGCGGTGCGCAGCGACGACGCCGCGCGGCCGGTGAAGGGGCTGAGGCGCAGCTGCGGCTTGAACATCCGCTCGTGCGGCTTGAAGTACTCCCACACCGGCCCGGTGACCGTGAAGCCGGTGCCGTCCGCGCGGCCCAGCATGTTCACCACGTCCGCGATGACCGAGGCGACGAGCTGTACGTCGTACGCGGTCATGTCGGGCGCCCGGCGCAGCCCGTAGGCCGAGCACAGGTCGGTGACGCCGAGGCGGAGCGCCAGGACCCGCTCGCGGTGCTTGTCGACGGTGCGCCCGATGCCGGCCAGGGTCTCGGTGCGGGTCTCCCGGTGCATCAGCTCCGGCGATTCGAGGACCGGCATCGCGTACAGTCGCCGGCCGCCCAGGGCTTCGGTCGCCTCCGCGGTTTCGGCCGAAATCAGCGCCTCGAGGAAGGGGACGCCGCGCTCCTCGGTGAACTTCGGCAGTACGAATCCGGACAGCAGTCGCACGGCCGCTCCGAGCCGCCGGACGAGGTCGACGATCTGCTCGGGGGTCCGGACCCGGATGAACAGCAGGGGCAGCGTGAGGTGCGGACCGCGTGCCGAGAGTTCGCCCAGCTGCCGTACGAGGTTCTCCTCGGCCGCGGGCACCTCGTTGTCGTCTATCGAGTCCTCCAGGCAGAGCACCATGGAGGTAACGCCCTGACCTGCCTGTTTGGCGATGTCATCGGCGAGGCGGGGGCGGGTGGCCGGGCTGTAGAGGGTGGCACCGAGGGCGACGGCGAGCGTGTGGGCCGGGGAGTCGGCGGTGAATTCGCCGGGCTCCCGGTGGAACAGATCTTTCCGCGCCTCGGCCGACACGTGTCCAAAATGCCGCATAGCTCTCCCCACGCTGCCGCGCCCGCGCTGGCCGATCCGGCCCGGGTGGTGGCCGATAATCGTACGTGCGACGACTGGTCAAAAGTTCCCCAAGGGTGTGAAAATCGCGTAACTCATGTGCGTCCACTGGGTGTCCGGGATGCCGGTCCATTCACCTTTTCCGGCCTCTTCCCGGCCCCGCACCCGCCCCCTGCGTTGTCCCGACCAGGGCTGGGAGGGCAGGATTGCGGCCATGACGCACGCGATGCTGAAGGGATCGAACATCCCGCTGGAGGCCACCGCCGTACGGGCCGTGCTCCGCTGGACCCCCGGCACGGACGTGCCCGACGTGGACGCCTCGGCGCTACTGTTGGGCGCGGACGACCGCGTGCGTTCGGACGAGGACTTCGTCTTCTACAACCAGCCACGGCATCCGTCCGGCCTGGTCCGGCATCTGCCCAAGAAGCGGGTGTCGGAGGGGCTGACGGACACCGTCGAGGCCGACCTGGCGGCGCTGGAGCCGGCCGTCCACCGGGTGGTGCTGGCCGCGTCGGCGGACGGCGGCACCTTCGGCCAGGTGACGGACCTGAGCCTGCTGTTGTACGACGCGTCGGGCGCGGCGGGCGCGGAGCCGCTGGCGGAGTTCGTGGTGACGCCGGAGACCGGCCAGGAGACCGCGCTGCTCTGCGGTGAGCTCTACCGGCGCGGGGGCTCCTGGAAGTTCCGCGCGCTCGGGCAGGGCTACGAGTCGGGGCTGGTCGGGCTGGCCACGGAGTACGGCATCTCGGTGGACGACGGCGAGGGTGACGCCGAGGGTGGCGCCGGGAACACCGGCGAGAGCCCGGCGGCCGACGCCGCCCCCGACGCGAGCAGCCCCGCGAACGGAACGGGAGACGGGAACGGGAACGAGCCGGAGGGCACGCCCACCCCCGTGACGCCCCCCACCATGGACTCGGTCGTCGGCGCGGCGCCCCCCGGCCCCGCCTTCGGGCAGGACTCCTGGGACGACTCGCAGCTGACCCAGCCGATGGCGACGCCCACACCGCTGCCGACCGGCTACGGCCCCGTGCCGCCCCCGCCGACCGCCCCGCCGCAGCCGCCTCCGTCACAGCCCGGCTACGGCTACCCGCAGCAGCCCACGTACGGATATCCGCAGCCCCCCGCCCAGCAGCCCCCGGCGGCTCAGTCGGCGCAGTCGGGGTATGGCTACCCGCAGCAGCCGACGTACGGATATCCGCAGCAGCCCGCATACGGCTACCCGCAGCAAGTGCAGCGCACCCAGCCCATACCGCCGCCCCCGCTGCCCGACCGCAACTTCACGCTGCCGCCGCAGGGGCCGCAGTTCCAGCACCGGTAAGCAGCCGCAGCCGACGGGCCGGGCACCTCCGGGCACGCCTGGGGCCGGGCCGCCGGGGCACATCCCCGGCGCCCGGCTACGCCGCCCTCAGACCTTCTCCTTGTAGCCCCGGCCCCACTGCAGCCCCCACCCGTACAGCCGGTCCAGCTCCGCCTGGAAGCCGTACACGTACTTCACCTCGCGGCGGACCAGCATCTCGCCCTTGACGTTCTCGATCATCACCACGGCGCAGGAGCGGGCCTGCGGGGCCCGCTCGTGGAGCTCGATCTCCACCCGCGGCCCGTTGCTGGGGTAGAGCGTCACCATGCCGTGCGTACGGTCGAAGGCCGGGGTGCCGTCGTAGATGTAGACGAAGACGAGCAGCCGCTTGATGTCGTCCTTGTGGTCCATGTTGATGTAGATCGTCTCGCCGGATCCGGACCCGAACCGGTCGTCCCCGCTGAGCTTGACGTACGGCGCCTCATTGAGGTTGCCCAGGAAGTTGCCGAGCGGCTGGACCACGCCCTTGGCGCCGCTCTGCAGCTCGTACATGCAGGCCAGGTCCAGGTCCACGTTGACCATCGCGGAGCCCTGGGCCTGCACCATCTCCGGTTTGAACATCCGCAGCGGATGGCGCAGCGAGCCACGCCCCGCCCTGTCGTTGAAGTCCGACGTCCGCATCCGCCAGGACAGGTTGATCCGCAGGTTGCCGCTGGCCGCCCCCTGCTTGGTCAGCGAGATGGTCTGGTGCCGCTTGGTCAGCGCGACCGCACCCGAGGCGTCGCCGCTGTCGAATTCGCGCCACGCGCCCCGTCCCCAGTTGTTCCAGAACGCCATCGTGTGCACCCCCACCAATCAACTGGTCGATGACCCAACTGCCCGCGGGGCGGGCCGGGAGACAGGACTCCCGGCCCGCCCCGCTCAGAGCGTTCCTCAAACGGACCCGCGTCACACTCCGGAGGTGACTTCCGCCTTGCTCTCGGCGTCCTCGCCCCCCGCCGCCTCCTCCCGGCGGTTGCGCACCACCGAGGACCAGTACGAGGCTCCGATCAGGACGATACCGATCAGGCCGGTGATCACCTCGTTGATCTCGTACTTGATCGTGACCAGCAGGATGACGGCGAGCGCGCCGATGGCGTAGTGCGCGCCGTGCTCCAGGTAGACGTAGTCGTCGAGGGTGCCCCGGCGGACGAGGAAGACGGTCAGCGACCGGATGTACATGGCGCCGATGCCCAGACCCAGCGCCATCTCGAAGATGTCGTTGGTGATCGCGAAGGCGCCGATGACGCCGTCGAAGGAGAACGACGCGTCGATGACCTCCAGGTAGAGGAAGAGGAAGAACGCGGCCTTGCCGGCCAGGCCGACCACCGTGGCGCCCTGGCTGCTCTTCTGGGCTCCGGCAGCGGCCTTCTCGCTCTTCTCGGCCTCGTCGCCGTCCTCGGCCCCTTCGGCCTCTCCAGCCGCTTCAGCCGCTTCCTCTTCGTCTTCCTCCAGCTTGTCCTCGAAGTAGCCGGAGATGCCGCCGACGATCAGGTAGGTGAGCAGACCGGCGACGCCGGCCAGCAGGACCGTCGCGCTCTTGTCGCCGCCGCCGTGGGCCACGTCGGTGGCGAAGGTCATGGCGGTCACGAGCAGCGCCACCAGGGCGATGACGATGGAGAAGGTGTCCAGCTTGCCGAGCTTGGCCAGCGGCCGCTCCAGCCAGGCCAGCCACTTGATGTCGCGCTCCTCGAAGATGAAGTCGAGGAAGATCATCAGCAGGAACATCCCGCCGAAGGCGGCGATCGCCGGGTGTGCGGCGGTGACCAGGTGTTCGTACTTGTCCTTGTTGTTGATCGCCAGGTCGACGGCCTCCAGCGGCCCCATCTTCGCCGTGATGGCCACGATGATCACGGGGAAGACGAGGCGCATACCGAAGACGGCGATCAAGATGCCGACCGTCAGGAAGATCTTCTGCCAGAAGGCGTTCATCTTGCGGAGGATGCCCGCGTTGATGACCGCATTGTCGAACGAGAGCGAAATCTCCAGGATCGAGAGGATCCCGACGATCGCGAGCCCCTTCCACCCCCAGAGGACGCCGGCCAAGGCCAGGCCGGCCGCCGTGACGGCGAACGACCAACCAAAGGTTTTGAGGAGCACTTCCTGTCCAATCCCTCTTCGTAAGGTCTCCCCCGCGCGCTGTACGCGGCTTTACGAAACGTTGACCCCGAAGTCTAGAGCGATGCCCCGAAGACCCGACGCGTACCCCTGCCCCACGGCCCGGAACTTCCACTCGCCGCCATAGCGGTACACCTCCCCGAAGATCATCGCCGTCTCGCTCGACGCGTCCTCCGAGAGGTCGTAGCGGGCCAGCTCAGCGCCGTCCGCCTGGTTGACCACGCGGATGAACGCGTTGCTGACCTGCCCGAACGTCTGACGCCTGGTGTCCGCGTCATAGATCGACACGGGGAAGACGATCTTGTCGACCTGCGCCGGGACCTTGGTGAGGTCGATCAGGATCGACTCGTCGTCGCCCTCGCCCTCACCGGTGAGGTTGTCGCCGGTGTGCTCGACCGAGCCCTCGGGGCTCTTGAGGTTGTTGTAGAAGACGAAGTACTCGTCGCCGAGCACCCGCCCCGACTGGCACAGCAGCGCGCTGGCGTCGAGGTCGAACGGCGCTCCGGTGGTCGAGCGCGCGTCCCAGCCCAGGCCGACCATCACCTGGGTGAGATTCGGCGCGGCCTTGGTGAGGGAGACATTGCCCCCCTTGGCGAGGGTGACGCCCATGATTCTGATTCCTCCCCGTGGTGTCGCAAAGCGCTCATGAAGAGCATGAAACGCACGAAGCCCAATACAGTGCGTAGAAGCAGCACGTCCGGCGCCGCGCTCCTGCCGATGTGCAGGGACGCGGCGCCGGACGCGCGGGCGGTACGGTGCGTACGCGGGACGTACATACGCGGGTGGTGCTACGGGCCTACGGGCGTATCAGACGTTGACGCCGAAGTCCTGTGCGATGCCGCGCAGCCCCGAGGCGTACCCCTGGCCGATCGCCCGGAACTTCCACTCCGCCCCGTGCCGGTACAGCTCGCCGAAGACCATGGCGGTCTCGGTCGAGGCGTCCTCGGTCAGGTCGTAGCGGGCGAGCTCAGTGCCGTCGGCCTGGTTGACCACGCGGATGAACGCGTTCCGGACCTGGCCGAAGCTCTGCTGGCGGGTCTCGGCGTCGTAGATCGAGACCGGGAACACGATCTTGGCGACATCGGCCGGCACGCCGACCAGGTTCACCTTGATCTGCTCGTCGTCGCCCTCGCCCTCACCGGTGAGGTTGTCGCCGGTGTGCTCGACCGAGCCGTCGGGGCTCTTCAGGTTGTTGAAGAAGACGAAGTTCTGGTCGCCGGAGACCTTGCCTTCGGCGTTGGTCAGCAGGGCACTGGCGTCGAGGTCGAAGTCAGTGCCCGTGGTGGTGCGGATGTCCCAGCCCAGACCCACGGTGATGGCGGTCAGGTTAGGGGCTTCCTTGGTCAGCGAGACGTTGCCGCCCTTGCTGAGGCTGACTCCCACGAGTCCTCCCAAAAAGGTTCGTCAGGAGCACGGTGTGCCCCTTCATTGCTATGCCGGGTGCCGTGGGCACCGCCAGGTGAGGCCTGGGGGCGCCCGGGGATCCCATCAGGATCAACGCGTCGATCCTAGTGAGCGGTTCCCCTCATCACAGGGTTTCCGGGGCCTTAGAGGGTTTCCAGGGCCTTGACGTAGTCGTTGAGGTCCCGGGCGTCGGGGAGGCCGTTGACGATGGTCCAGCGGACCACGCCCTCCTTGTCGATCACGAAGGTGCCGCGCACCGCGCACCCCTTCTCCTCGTCGAAGACGCCGTAGGCCCGGCTGGCCTCGCCGTGCGGCCAGAAGTCCGACAGCAGCGGGTACTCGAGCCCCTCCTGCTCGGCGAACACGCGCAGCGAGAAGGGCGAGTCGTTGGAGACGGCGAGCAGCTGCACATCGTCGTTGACGAACGTCGGCAGCTCGTCGCGCAGAGCGCACAGCTCGCCGGTGCACACGCCAGTGAAGGCGAACGGGTAGAAGAGGAGGACGACGTTCTTCTCACCCTGGAAGTCGGAGAGCCGGACCGACTCCCCGTGCTGGTTCTTCAGCTGAAAATCGGGGGCCTTCGCGCCGACCTCTATCGCCATGGGTGGCATCCCTTCGCTGGTAGCTGGATTGGCTGGTTGATCGGGGAACACCCTACGCGCAGAGCCCCCCTCCGAACGGTACGGAGGGGGGCTCTCGGCAGGGTGTCGCGGGCCCAGCGCCGGACCGGCTCGCGCCGGACCGGCTCAGCGCTTCGACTTCGCGGCCTTCGGGGTGACCAGACGGCTGCCCGTCCAGTCCTTGCCCGCGTTGAAGCTCTTGGTCTGGGACAGGCCTGCGGTGGTCGCGGCCTCGTTGATGTCGCTCGGCTCGACATAGCCGTCACGGCCGGTCTTGGGGGTCAGCAGCCAGACCGGCGCGCCGTCGTCGATCATCTGGATGGCGTCCACCAGCGCGTCCGTCAGGTCGCCGTCGTCCTCACGGAACCACAGCACGACGGCGTCGGCCACATCCTCGTAGTCCTCGTCGACAAGCTCCTGACCGGTGATCTCCTCGATGGCCTCGCGGAGCTCCTGGTCGACATCGTCGTCGTAGCCGATCTCCTGGACCACCTGATCGGGCTGGAAACCCAGCCTCACGGCAGGGTTGGTCCGCTCCTCCGCGTGGTCCGCGGTCGCGCTCACGGATTGCCTCCTGTCATCTTGCGTTCATTCTTCGAGTCGCTGTGCGCCACGCGCGTACGCGAGGCTTGGGGCGTAGTCCACACGGGCCGGGCGGATCGCGCAAGTACCTGGCCAGCGATCCCGCCCAAACGTGGGGGGTCCCCCCATACGGCGTCCAACGGACGTATTGGGGGAGTGTCACCGCAACTCCCATCATGGACGAACGGCCACGAGTGAGTCACATCACTCCAAAATGTCCCGTTTGAACGCGCGTATCGCCACGATACGCCGAGTACGCCCCCCACGGGCCGAACGGGCGTACGCGAGCCCCGCCCGGGGTGGGCGTATGGTTGCGGTTTGGCCGTCGCATTCCGACGCCCGCGCAGCGACCGTCTCACCACGTGATGGTTACCACCCGGTAGAGGTGACGTATCCCCTACGCGAGGTACACGATGGAGATCGGCGCGACCCAGCAGAGCACGAATCCATTGCGTGCACAGCACGACCGAAAAGCGAAGGAATAGCGTGGCTTCCGGATCCGATCGCAACCCGATCATCATTGGCGGCCTTCCCAGCCAGGTCCCGGACTTCGATCCCGAAGAGACCCAGGAGTGGCTCGACTCGCTCGACGCAGCTGTCGATGAGCGAGGCCGGGAACGTGCCCGCTACCTCATGCTCCGCCTGATCGAGCGCGCCCGCGAGAAGCGCGTCGCGGTGCCCGAGATGCGCAGCACCGACTACGTCAACACCATCGCCACCAAGGACGAGCCGTTCTTCCCCGGCAACGAGGAGATCGAGCGCAAGGTCCTGAACGCGACCCGTTGGAACGCTGCGGTGATGGTCTCCCGCGCCCAGCGCCCTGGCATCGGCGTCGGCGGCCACATCGCCACCTTCGCCTCCTCCGCCTCGCTGTACGACGTGGGCTTCAACCACTTCTTCCGCGGCAAGGACCGGGGCGACGGCGGCGACCAGATCTTCTTCCAGGGCCACGCCTCCCCCGGCATCTACGCCCGCGCCTTCCTCCTGGACCGGCTCAGCGAGGGGCACCTGGACGCCTTCCGGCAGGAGAAGTCGAAGGCCGGCCACGCCCTGTCCAGCTACCCGCACCCGCGGTCGATGCCGGACTTCTGGGAGTTCCCCACGGTCTCCATGGGCCTCGGCCCGCTCGGGGCGATCTACCAGGCGCGGATGAACCGCTATATGGAGGCGCGCGGCATCGCCGACACCTCCCAGTCACATGTGTGGGCGTTCCTGGGCGACGGCGAGATGGACGAGCCGGAGTCGCTCGGCCAGCTGTCCCTCGCCGCGCGTGAGGGCCTGGACAACCTGACCTTCGTCGTCAACTGCAACCTGCAGCGCCTCGACGGCCCGGTGCGCGGCAACGGCAAGATCATCCAGGAGCTGGAGTCGCAGTTCCGCGGCGCCGGCTGGAATGTGATCAAGCTGGTGTGGGACCGCACCTGGGACCCGCTGCTCGCGCAGGACCGCGACGGCCTCCTGGTCAACCGGCTGAACACCACGCCCGACGGCCAGTTCCAGACGTACGCGACCGAGACCGGCGCGTACATCCGCGAGCACTTCTTCGGCGACGACCAGCGGCTGCGCACGATGGTCGAGCACATGACCGACGACCAGATCCTGCACCTGGGCCGCGGCGGTCACGACCACCGGAAGATCTACGCGGCGTACGCGGCGGCCAAGGCCCACAAGGGCCAGCCGACGGTGATCCTGGCCCAGACGGTCAAGGGCTGGACGCTCGGCCCGAACTTCGAGGGCCGCAACGCGACCCACCAGATGAAGAAGCTGACGGTCGACGACCTCAAGCGCTTCCGCGACCGGCTGCACCTGCCGATCCCCGACAAGGAGCTGGAGTCCGGCCTGCCGCCGTACTACCACCCGGGCCGGGACTCGGAGGAGATCCAGTACATGCACGACCGGCGCAAGTCGCTGGGCGGGTATGTGCCGACCCGCGTGGTGCGCGCCGAGCCGCTGCAGCTGCCGGGCGACAAGACGTACGCGTCGCTGAAGAAGGGCTCCGGTCAGCAGCAGATCGCCACCACCATGGCGTTCGTACGGCTGCTGAAGGACCTGATGCGGGACAAGGAGATCGGCAAGCGGTTCGTGCCGATCGCGCCCGACGAGTACCGCACCTTCGGCATGGACTCGCTCTTCCCCTCGGCGAAGATCTACTCCCCGCTGGGCCAGACCTACGAGTCGGTCGACCGCGAGCTGCTGCTGGCCTACAAGGAGGCGCCGACCGGGCAGATGCTGCACGACGGCATCTCCGAGGCGGGCTGTACGGCCTCGCTGATCGCGGCGGGCTCGGCGTACGCCACGCACGGCGAGCCGCTGATCCCGGTGTACGTCTTCTACTCGATGTTCGGCTTCCAGCGCACGGGCGACCAGTTCTGGCAGATGGCCGACCAGCTCGCGCGCGGTTTCGTCCTGGGTGCGACCGCCGGCCGTACGACCCTGACCGGTGAGGGTCTGCAGCACGCGGACGGCCACTCGCAGCTGCTGGCCTCGACCAACCCGGCGGTCGTCGCCTACGACCCGGCGTTCGGCTTCGAGATCGCGCACATCGTGCAGGACGGTCTGCGCCGGATGTACGGCGAGCCTGCCGATGGCGAAGACCCGAACGTCTTCTACTACCTCACCGTCTACAACGAGCCGATCCGGCACCCGGCCGAGCCCGCCGACGTCGACCGCGAGGGCATCCTCAAGGGCCTCTACCGCTACCAGGAGAGCGAGAAGGGCGCCATCCCGGCGCAGATCCTCGCCTCCGGCGTGGCGGTGCCGTGGGCGCTGGAGGCGCAGCGCATCCTGGCCGACGAGTGGGATGTGAAGGCCGATGTGTGGTCGGCGACCTCCTGGAACGAGCTGCGGCGCGACGCGGTCGAGGCGGAGGAGCACAACCTGCTCCACCCGGAGGAGGAGCAGCGCGTTCCGTACGTGACGCGGAAGCTGGCCGACGCGGAGGGGCCGAAGGTGGCCGTGTCCGACTGGATGCGGGCCGTTCCGGACCAGATCGCGCGCTGGGTGCCCGGCACCTACCAGTCGCTGGGCGCCGACGGGTTCGGCTTCGCGGACACCCGCGGGGCGGCGCGTCGCTTCTTCCACATCGACGCGCAGTCGATCGTCCTGGGCGTGCTCACCGAGCTCGCCAAGGAGGGCCGGATCGACCGCTCGGTGCTGAAGCAGGCGATCGACCGCTACCAGCTGCTGGACGTGGCCGCCGCCGACCCGGGCGCGGCCGGGGGCGACGCGTAGCGGCGCGCCGGCAGTCACAGCCAAGCGCCGGGTGGGCTGAGAGCAGCCCACCCGGCGCTTCGCTGTTGCCGGTCGACCGTGCGCGGTTCCGTACGGGGCGCGCCGTCAGATGTGTGCCGCTCCCGCGCCCGCCTCCGCGTTGTCGCCGCGCTTGGTGAACGCCGCCACCACGGCCGCCAGGAGCGAGACGACGCCCGCGACGGTGAAGGCGACGCCCATCCCCGACACGAAGGTGTCATGCGCCACGCCGGTGATCTTCTCCACCAGCTCCGGCTTCATGTCCTTGGTGACCGGGGCCTTGCCGACCTCGACCGCCTTGGACGCCTGATCCAGCTGCTGACCGGACATCGGCGGCAGTCCGGCGCGCTGCCAGGAGCCGGGCAGGTCGTCGTCGACCTTGGCGGCCATGACCGCGCCGAGCGCGGCCGTACCGATGCTGCCGCCGACCTGCATGGAGGCCTGCTGGAGGCCGCCGGCGACGCCGGAGAGCTCGATCGGCGCGTTGCCGACGATGACCTCGGTGGCGCCCACCATCACCGGGGCGAGGCCGAGGCCGAGGAGGCCGAACCACAGGGACATCTCGGCGGTGGAGGAGTCGACGTCGAGGGTGGACGCGCCGAACATCGACACGGAGGTGATCAGCATGGCGACCACCAGCGGAATCCGCGGCCCGAGCTTGGTGATCAGCACTCCGGCCAGCGGCGAGGCCACGATCATCATGGCGGTCAGCGGCAGCAGGTGCAGCCCGCTGTCGACCGGGCTCATGCCGTGCACGTTCTGCAGGTAGAAGGTGACGAAGAAGATCCCGCCCATGAACCCGAAGGCCATCAGCACCATCAGCACGGTGCCGGCGGACAGCGGTACGGAGCGGAACATGCGCAGCGGCAGCAGCGGCTCGCTGGTCCGGGTCTCCCAGAACGCGAACGCCGCGAAGCAGACCACGGCGAGCCCGAGGAACAGCAGCGTCCGGGAGTCGCCCCACTGCCATTCACCGGACTTGATCACCGCCCAGATCAGGCAGAACATCGCGCCGGACAGCAGCGCGATGCCGGGGATGTCGAAGGACTTGGGGGCCTTCTCGGCGCGGTGGTCCTTGAGGATGGCCAGTCCGCAGACGAGGGCCAGGACGCCGACGGGCACGTTGATGTAGAAGACGGACTGCCAGTTGACGTGTTCGACGAGCAGACCGCCGATGATCGGTCCGCCCGCGGTGGACGCCCCGATCACCATGCCCCAGATGCCGATGGCCATATTGAGCTTCTCGGCCGGGAAGGTGGCGCGCAGCAGGCCGAGCGCGGCGGGCATCAGCAGGGCGCCGAACAGGCCCTGGAGGACACGGAAGACCACCAGCAGGGTCACGGTGCCGGACAGGGCGATGGCGGCCGAGGAGGCGGCGAAGCCGACGACGCCGATCAGGAAGGTCTGGCGGTGACCGAAGCGGTCACCGAGCTTGCCGGCCGTGATCAGCGAGACGGCGAGGGCGAGCAGATAGCCGTTGGTGATCCACTGGGCGTCGGCGAGCGAGGCGTGGAGGTCTTCGGCGATGACGGGGTTGGCTATCGCGACGATCGTGCCGTCGAGGGCGACCATCGTCACGCCGATGGCGACGGTCAGCAGCGTCAGCCACGGGTGTCCCCGCAGTCCCTTCGGGGGATCGGGTATGGGAGGTTCCGGCGCCGCGTTGGCGACGGTGGTCTCAGACGTCATACTGGGAGGCTAGTGTCAGTCGCTGACAATTGACAAACAAGTTCACGATTCGGTAACTGTCAGTTTTCCGCAGGTATGGTGAGCGGCCCGAACGCGCCAGAAAGAGAGCCCCACAGGTGACAACGGACCAGGCGGTGGCACCGCCACCGGCGGGACTTCGGGAACGCAAGAAGCAACGGACGCGAGCCGCCCTGGTGCGCTCGGCCCTGGAGCTGTTCACCCGGAACGGATACGACCACACGACGGTCGACGAGATCGCGGACGCGGTCGAGGTCTCCCAGCGCACCTTCTTCCGGTACTTCGCCAACAAGGAGGAAGTGGCCTTCGCCGCCCAGGACGTGGCGGAGTCTCACTTCTTCGCCGCCCTGGCCGGCCGCCCCGCCGGCGAGGCGCCGCTCACCGCCCTGCACGGCGCCGTCCTCGACGCCTGGGACACCATCGGCGAGGCCGTCGCCCGGCTGGTCCCGCAGGACCTCCACATGCGCATGTACTGCATGATCGAGTCGACCCCCGCCCTGCTGGCCGTACATCTGCGCCGCACCGCCGAGCTGGAGGAGCGGCTGGCCCGGGAGATCGCCCGCCGCGAGGGGCTGGACATCGACACGGATCCGCGGCCGCGCCTGGTGGTCGCGGCGTTCGGCGGGGTGATCCGAGTGGCGGGCCGGCTGTGGGGCGAGAGCGAGGACGCCAGCATGGAGTCCCTGCGGGACCTCACCGCTTACCACCTCGACCATGTCGGGGCGGCATTGGCCGAACGATGGGACAGAAAATACTAAATCAGACAAAACGGCCGCCGGGGTTCCCTTCAAACGTGAGAAGTGTCACGGCATTTGGCAGCCACCGCCACGCTTCTCCTAGGGTGTCCCGAGGTGACTTCCTTCTCTGAGCTCGGCTCCCCCTCTCCCGGCTCCACCGCCTGGCGCGCGCTGCTCGCCCTGGCCGTGGTGTTCGTCCTGCTCGCCACCACCGGCTGGACAGCCATGCGGCAGCAGAGAGGGCCCCAGGGTTCGCTGGCCGTGGAGCTGGCCGCCTGGCAGAAGGGGCACCTTCCAGCGGTGGCCGGGGGACGCTCCATGGGCGGCCGTGCCCTCCCCGACCCGTCCGGCCCGCCGCGCCGCCTGGCCCGCTTCCTGGACTCGCTCACCGCGGCCCAGCGCGAGCGCCTGGCCCGCCGCTACCCGCTGGTGGTCGGCAACATGAACGGCGCGCCGGTGGAGCTGCGCTACCACGCCAACCGGATCGCCCTCGCCCGGGCCCGCGGCATCGAGCGCAAGCGGATGCACAACAGCGAGCTCACCCCGCTCGGGCGGCAGGACGCCGGGCGCCGGGTGGACCGCTACGAGGAGCTGCTGAGCGGCCACCGGCAGATCCTCGCCTTCGACCCCAGCGGCTCCGGGCGGGCCGCCGAGGTCTTCGGCGACCTGGAACACGCCGGGCGGGTCTCGGTCGTGGTGCCCGGCGTGGACACCAACATCCTGACCTTCCAGAAGTCCGAGCGCGGCTACACCGCGGTGGTCGGCATGGCCCGCGCCCTGTACGACGCCGAGCGGGCCGTCGCCCCGAACGGCAAGAACGCCGTCATCGCCTGGGCCGACTACACCTCCCCCAGCGGCGTCGGCATGGACGCCGCCACCGGCAAGCTCGCCGCCCAGGGCGCCCTGCGGCTGCGCGCGATGGTCAACGGCCTGCCCGCGCTCACCCGCGTCTCGCTGATGTGCCACAGCTACGGATCGGTGGTGTGCGGGGTGGCCGCCCGCGACCTGGCGCCCAAGGTCACCGACATCGCCGTCGCCGGCAGCCCCGGCATGCGCGCCGACCACGCCTCCGATCTGGGCACCAGCGCCCGGGTGTGGGCGATGCGCGACTCCGGCGACTGGATCCAGGACATCCCGCATGTGGAGGTCGGCGGGCTCGGCCACGGCGCGGACCCGGTCTCCTCCGGCTTCGGGGCCCGCGTCCTGTCCGCCGACGGGGCGCAAGGGCACGCCGGGTACTTCGAGCCGGGCACCACCAGCCTGGACAACTTCGCCCGGGTGGGCGTCGGCTCGGTCCAGTCCGTGAGCTGCGCGGACGGCGACACCTGCCGGTCCGGCCTGAGCTGACGGCCGGAACCACCCTGTTCGACCGCCCGAACTGTCTGAGCCGACTCCTGCTGTTCGGCCCCGAGCTGACGGCTGGAACCTGAGCTCACGGCTGAAAATTAGCTGACGGCGCAAATTGATTTGACGCGCGTAACCTCCGAGGGGGGACGGGCGGGCCCCCGCCGCATACGATGAGCCGCATGGGTGATGTGCTGGCCGGTTTTCAGACCGTCTGGGAGTTCGATACCGACTCCGTGCTCATCCGCTTCGAACGGGGGATCCGTACGCCGAAGCTGCTGCAGGCGCTCGGCGAGCGCCGCATCCCTTACGAGGCGCTGTCCGCGGTGGAGGTCACTCCCGGTAAACGGGGCACGGTGGTGCTGCGCGCCGTGCCGAGACCCGGCGCCGACCCCCTGATGGACGCCGCCGACGGCCAGCTCAAGGACGGAGGCGACCCGTACCGCTTGGTGCTGCCCGCCGAGCGCGGGACGCTCGCCGAGTACTACGCCGAGGAGATCCGTACGGCCCTCGGCCCCGCGGCCGACACCCCCGCCGAGTCCTACCTGGTCGCCGCGCCCACGCCGCCGCTGTCGTTCAAGGCGTACGACGGCAAGGCGTCCTTCGACGGCAAGGCCGTCTCGTTCCGCTGGTTCTGGACCGGTGCCTCCTCGGCCAAATGGAAGGCCGGGGACCAGCGCTTCCGGGTCGACGAGCTGTCAGGCGTCGAATGGCACTCGCCGGAGTCCAAAGGGGCCGGCAGCGGCTCCCCCAAACAAGGGCGCAGCGGCTATCTGCGGCTGCTGGAGCACGGCGCGGAGAACGGGCGCCCTGACGCGGCCGGCGCGGGCACCGGCATAGGCAGGGCACGTACGGGCTCGGGAGCGGGCGCCGCCGACCGGGCGGCCGCGGAGAGAGCCGGAGCCGCGACGCGGCCCGACCAGGACCCCGCCGCGGTCGTCTTCGGCCTGGGCTACGGACTGGTCCACGAGTCGCTGCCGTTCGCCGCGGCGGTGCTGGAGGCCGTACGGACCACCAGCCCGGCCCTGTCCGCCGGCCGCGCCCGCTCCGCGGCCCGGCCCGGCCGCCGCGACCCCGCCGACATCGCGGACCGCATCCGCCACCTCGGCGAACTGCACACGGCGGGCCTGCTGACGGACGACGAGTTCAGCTCGAAGAAGGCCGAACTGCTCGCGGAGCTCTGACGGTCCGGGGGTAACCCCATACCCGGGTATGACGTGCGGGCGCGCCCTCCCCCCTACGCTGTAGCCGCCATGTCCCAGCCGCAAGCCCCGACGCCGCCCGCCCCAGGCGCTTCCACCGCCGTGCCGTCCGCCGCGCACGAGAGCCTGCTGTCGGCCACCCGACGGCGCACCTCCGCCCTCGCGCGGGCGCTTGTGACGCCCACGTACCCGGCGACCCCGCTGCTCGCGAGGTCTTCCAGGCGCTGGCTGCGGCGGCTGCCGTACGCGGTCGCGGGCCTTCTCACCCTCATCCTGGTCCCGGTCACCGCCCAGCTCCTCACCAACGACTACGGCCTGAACGGCGGGCTGGCCACCATGCTGGCCGCCGCTCAGGCCGCGCCGCTGCTGCTGGCCGTCACCCGTCCGCTGCCCGCCTGGTGGATCGCCTTCATCGCCGACATCGTCGGCTCGCTGGCGGTGTTGGGCTACGCCGGCCTGCCCGAGCGCAGCTGGCCGTGGCAGCCGCCCAACATCATCGGCTACCTCTTCCTCCTGCTCGCCCTCGCGCTGCGCGAGCCCCGCCACACCCTGGTCGCGGTCTGGCTGGTCACCGGCGGCGTGGGCGTGGTCCTGGGGATACCCGGCGCGAGATACAGCGACGGCACCAATGTGCTGCTGTTCGTGCTCGGCGGGGTGGTGCTGCTGGTCGGCGGCGCGCTGCGGGAGCGCGGGGACGCACAGCGGCGACTGGCCGAGCAGGAGACGATCAGCGAGGCGGAGCGGGCCCGCCGCACCCTGCTGGAGGAACGCGCCCGGATCGCCCGCGAACTGCACGACGTCGTCGCGCACCACATGTCGGTGATCACCGTGCAGGCGGACAGCGCCCCGTACCGGATCGGTGGCCTCCCACCCGAGGCGGAGCGGGAGTTCGGCACCATCGCGGCCACCGCCCGCGAGTCTCTCGCCGAGATGCGGCGGCTGCTGGGCGTGTTGCGCAGCGAGGACGCGCGCGGGGAGCGCGCCCCGCAGCCCGGCCTGGACCGGGTGCCGCAGCTGGTCGAGGCGACCGTACGGGCCGGGATACCCACCACGCTGTCGATCGCGAAGGACGTGGCCGGGCTCGGGACGCTGCCGCAGGCGGTGGACCTGTCGGCGTACCGGATCGTGCAGGAGGCGCTGGCCAATGTGGTGCGGCACGCACCGGGCGCCCCGACGAACGTGTCGATCCTGACCTCCGCGGACCGTACGGGGCTGACCGTGCTGGTCGTCAACGGCCCGGCGAGCGGCACGCCCGGACCGCCCCTGGAGACCACCGGCACCGGCCACGGCCTCATCGGCATGCGCGAGCGCGTCCGTCTGGTCGGCGGCACCCTGGACACCGGCCCGCTGCCCGACGGCGGCTTCCGCCTCGCGGCCCGGCTTCCGCTCGTCGAGGTGGAACCCACCAACAACTCAGTCAACTCGGGCGACGGCGCAAGCGGTGCGGCGAGCGCGAAAAGCGCGGAAAGGTACCCTCTCGCTCCATGACCATCCGGGTGATCATCGTGGACGACCAGGCCATGGTGCGGGCGGGCTTCGCCGCACTGCTGGCCGCGCAGAGCGACATCGACGTGGTCGGCGAGGCCCCCGACGGGAGGCAGGCGGTCGACGTCAGCCGCAGCACACACCCGGACGTCGTGCTCATGGACGTCCGGATGCCCGAGATGGACGGCCTGGAGGCGGCACGGCGCATACTCGACCCGCCGCCCGGCGTCACCCACCGCCCGAAGGTGCTGATGCTCACCACCTTCGACGTCGACGACTATGTGTACGAGGCGCTGCGCGCGGGCGCCAGCGGCTTTCTGCTCAAGGACGCCCCGCCCGCCGATCTGATCTCGGCGGTACGCGTGGTCGCCGCCGGGGAGGCACTGCTCGCCCCGTCCGTCACCCGCCGCCTCATCGCCGACTTCGCCCGGCAGCGGCCCGCGCCACGCAGAAACCTGGCGCTACGGGGCAACGGGCTCACCCCGCGCGAGACCGAAGTTCTCGAGCTGATCGCCCGCGGGCTGTCCAACCAGGAGATAGCGGAGTCGCTGGTCCTCGCCGAACAGACCGTCAAGACGCACATCGGGCGGGTGCTCGCCAAGCTGGGGCTGCGCGACCGGGCCCAGGCGGTGATCTTCGCGTACGAGTCGGGCCTGGTGACACCGGGTCAATAACCCGGCACCGCCCCGGGCACCGCGCCGCCCACCCCCTACCCAGGTATGACCCGCGAGTTGGCTCCGAGGTGTGACGCTTCGCCGCCCGTCGCCTTCCTACGTTTCCCTCCGCCACTGAACAACAGAGGGAGACGCGACCATGTCGCACACACCGGTCGGCAGGCACGGGGCCCGCAGCCTGATCACCGCCGCGCTCATGGTCACCGTCATGGCGGGCACCGTCGGCTGGACCCTGGCCCATGAGCAGCAGCCGGTCACCGGCCCGCCGCCCGGCACGGCCGCCTGGCGCGCGGACCACTCGCCGGTCCCCGGCGCCGCGGGCCGGCTGCCCGATCCGGCCACCGCCTCGCCCGCCGGGATCGCGCGCTTCTTCGCCGGGCTCACCGCGGCCGAGCAGCGGGCCCTGGCGCTCCGTCATCCGAGCGTCGTGGGCAATCTCGACGGTGTGCCCGTGGCGCTGCGCTACACCGCCAACGCCCTGGCGATCAGGGCGGAGCGCGCCAAGGAGCGGGCCGCCGACCCGAAGAGTCCCCTCATCGACCGGTACACCCGGCTCCTCGCCCCCGGCCGCCGGATCCTGGCCTTCGATCCGCGCGGCCGTGGCCAGGTGGCCGAGGTGTACGGGGATCTGACGACCGCGCAGCGCACGGCGGTCCTCGTCCCCGGTTCCGACACCGACCTGTCGAACTTCGACCGTGCGGACCACCCGTACGGCTCCGCGGCGGGCATGGCCAGGTCGCTGCGCGCGCAGATGGGCCGGGAGGCGCCCGGGGTCCGTACGGCCGTCGTCGCCTGGGTCGGCTACACCACCCCGCTGGGCCTCGGCCCGGACGCCGCCACCGGCCGTCTCGCCAAGGCGGGCGTGCCCCGCCTCGACCGCTTCCTCGCCGGGCTCGCCGCGACCGCCGGCGAGGCCGCGCAGGCCCCGCCGGCCGTCTTCTGCCACAGCTACGGCTCGGTCGTCTGCGGGCTGACCGCCTCGCGTCTCGACCACGCCGAGATTTCCGACCTGGTGGTGTTCGGCTCCCCCGGGGTACGCGCCGGCGACGCCGCGGACCTGGGCCCGGCCGCCCGGGTCTGGGCGGCGCGCGACGGCTCCGACTGGGTCCGGCGGGTGACCGGCTTCGACTTCCTGGGCCTCGGCCACGGCGAGGACCCGACCGACCCGTCCTTCGGCGCGCGCGTCGTCTCCGCCGACCGGGCCCATGGCCACACGGGCTATTTCGCCCCCGGCACGGACTCGCTGCGCAACTTCGCGCGGATCGCCCTCGGCCACTTCGCGGCGGTCCACTGCGCGGAGGGTGCCGGCTACGACCACGACTGCCGCCACGGCCTGGCGTGAGGGGTCTGTTCTCCGGAATCAGCAGCGGGCACGGCAACGCCGGGCGGGACGGATCCAGGCCGACGTTGTTGTCAGGCGTTACTGGCTGTTTCTCTTTCGAGTGTGATCGGTTGGTTTCTGCGGGTCAGGTATGAACTCCGTGGTAGTGCGGCAGGGATGGTGCGTCGGCGTTACCGAACCGGTGAGCCAGACAGTCGCACGATCCGGTGACGGAAGTGGACTCGCCGGTCTCGGGGGCGTACAACTGCGGCAACAGGGCCTCCTGGTGCTCGTCCGGTTTCTCGACCTTTGAGCTACCAAGTGACCCTGCCCGCCTGCCGATTCGGCCCGGCGATCACCCGAGCTCGGGATGGACGTTCGACCCGCGTTCCACAGCCGAAAGAGCAACAGCCAGTTAGCCCTGCGAGTCGCCCCAATAGTCCGCCAGCATCTCCCCCGGCCAACTGGGTTCCCTCACTTCGCCGCGAGGTCCCATCTCCTCGAAGTACGGGGAAAGGTCGAATACAGGGCTGCCGTCGATCGCGTCCAGGTCCGTCACGTGAAGGTCCAAGCCGTCGACCTTCAGGAGCCGTGGGAAGGATTGCGCGAGCTGATTAGGACGACGGTGGTTGCGATGGACGAAGGTTCCGGTAGTCGGCCATTTGGGGTTGTTGCGCGGGCTTCGGGCGTGCAGCGCGACATCGTCCGGGGATGCCTTGTGGAAGTGCCAGACGACCAACAGGTGGGAGAACTCCTCAAGCCCCTGGACGACCTCGACGGGGAAGTCCGCACTCAGGCGGATGATCGCCGTGCCACTCCAGTGGTCATCGGTCGGCTCGGCGCGTCCGCCCACCACGGTCCCGATGGGCTTGATTTCCAGTGGCTGTGTCATGCGCTCGCCCTTGTCCCTTCGTCGTGACACGGTCAATCTACTTGCGCCAGATACGCCGCGGCCCGCCCGTCCAGCTCCGCGACCGCCGGGATCCCCCGGCGCCGATACGGGGAGACCAGCTTGCGCATGTCGACGACCGCTTGCCGCGCCCGCCCTGAATAGATGCCCTCCTCCATCACCTCAAGGACGTCGTTCCAGGTGGCGCATGCCTCTTCCACACTGCCGGCAGCGATCTGCGTGGCACCCAGGTACCCGAGCGTCACCACATGCGTACGGCGGAAGGCGGCTCCACGGGTCTGTACGCTGCGGCGGAACTGGCGGATGGCTCCCTGCCGGTCGCCGCAGTCCCGCAAGGTACATGCGGTCTCGTGTGCCAGCGACGCCTCCGCGAAGAAGAACGTGCGATGCGGTTCCTCAACGTCGTCGTCGGCCGAGGCGAGATCGTCCTCGGCCCGCAGAAGAGCTTTCGCCGCCGCCTGCTTCTTGCCGTTGGCGGCCAGCCCGCGGGCGTGGACAACCCCGAGCAGCGCCCGTTCCCGGGGAGTGGCTGAGGCGTAGCGTTGCCCTTCGACAGAGGCCGTCGACAGTTCGAGGCCTTGTTTGAAGAACCCAAGGTCAATGGCCTGATGTGCCATGGCGCGCAGGATGTGGCCGGTGAGTGGCGGATTGCCGGCACGCGCGGCCAGTTTCACGGCAAGGACGAAGTACCTCTGCGCGAGGGCGTGCTCGGCGTTGTCGAACGCCATCCAGCCCGAGAGGTAGGCCAGCTCCCCTGCCGCGGAGAACATGTCGCGCCGCACCTGCTCGTTGGGAAACGTCCCCCGCAGGAAGCCGGCGACGTCCGAGTGCAGGTACTGCGCCAGCGCCTTTCTGCCGTGGCCACCGCCGCGCTGCTGGTCGGTCCGTGAAAAGGCGACAGTGAGTTCCTGGACCGTTGCCACATCACCGCGTCCAACGCGCTGTTGCTTCGTCAGTGCCGAGGCGGGCGGCGGCGCGGCCATGGTTGTCCACCACGTCTCGTCGGGCAGCGACAGAGATGCCACGGAGTACACCGCGCCTGTCAGCAGACTTCTGCGGTCCGCATCCAAGTCAGTCCTCCCCAGGTGATTCAGCGTGATCAGTGGGTCGGCACGCCACTCCAGTGCCTCCTGCCCGAGCGCGTTGGGAACTGCGAACCCGAGCTCCTCCGGCGTGACCACACGCCTCAGACGACGGGACAGTGCCTGACACAAGATTACGGGCGCCGCACCTGACGGTTCCGTACCGCCGACCCACATGCTGATGTGAGAGCGACCGATGCCGGCGAAGTCATACAGCTTGTTCTCTTGAGCGACCCGGTTGAACGCGCTCGCCGCCTGTGCCCGTGACCAGCCCGCCTCTTGCAGAAGCATGGCAAGCCGCTCATTCCTCTGTCGCGTCATGACTCCCACCCCCGCATGCCAAACGATCTTTGATCACTTTGACCGACCTGGACCTGCGGTCCGGACCACTCTCCCGCCGTGCCGACCAAGGTAGCCGCCACCACCGACGCACTTCAGACGATTAGTCAGGAATCACCCGGCGCATGGGAAGCACCTGTAGGCGATCTTTGACCACCTTGACCACCCCGACGTCCTCGCTCCCGTACCTGAGCCGCCCAGATCCCGGTTCGCTGTATGTGACCACAACGAACCCTGCTGAGGGGGGACCGGATGAGGGCTCTGCCCAGGATCAAGAGAGCGGCAACCAGCCATGTCACGCCCGGTGCCCGGCTCCGCGTGGCTTCCGCAGCGGCCCTGGATGCGGCACGCGCCGTGCTGGCCTTTCCCCGGTCCTCGCGACGCCAGACGGTGCAACCTGACCACGTTGCCACATCCTTCCAGTGCCAGTCCCGAGCTGAAGGCGAACCGGTCTCTCCACGCGATGCGATACGCGCCAAAGAGATGCGTCGTATCGCATCGGCCCGCCTGGGCTACTGGGGGCTCGACGCACTCATGGAGCCGGCCGAGCTCGTAGTCAGTGAGCTGATCACCAACGCCCTCCAACACGGGCATGGCGGGACAGTGGACTTCTCCCTCTCGTATGCCGACGACACGGTGCGCATCTCCGTCAGTGACACATCTCCGCGCCGACCGCGGAAACGCTGCGCGGACCCCGACTCCGAGGGAGGCCGCGGCTTGGCCCTCGTCGAGTGGACCGCCGCCGAACATGGCGGCGCCTGGGGAACGACATCGGACGGCAGGACCACCTGGTGCACGCTCCCAGCGCCCTCAGCGCGTCAGCCCGCAAACCACCCCGCCCGATCCAGCGGCGCCCGACAAGGTCAGCCGGATCAAACGGGGTAACGCCCGGCCGACCAAGCCGGAGCGGTTCCGCCACGTCGGCAAAAGCGGCGCGAAACAGCAGCCACGCCGACGAGGCAAAAGAGCAAGGCCCATCCACATCCAGTGAAGAGAGGTAAGCCATGAACACGGCCACCACCGACGAGAACGGGGACGCGTTCGTCCTCGACGTCATCGTCACCACCGACGTCAGTGGCGACGCGATTCCCTGCGGCACGGACGACGGCTGCGACCCGACCTGCGCGTCCTCCTGCAACAGCAGCGTCTGATCCATCCCGCTCCGGCGGGGCCGGGGAACGATTCCCCGGCCCCGCTCTCCCCCTCCCCCGCCCGCGAACCGCCCGAGGAACATCATGACGCTGCTCTACCAACACACCGGGGTCGCGCTACTGCGGTCCACGGCCCTGTCCCTCGCCCACGCGCCCGACGCGTGGCCCGATCCGGACGACGTAGCGGCATGCCGAGCCTGGCTTCGGCGGATGTGGCCCCTCCCCGGACTCGCCGAGGCCATCGGACAAGCCAGCCCCTCCCTGGCCGCTCGACTGGACGGCCTCTTGGCGGGAGACAATGTTCGCGATCGTCAGGTACTGCGTGCCGCGGCCGCCCTCACGCGCTATCTCCTGCGTGCCACCGGACGCCCCACGCCTTTCGGGCTGTTCGCCGGAGTAGCGCCGGTGGCGCTGGGAGCGCATGCTCGGGTGCGGTGGGGAGACGACCACCGGCCAGTGGTGCGAGTCGGTGCCGAATGGCTGGCCGACATCATCAGTCGCCTTGAGGCCTGCCCTGAGCTGTTGGAACGCCTTGATGTGGTGCTCAGCGACCTGGCCGTCCGGCGTGGGAACCGGCTGGAGTTACCACACGGCCCGAACCGCGTCACCATCCGCCACACCAGCGCCGTGCATGCCGCGTACGAAACCGCTGCGGCGCCTGTGCGGTTCTGCGACCTGGCCGACAAGTTAACCGGGGTCTTCCCCGACGCCGGATCGGCCAAGGTCAGGGGCCTGCTCACCGAACTCGTACGGCGCGGATTCCTCATGACGTCTCTGCGTGCCCCGTTCACCGTCACCGACCCACTCGCCCACCTGATCGACCGGCTCGTCGAAGCGGGAGCGGACATGGTTGAACCGGTCGTGCCCCTGCTGCGGGAGCTACAGACCGTCCGCGTCGACGTGGCGCACCACAACCGTGCGGACACCATTCCGAACGACCTGAGTCGCGGCATGCTCACCCGTCGGATGCGGGCATTGTCGGAGGCCGGACGCACGCCGCTGGCCGCGGATCTACTCCTGGACTGCGACGTACAGATCCCGCACAGTGTCGTGGAGGAGATGGAACGGGCCGCAAGTGCACTGCTCCGGCTGGGGCACCAGCGAACCGGCCAGGAAGTATGGCGGGAGTACCACGCCGCGTTTCTCGATCGGTACGGCATTGGGGCACTCGTGCCGTTGCGTGATGCGATCGCCCCGGACGCCGGGCTGGGCTACCCGGCCGGATACCCGGGAAGCCTCCTGCCCGAGCCGCGCGCAGGTACCAGTGACCGCGACGAACGGCTGCTGGCACTCGCGTGGCGGGCCATTGCCGACGGCAGCCACGAGATCGCCCTGACCGAAGGGAGCATCCAGGCGCTGACACGGAACGAACCGCTGGACGAACGCCGTATCCCGCCGCACGTCGAGCTGTCCGCCCGCATCTATGCCACCAGTACCGAAGCGCTGGAGCACGGCGAATACACGCTCACCATCGCCCCCGCCCGCTCTGCCGGGACGCTCACCTCCCGGTTCACTCCGACCGCCACGGGCTCGGGTCTGGAGGAGGTCTACCGGACCGTTCCTACCGCAACCGCCGGGGCCCTGCCGGTGCAGTTGTCCTTCCCGCCCCGTCTACGCACACGCCGAGAACGTCTGCCGCGTCCCTGCATACCTACAACACCTCCTGCCGCTCGGCGAACACCGCTCCGAGCCGCACGACGGCGAGCTGGAGCTCATCACGGTGGACGACCTCGCCGTACTGGCGACCCGTGACCGCCTCCACCTGGTCAGCGTCTCGCGTCAGCAAGTCATCGAACCGCAGGTGTTCCATGCGCTGGCGCTGGACAAGCAGCCCCCACCACTGGCACGGTTCCTCGCCCATCTCCCCCGCGCTTTCAGCGCAGCGTGGCACGAGTTCGACTGGGGCAAGCACGCCGCACGGCTGCCGTACTTGCCCCGAGTGCGCCTCGGCCGCAGCGTGCTGTCCCCGGCACGCTGGCGCCTGACACACACCGACGTACCGGCCGACGCCGCCGATCAGGAGCAATGGCAGCAGGCCCTCGCCCATTGGCGCGCCCGATGGCACTGCCCCAACACCGTTGAATTGCGCGACGCCGACCGGACCCTGCGCCTCGACCTCAACGAGCGTGCGCACACCGCCGTCCTGCGTGCCCACCTGCGTCGGCATCCCGACGCCACACTCACCGAAACCGTCACGTCGGTTGAGGGGTTCGGGTGGATCGACGGCCACGCCCACGAGATCGCGCTGCCCCTCGTCACACGGCACCCGCCCGCTCCGTCGCCTCTGACCGGGCCACTGCCCGTGCTGGCCAACCGAAGTCACGGACATCTGCCCGCCTCCCCCGACGCCCGCTGGCTGTACGCGAAGATCTACGCCCATCCCGAGCGGCACTCCGAGATCATCGCCGGATATCTGCCCCAACTCCTCATCGAACTCGACGGCGCCCCCCTGTGGTGGTTTGTGCGCTACCGCAGCCCTCATGAGGCGGACCACCTCCGGCTGCGTATCCATGCGGACCAGGAACGGTTCGCGGCCTACGCAGCAGCCGTCGGCCACTGGGCCGACCATCTGCGTGACGCCGAACTGGCCCTCCGCCTGGCCTTCGACACCTACTATCCCGAGACTGGCCGCTACGGGCCCGGCGCGGCTGCGGAAGCAGCTGAGACAGCATTCGCTGCCGACTCCGCAGTGGTGATGGCCACGCTTCAGCACCTTTCCCCGACCGCCGTCGACACCACCGCCTTGACAGCGCTCAATATGGTCGAAATCGCCCAGGGACTGCTGGGCACCCTTGGCGAAGCGATGGCATGGCTCACCGACCGCCCCGCGCCCGCCGGCGCCCCAGTGGACCGAGCCGTCACCGACCAGGTGATCCGTCGAGCCCGGCTCGGCGACCTGGACGGGCCCGGACACTGGCCCGTAGAGGTCACCAAGGCATGGCAAGCCCGTACAGCCGCCTTGAAGAGCTACCGCAACGCCCTGCCGGACAGCGCAGACACCACGTCGATCCTGGAATCGCTGCTGCACATGCACCACAACCGGGCGCTGGGCATCAACAGGGATGGGGAACGCGCCTGCCGTCGCCTCGCCCGGCAAGCAGCTCTCGCCTGGCACTCACGGCAGGACGGAGCCGACCAGTGATCCAGACTGCCGCTCACACGCTGCCGCGAACCGGCTCAGAACGCTGGTGGAGCCAATGCCTGGCCACCGGCGCCGCCGGAACCGCCCTGCTCCACATCGTCTACGCACGTGTTGGCACCGGGGCCTGGGAGACCGCACACCGATGGGCAGCTGCCATGACCAGCCATCCCATTGCCGCGCACCCCGACGTGTGCGGCCTCTTCCGAGGCGCCCCCGCAGTGGCCTTCGCTCTCCACACCGCAGACCACCCCGGTTACCGGGCAGCGCTCAACACCCTCGACGCCTCGATCAACGACCTGACCCGAGAACGGCTGGACCGCGCGCACGCGCGAATCGACGGCGGTCTCCTCCCTCGGTTGCGGGAATTCGACCTGATCCGTGGCCTGACTGGCCTCGGTACCTATCTGCTTCACCGCCACAACGGCGGCCAGCTGCTGGAGGACGTCCTCACCTACCTCATCCGGCTGACCGAACCAATCACCATGAACGGTGAAGTGCTCCCGGGTTGGTGGTCGATGGACACACCGAGCGGCACGCCATCGCCGAGCCGGCCGGGCGGACACGGCAATCTCGGCCTCGCTCACGGCATCAGTGGACCGCTGGCCCTGCTCGCGGCAGCGACGCGTCGAGGCGTCACCGTCACAGGGCAGGCCGACGCCATCGGCCGGATCTGCGCTTGGCTGGATACCTGGCGCTGCGGCGCCGACACCCGGGCCTGGTGGCCAGGGACGCTCGGTCTGGCCGAGCACCGCACCGGGACTGTTCGCCTCAGTGGCCCGCAGCGGCCGTCATGGTGTTACGGCACGCCCGGCCTGGCCCGCGCGCAGCAACTTGCGGCGCTGGCCACATCCGACCTGGTACGGCAACACGACGCCGAGCAGGCTCTTCTCGGCTGCGTAAGCGATGAGGCGCAGCTGTCCCAGCTCAGAGACAACTCGCTGTGCCACGGCCGGGCCGGCCTCGTGCACACCACACGCCGGGTGGCTGCGGACTCACTGGACGACGAACTGACCGTCGCCCTCCCCACCCTGGACGCGCGCTTGAAACACCAACTGAGCTGTCATCCAGCCCCGTCTCAAGACGGACTACTCGAAGGCCCAGAAGGAGTACGGCTGACCCAGCACAGCGCCGCCAGAAGGACACCGACCTGGGACGCCTGCCTTCTACTGAACGGCTGAACTCCGCCGATCTTCCCGCGTACGACCAGGCCAACTCACTACGCTCTGCCCACCGAGCGCCCGGACGGGCACCCTGCGAAAGGAAACGATGAACACCACCCCTTCCCCCGCCACGCCCGAGGCGTTGCGCACCCGCATGGTGGACCTCATCACCAGCTCGGGCTTCGCGTCGGGCCGAATGGTCCAGGAAGCCATGTCACGGGTGCCCCGTCACGAGTTCCTGCCCGCCGCCGATGTCGAGATCGCCTACGCCAACCAGGCCGTCATCACCAAGCGAGCCGCCGACGGCGCGGCCCTGAGCTGCGCCTCACAACCCACCGTCGTCGCCATGATGCTCGTCCAACTCCAGGTCCAAGAGGGGGACCGCATCCTGGAGATCGGCGCCGGCACCGGGTACAACGCCGCCCTACTCGCACAGCTCACCGGCCCCAGGGGCCAGGTGACCACCGTCGACATCGACCCCGAAGTCACCGATCAAGCACGCAAGGCCCTCGACGCCACTGGCAACCACGCCGTCCACGTCATCACCCGCGACGGAGTCCTCGGCGCGCCGGAGCGCGCCCCGTACGACCGCATTATCCTCACCGTCGGCGCCTGGGACCTCCCCCGCGCCTGGTGGGACCAGCTCGCCCCCGGCGGACGCCTCGTGGTACCGCTGCGCTGGCGCGGCCAGACCCGCAGCGTCGCCTTCGTCCGCGACGGTGACACCCTGCGCTCCGACTCAGTCGAGCTGTGCGGCTTCGTGCCCCTCGTCGGCCAGAAAGGTGAACTCCACGGCCCCATCAGCCCGGCGGGTGACGTCACCCTGTACTGGGACGCAGACCAGCCCATCAACCCCGCCGCCCTCATGGCAACCCTCGACCAGGCAAAGACGATCCGCTGGTCCGGCCAGACCGTCGTGTCCAACGAGTCATTCGACGGAGTCTGGCTACGGATGACCGCCGCCGAGCCCGGCACCTGCCGTCTCAAGGCCGCCCCCACCGCCGTCAGCAGCGGCCTCTGCACACCTGCCATTGCCGCACAGAGCCCTGCGCTGGTCGAGCGGGACTCCCTTGCCTACCTCACTCAACGCCGCCTCGCCGAGACCGAACCCAGGTGGGAACTCGGAGCCATCGGCCACGGTCCAGCCGGTGAAGACCTCGCCGAGCGACTGTGCAAGCAAATCCGGACATGGAACCTCGCCCGCACGTCCCGACCAGTCATCACTGCCCGCCTAGCAGGCACACCAGACAACAGGCTGGCCGAGGGCCAGGCTATCGATAAGGATGCTGTCCGATTGGTGGTCTCCTGCACCACAGGGAGGCAGAAGACGGTTGGCGGCTAAGGCTGTACTTGACTTGCCATCAGTAGCGCACCCGCATGCCGGGGACCGAACGAGAACTGCTGGCCGGCCACCGTCAGGTTCCCGCTCGGTGGCACCAGCCGGTCCCCCCACCGCGTCCGGCGACCCCAGCACCGCTTCCCGGCCGAAGACACCCCCGTCTCCGCCGCGGAAGGGGCAGCTACAGGAACAACCTCGCTCGACACCGCCGGAAGCCGCAGCGCGAGCCCATCACCAGGCGCCGGGCGGAACCGGGCGGCCTGGATCGCCCCATCGCCGGCCTCGGCAACCTGGCCATCTCACCGAACAACCCGCACCCGACTTGACCGCCTTCGCGAACAGATCCACGAGCGGGCCGCCGCGCCCGAAGCGCAGACAAAGGCCTCCTACGAGACCCTCGCCCCGCTTCGACCAGAACTATTCCGTCGGCGCCTGGAACCAGGTACTGCGCCAGGCCACAGCCTGATCCACTACTACGCGGTCAAGCGCTCCTGAGCCGCGCCCAGCCGGGCCAGCACTCGCTCCCGGCCAAGCACCTCCAGCGACTCGAACAGCGGCAGCCCCACCGTGCGGCCCATCGCCGCGACACGGACCGGAGCCTGGGCCTTGCCCAGCTTCAGTCCGTGCCGGGCGGCCACAGCCTCCAGCGCACCCTTCAACTGCTCCGCCTCCCAGGCCGCCGCGGCCAGCTCGGCCCGAGCATCCCGCAGCAGTTCCGCGGCGCCCGGCTTCATCGCCTTGTTCCACGACGCCTCGTCGTCCACCGGCTCGTCCAGGAACAGGAAGTCGACGTACTTGGTGATCTCCGACAGCACCGAGAGCCGCGTCTGAGCCAACGGTGCCACCGCCTCGAACACCGCCTGGTCGTACGCCTCCTCCGCCCACGGCGCGTACGGAGCCTTGAGCCACCGCGCACACGCGGCGATGAAAGCCTTTGGAGCCAGCCGACGGATGTACTCACCGTTGAACGCGGACAGCTTCTTCACATCGAAGAACGCCGGAGAAGTGCCCACGTCCTCGACGCGGAACAGTCGCTCCAGCTCCTCATACGGCCGGATCTCACGGTCCTCGCCAGGACCCCAGCCCAGCAACATCAAGTAATTCGTCATCGCCTCGGGCAGATAGCCCTCGGCCAGATAGTCCTCCAGCGCCACCTTGTCCCGGCGCTTGGACAGCTTCTGCCGCTTCTCGTTCACGATCACCGGCAGATGCGCCCAGACCGGAGCCTTCGCCCCCAGCGCCTCCCACAGCAGCTGCTGCTTCGGCGAATTCGACAGGTGCTCCTCGCCCCGGATGACCTGCGTGATCCCCTCATCCAGGTCATCAACCACGTTGGCGAGCAGGAACACCGGCGAGCCGTCCCCTCGCGCGATCACGAAGTCCTCGACCGCACTGTTCGGGAACGCCGGCTTCCCCCGGACCAGGTCGACGACCACCGTCTCCCCCTCATCCGGCGTCCGGAACCGCAACGCCCGCCCCGCCTCGTACACCAGCCCCCGGTCCCGGCAGAACCCGTCGTACCCCAGGTGCTCCGACCCCGTGCGCTCCTTCAGCTGCTCCCGCGTGCAGTCGCAGTAGTACGCCTTCCCCGCCGCGTACAGCTGCTCAGCAGCCTCCCGATGCCGGTCAGCGTTCTGCGACTGGAAGTACGGCCCCTCGAACGCCGGATCCGACTCGTTGATCCCGATCGCCGCCAGCGCGCTGATGATCCCCTCAACCCACTCGGCCTGATTCCGCGCCGCGTCCGTGTCCTCAATCCGCAGCACAAACCGCCCACCGGACTGTCGCGCCACCGCCCAGTTGTAGAGAGCGGACCGGGCACCCCCCACATGAAACATACCGGTAGGAGATGGGGCGAAACGAACACGAACTAGGGAATCAGACATACGGCAAAGCCTACCGAGACGGCAGTCCCTTCAAGGACCATCGCGCCGTACCACCGCACTCCCACCCGCTACCGCACTGGCCCAGTCCAGCTCAGAAAGCCGTTGACCCAAGGGAACCGTGCGGTGCGGAGCCTGTGACCGCTGGGCAATGACGGTGGGTGACGCTGAGGTGACATGCCGCTTCTATGGTGTTCTGCGGGAGCCTGAGCACGCAGCGGAGGAGTACGCCGCCGAGTTCCTGGGGCTTAACCGCTACCCGGCGGGAACAGATGGCAGTGCGCCGCCAACTCGCTACTGCCCAGGCTGTGACATGGAGGCGCTCACCCAGGGAGCGTACGCTGCCCAGACAAAGATCCCGTATGGACGATCGACGTCGTCGGCAGCTTGATCCGGTGGTGCCGCCCAGCGAGTGGTCAGCAGCTCCTGCCCGGCGCTGCGGTACCCGGCGTCGGCGGGGGTGACCAGCACGGCAAGCACCAGGCCCAGAACATCGCAGATCAGATGGCGTTTGCGGCCCACTGTCCGCATCCCCGTCGTAGCCACTGGTAGTGCCAGGGACGGTAGGGGTGGAGCGGACGGTCGTGCAGCCCTCACGCACCACCGCCCTCCGCTCATCGCCCATATCGGTCGGATACCGGGCGGGCCCGCTCCCCGTGGTCGGCGGCGTTACCGAACCGGTGAGCCAGACAGTCGCACGATCCGGTGACGGAAGTGGACTCGCCGGTCTCGGGGGCGTACAACTGCGGCAACAGGGCCTCCTGGCGCTCGTCCGGTTTCGCAACCTTCGAGCTACCAAGAGGCCCTGCCCGCATGCCGATCCGGCCCGGCGATCACCCGATCTCGGGATGAACGTTCGACCCGCGTTCCCCAACCGAAGGAGCAACAGCCAGTTACGGCTTGTCGAAGGTCCAGACGGCGCGGGCGCCGGGGCCCACGACGAGGGTCGAGTTGCCGATCCGCTCCTCGTGCCGGTAGTCCACCGACTTGTTGAGCGACATCTGGATCTGCTTGAGCCCCACCTTGTCGGCCGAGACCACGTCGTACTGAATCGTGGTCAGCCCGTCCTTCACGAGGACGCCGCCCGGGACCTTCTTGATGTCCAGCCCGCCCGCCTTGAACAGCGGCAGCTGCGTGTTGAGGTCGCGTTCGGTGACGGCGAAGCGGATACGGGTCAGGTCCCGCATCTGGTGGTCCTTGTAGGTGTCCGGCAGGTAGCGCTGACGGCTGGTGTCACCGGGGTAGCTCGCCGGGCCGGTCTTGCTGCGCGGGTCGGCGAAGTACTCCTCCCGGTACTCCATCGCCCACGAGCCGAAGGCGTCATAGGGATAGTCGGCGACGGGGAACTGGACGCCGTCGAACCACGGCACCCGGACGCCGTCGCCGAAGTCACGCGTCTGGAGGAACTCGTCCAGCTTGTCGAACCCCTGATCCCGCAGCCTCTGGCTCACCTTCGCCAGGTCGCCGTCGTGCTCGGCCGAGTACGCCACCGCGGTGGAGCCGAAGTTGGCGTCCTGGCCCGGCAGGTCGCCGGCCCCGAACAGCTCGATGTAGGTCTGGCCGCCGTAGAGGTAACGGCCCTTCCAGGTGAGGTCACCACCAGTAGTGGTGCGGACCTCGAAATTGGCGAACTTCCGCAGGAAGTCCGAATTCTCCACGGCGTCGGCCGTCTCGCGGTCGACCACGCCGTAGGAGTGGTTGTAAAAAAGCACCTGCTCATCGGCCGACGCCCGGCTCTCGGCGGTGCGCGCGCCGGCCTCGGCAGTCCCGGCGAAGGCGACGCCGGCGATAACGGCGAGGCCCACGGTTGCTCGTAACATCCGTCGAATAAACATACGAGTGATCTTAGTCAAGTCAGGCCCTCTCCGACGCCCTCCGGGCATCGGCGTAAATATCGATCTTGAAGTCGAGGACATGCAGGGTGTCCTGCAACTCGGCGATCCGCTGCCGCACGCTCTCCCGGTGCGCGGTCAGCAGCTCCTCGCGCTCGCGGAAGGTGTGCTGCCCCTCGCGCACCAGCTCCGCGTAGCGGACCATGTCCGCGACCGGCATCCCGGTCAGCCGGAGCTTGCCGACGAGGGAGAGCCAGTCCAGGTCTTTGTTGCTGAAACGGCGCTGGCCGGTGTGGGTGCGGTCCACATGCGGCATCAGCCCTATCCGCTCGTACCAGCGCAGGGTGTGCGCCGTCAGCCCGGTGTGGGCAACGACCTCGCTGATCGTGTAGCGGTCCTGCCCGGTGGGCCGGGGGTGGATGCTCGTCCCCGCGCATGCCTGCACCTTCACCGGCGCGCTCTCCAACACGGTCATGCCGCTTCGCCGCCCTCTCGCAGTCGTTGATCCGTAAACCCTCACGACGTCCTCAACGCTATTGACTTGGAGCGCACTCCAAGCAAGCGAAGATTTGACGAATCCTTGGCTCCGCTTCCTTCAGGACACTCGCCATTTCCAGGGCTTGGCCGGCCTTCCCGGCCGTTGGTTAGGCTCTGGGCCATGGAGAGCCTGCGGATGATCGAGAACTGGCCGGTACCCACGGCGGCCGCGGCCGTCGTGCGCGCGGACGGCACGGTGGCCGGATCGTACGGCCCGGCCGACCGGCGCTTCCCCCTCGCCTCGGTCACCAAGCCGCTCGCGGCGTACGCCGCGCTGGTCGCCGTCGAGGAGGGCGCGGTGGAGCTCGACGAGCCGGCCGGACCCGAGGGCTCCACGGTCCGCCATCTGCTGGCCCACGCCTCCGGGCTCGCCTACGACGCGCACCGCCCGGCCGCCGCGCCCGGTACCCGCCGGCTGTACTCCAACGCGGGGTTCGAGGTGCTCGGCGACCACATCGCCAAGGCCACGGAGATCCCCTTCGCCGAGTATCTGCGCCAGGCGGTGCTGGAGCCGCTGGGCATGGCGTCGACCGACCTGCCCGGCTCCCCCGCCAAGGACGGCGTCTCCACCGTCGCCGACCTGGCCCGCTTCGCGGCCGAGCTGCAGGCCCCGCGGCTGCTGGCCGCCCAGACGCTGGCGGAGGCCACCGCCGTCGTCTTCCCCGGCCTGACCGGTGTGCTGCCGGGCTACGGTCACCAGCGGCCCAACGACTGGGGGCTCGGCTTCGAGATACGCGACGGCAAGTCGCCGCACTGGACGGGCGCCTCGTCCTCGCCGCGCACGTTCGGGCACTTCGGGCAGTCCGGTACGTTCCTGTGGGTGGACCCGGAAGCGCGGGCGGCCTGCGTGGCCCTGACGGACCGCGCCTTCGGCCCCTGGGCGATCGAGGTCTGGCCCGCGCTGACCGACGCGGTCCTCGCCGAGCTGCGCGCCTGACTCAGCCGTACGACGGCTCCGCGCGCATCGCCCACACCAGCAGCTCCGCCCCGCTCAGGGCCTGGGCCGAAAGCCCCCGCCCGTCGGTGATCCGCGCCGCGTCCCCCGCCGTCAGCGTCTCGCCCGAGAGATCCACCTCACCCCGCACCACATGCGCGTACACCCAGGGCGCGGCCGGCAGCTCGGTGCGCTCCCCGGCGGCCGGCCGCCATACGCCGAGCGAGGCGTCCGCCCGCTCCAGGAGGTACGGCGCGGGGCCGGCCACGCCGCGCACCACCTCGTACGCGGGCTCGGCACCCGCGCCCGCCGAGGTGAAGCCGGGCGCCGGGGCCAGCCACATCTGGACGAAGGTGAGCGGCTCGCGGCCCTCGTTGCGCTCGCTGTGCCGCACCCCGCCGCCCGCGCTGAGCCGCTGCACATCGCCGGGGCGCACCACGGTGCGGCCTCCGGCGGAGTCCTCGTGGGTGAGCTCGCCCCCGACCACCCAGGTGACGATCTCCACATCGCGGTGCGGATGCTCGGCGAAACCCGCTCCCGGCGCCAGCCGCTCCTCGTTGCAGGCCACGAGTGACCCAAATCGCACATTTTCCGGGTCGTAATACCCAGAAAAGGAAAAGGCATGGCGCGTCTCGATGCCCGCCCCGTCTCCACCCCGGTACCGTTCTCCGGCGCGCTGTACCCACATCACCCGGCCCACGGTACCCACGCCCCCACCCTCGCCATCCGATAAGGCAGTCTTGTCCTCGTGCCAGAACCAGCCGCGAACAGCCCTCATCCACACAGCGCCACCCTGCGCCGCCTGGAGAAGTCCTCCGGGAAGCTCGCAGCGAGCGCCATCGCCCGCATGGACGAGCAGCTGCCGTGGTACCGCGCGATGCCACCCGAGAACCGGTCCTGGATCGGGCTCGTCGCCCAGGCGGGCATCGCGGCGTTCACCGAGTGGTTCCGGCACCCGGAGGCCCCGCAGGCCATCAGCACCGATGTCTTCGGCACCGCGCCGCGCGAGCTGACCCGGGCGATCACCCTGCGGCAGACCGTCGAGATGGTCCGCACCACGATCGAGGTCATGGAGTCCGCGATCGACGAGGTGGCGGCCCCCGGCGACGAGTCGGTGCTGCGCGAGGCGCTGCTGGTGTACGCGCGGGAGATCGCCTTCGCCACCGCGCAGGTGTACGCGCAGGCGGCCGAGGCCCGGGGCGCGTGGGACGCCCGGCTGGAGTCGCTGGTGGTCAACGCCGTGCTGTCGGGGGAGGCGGACGAGGGGGCGCTGTCCCGCGCCGCCGCCCTGGGCTGGAACGCTCCGGAGCATGTGTGTGTGGTGCTGGGCACCGCGCCCGACGGGGACAGCGAGCTGACCGTGGAGGCGATCCGGCGCGCCGCCCGCCACGCCAAGCTGCAGGTGCTCACCGGCGTCCTCGGCGATCGCCTGGTGGTGGTCGCGGGCGGCTCGGACAATCCGCTGCAGGCGGCGAAGGCGCTGATCGGGCCGTTCGCGGCGGGCCCGGTGGTGGCCGGCCCGGTGGTCTCCGACCTGCTGGCCGCGACCAAGTCCGCCGCGGCCGCCGCGGCCGGGCTGAAGGCGTGCACCGCCTGGCCGGACGCGCCGCGGCCGGTGCTCGCGGACGATCTGCTTCCGGAGCGCGCGATGGCCGCGGACCCGGCGGCGCGTGAGCAGTTGGTGGAGGAGATCTACAGACCGCTGGAGGAGGCGGGCTCTGCCCTGCTGGAAACTCTGAGCGTATATCTGGAACAGGCAAGCAGTCTGGAAGGCGCGGCACGCATGCTCTTCGTGCACCCGAACACCGTGCGCTACCGGCTACGACGTGTGACCGACGTCACCGGGTGGTCGCCCTCCGATGTGCGGTCGGCGTTTACTCTGCGCATAGCCCTGATCCTGGGGCGTCTGGCCGACGCGGACCCCCAGGGCTAGGTCTTTGTCGGAGTCCAACAATTCCCTTCACGGTTCTTCGTCCTTGTCCTCACGGGCGGGCGAGACCGACCACAAGAGAGAGTGTGAGGGTGCTCGTACTCGTCGCTCCCGGCCAGGGCGCCCAGAAGCCCGGCTTCCTGACCCCCTGGCTCGACCTCCCCGGCGTCACCGAACGGTTGACGTGGTGGTCCGCCGTATCCGGCCTGGATCTGATCCACTACGGCACCAAGGCCGACGAGGAGGAGATCCGGGACACCGCCGTCGCCCAGCCGCTTCTGGTGGCCGCGGGACTCGCCTCGGCCCACGCCCTGTTCGCCGAGGGCGCCGAGGGCGCAGCGGACGTACGGAATTCACTCGGCGCGAGCGCCGGGCACAGCGTGGGCGAGATCACGGCGGCCGCGGTCGCCGGTGTGCTGACCGACGAGGCCGCCATGGTGCTGGTCCGCCGGCGCGGGCTCGCCATGGCGGAGGCCGCGGCGCAGGCCGAGACCGGCATGGCCGCGGTGCTCGGCGGTGAGCAGGAGGATGTGGTCGCTCATCTGGCCAAGCACGGGCTGACCCCGGCGAACGTCAACGGCGCGGGCCAGATCGTGGCGGCCGGGACCGCCGAGCAGCTGGCCGCGCTGGCCGAGGACAAGCCGGAAGGGGTGCGCCGGGTCGTCCCGCTGAAGGTGGCGGGCGCGTTCCACACCGACCACATGGCCCCGGCGGTCTCGGCCCTCCAGGTCCTGATCGAGGGCGCCCCCGTCACCGATCCGCGACTCCCCTACGTCTCCAACCGGGACGGACAGGTCGTCACATCCGGCCCCGAGGTCGCCCAGCGCCTGGTCGCCCAGGTGTCCAACCCGGTCCGCTGGGACCTGTGCATGGAGACCTTCCAGCAGCTGGGTGCCACCGCGATCATCGAGGTGGCACCGGGTGGCACACTCGTCGGTATCGCCAAGCGCGCCCTGCCGGGCGTCAAGACGCTGGCCCTCAAGACTCCCGACGACCTCGAGGCGGCCCGTGCGCTGATCGCCGAGCACGCTGTTCCGGTCGCCGGCACCCCGGCCGAATAGGAGCTCCCAGAGCATGACCGCGAAGATCAAGCCCAGCAAGGGCGCACCGTACGCGCGCATCCTCGGTGTCGGCGGCTACCGTCCCCACCGCGTGGTGCCCAACGAGGAGATCCTCAAGCACATCGACTCCTCCGACGAGTGGATCCGCAGCCGCTCGGGGATCGCCACGCGGCACTGGGCCGGGCCGGACGAGACGGTGGCCACGATGTCCGCCGAGGCGGGCGGAAAGGCCATCGCCGCGGCGGGCCTGACGCCGGAGCAGATCGGCGGCGTGCTCGTCGCGACCGTCTCACACTTCAAGCAGACCCCCGCGGTGGCGACCGAGATCGCCCATCTGCTCGGCACGGGCAAGCCGGCCGCCTTCGACATCTCGGCGGGCTGCGCGGGCTTCGGCTACGGCCTGACCCTCGCCAAGGGCATGGTCACCGACGGCACCGCGGAGTACGTCCTGGTCATCGGCGTGGAGCGGCTCTCGGACCTGACGGACCTGGAGGACCGCGCGACGGCCTTCCTGTTCGGCGACGGCGCGGGCGCCGTGGTCGTCGGCCCGTCCACCGAGCCCGCGATGGGCCCGACCGTCTGGGGCTCCGAGGGCGACAAGTCCGAGACCATCACGCAGACGGTACCGTGGGACGAGTACCGCGTCGGCGATCTCTCCAAGCTCCCGCTCGACAGCCAGGGCAACGTCAAGTTCCCCGCGATCACCCAGGAGGGCCAGTCGGTCTTCCGCTGGGCGGTCTACGAGATGGCCAAGGTCGCCAAGCAGGCCCTCGACGACGCCGGGGTCAGTCCGCAGGACCTCGACGTCTTCATCCCCCACCAGGCCAACATGCGGATCATCGACTCGATGGTCAAAACCCTTGAGCTGCCGGACCATGTCACGGTCGCCCGTGATGTGGAGACCACCGGCAACACCTCGGCCGCCTCCATCCCGCTCGCCATGGAGCGGCTGTTGGCGACCGGGCAGGCGAAGAGCGGCGACACCGCGCTCGTCATCGGCTTCGGGGCGGGTCTCGTGTACGCAGCGACGGTCGTTACCCTCCCTTAGTCAAGATCCCCACGCAGCCCCGAACAGGTCGGACGCTGCGCACTCACCGCAATCACCCGAAGAAGGAGCGCCGCAATGGCCGCCACCCAGGAAGAGATCGTCGAGGGTCTCGCCGAGATCGTCAACGAGATCGCCGGAATCCCGACCGAGGACGTCCTGCTGGACAAGTCCTTCACGGACGACCTGGACGTCGACTCGCTGTCCATGGTCGAGGTCGTCGTCGCCGCCGAAGAGCGCTTCGACGTCAAGATCCCGGACGACGACGTCAAGAACCTCAAGACGGTCGGCGACGCCGCCGACTACATCCTCAAGCACCAGGGCTGAGTCCGAGCGCTTGTCGCCACCCGAGCGGTGGCAGGTCCAGCACCCTCTACACGTGGAGTAGGAATTCCTGTGAACTCGACCAATCGCACCGTGGTCGTCACCGGTGTTGGTGCCACGACGCCGCTGGGTGGCGACGCCCCGTCCACCTGGGAGGCACTGCTCGCCGGACGTTCCGGCGTCAGCCTCCTCGAGGAGGACTGGGCGGCCGATCTACCGGTCCGCATCGCCGCGCGGATCGCGGTGGAGCCAGGCACCGTCATTCCGCGCCCGCAGGCCCGCAGGCTGGACCGCTCGGCGCAGTTCGCACTGATCGCGGCCCGTGAGGCATGGGCGGACGCCGGCTTCACCGCCAAGGCGGGCGAGGACCCGACGGTCGACCCCGACCGGCTCGGCGCGGTCGTGGCCTCCGGCATCGGCGGTGTGACCACCCTCCTCGAGCAGCACGACGTGCTGCGCGAGAAGGGCGTCCGCAAGGTGTCCCCGCACACCGTGCCGATGCTGATGCCCAACGGCCCGGCAGCCAACGTCGGCCTGGAGGTCGGCGCCCGCGCCGGTGTCCACACCCCGGTCAGCGCGTGCGCGTCGGGCGCTGAGGCCATCGGCTACGCCATCGAGATGATCCGCACCGGCCGCGCCGATGTGGTCGTCGCGGGCGGCACCGAGGCGGCCATCCACCCGCTGCCCATCGTGGCCTTCGGCAACATGATGGCGATGTCGAAGAACAACGAGGACCCGCAGGGCGCCTCGCGCCCGTACGACGCCGACCGCAACGGCTTTGTGATGGGTGAGGGCTCAGGCGTCATCGTCCTGGAGTCGGCCGACCACGCCGCCCGGCGCGGCGCGCGGGTCTACGCCGAGGCCGTCGGCCAGGGCATCTCCGCCGACGCGCACCACATCACCCAGCCGGAGCCGTCCGGCAACGGCATCGCACACGCGCTGCAGAACCTGATCGACTCCACCGAGCTCAAGCCGGCCGAGATCGCGCACGTCAACGCGCACGCGACCTCGACCCCCCAGGGCGATGTGGCGGAGATCAAGGCGCTGCGCAAGGTCTTCGGCCACGACGTCGACCACATGGCGATCTCCGCCACCAAGTCGATGACCGGCCACCTGCTCGGTGGCGCGGGCGGCGTGGAGACGGTCGCCACGGTGCTGGCCCTGTACCACCGGCTGGCCCCTCCGACCATCAACCTCGACAGCCTCGACCCGGAGGCGGACGCGGACGTCGTGCGCGGCAAGCCACGGCCCCTGCCGGCGGGCACCATCGCGGCGCTCAACGACTCGTTCGGCTTCGGCGGCCACAACGTGGTGCTTGCCTTCCGTACGGTGTGAGCACGCGAAGGCCCGTACGGCTACTCACCGGTGAGTGGCCGTACGGGCCTTTCGCATGCCCGGACACGGGGCCCCGGTCCGGCTCAGGTCTCGTCGAAGCTCGCGAAGTACGAGGCCGCCATGTCCTGGTCGCCGTAACCCCGCTCGGTGGCCCGCCGGAACCGCTCCGCGCCCGCGGCCGCCACATCCAGCCGCACCCCCGCGCGCTCACCCGCCTCGACGACCAGCCGGGCGTCCTTCTCGGCGGTCCTCGTCGCGAAGCTGGCCTCCAGATGGCCGCTGAGCAGCAGTTCCGCCTTGGCCCGCAGATAGCCCATGTCCAGCGGCCCGCCCGCGACGGCGTCCAGGAAGGCGCGCGGGTCCACGCCGAGCCCCTCGGCGAGGGCGAGGGCCTCGGCGGTGCCGTTGGTGACGGCCAGCACCCAGCTGTTGGCCACCAGCTTGAGCCGGGTGGCCGCGCCCTCCTCGCCGCTGTCGCCCACCCACACGGTCCGGCTGCCGATGCCGTCGAAGACGGGGGCCAGAACGGTACGGGCCGGCTCCGGGCCCGCGGCGAGCACCAGCAGCGCCCCGCTCTCGGCGGGCTGCTTGGTGCCCAGGACCGGGGCGTCCACGAAGACCAGCCCGCTCTCCCGGGCGAACGCGGCGAGGGCGTCCAGACCGTCGAGACCGGAGGTGGTGGACTGGGCCCAGACCGTGCCCGGGCGCAGCGCCGGGGCGGCCTGCCGCATGGTGTCGAGGGCGGCCGGGCCGTCGTACAGCATCGTCAGGACGGCATCGGCGCCGTCCACGGCCTCGGCGGGGGTGTCGGTGACGTGCACACCGTGGGCGGCCAGCGGCTCGGCCTTGGCCCGGGTGCGGTTCCACGCGCGGACCTCGAGCCCGGCGCCGGCGAGGTTACGGGCCATCGGGAAGCCCATGACGCCGGTGCCGAGGACCGCGACGGACTGTGCGGGACGGGGTGTGGAGAAGTTCTCGGTCATGTCCGAAACGCTAGGTCCTGGAGCGGACTCCAGGTCAAACCCGGAACCGACCGCTGAGCTCAGACCACCTGGTGGAGCCAGCGGACGGGGGCGCCCTCCCCCGCGTAGCGGAAAGGCTCCAGCTCGTCGTCCCAGGGCTTGCCGAGCAGCTTGGCGACCTCGGCCTGCAGATCGCTCTCCCCGCGCGCCGAGCGCGCGAGCGCGGCGCGCAGCCGGTCCTCGGGGATCAGGATGTCACCGTGCATGCCGGTGACGGCGTGGAAGATGCCGAGATCGGGGGTGGAGCTGTAGCGTTCGCCCTCGGCCGTGGCGCACGGTTCCGCGGTCACCTCGAAGCGCAGCAGATGCCAGCCGCGGAGCGCGGAGGCCAGCTTGGAGGCGGTGCCGACCTCGCCCTGCCAGGAGAACTCGGCACGCCAAGTGCCGGACGCGGCGGGCTGTTTGATCCAGTCGAGGGTGACGCGCACACCGAGTACGCCCGCGATGGCCCATTCGACGTGCGGGCACAGCGCGCGCGGAGCGGAGTGCACGTACAGAACTCCACGTGTCGTCACCTGGGCCTCCTGTGCGGTTCGAGGTACGCCTTCCCCAGCGGCCTCATGTCCGTACCGGTGACGCCCGGGACAGCACTAGACATTCTGCCCTAATGATCACCCTCGCACCAGCCCCGAGGTTACCTGCAGTGAAATTTTTCGGGCAGAATTCTTCTGAAAACGGACACGATGTGACGCCAGGTAACTTGCCCGTACCGGAACGCTCCCGCTCCCGCCAGGGGCGGAGCTCAACTGGCACGGGAAAAAGCTACCGCGCGGTGCGAGCGGAGGAGTGACGTACCGTCGGTCCTGGACAGAATCACCCAAGAGTCGGAGGGGGAACAGCCATGCGGGGCAGCGCAGCACGCCGGCGCCGGACGTTTTCGGGGGCACGGTTCGCGTCCACGACCACCCGCCCCACCGTCGCGCGCACCACCGTCGCGCTGCTCACGACCGCCGCCGTGCTGGCGTCGGGGGGCTGCCTGGGCGGCTCCGACGACGCCTCCCACCCGGGCGGCTCCGGAAACAGCAAGCGCCCCGCCGCCAAGCCCGGCCTTCCGTGGAACACCAGTCCCGACTCCATCGCCTCCCTCGGCGACTCCATCACCCGCGGCTTCGACGCCTGCTCGGTGCTGGCCGACTGCCCCGAGGTGTCCTGGTCCACCGGTACGGAGGTGAACAGCCTCGCCCGTCGGCTGCTGCCCGCCGCCTCCCGCTCCGCCACACGCAGCTGGAACTACGCCAAGACGGGCGCGGTGATGGCCGACCTGTCCGGCCAGATCCAGTCGGCGGTCACCCGGAAGCCGCAGCTGGTGACCATCCTGATCGGCGCCAATGACGCCTGCCGGTCCTCGGTCGACGACATGACCCCGACGGCCGACTTCCGGGCCGAATTCAGCTCCGCGCTCAAGACGCTGCGTCACGACCTGCCCAAGACGCAGGTGTACGTGGCCAGCGTGCCGGACCTGAAGCGGCTGTGGTCCGAGGGGCGCAAGAACGTGCTGGGCCGGCAGATCTGGAAGCTGGGGATCTGCCCGTCGATGCTCAAGGACTCCGACGCCACCGACCCGGCGGCGGAGGAACGGCGCCGCCGGGTGGAGGACCGGGTGGACGAGTACAACGCGACACTGAAAGCGGTCTGCGCCCAGGACGTGCTGTGCCGGTACGACGACGCGGTGCACAACTACCGTTTCTCGGCGGATGAGTTGAGCAAGTGGGACTGGTTCCACCCGAGCAAGGAGGGCCAGCAGCAGCTCGCCGCGATGGCCTACCGCCGCATCACTGCGCGCTAGCGCGCCCCCCTTTTTTGTGGCTCGGTTCTCCCCCGGCTACCGCCGGGAGGCGCCCGCGCCGGGGCGCCTCAGCCCCTGTCGACGGTCGACCACGCGGCGGTAGCCGGCTGTATCGATATGCCGCTCCGCCGCGGGCGACCGCGGCCTCGGCCCCCCGCGCGGCGGAGCCGCAAATGGATTGCAGCCTCGGGGCCTCCGCGCGCTCTCCCTTTCACAGTGACATCAGCGCCTCCGGCGCGGGCGGTCGCGCCCCTTCGGCTCAATCGCCGATGGGTGCGGTTCGTTTCGAGTAACGGTCGCGATCAAGCGGTGAGGGCGTAGTTCTGCTGGTTGGGGTAGAGGTCTCCGTTGGAGACGATGGCACGCAGTCGCAGGACGGCTTCGGCTCCGGGCAGGCCCCAGCGGGCGCCGGTGATGTCGAGGCGGTCGGCGATCAAGTGGCGGCAGGCGCCCTCGACCGCGCCGGTGGCTATCGGCCACCCGCTCGCAAGTGCCGTGTCGTAGCGGAGCTGGTCGAGGTGGCCGGTCAGGTAGCGGTGGCAGGCATCGACGGCCTCGCGCCGGGCGGTCGACAGTCGCTCCCGGGTGGCTTGTGCGGTCATGGCGTGGGCGGTGCGGGCGGCGTGGCCTGCGAGGATCGCGGTCAGATGGTCGGCTGCCCAGACTTCGGCCTCGGTGGTGCCCGGTTTGTGGAAAGCGTGGGCCGCGGCCCAGACGTACTCGGCGACGTGCACGAAGTCCAGCAGCACGTGCACCGTGACGCCGCGTCGGTCGGTCTCGGCGGTGATCAGGTCGAGCTGGTGACGGGCGCCGTCGACCAGGACGACCCACGGCCGCAGATGCCTCGGGTCGCGCGCCTCGGCCTGGTCGAAGGCATCGGCGATGACCTGCTCGGGCGGACGGATCAGGGAGGCGGTGCACCACTTGTTCTCCGCCCTTGGCCCCGGGCGAGCGGGACGTTCGCCGCTGCGCCCGCCGGGCGGGTGGATCACATCGTGCGGACGCCGGGGAGCCGGGCGGGTGTCGAAGACGCAGGCCACGGTCGCCATCCGCTTGCGGTTCGGCTTCTCGCCCGGCGCGAGCCGGCCGCGATGACCGGTCGCGGCCTTCGCGGCGGCCCGGCGGGTGGCCTCGCGCAGAGCCTCGGGCCGCATGACCACGCCCTTGCCGTCCACTTGGACCACCAACGGCATCTCGCGGCTGCACGGAACCGGAATCCTGGTCTGGTAGAAGTCGTCGACGTCGACCGCGGCGGCGACCACGAGCTCTTCCGGCCTGCGCTTGCCGAGCACTTTCCCACAGCGGCGCTCGACCGCATCGTGCGCCTGGTCGAACGAGCCGCGGACGGCCTCGGTGACCGCGAGCCGACGCAGGCCCATCGAATGCCGGCCAGCTGGCAGCGACAGCGCGACGTCGGCGGGATGGACATTGCCCAGGCCCCGGCCCCGGTGGGCGACCCGCGTGACCCGGACCAGTCCAAACACGCTGGCCAGCCAACGCGAGTGTCCTGTCTCCCGCCAGGGCCGCACCTGCCCCTCCGGCCCGGTCACGGGCGGCCCGCCGCTGCCACGGACCTCTTCCTCCTCCAGCCTCGCGCGCAGGTCCAGATGGTCCTGCAGCAGCTGTCGTAACAGCTCCCGCCCGGCCACGTCGAGGCGTTCTTCCAGCTCGGCGTGGGTCCACGCGCTCGCATCGCTGCCCGACAAGGTGCACATCAGGGTCTCGAAGGCGCTGACCGAGCGCGCAAAGGGGTCAGTGGTGGCATGAGTGTCGTACGGTTTCATCTCCGGGGCTCGTCCCGTCCTGCTTCGATATGGATCGCACCTTCGAATGTAGGCGCGGAAGAGCCCTGCTGTTAACGGGAGTTGGGCGAAGCAGCCATCCGGCGACGGGCCGGGGTGAACATCCCCGGGGTGTCCTCGTCCAGCCAGCCCCGCTCCACCAGCCGCTTCAACTTCGACCTCGTGCCCTCGATCTTCCCGGTCTCGGCCGGCAGGCCGATCCTCGGCACGATCTGCTTGGCGCGGACCGGCCCTGGCGCGTCTGCCACCACCTCCAGGATGTCCCGATACGCCCGCGGCAGGACCTCCGAACCCATCCCGGGCTGCCAGTTCGGCACCGTCAGCACCCCGATGACCTGCCGCTCGGCCCCCGCATACGCCGACGCGAGCCGCTCACCCGCAGCCGGCTGTCCAGCATCGACGGCCGCCGCCGACTTCTCCGGGGTCATCTCCGCGAGCACATCGGCGACCGTCTCCCGCGCGATCCGCAACCGCTCCAGGCTCTCCCGGGCCAGCTCCAGCTTCCCGGCCAGCTCGGCGACCTCGGCCTCCAACTCCTCCACCCGCACCCGGGCAGCCACCTCGCGCGCTTCCAACTCCTCAAACAGCGAGCCCATCCGCCACCCTCCTCCACCACCACGGTAGAGAGGAGCAGCCCGGAACACAGCCCGTCCGCATCGTCCACGCCCTCCGGTCGGCTTTCAAGCGCCGGCAGGCCGACGGTGCAGAGTGGACTGCGCTCCGAAGAGAAGATCTTGAGGTTCGCGCGATGAGTTCCGAAAGGGACGCCGGTATGTACTCACGGGCCCCTTCGGTCCCGACCAAGTGCAATGACTGGAGAGAACGATGTCCGACAACCGCGCGAACGACACGGCCGCGATCACTGCCGTCCTTGAGAGCCTCTACAAGGCATGGGACGCCGGCGACGCCGACGCCTTCGTCGCCGACTACACGCAGGAGGCCACCGCGATCATGCCCGGCTCCTACCGCGCCTCCCGCGAGGAGGTTCGGCAGGGCATGGCGGCGGGGTTCGCCTCCTTCCTGAAGGGCACCACGACGACCAACCGGCAGCTGGGGATCCGGTTCCTGGGTCGCGACGGCGCGATCGTCGTGAGCGAGGCCGGCATCCTCTTCCCCGGCGAGTCCGAGGTTCCCGCCGACCGGATCGTGTACGCGACCTGGGTGTTGGAGAAGCGCGACGACGCCTGGCTGATCGCCGCCTACCACAACAGCCCGGTCAAGTCCGCTAGCTGATCCAGAGTCAGTCCTGCCCGGGTCCGCCCGCACCTGTCGGGCGGGCCCGCCCGACAGGTGCGGGCGGATCAGCCGTCGACCTTCTGCGCCAAGCCGAAGGCGGCGAACACGTCGGCGTCCTGGAAAACCGAGACACGGCTGATGCCGCCAGCCGTGACCGTGAACACCTGCAGGGTGTGCAGCTCGAACACGCCGGCGTCCCCGCGCCGATAGGCGGCGAAGCCGGCCTGCCCGTTGGCCCGCACCGGCAGCAACCGCCAGGCCTTGCCGGCCTTGGCGAACACCCAGCCCATGAAGCTCGCATAGTTCTCCCGGCCGGTGAACCAGTTGACCATGGGCGGCATCTCCATGAGGACGTCCTCGGTCACCACCTGCAGCAACCCTTGGATGTCCGCCCGGACGAAGGCCGCCATGTACCGGTCCACCCACGACCGTTGCTCTGCGTCGGAAGGCTCAGCGACCTGCTCCTGCAGCACTCCCGCGGCCCGGATCCGGGCGCGAGCCCGCTGCAGCGAGCTGTTCACGGCCGCGACCGAGGTCTCCAGGATGTCCGCTGCCTCCGCCGCCGGGTAGTCGAGCACGTCGCGCAGGATCAGGACGGCGCGCTCTCTCGGTGACAGCAATTGCAGTGCTGCGACGAAGGCCAGCCGCAGGCTGCCCCTGTCGATCGCCGCGGTGGCCGGAGCGCCCAGCCCGAGCAGGCTATCCGGGAGTGGCTGCAACCAGGTTGCCTCCCCGCCGTGGACGAGCGGGCGCAGCGGTTCGCTCTCGGTGACCAGACCCGAGGGCATGGGGCGGCGGCCGAGCCCGTCCAGCGCGGTCAGACACGCGTTCGTGGCGATCCGGTACAGCCAGGTCCGCAGGGAGGCACGCGACGGGTCGTAACGGTCCCGCGCGCGCCACGCCCGCAGACACGTCTCCTGCACGAGTTCCTCGGCGTCGTGGACCGAGCCGAGCATCCGGTAGCAGTGCGCCAGCAGCTCGGGCCGGTACCGCTGCACCAAGGTCTCGAAGTCCCCCGTTGACGTCATCCCCGCGCTGCCGCCCTTCCGGTCTGCTCATCCGCCCCTACGGTAGCCGCCTCACGGGGCCGGTTGCAGCCGTTCTGCTGCCGGGAACATCGGTCGCGGCGGGCGCTGTGCTCTCGCCGCGTCCTGCGCGGAGCAGGCGGGTACGTGAGGAACCGAGCGCTTCCACGCCGCCCACGAGCACCCGCGCCTCTACCCACCCCGACCAGCAGGATTACGACCTCACCGCTTGATCGCGAGCTTCACCCGAAACGAACCGCACCCATCGCCGATGGGGGGGGCGACACCCGGGTCAGGCCACCGGCACCGGGACGGACAGCCGGCGGTCGGCCAGGCTGCGGCCCACCCGCGCGGCGTACGCGCCGGGGACCAGCCGCCAGGCGTGCGCGGCCTCGTCCCAGACCTCCGCGGCCCGGCGCGGCAGCGCGATGTCCGCCCGTGCCCTCCCGCCCGGCCCGGCCGCCACGGAGGCGAACCCCGCGAGGCGGCGCACCGGCCGCTCCTCGCCGTCGCCCTCGGGCACCTCGAGATAGACCTGGACCACCTCCCGGCCGGCCCGCGCCCCGGTGTTGCGGACCCATACGGCGAGGGTGCCCAGGTCGTCGCCGCCCGGCTCCGCCGCCGGGGTGAACTCCGCCGACTCGTAGCCCCATTCGGTGTACCCGAGGCCGTGGCCGAACCAGTACGCGGGGGCGGGGGCCGCCTCCGGCCGCTCCGCCGTGCGCCGCTCCCAGGCGCGGTAGCCGATGAACACGCCCTCGTCGTAGCTCAGCCGGCCCTCCGTCGGCCGGACCTCGCTGACCGGGGCGTCCGCCAGCCGGGCCGGCCAGGTGGTGGGCAGCCGCCCGCCGGGCTCCTGGGCGCCGAGCAGGACGTCCGCGAGCGCCAGGCCCGCGTCCTGCCCCGGGAACCAGCTCAGCAGCACCGCGGCGACGTCCTCCCGCCACGGCATCTCCACCGGCGAGCCGGAGTTGACGACCACCACGGTGCGGGTGCCGGTCGCGGCGACGCGCCGTACCAGCTCGTCCTGACGGCCCGGCAGCCGCAGGTCGGAGCGGTCGAAGCCCTCGCTCTCGACGCGCTCGGTGGTGGCGACCACCACCACGGCCACCTCGGCGGCCGCCGCGGCTGCCACGGCCTCCTCGATCAGCTCTTCGGCGTCGCGCTCGGGGGCGCGGTGCATGAAGCTCAGACACACGGCCTGCAACGGGGCGTCGGCCGCGTCGAGCCTGACCACCTCACAGGTGAGGCTGATCCGTACGGGCTTGTCCGCCGTCAGCTCGGCGGTCGCGCGCGGCTTGGGCTCGCCGAAGAACGCCTCGAAGGGATCGCGCGCGTCCTCCATGTCCTGCACCCCGTCGTACAGCACCTCGTCGCCGACGGTCAGCCGGAACCCGCCGAGGCCCCGGGTGCCGAAGGTGTGGCGGCCGGACTCGCGCGGGGTGAAAGTGCCGGTGATCTCGACGGTGTGCAGCTCCTCGTACGTCACCCCCTCCGGAAGGTCGCCGAGCCACCGCACCTCTCCGTTCGGCAGCGTCGACTCCCCCAGCGTCCGCCCGTCCTCGGCGCGCACGACGGCGCGCAGCTCGAACCCCTGGGAGGCTGGGGCGAGTTCGTCGGTGGGGTCGGCACCTACGGCGTAGCTGAGGACGCCCGGGGGCAGGGCCCGGCGCAGCCCCTCCAGCGGCGAGACGACGCGCTCGGGGAAGACCTGGGCGGAGCCGCCGCCGAGCACCCGGGCGTCGCGGGCCGCCGCGCCGAGCAGCGCGACGCCCGACACCCCGACGGGGTCGAGCGGCAGGGCCGGGCGACCTGGCAAGGCTGTCGCGGGCTCGTTGCGCAGCAGGACGAAGGAGCGCCGGGCGATCTCGCGGGCCAGTTCCTCGCCGTCGACAGGCCGCGGCCGGTCGGCGGCGGACACGGCCGGGGCCACTCCGTCCAGGGCGCCGACGCGGGCGGCGAGGGTCAGCACGCGGCGCACCGCCTCGTCCACGTCGGCCTCGGCGACCTCCCCGGCCCGTACGGCGGCGGCCAGCGCCTCGCCGTAGACGGTGCGCGGGCCGGGCATGGCGACGTCGAGCCCGCCGAGCAGGTCCCGTACGGTGTCGCGGGCGGCCAGCCAGTCGGAGACGATGAAGCCGTCGAACCCCCACTCGCCGCGCAGCACCCCCTGCTGCAGCTCGCGGTGCTCGGTCATCGTCGAGCCGTTGACGCCGTTGTAGGCGGCCATGACGCCCCAGGGGCGGGCGTTCTTGACGACGGCTTCGAAGGGGGCGAGGTACAGCTCGCGCAGCGCCCGCGCGCCGACCCTGTTGTCGACGGTGAAGCGCTCGGTCTCGGCGTCGTTGGCGACGAAGTGCTTGACGGTGGTGCCCACCCCGCCCTCCTGGACGCCGGTCACATAGCCGGTGCCGATCTCGCCGGTGAGATACGGGTCCTCGCTGTACGCCTCGAAGTGGCGGCCGCCCAGCGGCGAGCGGTGCAGGTTGACGGTCGGCGCCAGCAGCACGTGCACGCCCTTGCGGCGCGCCTCCTGGGCGAGGAGGTGGCCCGCGCGGCGGGCGAGGCCGGGGTCCCAGGTCGCGGCCAGGGCGGTGGGGCTGGGCAGGGCGACCGACGGGTCGTCGGCGCTCCAGTGCACCCCGCGCACGCCGATCGGGCCGTCCGACATCACCAGCGACCGCAACCCGATCTCGGGGACGGCGGGCAGCGACCACATGTCCTGGCCGGAGAGCAGCCGCGCCTTGGTGTCCAGGTCGAGCTTGCCCAGCGCGTTCTCCACGGCCTTCACGCCGCCACCTCCTGATCACTGCGGTCAGTTCAGGCCATGGTGGACCGGACCGCCCCCGATGACCTGTAGCAGGGTAGGCATAGTTACCCTTTCGTTATCCGATGCGATATCCAGGCCGCGTGGGTCGACCGTCGACAGGGGCTGTAGCGCCCCGGCGGGGGAGAACCGAGCCCTCAGAAAGGGGCATGCCGTACGGTCGGCGGGCGGCGAACCAGTGTTTCAGGCGGCGAGCGGGAAGGCGGGAACGGCGATGGCCGAGCGGACGCGGAGCGGCGGGGACGGCGGCGTCAGACGCGGGGCGCGCGGCGAGGAGCGCCGCGCCGAGATCGTCCGCTGCGCGCTCGAAGTGATCGCCGAGCGCGGCTACCGGGGCGCTACTCTGAGCGCGGTCGCCGAGCGCGTCGGCCTGACCCAGCAGGGTCTGCTGCACTACTTCCCCACCAAGGAGGCCCTGCTCGTCGCGGTGCTCGCGGAGCGCGACCAGTGGGACACCGGCTCCGCGCGGCGCGACGAGTCGGCCGCCTGGCCGCTGGATCTGCTCGCCTCGCTGGTGGAGTACAACGCCATGCGAGCGGGGATCGTGCAGACCTTCTCCGCCCTCCTCGGCGAGAGCGTCACCGACGACCACCCGGCCCGCGAGTACTTCACCCGGCGCTACGAGCGGGTGCGCGCCGACATGGCGGCCACCCTGCGCGGCGAGTTCGGCGACCGGCTGCCCGGGGGCCTGAGGCCCGAGGAGGCCGCGCCGCTGCTGGTCGCGGTGATGGACGGGCTGCAGTACCAGTGGCTGCACGACCCGGAGGCGGTGGACATGCCCGCCGCCTTCCGGTCCTTCCTCGCCCTGCTGGGGCAGCCGGCGCCGCCGCACGACTGACGGCCCCGGGCCGGACACCGGCCTACGCGTAGGTGTATGTCAGGGTGTTGGAGGGGCCGCCCGGCGTGATCACCTGGACCAGGGCGTTCCCGGGGCCCGGTGCCGCCGGGGCGATCACCGTGAGCTGGTTGTCGGAGTCCACGGTGAGGAACAGGCTCGTGCTCCCGAACTTCACCGCGCTCGCCGTGCTGAGGTAGATCCCGCTGATCACCACCGCCTTGCCGCCGCCCACCGGGCTGCCGGATGGCGACAGGGCGGTGAGAAGGGGCGGCGGGATGTAGTAGAAGTGGCCGAGCACACCGGTACCGCCGGGCCCGGTCACCGTCACCACCACGGCGCCGGTGCTTGCGGGGGTCACCGCCGTGATGGTGTTGTCGTCCAGGACGGTGAAGCTCCTGGCCGGCCGTGAGCCGAACGTCACGGCGGTGACGCCGGTGAAGTGCCGGCCGATGATGGTCACCGTGGTCCCGCCGCCGATCGGGCCCTGCCCGGGCACGATGCCGGGGGGCGACCCGAACACGCTGACCGAGTCGCCGCCGTTGTTGACCACGTAAACGAACCGGCTGTCCGGGGTGACCGCGAGCCAGTTGGGCACATTGAGGCCGGGCACGGTGCCCGTGACGGTGTCCGTGGCGACATCGATGACCTGCACGGAGCTGGTGCCGTCCACGCTCACGTAGGCGCGCTGGCCGTTGGGGGCGACCGTCACGAAGAACGGGATGGACAGACCGCCGACCCTCCGCACGATGGAGTTGCTGGAGGTGCTGACCACGGACACCGTGTTGCCGCCGTAGTCCGTCACGTACAGGCGGAGGCCGTCCGGCGTGAGGGCGAGAGCCCGGGGCAGGTCGAAGCCGGAGATGGTGTTCAGGACGGTGTCCGTGGCGGTGTCGAGGACGCTGACCGTGTCCCCGCCGAAGTTGGACACGTAGGCGCGGGTGCCGTCGGAGGTGATGAGGATGTTGTACGGCCTGGTGCCGACGGGAATGGTCGCGACGGGCGTGTGAGTGGCGGTGTCCACCCGTACCACCGTGTCGGCCCCCTGGCTGACCACATAGGCGAACTGCCCGCCCGGGGCGAAGCCGACGCCGACCGGGCTGCTGATCCCGCCGATGGTGGCGGTCACAGTGTTCGTCGCGGTGTTCAGGACGCTGACCGCACCGGCGCCGAAATTGCTGACGTAGACGGCGGACCCGTCCGGGGACACCCCGATCCCCCAGGGCCCGGCCCCGGTGGCGACCGTGGCGGTCACGGTCCTGGTGGCGGTGTCGAGGACGCTGACCGTGCCCGAGCCGAAATTGGTGACATAGGCGTGCCTGCCGTCGGGCGCCATGGCGATGCCGAGGGGGCCGTGGCCCACGGGTATCTGCGTCAGCGGTTCGGCGAACGGGCCCGGCACCTGCGACGGTGAAGCGGGGGGTGACATGAGAACTCCTTCCGCGCGACCGGGCGGGTTCGTCACGGTCCCGCGCAGAGATACCCCCCTGTGAACGGATCACAAGAATTCCAGCAGTCAGTGGCCGCCCGGTGAAGGGGAAAACGGAATACATCGGTGCACTCCGGCGTGGAATTCCTCCCCGCGTTGCTTTTTCATACAGTCACATTCACCCCCATCGGCATCACACGCGCCCTTCTCACTCGATCGAACAGTCCGTTCAATCGATCCTGAGAGGCAGCGCCTCGCAGAGCTACCGGCTGCGAGTCACGGACCACAAGCCCCGGCCTGCCGACTACCGGGTCGCCAACCCTCTCGCTCAGCGGTTTCCCGTCCCCGGCGCAGGCCCGCCTGCACGGATCCGATACGGCCTTTCCGCGATCCATGGCAGCGGAGACGGCACTCGCCTTCCGAGTCCGAGGGATACGCCGCACACCACAAAAGGAGCCTCCCATGGCAACACTCAATCCCACCCAAGGGCCATCAGCAGGCGGGAACTCGGTCATCATCACCGGCACCAACTTCACGGGCGCGACGAGCGTGAAATTCGGCACCAAATCCGCCACCTTCACCGTCAACTCCGCCACCCAGATCACCGCCACCGCCCCCTCGGGCAACGGCGTCGTGGGCGTCACGGTGACCACGCCCGGCGGCACCACCAGCCCGGTCAACTACTTCTACGTCCCCCAGCCGATCAAGACCACCCTCAGCAACACCTCGGGGCCGCTGACCGGCGCGACCACGACCATCTCCGGCGCCAACCTGAGCACGGCCTCGTCGGTGACCTTCGGCGCCGTCGGCTCGGCCACCCCCACCGTCGTCAACGACAGCACCCTCAACGTCACGGCGCCGACGTCCGCCACCGCCCAGACGGTTCCGATCACCGTTACCACCGGGGGCGGGTCCACCAACGGACTGTTCTTCACCTACGTGGACGCGCCCACGACCACCAGCATCACCCCGGGCAGCGGCCCGGAGGCCGGCGGGACCGCCAGCACCGTCATCGGCACCGGGCTCAGCAACACGACCGGTGTCACCTACGGAGCCACGTCGGCCGCCTTCGTGGTGAACAGCGACACCCAGCTCATCGCCTACGCCCCGCCCGGCACCGGGACGGTCACCGTCAATGTGACCACCCCCGGCGGCACCGACTCCACGCAGACCTTCACCTACGCGCCCCCGCCCGGATGATCCACCCCGCAGAGGGGCGGGAGACGGCCACGGCCGTCTCCCGCCCCTCGCCGCGCGCCGTACCACCGCCCCCTGACCAGCCCACGCGGCACACGGCGGTCCCGACCCACAGCCACGCCCCCGGAAACGGAGACGAGAAAGGCGCAGCCGTGCCCACGTCACCCGCCCCCTCTCCCCGACCCCTCGCCGTCGACGCGCGGACCGCCGCCGCGAAGGCCTCCGATACGAAGACCGCCGACACCCGGTCCGCCGCCCAGACCGCCGCGGCGGCGCCCTCGGTGACCGGGGTCAATCCGAGCAGCGGTCCGGCCGGTACGGCGGTCGTCATCACCGGCAGCGGATTCACCGGCACCACCCAGGTCCGGTTCGGTACCGCCCTGGCCTCCTTCACCGTGGTCTCCGCCACGCAGATCAACGCGACCGTTCCCACAGGCAGCGGCACCGTACAGATCACCGTCACCACGCCGAACGGCACCAGCACCCAGAACGTCACCTTCAGCTACGCCTCCGCGACGGCCCCGACCCTCACCTCACTCAACCCGGCCTCCGGGCCGGCGGGCGGCGGCAACTCCGTCGTCATCACCGGCACCGGCTTCACCGGCACCACCCAGGTGCTCTTCGGCACCACCGCGGCGACCGCCTTCACAGTCAACTCCGCCACCCAGATCACCGCCACCGCCCCGGCCGGCAGCGGTAGCGTGCAGGTGAAGGTCACCACCCCCGGAGGCAGCAGCAACACGCTCACCTATACCTATTCCACGGCCCCTGCCATCAGTTCCCTGAATCCGGCCTCCGGGCCGCAGGCAGGCGGCAACACGGTCGTCATCACCGGGACGAACCTGGCCACCACCACGTCCGTCCACTTCGGTGCCACCGCGGTCGGCTTCACGGTGCTCTCCAACACCCAGGTGTCCGCGGTCGCCCCGCCCGGCACCGTCACCGTCAATGTCAACGTCACCACTCCCGGCGGCACCAGCAACAACCTGATCTACACCTACTCCGCCATCCCCACGGTCACCACGGTCAACCCCGGCCAGGGGCCGACGTCCGGCGGCAACTCCGTCGTCATCACCGGCACCGGCTTCACCGGCACCACCCAGGTGCTCTTCGGCACCACCCCGGCGACCGTCTTCACGATCAACTCCGCCACCCAGATCACCGCCACCGCCCCGCCCGGGGCCCCCGGAGCCTCCCCGGTGAACGTGGTCACCCCGGGCGGCACCAGCAGTCCGGGCGCGTTCTACTTCTATGTGGCGCCACCCGCCCTGACCTCGCTCTCCCCGGCGAGCGGTCCGACGGCCGGGGGCAACACAGTGGTGATCAACGGCTTCCACCTCACCCTCACCACCGCTGTGCACTTCGGCGCCGCCTCGGTGCCTTTCACCGTCCTGAACGACAACCAGGTCAGTGTCACGGCTCCGGCCGGCACCGCCACCGCCAACGTCAACCTCACCACCTCCGGCGGCACCAGCAACAACCTCGTCTACACGTACGCCCCCGCCCCCGCCGTCTCCGGCCTCAACCCGGCCCTGGGCCCGGAGATCGGCGGCACGATCGTGACCGTCACCGGGACCAACCTGGCCACCACCACGTCCGTCCACTTCGGCGCCGCCTCGGCCGCGTTCACAGTGCTCTCCGACACTCAGCTGACGGCGGTCGCCCCGCCCGGGACCGGCACGGTCAGTGTCAACGTCACGGCCACGGGCGGCACCAGCAACAACCTGCCCTTCACCTATGTGCCCCCACCTGGGTAAGCCCTCAGGTGTAGGTGTACGAGACGGGGGACGTGGCGGTCCTGTTGTCGGCGGTCCGTACGACCACGGCGACGGGACCGGGCGCGTGGGCGGGGGTGATCGCCTGCACCTTGATGTCGGACATGACCTTGAAGATCGCGGAGACACCTCCGAACGTCACACCGGTAACGGCGCTGAGCCCGAGGCCGTTGATGTTGACGGCACGGCTGCCCGCGGCGGGCCCGGAGACGGGGCTGATGCTGCTGATGCTGAGGTTGGCGATGTAGGTGAACGGGAGCGAGTTGGAGACGCCACCGGGGTTGGCGATGTGCACGGGCACCTGGCCGACGACGCTTGACGGTGGGGCGACGACGGTCATCTGGGTGTCCGACAGCACCGTGGGTACGCGCACTGTCTTGCCGAACCACACTCCGGTGACGCCGACGAACCTGTGGCCGGTGAAGGTGGTAGTGGTGCCCCCGCTCGCCGGCCCGGACGTCACCGACATCTGGTCGATGCTCGGCACGCGGCGGTAGTAGTAGTGCCCGACGACCGCCGTGCCGCCGGCGGCGACGACGCGGACCGGCACGCTGCTGAGCGTTCCCGAGGGAGTCACCACGGTGAGCCGGTTGTCGTCGACGACAGTGAAGCTCGGGGCCCGGCGGGCCCCGAAGTACACCGCCGTGGTACCGGTGAAGCCCTCGCCCGTGATGGTCACCAAGGATCCGCCACCACGCGAGCCCTGGTTCGGGGTGATGCTCGCGGGCCGCCGCATCACCTTCACCGTATTGGCGCCGCTGTCGGTGGTGTAGAGCCGCAGACCGTCCGGTGAGGTGGTGATCCGCTGCGGCGAGCCGAATCCGACGAGCGTGGCCGTGACGGTGCTCGTGGCGGGGTTGATGACGGTGAGCGAGCCCCTGCCGGGTGTCACCGCGTAAAGGAGCGTCCCGTCCGGGGACATGGCGAGATACGCAGGGCCGGCAGCGAGGCGGATGGTCCCGGTGACGGTGTTGGTGGCCGTATTGGCGACGCCGACCGTGTTCCCGCCCGAGTTGGCCACGTACAGCCGGGAACCATCGGGAGAGACCGCCAGCCCGCGCGGACTGGTGAAGCCGCTGATGGTGGCCGTCACGGCGTTGCCCGTGGTGTTGATCACACTCACGGTGCCGCTGCCGATATTGGACACGTACATCACGGCCCCGTCCGGCCGGGACACAACGGTGTCCGGTGTGTTCCCCACCGCGACGGTGCCGGTGACGGTGTTGGTGGCCGTATCGACGACGGCGACCGTGTTCCCGCCCGAGTTGGCCACGTAGAGCCGGGAACCATCGGGACGGACCGCCAGCCCGCGCGGGCCGGTGAAACCACTGATCGTGGCCGTCACGGCGTTGGTGGCGGTCGTGATGACCATGACCGCTCCGGCCGCGGGCCGGGAGACGTAGACATGTGCGCCGTCGGGTGAGATCGCGACTTCCCATGGGCCGCTGCCCACGGTGATGGTGGATGCGACGGCGTCGGTCGCGGTGTTGACGACGGTGACGGTGTCACCGCCGGAATCGGCGATGTAGGCGGCCGCCCCGTTGGGTGTGACGGCGATGCCCACGGGCGCCGGCCCAACGGGGATCGTGTACGGGAGGAGAAGGTCGATCGGTTCGGCCGCCCTAGGGTCGGCAAGAGAAATGGTTGACGCCACCGGAGCACTCCTCTCGCTGGTTCCCCGGAGCCAGCCGGACAGCGGAAATATCTTACGGAATCAAGTATTCAGCGCCGATGACGCTCTTGCCAGATCGATTTAGGAGCACAGCGGCGCGAAAAGGATTGATTGCAGTAATTCATATTTGCAGATAACGCTTCTCAGTGGATTCCATGGCGCCCGAATACGCCTCCCGGACGGCCCCTGCGCCTGCTTCTCTCGTACAGAGAGCCCGCATCCTCATGCCTCAGGCCAACGGCGCTCGCCAACCGCTCGACGAAGGAGTAGACAGCATGGTCACACTCAACCCGAACCAGGGCCCGACGTCGGGCGGAAACCAGGTCATCATCACCGGTTCCGCCTTCACCGGCGCGACCAGCGTGAAATTCGGCACCAAGAGCGCGTCGTTCACCGTCAACAGCGACACCCAGATCACGGCGACAGCTCCTTCCAACAGCAGCGCCGTCCAGGTCGTCATCACCACGCCGTCCGGGAACTCCACGCCGGTCTGGTACTTCTACATCTTGCCGCCGAGCAAGTCCTCCCTCAGCAACACCGCCGGACCCCTGACCGGCGCCACGACCACGCTCACCGGCTCGAACCTGTACACCACCACCTCGGTGACCTTCGGCGGCACCCCCGCCGCGTCGTTCGATGCGGTGAACGACAACACGGTCGACATCGTCGCGCCGACCGTCACCACTCCGGCCACCGCGGCCATCAGCATCACCACCAAGGGCGGCACCACCAACGGGCTGACCTTCAGCTTCGTCGCCGCCCCCACCGTGACGAGCATGGACCCCACCGCCGGACCCGATTACGGCGGCACCCCGTCCACCGTCATCGGGACCAACTTCAGCGATGTCACCGATGTGATCTACGGCACCGACTCGGCCGCCTTCCAGCTCATCGACGACTCCACATTGGTCTCCTACTCCCCGGGCGGCACCGGCACGGTCCCCATCACCGTCCGCAGCGCAGGGGGCGACGACACCTCCCAGTCCTTCACCTACAACGTCACACCCTGACCGACATCGCGTGCACCGGGCGAACGGACACCGACGCCCCCTGTCCCGCGCCTCGGGTGACATCGCGGACGGCACAGGGGGCGTCGCCGCGACGCTCAGCCGATGAACCGCACGTCCGGGTGGCGCGGCGTGGGCCCGTCCAGCAGCGGCCGGTGCAGCCCGCGCAGATGCCGGTCGAAGAACGCCGTGAGGTAGGCTCGCCGGCTCGCCGCGAAACGGGCCGGGTCCACGGTGCCGATCATCTGCTTCCGCAGCCCTTCGGGCAGCGTGAGGCGCTCGGCGAGGGCGGGGAGGACGGTCTCGTAGTCGGTGAACGAGTTGTGCTCGGCCGCCTGCGTCCACAAGTCACGCTTCCAGCCCGTGGAGTTCTGCCACAGCGCCCGCCAGGAGGGCGAGTGTTCATGGGTGTGCGGCAGCCGCCCCGACGTGGTGTCCAGCCACGCCCCCATCAGCAGAAACGGCCGGTCGAGCCCGCTGTGTGCGACCGGCAGCAGCAGATCGGGGTCGGTCCAGTCGTAACCCAGCGGCCCGTCCAGGTTGGCCCCGGCCCGGATCCGGCGGTCCAGCCGCATGGCCTCCGCCGTCGTCATGCCCCCGAGCGAGTGCCCGAACATCCCGACCCGCCCCATGTCCAGCGCCGCGCCGAGCCCGCTGGGCAGCTGTCGCCGCCCGGCGTCGGGGTTGCCACCGCGCGCGAGCACCTCCAGCCGGTCCAGCACGAACCGGACATCGGCCACCCGCACGTCCAGTACCGCCTTGTTCCGCTCGGCGATCGGCTCGATCTTGCCGATCTCCGACGACGCCTCGGCGACCCTCCCGTCGGGGAACTCCACCGCGTGCGCCTCGTACGTCGGGTCGACCGTCACCACGACATAGCCCTGGCCGGCCAACTCCACCACCGCGCTGGTGTCCAGCGTGCGCTCGTTGTACATCCCGGGCGAGTACAGCACCACAGGCCTGCGCCCCAGCCCGCCCGCCACGCCCGCCCCCGCGCGGGCGTGCGTGGTGAACCCGCCCCAGTCGATGGCCCCGCGGTCGATTTTCAGGATCTGCGCGGCCCCCGCCCCGAACGCCTCGGCCGCACCCGGCCGCATGTACGGCACCCGCGCCCCGTCCGTCTCCCGCCGCGCCGGGTACCACACGCTCACCATGAGCTCCCGGTCGCCGGGCCCCCACCGCTCCTTCCGCCCCTGGTCCACCAGGTGCAGCTCGACCATCCCGACCGGGTACGGGCCGGTGGGCGCCGGCAACTCGACCCGTATGGCGCCGGCGTCCCCCTTCCGTGCCGGCTCTGCGCCGCCCTTGGGACCCTTGTGGCCCGTGTCGGAGGACACCGCGCCGGAAGCGACAGAGGCGGACGCGAGGGTCACGGCGGCCCCCGTGGCGGCCAGGCCGCCGAGTAGTTGACGCCGTGAGAGCCGGGACACGGCGGAAGTCATCAATCGCATGCCCCGACTCTGGCGCGGCGCGGGGCCCCCGCCCCACTGTCGAACGCCAGGTCCGCATCTGACTTTCGTCGGGACACCCCACAACACTCGCGATACGACTCGAACTCATGGCCGACCATGTAAGGATGCCGCCATGACGACACATGGCCGCATGCGCGAGAGACCGACGGACCCGGACCCGTTCAGACGCCGTGGCTCAACCCCCGTCCGTGCGGCCGCACTCGGCGCCACGGCGGGCCTGCTCGGCCTCCTCACCGCCTGCGGCACCAAGCCCACCTCCGAGGCCGTCGCGGCACCGGCCCCGCCCCCCGCGCCGTCCGTCGCCCCCCTCGACCCCGACCAACCCCGCTACGGCGATCTGTCGAGTCCCACCCCCTCCGCGCCGCCCACCTGCCCGGAGTCCGGTGTGTTCATCCAGGCCGAAGAGCCGAGCGCCGCGATGGGCCTGCGCGCCATGACCCTGAAGCTGACCAACTGCGGGAAGCGCACCTACACGCTGAACGGCTATCCGGCCATCCGCGTCCTGGACGAGGACGGAAAGCCCCTGGACATCCGCGTCAAGCACGGGTCCGCGGGTATCGCCACCCTCGACAACTTCGACGCCGCGCCCCGGCAGGTGACGCTGCGGCCCGAGGAGACGGCGGTGGCGGGCCTGGTATGGCGGAACACCGTGACCGACCCGACGACCCCGGCCGTCAACGGCAGGCAGCTGGACGTGGCCCCGGCCGAAGGCAGCCCCCGGCAGACCGTGACCGTCCTGCTCGACCTCGGCAACACCGGCAAGCTGGGCGTCAGCCCCTGGTCCGCCCCGGAGAAGACCTCCTAGACACTGCGGCGGCACAGCGACAGCTCCGGGCCATCAGCCGGCCCGACGTCTACCGGAACCTGTGAGGCACATACGCAAGGCCTTTCGACCACAGCGCAGTTGACACGGCTGACGTGACCGACACGGCCGACACGGCCGACACGGCTTCCGACAGGCGCGCGGCTCACCCCACCGCGGCCCAGACCGTACGGGCCACGGCCGGCGCGAACTCCTCCACCGGCTGCACGACCTCCTCACCGGAGAAGTGCAGGAAGAACGCCCGCTGGAAGCAGGCCCCGAGCAGCAGCGCGGCGGCGGCGCGCGGATCGGCGTCGGCGCGGATCCGTCCGCGGTCGCGTTCCCGCCGCAGGTGGCCGGTCAGCGCGTTGAGCACCATGTGCGGGCCCTTGCCGATCTTCTGGACGCCCTCCCTGTGGCGGCTGAGCAGAACCGGCTCCGCGAAGAGGGAGGCCGCCATCGGCATGGCGTCGGCGTAGAAGAGCGAGGCGTGGCGAGCGATCTCCGTCAGGCACTCCTCGACGGAGCGCTCCCCCGGGTCGCCGGTGAGCGCGGCGAGGAGCGGGCCGGCGTTGGGCGAGCGCTCGGTGAGCACCCGCACGAACAGCTCCTCCTTGTTCGCGAAGTGCTTGTAGAGCGCGGCCTCCGAGCAGCCCGCTTCACGGGCGATGGCCTTGGTCGTGGCGTTGGCCAGTCCGGTGGTGCGCATCAGCTTCTCGGCGGCGTCCAGCAGACGCTCCGGGGTGGGCCGACTTGACTTCGGGGTGAGCATTCACTCACCCTACTGGAAGCCGGGGTGAGTGAATACTCACCCATCTCGCCGTCACACCCATGACACGCACCCATCACCACGCATCCATCACCAGTCAGAGCCAGGGAGCCCCCATGAAACTCACCGTCTTCGGCGCCACCGGCGGCGTCGGCCGCCATGTCGTACGCCAGGCCCTCGACTCGGGCCACGAGGTGACCGCCGTGGTGCGCGACCCGGCGCGGCTGCCCGTCCCCGCCCACCCGCGGCTCCAGGTCCTCACCATCCCCGACCTCACCCACCACGAGCCGCTCCTCCCCGCCGTGACCGGCCGGGACGCGGTGATCTCCGCCGTGGGCCCGTCAAGCAACGCGCAGGCCAGGACCACACACATCGCCGGCACCGCTCTGCGCGCGATCGTCACGGCCATGGACCAGGCGGGCGTACGGCGGCTGTCCGCCGTCAGCGCCGCCCCGGTCGGCCCGGTGGCCGAGGGCGAGGGCCCGCTCACCCGCGCGGTGGTCTTCCCGCTCCTGCGCAGGGCGCTGCGCGACACCTACGCGGACCTGGCGGCCATGGAGGAGGCGATCAGCGCGAGCGACACGGGATGGACCGTCGTACGGCCGCCCAAGCTGACGGACAAGCCGCACACCGGCACCTATCGGCGCGTGATCGGCGGCAACGTCCCGGGCGGCATGACCATCAGCCGCGCCGACGTGGCGGACGCGCTGCTGACCTGCCTGGACGACCCGGCCACGGAGGGCCACGTGGTGGGAATCGCCACGTGAACACCGCCGGCTGACACATGCCACGGCTGACACGATGAGCGCATGTCGAACATCTTCTCCGACGCCATCCGCGTCTACGCCCGCCCCGGCGACCACATCGACGCCGTCGAGGCGCAGTGGATCACGTGGATGCTGCTCGGCCGCGGCGGTTCGTACCACGTTCCGGTCGTGACCCGGCGCGGGCCGGAGGGGGCTTACGTCGACATCCAGTACGGCTCGGGCAAGAGCCCCGACATCGTCAACTTCTGCCAGGACCACGCCCCGTACCTCTACGGAGCCGTCTGGGGCCGCCACCACAACGAGGGCCGGCAACGCGATCTGATCTGGCAGGGCGACGTCAACGACGGCCCGCACCGATACTGCCGCTACGGCTTCGACGAAGTGCGCGTCACGACCACCGGCGACCGCCCGCCCGGCGCCCCCGAAGCGCCCTGGCGGCGGCGGCCCGACGGCTCATGGCGGCTGTCCGTCAGCGGCAGCTACCACACCGGTAACTGCCGCCAAGCCGATGTCGGCCCCATGGCCACGCCCGCAACTCCCCTGCCCGACCCGCCGCCGACGGCCCTGCCCACCCCCACCACCCCGAACGACTGGGGCGAGCCCCTCACCGCCCTCGACCCCGTCTGGCTCGCCCCACTCGCCGACGAGCACCCGACGGCCACGCTGATCGAATACCGCTGGCGAGGCCGCGTCGTCCACCGCGCCCGCGAGGACGACGACTGGGACGGCCCCTCCTGGCAGCACCGCTGCGCCGACGACTGGGACAACTGCCTGGACCCCGACTTCCTCCGCTTCACCGGCGCGACCGATCTGCTCGCACCCGAGAAGGTCTACGAACGCGACCGCCAGGAGTGGGAGAAGCGCACATCGCGCTGACGGCGGTCAGTGCGCATGCGACGGCTGCGCGCTTCCGCCCGGCACATCACTGACGGACAGGCACTCCCGCTGTTGCCGGATCGGCTTCACCACCTTGCTCAGCTCCACCAGCACCCCGTCAATCCCGGCGACCCGGTCGGAGATCGAGACCTCCACCGCGGGGTCCCGACCGTAGGTGATGACCACCTTCTCGCCGTCCCGGGACTTCGCCTCCTCCACCACCCAGTCCACGCCGTTGACCTCCACGCACGGGTCGGCCGTCGGCAGGGGTGGGCTCATCCCGCAACGCAGCACCACCGCCCTGTCGCCCCACACGGCGACGCCCGCGGCCCCGCCGTCGGCCCGCTCCCGCCCGTCCAGCCTGGAAGGAAATTCCTTCGCGATCCGCCCGCACTCCGGCGCGTCACCCCTCGGCGCCGCCTCCACACCGAACGCGGGGGAGCTCACCACGCGCACCACGACGACCCCTGCGACGACCAGCCCGGCGGCGGCCACGCCGACAGCGATCCGCCCCTTGCGAGAAAGACGCCCCATCATCCCCTCGGACCCCTCGGCCGACTTTCCACCAGCCTTCTGGAGCATCGTCCCACCCGGCGCTCAATGATCGGACATCAGGTCCGGCAGGACCGCTTCTCGCCTCAAGTCCCCCGCAACTCAGGTACCCGGCAACGTCTCCTGCTCGACGTCATGCGCGGGCGGCCTCGGCGCACTCCGCACCGCCAGCTTCGCCCGGCACTCATCCCCCAGCCCCCACAAGCGCGCCTCACGCCCCCTCAGCGGGCGCCCACACATGCGGCATGTGACACGGCGCCGCGGGGCGGCGGGCTCCTCACCGAGGCCGGGCAGCGTGGTGGGGTCATCGGCGGTCATGACTCTGGTGTACCAGCTCGGACCCGGGCAGCGCCGCACTCAGAAATCTCTATACGCAGTATAGTGTATGTTGTACAGAGAAATGGTCAGTGCGATCTTGCAAGGAGAGCCGCCCGTGAAGGTCACCTCTTGTGCCGTGTCCCTCAACGTCGACGACGTCCCCGCCTCCAGCGCCTTCCTCGTCGAGCACTTCGGCTTCCACGAGCAAATGGCCGCCGACGGCTTCGCGTCCCTGACGCGTGACGACCTCAACATGAACGTCGTCTACCTGCGACGCGGGTTGGAGACCCTGCCCGCCGACCAGCGCGACGAGCACGCCGCCGGACTGATCCTCGCCCTCGTCGTCGACGACCTCGAAGGCGAGTTGGCCCGCCTGCGCGCCGAGGGCGTCACCATCACCATGCCGCTGACCGAGGAGGAGTGGGGCGAGCGCGCCTTCCAGGTCCGAGACCCAAACGGCGTCATCGTCCAGCTCGTCGACTGGAACGCACCCACCGGCGGCTGACACACCCGAGAGCCGGCGGCAGCCCCTGGTCCGCGACCACTACGCCCGGTGACAACCCCCGTCCACCACCCGGCCGGTCGGCGCGGACCAGGGAGTCACCCGTGCGCGGCGTGCCGTCCACCCCGGCGCCCACCGGGCCTGCGCCCGCGCCGCGCCAGCGGCACCGCCAAGCCGCTCAGCAGCCCGACGGCCAGCGCGTACGGCCACCAGTTGAGTCCGCTGCCACTGGAGGCGCTCGCGTTCTTCGTGGTGTCCGCCGCCGTACCCGAGGAGGCCGCGTCGACGTGGGCGCTCGCGGACGCAGGGGCGGCGGTGGCGGCGGTCAGCACCACGTCGTTGCCGTCCCCGCCCCGGTAGCTGATCCGGTACGTGGTGCCGGCGAGCTTCAGCTTGGCCCCCTCGCGAAGACCGGTGAACGCGCCCGTGGTCCCGGCACCGCCCTTGTGGTCAAGGACGGTGATCTTCCGCGGTGGCTTGGCGCCGATACCAGTGACCCCCGAAACGTCGAGCTCTCCGGCGAGCCCGGCCTTGCCCGACACCTCCAACGGCCGGGCACGCAGGGCGAATCGCCCCTTCACGGTCTGCGTGTAGTCACCGGTTACGGCGAGGCCGCCCGCGACCTCGCCCTCATTGGTCACCGAGCCCTTCACCGTGCCCCTGCCGGACAACGAGGTCGCCACCCGCAAGCCCGCCGCGCCCACGTCCAGCTTCGCCCCTGCCGAGGTGAGGCGGATCGCCTTGCTGCGGGCGAGAGTCGCCCCGGAACGCAGCGCCAGCGTGCCCTTCTTGACCGTCGTCGTCCCCGTGTACGTCACCGCGCCGCCTGCCAGCGTCGTCGTCGCGGCACCCGCCTGGGTGAGCGACCCGCTTCCGCTGATCCGGGACAGGGCCAGGGACTTGCCCACGTTGTTCAGCACGAGAGAGCCGTTGTTGACGACCTTGTAGAGGCCGCCCTCGGTGTAGAGCCCGCCGTCGCCGCCCCGCTTGCCGCTGCCCAGCCGCAGCACGGCGCCCTCCTCGACGGTCGTCGAGCCGTTGTAGTACTGGACGGCGGCGAAGGTGACGTCGTTGCCCTTCGTCCCCTTGATGACGATGTCACCGGCGCCGGGCGCGGAGAGCGTGTCGTGGAAGCGACCGCCGCCGATGGGGGCGCCCAGTGTCACCGGGCCGTTGTAGTCGAACGTGAGCAGCGAACGGGTGCGGGCCGCCAGCAGGTTGATGTAGACGGTCGCGGCGGTGCCCGGCATGAAGATCTTGTTCGTGGTGCCGTCCCCCCACTGGACGTCGGCGCCCTTGATGTTGGTGCCGCGCTTGTTGACGTTCTTCCGCGCGGGCGTCCAGTTCAGGGCGGGGTCACTGAGCGAGGGGTTGGTATCGCCGCCCTGGTTCGACCAGCTGTACTGGCCGGCCAGGATGACCTTGCTCCCCGGCCGGGACTGGACGTTGATGTCGCTGCCGTACTCGCGCTGGTAGAAGTCCATGCCCATGGTGACGGTCTGTCCCAGCGGGGTGTCCACGGTCCAGGTGCCCTGGTTGAGGACCTTGCGGACGAACCGCAGCGACGTCGCGTACTCCGGCCGGCCGGCGTTCACCTGCGTGCCGTTGTCGATCACCCCGGAGAAGGGGTGCGCGCCCGGCAGGTCCCAGGTGCCCCAGAGGAACCTCGGCTGGGCGACCAGCCCGGAGCCGCTGATGGTCCCCAGGTTGTAGGCGCTCTTCAGGGACAGCCGCAGGGTGCCGTCCACCCGGATGTTGTCCTGGTTCAGCCGGAACGCCGGGGTGCTGTACGGAAAGTGGCCGATCAGTCCGGTGGTGCCGCCGTTGCCGTACTGAAGGGTGGCGCCTTTCGCCACGGTCACGGCCGGCGGGTCCGGGTTGGTGACGGTGACGTACGGGTGGTTGCCGCCCTGTGTCTTCACCACCTGCCGCTGCCGGGACTCCGGCAGGGTGAAGTCGCTGTCCTTGGTGAGGATCAGTGTGCCGGTGCCGCGCACGGTGAGCGTGCCGGTGCCGCTGAACACACCGCTGTACGTGACCGTCCGGGACGGCACGGTCACCACCGTGTCGCCGGCGAGTGTCACGTTCCGGCCCGCCAGCACGTCGGCGGTCACGTCCCGCGGCCCGGCGGCGCTCGCGGTGGGGGCACCGAGCATGAGGGCGACCACCGCGAGGGCTCCGGCGGATGCTGCTGTCTTGTGAGTGAGGCTGCGCACAAAGGGGAGACGGGCCGGGGCCGGGACCGATAACAGAAATCTCACGGTCACCTTTCGCCCCGCCGAGGTCTTGAGGCGGCTCTGGGTTCGGCCTGGGTCGGGGCGGCGGCCGTCCGGGGCCCGGGGCGGCGGCCGTCGTGGCCCCACGGCTCCGGAGGCGATCAAGCGCGCCTTACGGAGCGCGAGAGCCCGAGGGGCCCACTCCGATATCCGTTCGACAACAAACCCGCCGACACCCCGCCCGGACCCCGCAGCAAACGTGAAAATCATTCGACAACCATTCGACGCGGACCATTGACACCCCTTACGCCCGGTGACTACCGTCACGCCAGGATTTCGAACGTGTGACGAAATATCGAACATCACACACCGCACCACTCGCGAAAGGGCAGAAAGCCTTGCGCATCACCGGAATCAGCACGCATGTCGTCGGCACCCCCTGGCGCAACCTGACCTACGTGCAGGTCCACACCGACGAGGGCATCACCGGCGTCGGAGAGACCCGCATGCTCGGCCACACCGACGCGCTGCTCGGCTACCTCCGTGAGGCCGAGGCCAACCACATCGCCGGATCGGACCCCTTTGCCGTCGAGGACCTCGTACGGCGGATGAAGTACGGCGACTACGGCCGTGCGGGTGAGATCGTGATGTCAGGGATCGCCTGCATCGAGATGGCCTGCTGGGACATCAAGGGCAAGGCCCTCGGCGTGCCCGTCTGGCAGCTGCTCGGCGGGAAGGTGACCGACAAGGTCAAGGCGTACGCCAACGGGTGGTACACGACCGAGCGGACGCCGGAGGCCTACCACAAGGCCGCCCAGGGTGTCATGGAGCGCGGTTACAAGGCCCTGAAGATCGACCCGTTCGGCACCGGGCACTTCGAGCTCGACCACAAGGAGACCTTGTACGCGGTCTCGCTCATCGAGGCCGTGCGGGACGCGATCGGCCCGGACGCCGAGCTGATGCTGGAGATGCACGGCCGCTTCTCCCCCGCCACCGCCGTCCGCCTGGCGAACGAGCTGGCCCCCTTCAAGCCGGCCTGGCTGGAGGAGCCGGTGCCGCCGGAGAACCTGAAGGCGCTGGAGAAGGTCGCGGCCAAGGTGGACATCCCGGTCGCCACCGGTGAGCGGATCCACGACCGCATCGAGTTCCGCGAGCTCTTCGAGAGCCAGGCGGTGGACATCCTCCAGCCGGACGTCGGCCACATCGGCGGCATCTGGGAGACCCGCAAACTGGCCGCCACCGCCGAGACCCACTACATGCTCGTCGCGCCGCACAACGTCGGCGGGTCCGTGCTCACCGCCGCCTCCCTCCAGGTCGGCTTCACCTCGCCCAACTTCAAGATCCTCGAGCACTTCAACGACTTCGCCGACTCGGAGATCAAGAAGGTGATCAAGGGGGCGCCGCAGGTGGTGGACGGCTACTTCGAGCTCTCCCACGCCCCCGGCCTCGGTGTCGAGCTGGACACCGACGCGGCCGCCGAGTTCCCGCAGCAGCAGGCCCGCTTCGACCTGTGGGCCGAGGGCTGGGAGAAGCGGGACCCCTCGCGGAGCGGCGGCAAGTGAACGCGGCGACCCCGGCGCCCGCCCCGGGCGGGGCAGGAACGGAGCAGATGTGAGCGGCACAGAAGACGCCCTCGTACTCGACGGGCCGGGCAGCCACCGGCTGGAGACCCGCGCCGTGGCCGAGCCCGGTCCCGGGGACGCGCGGGTGCGGGTGCACGCCTCCGGGATCTGCGGCAGCGACCGCGAGATCTACCAGGGGAACCGGCCCGAGGGGTACGTCCGCTACCCGGTCACCCCCGGCCACGAGTGGTCGGGCACGGTGGAGGCCGTCGGGGCCGGGGTGCCGGCGGCGCTGGTGGGCCGGAAGGTGGTCGGCGAGGGGTTCCGCAACTGCCAGGTGTGCGATCGCTGCCACGCCGGGGAGACCACGCTGTGCACCGCGGGGTACGAGGAGACCGGCTTCACCCAGCCGGGCGCGATGGCCACCACCCTCACCCTCCCCGCCCGTCTGCTGCACCCGCTCGCCGACGACGCCGACCTCTCCGCCGCCGCGCTGCTGGAGCCCGCCGCCTGTGTCGCGGCCGCCGCCCTCAAGGCGAACGCCCAGCCGGGCGAGCGGGTCGCGGTGGTCGGCACCGGCACCCTCGGCATGATCGCGGTCCAGTTCCTGGCCGCGGCCTCCCCCGCCGAGTTGCTGGTGGTCGGCACCCGCCGGGACCGGGAGGAGCTGTCGCTGTCCTTCGGCGCGACGACCTTCCACACCCGGGGCGCGCTGCCCGAGGGCGAGGCCGGCACGTACGACATGGTTATCGAGACCGCGGGCTCCGCCTCGGCGGCCCGGGACTCCGCCGCGCTGCTGCGGCGCGGCGGGCGGCTCGTACTCACCGGCATCCCGGCGGCGGGCGCGGACGGCCTGGACCCCACCGACCTGGTGGTGCGCCAGATCGAGGTGCAGACGGTCTTCGGGGCCGCGCCCGCCGCGTGGGCGCACGCCGTGCGGGTCTTCGACGCCGGGCTGCTGTCCCTGCTGCCGCTGGTCTCTCACGAGCTGCCGCTCACCGCATTCGGCGCCGCGATCGATCTGGTCGGCAGCGGCGATCCGAAGGTCGGCAAGGTTCTGCTGCACCCGCAGGGCCTCCCGTAGCCGCGCGTCGGTACGGGCCGCCCTGACGCGGCCCGTACCGACGTGCACCCAATCACCCGAATGTCGTTCGACCACGCGGCGGTAGCCGCATCTCGATACAGACGAACAAATCTCATGCGTCAGACGACACCAGACAACCCCCCGCACCACCCAGCCCCGGACGACGACGTGCCGGGCAGCACCGCAGCCGGACGCCGAAACACCGGCCATCACTCCACAGGGAGCACCGTGACCGCCGCCTCAGCCACCACCTCCGGCCCCCGCCGCCCCGCCGACGCGGCCCTCGCGTCGCTCGGCCACTCCGCACCCGCCGCCGACCCCGCCGACACCTCTCCGCACTCCTTCCCCGACGGTGGCACCTGGCGCACCGAGATCCCCTCCGTGGAGGGGCCCGAGGCGCTGGCCACCGTGTTCAAGGAGGCCGGCCGCCTCGATGTGCCGATCCACCGGATCAGCCAGGGCAGCGGCGTCTGGATGCTCACCGACTCCGAGATCACCGAGATGGTGGAGTCCTGCGCGGAGCGCAACGCCGAGCTGTGCCTGTTCACCGGCCCGCGCGGCACCTGGGACATCGGCGCCGCCACCCGCACCGACTCCGGCGGCGGCGGCCTGCGCGCCCGCGGCCATGACGCGGTCGCCGGCTGCGTCGAGGACGCCCTGCGCGCCGCCTCGCTGGGCGTCAAGTGTCTGCTGGTCGCGGACGAGGGCGTGCTGTGGCTGCTGCACCAGCTGCGCGAGCGCGGCGAGCTGCCGGCCGACACCACCTTCAAGCTGTCCGCGCTGATCGGCCCGGTCAACCCGGCCTCGTTCGCGGTGTACGAGCAGCTCGGTGCCGACTCCATCAACATCCCCTCGGATCTCACGCTGGAGCACCTCACCGAGATCCGCCGGGCCTCCCGCGCCCCGATGGACTTCTACGTCGAGGCCCCTGACGACCTCGGCGGCTATGTCCGGATATATGATGCCGCGGAGCTGATCCGTCGCGGCTCCCCCATCTACCTGAAGTTCGGGCTCAGCAAGTCCCCCGGCATCTACCCCTACGGCGCCCAGCTGCGCGATCTCGCGCTGAACAGCGCCCGTGAGCGGGTACGCCGCGGCCGACTCGTGCTCGACCTGCTCGCCCGGCTGGGCGCGGACGGCGGGATGTCCCCGCTGGGCTCCCGGCTGCCCGGCCCGCTGCGGCGCTTCGCCGCGGGCCAGGCACAGCCCGCGCCCCAAGAATCCTGAGCCACGGACGCACAAGGGAAGGAAGACCCGATGATCATGCGCAAGGCAAGAGCGGTGCGAGCCTTGGCGGCCCTCGCCGCCCTGCTCACGCTCTCGCTCACCGCCACCGCCTGCGGCCAGGAGGCCGTCGGCGGCAGCCGCTACAAGGGCGGCAACAGCAACACGATCGGCATCGCGATGCCGGTCAAGTCCTCCGCGCGGTGGATCGCCGACGGCAAGAACATGGTCAAGCAGTTCCAGGCTGCGGGCTACAAGACGGACCTCCAGTACGGCGAGGACGACGTCCGCACCCAGGTGGCGCAGCTGGAGAACATGGTCACCAAGCAGTACAAGCTGCTGGTGATCGCGCCGATCGACGGAACCGCGCTGACCGATGTGCTCCAGAGCGCCCATGACGCGAACATACCGGTGATCTCCTATGACCGGCTGATCCTGGGTTCGAAGTACGTCGACTACTACGCGACCTTCGACAACTTCAAGGTCGGCGTGCTCCAGGCCTCGTACCTCGTGAACAAGCTCGGGCTGCCCAAGGACAAGGGGAACAAGAAGGGCCCGTTCAACATCGAGCTGTTCGCCGGGTCGTCGGACGACAACAACACCCGGTACTTCTTCAACGGCGCGATGAGCGTGCTCAAGCCGTACCTGGACGACAAGCGGCTGATCGTCCGCAGCGGCCAGACCAAGCTCAACCAGCTGTACACGGCGAAGTGGAGCGGCAAAGACGCCCAGGACCGCATGGAGAACCTGCTCAACAAGGCGTACAGCAACGCCAACGTGGACGCCGTGCTCTCGCCGTACGACGGCATGTCCATGGGCATCCTGTCCGCGCTGCGGGGCGTCGGCTACGGCACGAAGGACAAGCCCTACCCGGTCGTGTCCGGGCAGGACGCCGAGCTCCCCTCCGTGAAGTCCATCATCCGGGGCGAGCAGACGCAGACCGTCTACAAGGACACCCGCAAGCTCGCCAAGGCCACCGTCCAGATGGCCACCGCGAAGCTGAACGGCGGCAAGCCCCAGGTCAACGACACCAAGTCGTACAACAACGGCAAGAAGGTCGTGCCGGCCTATCTGCTCAACCCGGTCAGCATCGACAAGTCCAACACCCAGCTCCTCGTGAAAGAGGGCTACTACACCGCCGGCCAGCTGAAGTAGGGATGGAGGCCGGGACCATGAACCACATTCTCGAAATGCGCTCCATCACCAAGACCTTCCCCGGTGTCAAGGCGCTGTCCGACGTCAACCTCCGCATCCGCGAGGGCGAGATCCACGCCATCTGCGGGGAGAACGGCGCCGGGAAGTCGACCCTGATGAAGGTGCTCAGCGGGGTCTACGCGCATGGCAGCTACGAAGGGGAGATCCATTTCCAGGGGGAGGTGTGCGCGTTCAAGGACATCAAGGCCAGCGAACAGCGCGGCATCGTCATCATCCACCAGGAACTGGCCCTGATCCCGTACCTGTCCATCGCCGAGAACATCTTCCTGGGCAACGAACACGCCAAGGGCGGCCTGATCAGCTGGAACGAGACCCTCAAGCACGCCAAGGCGCTGCTCAAGCGGGTCGGGCTGACCGAGTCCCCGCAGACGCGGGTCGCCGACATCGGGGTGGGCAAGCAGCAGCTCGTGGAGATCGCCAAGGCGCTCTCCAAGGAGGTGAAGCTGCTGATCCTGGACGAGCCGACCGCGGCGCTCAACGACGAGGACAGCGGCAAACTCCTGGACCTGCTGATGGAGTTCAAGGCCCAGGGCATCTCCTGCATCATCATCTCGCACAAGCTGAACGAGATCCGCAGGGTCGCCGACTCCGTCACCATCCTGCGCGACGGCCAGACCATCGAGACCATCGTCGTCCGCGAGACGCCGGAGTCGGAGCCGCAGGTCTCCGAGGAGCGCATCATCCGCGGGATGGTCGGCCGGGACCTCGACCACCGCTTCCCCGAGCGCACCCCGTACGAGGGTGACGACGCCTCCGAGGTGGCCATGGCCATCGAGGACTGGACCGTACGCCACCCCATCGACCAGCAGCGCAACGTCGTGGACGGGGTGTCGCTGAACGTGCGGCGCGGCGAGATCGTGGGCATCGCCGGCCTCATGGGCGCGGGCCGCACGGAACTGGCGATGAGCGTCTTCGGGCGCGCCTACGGCCGGTACACCGGCGGCCGGGTCTACCGCGACGGCAAGGAGGTCCGTACCCGCACCGTCCCCGAGGCGATCGAGCACGGCATCGCCTACGTCACCGAGGACCGCAAGCACTACGGGCTCAACCTCGAGGACACCATCAGCCGGAACATCTCGCTCTCCTCGCTGGCCAAGGTGGCGCGCCGCGGCGTGGTCAACGAGCACGAGGAGTCGCGGGTGGCCGAGCGGTTCCGCAAGACGATGAACATCAAGGCCCCCACGGTCTTCGAGCACGTGGGCAAGCTCAGCGGCGGCAATCAGCAGAAGGTCGTCCTGAGCAAGTGGATCCATGTGGGTCCCGAGGTGCTCATCCTCGACGAGCCCACCCGTGGCATCGACGTCGGGGCCAAGTACGAGATCTACACGGTCATCAACGACCTGGCGGCACAGGGCAAGGCCGTCGTCTTCATCTCCTCGGAGCTGGGCGAACTGCTGGGAATGTGCGACCGGATTTACACGATGGCGGCTGGGCGGCTGACCGGGGAGGTTCCGCGGGCCGAGGCGACTCAGGAGGTACTGATGCGCCACATGACCAGGGACAGAGGAGACGAAGGATGAGCACGGCGACCCAGGACATCAAGAACCCGGCCCCACCACCGGCCGACGGCTCCCCGGGCATCGGGACGCTGCTGGTGCAGAGCCTGCGGGCCAATGTGCGCCAGTACGGGATGCTGGTGGCGCTCGCGCTGATCATCGTCATCTTCCAGATATGGTCCGACGACATCCTGCTGCGGCCGCTCAACGTCACCAACCTGGTGCAGCAGAACGGCTACATCCTGATCCTCGCGATCGGCATGATGATCGTGATCATCGCGGGGCACATCGATCTGTCGGTCGGATCACTGGTCGCGTTCGTCGGCGCCCTGGCGGGCGTGCTGATGGTCAACCACGACGTGCCCTGGCCACTCGCGGTCGTCCTCTGTCTGCTGGTCGGCGCGGTGGCCGGGGCGTGGCAGGGCTTCTGGATCGCGTACGTCGGGATCCCGTCCTTCATCGTCACCCTGGCCGGCATGCTGGTCTTCCGCGGCGGCACCCAGATCCTGCTGGACGGGCAGTCCCTGTCGCCCTTCCCGGAGGGCTTCCGGGAGATCAGCATCGGCTTCATCCCGGAGATGGGCCCGTACACGCAGTACCACAACCCCACCATGGTCATCGGCCTCGCGGTGTGCGCGGCGGCCGTCTGGCAGGAGTGGCGCAGCCGGCAGCAGCGTGCGGCGTATGAGCTGGACGTCATGCCGCTCGGCCTGTTCTACGTCAAGTGCGCCGCGATCGTGGCCGCGGTGATGGCCTTCGCCATGACCCTGTCCAGCTGGCACGGCGCACCGGTGGGGCTGCTGATCCTGGCGGGCCTGCTGGTGATCTTCAGCTTCGTGATGCGCAACACCGTCGTCGGACGCCATGTGTACGCCCTGGGCGGCAACCAGCCGGCGGCCAAGCTGTCGGGTGTCCGGGACAAGCGCGTCACCTTCATGGTGTTCGTCAACATGGGCCTGCTGGCCGCCCTCGCCGGCCTGGTCTTCACCGCCCGGCTGGGCTCCGCCACCCCGAGCGCGGGTCTCAACTTCGAGCTCGAGGCCATCGCCGCGGCCTTCATCGGTGGCGCGTCGGCGAGTGGCGGCGTCGGCACCGTGCTGGGCGCGATCATCGGTGGTCTGGTGCTCGGTGTGCTCAACAACGGCATGTCGCTGGTGGGCATCGGGACCGAGTACCAGCAGGTCATCAAGGGCCTGGTGCTGCTCGCCGCGGTGGGCTTCGACATCTGGAACAAGCGCAGGGTCGGTTCATAAGCCTTCCCCATGTCTACTCAGTTCTCATTCTGATGAAGCTTCGATGGAGCCGCATATGAGTATGAGCACGAACAGGCGCACGGTCATCACGGCGGCCGCAGCCGCGGCCGCCGGGCTGGCGGCCACGGGCACCGCACACGCGGGCGACCGGCAGGGCGCCGCCGCACACGCAGGAAACGCAGGAAAGGGCGGCGGACGCGCGGTGAAGGAACACTTCGGAACGCTGGCGGACGGCACCAAGGTCGACCGCTGGACGATCGAGAACGGCCGTACCCGGCTCTCCGTACTGACCTACGGCGGCATCGTTCAGTCCCTGGAGGTCCCCGACCGCCACGGCCGAGTTGCCAACGTCTCGCTCGGCTTCGCCGACCTGGACTCGTACGTGGCCGGCAGCCCGTACTTCGGCGCCCTGATCGGCCGCTACGGCAACCGCATCGCGAACGGCAAGTTCACCCTCGACGGCCACGCCTACCAGCTCCCCGTCAACGACGGCCCCAACAGCCTGCACGGCGGGGACAAGGGCTTCGACAAGCGGATCTGGTCCATCGAGCCCTTCGAGGACGGCGGCAACGTCGGCCTGACCCTGCGCCGCGTCAGCCCCGACGGCGAGATGGGCTACCCCGGGAAGCTGACGGTGCGCGTCGACTACACCCTCACGTCGACGGGCGACTGGCACATCGACTACGAGGCCACGACCGACAAGCCCACGGTCGTCAACCTCACCAACCACACCTACTACAACCTGGGAGGCGAGGGCACCGGCTCCATCTACGACCACCGGCTCCAGATCGCCGCCTCCCGCTACACCCCGGTCAACAAGACCCTCATCCCGACCGGCGAACTGGCGAAGGTCGCCGGCACGCCCTTCGACTTCCGCCGGTCGAAGGCGGTCGGCCGGGACATCCGGGAAGCACACCAGCAGGTGCTGTACGGACAGGGGTTCGACCACAACTTCGTCCTCGACAAGGGCATCACGAGCCGTCCCGAGCACATCGTGACGGTCAGCGAGCCGGAGTCCGGACGAGTGATGCGGATCGCCACCACCGAGCCTGGTGTGCAGTTCTACTCCGGCAACTTCCTGGACGGCACGCTGGCGGGCACGTCGGGGCAGGTCTACCGGCAGGGCGACGGCTTCTGCCTGGAGACCCAGCACTTCCCCGACTCGCCCAACCAGCCCAGCTTCCCCTCCACGGTGCTGCGACCGGGGCAGACGTACCGGTCGACGACGGTGCACTCGTTCTCGACGCGCTGAGCACGTCTTTCTCTCCCTCCCACCCCGCGCGATGGCCTTAGAGTGCGGGGCGGGAGGGAGATCGCATGGCGGGTCTGGACCCTGACCGGGTCGCGGAGGTCATCGTCGAGCGCGGTGGCGGGCGGCCGGGTGAGCGGGGATCGGGGTATCTGGTCACCGGTCGTACGGTGCTGACCGCCGCGCATGTGGTGCGTGAGGCCACCGCCGTCCGCCTCCGCTTCAGGGCCGACCAGCCCGGGGGGTGGAGCGCGGACGGCGTTGTCGTGTTCGCGGCCCCGGACATCGACGTGGCGGTGGTGTCCCTCATGGACACCCCGGACCTGCCTCCCGTCCCACCGGTCACCTTCGGCAGGCTGGTGGCCGCCGACGGCGAACTCCGCTGCTCGATGATGGGTTTCCCACGCTTCAAACTCCGCGAGGACGCGCCCGCGTCGGGCTCGCGATTCCGGGACGCCCACCATCAGCAGGGCACCGTCTCCCCCTGGTCCAACACCCGCCAGAAGACCCTGTCCATCCGGGTCGACGCCCCCGCCCCTGACCCCGACCCCGAGGTGTCCCCCTGGGAGGCCATGTCGGGCGCGGCGGTGTGGAGCGAGGGGCATCTCATCGGCGTCGTCGTCGAACATCATGCGTCGGAGGGCCTGGGACGGCTCACGGCCTCACGCGTGGACCGCTGGCACGAGGCGCTGAGCGAGGCGGAGTCGGCCCAACTCGCGCTGTTCACGGGCTTTCCCACCCGGCGGGAGGGGCTGCGGGAGGTCCGCGTGCCCGCCGGGCGCGCGGGGCAACGGGAGGAGGCCATACGGGCCCTGCTGAGCGCCGAGCGCACGGACTCCGACGTCCAGCCCTACCGCTTCCTCGATGCCGACGCTCCCAGTCTGGAACGGGTCTATGTCCACCAGCGGGTGGTGGAACACACCGAAGCGGCGGCCCCCGAGCCCGTCCCCGCCGAGGACATCCTGGACCTGCACCGGCATGTGCTGATCGAGGGCGAGGCGGGAGCGGGCAAGTCGACGTTCACGCAACGGGTGGCGCGGCAGGGCGCGGAGGCGCCCGGGGCGCAGGAGCACGCCGTACGCATCCCTGCCGTCGACCTGACCCACGGCGCCCCGCTGCCCGCCCTGCTTCGCGACTCGGTGCAGCGGCGGCTGGGAGGCCACCTGGGGACCGAACTCCCCCGCGACCTCTTCGAGTCGGTCGGCGACGGTGGCTGGCTCCTCTTGGTCGACGGCCTGGACGAGATCGTGGACACGGCGGCGCGGCGGCGCGTGATCTCTATCGTGGCGGCCAACGCGTCGGGGCCGTACCGCTGGGTTGTCACCACTCGCTTCCTGCCCGCGCACGAGCTGGCCCCCTTGCGGGATGCGGGCCTCGCCTCGTACGCCCTCGCCCCCTTCGACGATTCCCAGCTCCGCGAACTGGCCCACCGCTGGCTGGACGGGTACGGCGAGCGGGCCGAGGCTTTCCTGCTGGAGGTCGAGCGCAGCGGGCTGCGGCAGTTGGTCCGTACGCCCCTGGTCGCGGCCATCACCCTGTCCATCTTCCGCCGCGCCCCGGAGGCCGGGCTCCCGACCGGGCGGCCCGGCCTGTACCAGGAATGCGTCGGCTATCTGCTCAGCGGTCGTCCTGGGGAGGAGGACCGGCGGGCGGGGCTGCTGCGGGCCGTGGCTCAGGCGGGCGGCTCACGGCGGCTCGCGGAGTGGCTGTACGGCGCGCGTGTTCGGCTCCTCACGGCGCTCGCCCACAACACGCTGACGGCTGACGCGCCGCTGCTGGAAGAGGCACTGCGGTGGATCGCGGAGCACGCCCCCGAGGCGACGGACTTCCTGCACGGCTGGCGCGAGGTGGTGACCGGGCTGCTGAGCGGCACCGGGTTGTTGCTGTACCAGCGGGGCTCCGGCGAGCTGCACTGGGCTCACCGCAGCTTCGCGGAGTACCTCGCCGCACATGACACGGCGAGTCGGCTGCCCGCCGACTGGCCGGGGGCGGAGCCGCTGCGGGATGAATTGGTGCGGCAGGCACTGCGCGGGGAGCGGCGCGACTTCGGGGTGCTGGCGATCGCGTGCTGGGCGGGGCGGGCGGGGGTGTCCGAGGCAGAAGGGCTGGTGCAGTGGCTGCTGTGGAGCAGTGACGACTACGACCTCTTTGGCCAGCACCAGCGGGTCGTCATCATCTTGGGCGGGCACAGCAGCGTTCCGGACGACCACGCGGCACTGGCCGGGCGGCTGCTGGCGGAAGGGGTACAGGTGTCCGATGCCCTCACCACCTCGGTCCTGAACCGGCTGCTGGAGAGGGCCGGCTCCACCTGGCACGCAGAGGAGTTCTGCGGTCTGATCGCCGTCCAGCCCACGCGTGACGCGGCATACCAGGGCCTGGTGACCATGGCCGACAACGATCGGCTCAGCATCGTCGCGCGCTCAGGTGCCGTCGTCGCGCTCGGGCGCATCTTCGGTTTCGATGCCGCACTGGCAAAAGCCGAGCGACTTCTGACGTCGCGGGAAACCGAGCAGACGACTTATACGTCATCGAACTTTGCGAGACTCCGGAGCGGTGCGGTCAGTGAAGGACGGATCGTCGCGGCGTACTACTTGCTGGCCCTGGGCAGTCGGATCCACGGGCCCGTGCGACGCGTGCTCACCGATGTGTCACTGCCGGCCGACGACGAACTGGGGCGTTTCCTCCTCGGCAACTGCGCTGTCGCGCTGGGCGACACGGTTTCGCTGCTGCGCCTGCTGGACCTGTCCCCCGACGGTGGCCGACTGCCCGATGAGCACGATATGCGGCTCCTGATCCAGGCGGGTGCGTATGGCACAGCGGACTCCATGACCCACGCGCTCTTCGCCATGGTCGAGGATCCCCCGCCCAGTAACCGCCCCTTGTGGAGGGACGAGCGGGAGTACCACCTCGAGGACATCGTCCGGGCTCTGTGCGCCGCTGCCGAGGCGTACTTGTGCGCCGGACGGGATGAGGCGGCCGCAGCTGTCGCACGGCGGATCCTCGGGGCTTCTCTCCCCTCCGACGAGTTGGACGCCGCCACCCCGTACACGGTGTTGGCGCGCCTCGGCGAGCCGGGCCCGGCCCTCGCCGCACTGTGCCGCCCTCCCGGCAAGGACGGCACCCCACCCCCGCTGTACGGACCCAACTGGGCCGAAGTCGCCCACACGCTGTATGGCGAGGGTTATGTCGACGAGGTACGGAGCGCTGTGGAGGCCCGGCTGGCCCATCCCACTCCCTTGCCCGAAGCGGTGGAGATCGCCAAGTACCTCCTTGATGTCGGCGACGCACGCGGGCCGGAGGTGCTATTGACCATCGCCAACCACCCCGATACTGATGTCTCAACTGCGCTGCGCGCGGTCCAGTACCTGCTTGGCGGAGAGTTCCACGCGGCGGCGGTCGACACGCTCATCTCGCTGTCCCGGCGACCGATATCGGCGGGCAGGGGACAGGACATCGCCCGGCTCCTCACCGGTGCGGGGGTCGAGAGCGAGGCCAGTCGGCTCGCGCTGACCCTGGTGCGCGCGTGCCTGGACCATCCCGGCACCCGGGGGACGGCGCATCTCACAGAACTCCTTCGGCTGCTGTCCGCTCTCCGACCCGAGGAGGGACGGGCCCTGCTACTCGAAGCGGCCACCTCCCTCCACCTGCCCGCGCAAGTCCTGACGGATCTGGCCCGGCTGCTGGAGCGGTGCGGCGAGATCGGCAGGGCGGCGGCCGCGTACCGGCACGCACTTGGTGTCCGCGCGGGCCACACCGACCTCCGCCATCTGCACGGGGTCAGGGAGGCCGTGGACGGGCTGCGCTCGCTCGGTGCTCCCCTCACCCCGGAGGACATCTCCGCGCTCCGGACCGTGTACGCCTCGCTCGCGCCGCCCGGCACCCCCTTCGTACGCCGTCAAGACGTCGAGTGGCTGGCCGCCCTGCTCGATCAGCTCACCGAAGGAGACGAGGGGTAGGCCGCCGTACGGTCGACGACGGTGCAGTCGTTCTCTACGCGCTGAGCACCGCCCATCTCCCTCCTGTCCCGCGCGACGGCTTCGCAGCGCGGGGCAGGAGGGAGTTCGCGTTGCCTCGTGGTCAGGCGGCGGGGAACTCCCCGCCCTTGACGGCGGCGACGAACGACGACCAGGCGGACGACTCGAAGGTGAGCGCCGGGCCGTGCGGCTCCTTGCTGTCACGGACGGGGACTATGCCGCGCGAGGCGACGAGGTTGGCGGCGACCTCGACGCAGGCGCCGCCGTTCGAGCTGTAGGAGGACTTGAACCAGCGGGGGGATTCGGTCGTCACGGGGTGCCCTTTCGTACCTGCTCGATCATGGCCACGGATTCTGTCTGTGACAGGGCTTCGGCCTGCAACTGATGGTAGGCCGACAACGTGGCCAGAACGTGAGTGGATTCGCGGTCCAGGTATCCTCGGGCTTGTGACTCCGCGTAAGCCATCATGGACCGATCCGACATCGTCAGCAGGTAGACGGGCAAGTTGAACGGTCGTCGCTCGCCTATGTCGTACGGAGCAACCTGAAGATGGGAGTTCGGCAACGCAGCGATCTCCACGAGGTGTTGCAGCTGCTCGCTCATGACCTCGGCTCCGCCGACTGGACGTCGGATGCAACTTTCATCCATCACCACAAGCATCGTGGGCGGCCGGGACCGTACGAGTGCCGTCTGCCGCTCCGCCAGAACCGAGACTCGTTCAGCTGCTTGTTCGGGCGTGATGGTGCCCCGGCGTACATCACCATCTGCCAGCGCCCGTGCGTACGCGGGTGTCTGAAGCAAGCCGGGAATGATCCCAACCTCAAACACCCGGATCTCTACCGCCTGGGCCTCGTACCCGACGTACTCCGGGAACCCCTCCAGCAGACTGCCGTTCCGGAGCTCCCCCCACGCGCGTTCAAACGAGTCTGAGGTCCCGGTGAGCCCGAGGGCCGTGTCCGCGCACCGCGAGAACCGGCGCGTTGGCGGTTTGCAGCCTGTTTCGACCGCCGAAACATGCCTCCCCGAGTAGCCCATCCGCTCACCCAACTGGTCCTGAGTCCAGTCGCGCGCTTCCCGCTTGCTGCGTAAACGCGCGCCGTAGGCCGCTTGGGGTGAGGCGTCCGGGTTCAACTCCTTCAGGTTTACCAATGTGTCCTCCGTGCCTGGAATGTTGAAGACACCCGACCTGTAGACCACGCTGGGTGCTCCCAGTAGTGGAAACACTACGGAGAGGAGCGATCGATGGCTGGCGAAACCACAAATCCGCCAGGACAGGCCGACGAGCAGCAGGGGCAGCAGGGCGGCGACGACCGGCCGACCCTGGAGGAACTGCTGCAGCAGTCGGTGGCCCTGGGCGAACAGATCGCTCAGCATCTGGCGCGGGGGTCGAAGTGAACCGCGCGGACTGGACCACCACCCTGCCCCGGCTCACGGTCGGCATGGTGGTCTACGACCGGCACTACGACATGCCCGCGACCATCGCCGACTTCGACGGCCCGATGGTCTGCCTCACCCGCCCCACCGGCCTCACATGGCGATCGCACTGTGCCTCGGTGCGCCCCGCTACGCAGTACGAGCGGCGGCAGCTACGCGCCATCGCCAAGCTTCACGCCCAGCGCCAACGAGGCATGGCCGGGACCGGCCAAGATCGCCATTTGCGGTGAGTATGAGACGACGACACGCCGTGGCGTCGGCGTGTCGTCGTCTCATACTCACCGCAAAGTCATCACGCAGAGCACTTCGCCGGAGTGAGCCCCATGGCAGATGGCCCCTGGCACGCCGTATGGACGTTCATCAGCACATCCGGCGTCACCACAGGAAAAGCCGACCGCACACGGTATTTCGATATCCGCACCGCCATCTTCAAAGCGGCCTCCAAATCGCTACGGGACCTGGCCCACGAGGAAACCGCCGAGAGAGACGAGCCCTGGAAACTCCTCGTCGCAGCCCTGTACTCCGAGGCGATGCTGTCGGCTGATGAAGTCGGCGAATGGCGGTACACGAGTCCGGATGGCTGGGCGAATGTGATAATTCGCTTCAGCCCGTAGCCGCTACGGCTGGGCCCCGGAATAAGGCGCCGCAGGGTAACCCGGCTGCGAACGGTCGTCATCCCCGTCCTCATCGTCGTCCGCCCGCGCCTCCTCCCCCATCAGATCCCGTACGAACAGCGTCGCCCCCGCCACCGCACCCGGCATCAGGAACACCGCCACCAGCGGCAGCAGGAAGGCCAGTGCCAGCGGGACGCCGAAACCGAGGGTGAACATCCGGCGGCCCCGCAGCAGCCGGCGCCGCTCCTTCACCAGCACCCCGCGCCGCAGCAAGGCAATCGACGTGAGCTCTTCGGTGAGGAAGAAGCCCGTCACGCAGAAGGCGAGCACCGGGATCACGGTCTGGCCGATCACCGGCACGAAACCCAGAGCGAAGAACAGCACACCCCACAGCGCGACGCGTATCACCAGCGCGATGGCCTCGCGCAGACCGATCCACAGCTCGCGCCACACCGACAGCCCGGACTCGGGCGCGGTGCCGCACTCGGAGATGTCGACCTGTTCGGAGAGGGATTCGTAGAAGGGCTGGCCGACCAGCAGCGTGACCGCGGTGAAGGTGAGGATGGCGAGGAAGAGGCACACGCCGGCGAAGAGGACGGCGAGTGCGCCCCGGAAGACGTCGAGCCACGGCGAGGGCCAGCCGTCGGCGAAGGGGGTGGCCCAGTCGATGACGTCGTCGGTCCAGAAGAACAGCGCGACGAGCGCCGCCGCGTACCCGACGAGGGTGATGAGGGCGGGGATCATCCCGAACCACCACCACCGTCCGTGCCGGGCGACCCAGCGCTGCCCCTTCATCAGATAGCCGAACCCGGCCGCAAGATCACGCATGGGGCCGTAGCTTACTGGGGGCGGGGGAACCCCTACCAAGGTGCATACGGCGCGTTCCAGCGTTGGTGTGGACGTTTTGGAGTGTTCTCCCCGATGAATCCGGGAGATTCCCTTCTACCTTGCGGTGGCGGGCTTGACGCGGCGTGCGCGCCTGACGGCTGCCCTCCCGGCAGCCGGGACGAGCGCGAGGCCCATCCGTACAGGTGCAAGATGTTCCGGGCTCCGTTGTGGTCGGCGTTGCCCACCCAGCCGCAGTCGGGGTTCTTGCACACGAACACGGCCTGGGACTCCCGGCTGCCCGGGGTGGTGACCCCGCACATCGAGCAGCGCCGGGAGGTGCCGGGGGCGGGAACCTTGTGCAGAGCGGCGCCCTGGCGGGCGGTCTTGTACCTCAGTAGTTCGACCGTGCGCCCCCATGCCTCGCCGCTGATGGCGCGGTTGAGGCCGGACTTCTGGGCGACGTTCTTCCCCGGGCTGTCCACGGTGCCCTTGGCGCTCTTGACCATGTTCGTGATGTTCAGGTCTTCCACCACGACCACGCTGTACTTCGCGGCGATGGCGGTGGTGGCCTTGTGCTGCCAGTCCAGGCGTCTGCGCTTGGCTCTCGCGCGGATCCCCGCGATCTGGTCATAGGTGCTCTGCAGGCGGCGAGAGGTGCGCTCTCCCCGTTTGCGGAGGCTCTTGCGGTGCGCGGCCCGCTGCTCCAGCCGGACCAGCTTGGCCTGTTCCTTCCCGGTCAGCCATGCGTGGTGGTCGTGTGCCGTGCCGTCGGAGAGAGCGAGCGGCACGGTGACGCCCACGTCAATGCCGACTTCGGGGCCGGTGTGCGGCTCGGGTTCGGGTTCGAGGGTCTGGACGCGGAAGGCTATGTGCCAGCCGAGCGCGTCCTTGACCAGCCGGGCCCCGGTGATCCGGTTCTCGGCGCCTGCGCGCTTTCCCACGGGCAGGTCTTTGGTCCAGCGGAACCGGACCCGGCCGATCCTGGGGATGTTGACCATGCCCCAGCGGCGGTGCACCCGGGTGATGCACAGGTCCCGGCCCTGGGGATGTCCACGGACATCACCGTGCGGAAGCGGGCCTTGAACCCGGGGGCACCCGCGCGGCCTTCCCAGCAGTTCCTCCATGCCCGGAAGTACGTCTTGAGCACAGCCTGGGCCGCCTGAGCGGGCAGATGGGCGAGCCAGTCGATCTCCTTGCGTGCCTGCCGGATCGCCGCGTCCGCCGCCGCGAGAGACCGCTTGTCTCTGGGCAGCATCGTCCACCAGTCATGCAGCAGATTCCACAACGCGCGGGCCGCGTGCGCCTGACCATCCATGAGCTGGACCTGCGCAGGCGTCAGCGCCAGCCGGGCACGATACCCGAACTGCCGCTTCACGCATACACGTTCCGTAGTCACACGACTACGCTATCACTGGGTTTTTTGTCGCCGCGCTGGATTCCAAGTCTCGACGTAGGAGGGTGATGCCCGAGGATGACAGGGAGCACCGCCCCGCCGGAGCCGGCTCCGGCGGGGCGGTGCGGGTGTGGGGGGTGCTCAGGTGGTGCTCACGGGGTGGTGCTCAGATCTTGCCCGCCCCGGCCTGCCCCGTCACCGTCGAGACGACCGACGACGCGGGCTCGGCGGTGTACGAGTACGGCGGCTTGGTGAAGCTGCCGGTCTGGGAGATCTCGGTGGCCGCGCCACCCAAGTCGTTGCCCCGCGCCACCGCGTATCCGTCCACGTCGCTGCTGCGGTTGGTCGTGATCGCGATCTTCGTGTCGCGGAACACGTTGTTCTCCACCAGCATCTGCGCGCCCATCCGCGAATGCACGGCCGTGTCCGCGCCCTGCACGTAGTTGTCGTAGAAGTGGCCGGTGCCGAACCGCAGGCTCGGAATCCGCGAGTAGACGTTCGTGAACCAGTTGTGGTGGTACGTCACCTTCAGGTGACCGGTGTCCTCACTGGCGTTGTTGTCGCTGTGTCCGACGAGGCTGCCCTTGAAGTGATTGGCGAACTTGTTCCAGGACACCGTGACGTTGTCGGACGCGTGGGTGATGTCCAACAGGCCGTCGTAGTAGTCCTTGTCGTGGTCGCGGTCGGCCGAGAAGGTGTTGTGGTCGATCCACACCTTGGTGGACTTCTGCACGGTGATCCCGTCGGCGGGGGCGACCGGCTTGCTGATGTTCAGGTTGCGGATGACGATGTTGGTCTTCTCCTTCAGCCGCAGCCCACCACCGGTGAACCCGGACGAGGAGCCCACGCCCAGCACGGTGGTGTTGGATCCGACGTCCACCTGCCCGGAGAGCGAGATGAGGCCGGACACCTTGACGACCTTCGCGCTGTCGCTCGCGACGGCGCTCTTGAAGGCGGCCAGGGTGGTGACGGTGGTGGCGGAGGCGTTTCCGCCGCCGGTGGTGCCCGCGCCGAAGCCGATCGGCGAGGTCTCGGCCGTGACGGCGGTGTCGCCGGACGGCGCGCCGTGGGCGGAGACGGCCGAGACGGTGCCGAGGGTGAGCGCGGCCACGACGCCCGCGGCGAGGGCGGTCAACTGGCGCCGGCGGAGGATGGTGCGGTGTTCTGACATGGGGGGAGTCCTCTCGTTGCGAGAAGATCTCCACGCGGGAGGGGAGGCAAGCGCTTGCTGAAGAGCGGCAAGCACGCTGGTCGCTAGGGCCGGTGGAGATCGCCAAAGGTGCGGCTCTGACGTGTTCTCTGACGTGTTTGACTCTGCTGCCGAGCGGGTGGTCAGTCCGCGCCAGCAGAGGGTAGCTACCGAGAACGAAGCTAGTAAGCGCTTGTAGTGATGTCAACGCCTTTGCGCCACCGTACTCCTGGTCCCCGAACTTCACGACCGAGTGGCACAGCTCCCTTCCAAGGCTCGTCGCGCGGTCGTCGACACTCATTCATGCACACAAAACGGCCCCAAGTACCTTCACCCGGCAGCAGCTCCCAAGCACAGCGACGACGTGACGGGCATGAGTGAGGGCGGGTAGCGGCGGGCCGTAGCTTCGGATGCCCCGTGCGCCGACCGGAGTCCGACGACGGATCGCTTCGCGCCGGCGACCCGCCACGTCAGGGGACCTGGGCCTCGATGTGGGCGAGTTGGGCGGCGAGGATCTCCTCGAACGCAGCGCGGCGGTCTGCTCCGAGGGGGCGGACATCGCGGGCGAAGTGGGCCAGTGTGGGGAAGCGTTCGGGGTCGGCGCCGAGCACTGCGACACGGAACAGCTCCATGCCCTGTTCGTACTCCTTGGGGGCGATGGCGCCGATCCCCGCCTCGGCGGCGATCAGCGCGGCGAGGAGGATCACGATGCGGTGGTATCGCACCGGGACCTCCTCGTCGGGCAGGCCGGACGCGCGCAGGGCCTGCAGCAGCTCCTCCATGACCAATCGGGATCCGGTGCCGCCGGATGCATAGCGTCCCCACACCGCGGCGAGCTGGGATTGCTCACCGAAGGCCTCGCGTAGCCGCAGGGCCAGGGCGGTGACGCGCTGCTTCCAGTCGCCCTCGGGGCGGTAGCCGTCCATGGCGGCCAGCAGGACTCGGTCGGCGACCGCGCGCAGCAGTTCGGTCTTGTTGCGGAAGTGCCGGTAGAGGCTGGAGGAGTCGGTCCCGAGCGCTGCGGCGAGTTTGCGCACGCTGAACGACTCGGCGTCGCTCGTGCGTAGCAGTTCCGCCGCCGTGTCCAGGATCTCCTCGGTCGACCATCGCCTTCGGCCAGTCATCTCGCCCCTCTCGTCCGGACTCAGCCTAACCCATGCACTTGCTGATGCACGCACCGCGTGCATAATGAGGGCAACGCACTGTCCGACCGCAATGACACGCCCGGCATCCGGCCGGGGGGGAGAAGGAGAGATGAGCGAAGCCGCTGCCGTGACGCGGCCGCCGGAGCCGGACTTCTCGGTGATCACGACCGAGGAACTGATGGCCTACCGCGACGCGGAGAACCGCTTCCGGGCCTCCGGCGCGGCGCGTGCGATCCTCGGAGAGCCGGACCCCGGCGCCGCGATCGATTGGCAGGAGATCGCGCTGCCCGGCCGCGACCTGCCGGTCCGGGTGTACCGGCCGGCCCCGGCGGCAGACGGCGAGGCCGCAGCCCGGACCGACCTTCCACTCGTGGTCCATGTCCACGGAGGCAGCTTCGTGGGCACGGCGGTGCAGTGCGACTGGACCAACAGCCACCTCGCCGTCCGACTGCCCGCGCTCGTCGTCTCGGTCGAGCACCGCCTCCTCACTCCGGACAGCCCGCTCGCGAACGCCGCCGACGACGGCTGGGGCGTGCTCGACCACGCGGTCCGGCACGCCGCGCAGTGGGGCGTCGACCCGGCGCGCACGGCCGTCTTCGGCGAGAGCTGCGGCGCGCTGATCAGCGCTCTGACGGCCATCCGGGCCCGGGAGGCCGGCCTGGAGCTCACGGCGCAGGTGCTGGTCAACCCCGCAGTCGACGTGACCGAGACGATGTTCGACTACGCCTCGATCGCCGAGTACGCATACAGCCCGGCCCGGGCCCTGCCGCAACTGCGCCTCTTCCAGCGGCTCGCCGTCCCGCCGGGAACCGACGCCGGCGCCCTCTCGCCGCTGTACGTGGACGACCTGAGCGGGCTCGCCCCGGCACTCGTGGTGGTGCCCACCCAGGACGCGGTCGCCGACCACGGCCGCCGCTACGCCGAGCGGCTACGCGAGGCAGGGACGCCCGTGCGGCTTTCCGAATACCCGGGCGCGAAGCACGCGTTCCTCGCCATGCCCGGCGTGGAACCACAGGCCGAGGCCGCCCAGGCGGAGATCCTCCAGTTCCTCCGCGCGGCCCTGGCCACGTGACGGAGGGGCGATACCCCCCACCCTTGGACCCGACGGCCCAGCGGTCTCCCGAATCGGCCTCGGCTGCATGAGCACCCGCGGCAGCGACGTCATCCCCATCCCCGGCAGCTTCCGCCGCCGCCCCCGGCACCGGGGCCCAGGGGCCCGATACGGCGACCACGGCATCGCCCTGATCGACCAGCGAAGAGAGAAGCACCCTGATGACGAACCCACCCCATGCACGAGGGGCGCTCGGAGCGATGTACGCGGGCCTTGCGCTCGGCGGCCTCGCCTGGCTCACGACGGCCTGGGCCGTCAAGGCAGGCAAGCGGTGCGCCCGCCCCGCCACGACCGTGATGTTCGTGACGTCCACTCCGTACGCCTCCGCACACGAGGAGCCGACGACAACCATCCCGACCGCACAGACCCGCACCACCACGGTTCACGACCACCACACCATGGAGGAAGACACAGTGCAGCGCATCGGCATCATCGGAGTGGGCGAGATCGGCCGGGCCATCGTCGAGGGCCTGCGCAACGGGGGCGGTGCGTCGCCGGAGCTCTTCCTCTCTCCCCGGGGGGCCCGCACCGCCGCCGAACTGTCCGAGCGCTACGGGGGCGTCCATGTGTGCGCCGACAACCAGGAGGTGGTGGACCGCGCCGAGCTGGTGGTCATCGCCGTGCGCCGCCAGGACCACCACGAGGCACTCACCGGGCTGAAGGTGGACGACGGCCAGGTCGTGGTCAACCTGATCGCCGGCGTCGCCACCGACGACCTGCGCCGGACCCTGGCCACCGGCGCCCCGATCGTCCGCGCCATCCCGCTGCCCGCGGTGCGCGAGCGCCGCTCCGTCACGGTGACCTGCCCCTCGCACCCGGTGGTGGACTCCCTCTTCGAGCAACTGGGCGGCGCGCTCCCCGTCGCGGACGAGGCCGCCTTCAACGTCTTCTCCGCACTGACCGGGACGCTCACCGCCCACTATGCCTACCTCGCCGCGCTCACCTCGTGGGCCGCCGACCACGGCATCGTCCCCGACGCCGCCGACCACTATGTGCGCGGCCTCTTCCAGAACGTCGGCCGCTCCCTGGGCGACGAGACCCGCCCCCTGCACCGACTCGCCGCCGACCACGAGACGCCCAAAGGGAACAATGAGCGCATCCGCACCACCTGGTTCGATCCGGCCAACATGGCAGCTCTGAAGAAAGCCCTGGACGACCTCCTCGCCGAGCTGAAGTAGGAGCGTCCGGCTCGGACGTGCGTCCAGGCCGAGAGCGGCGACTGCACTGCACGCCTGTCACAAACGGTCCTTCGCACGAGCGAGATCTACAAGCGTCCGCCCGTCCCTGACCGAGCGTCACTGTGTCGCAGAGAGCTGCTTGTCACTTCGCGGCAGCTTCGGGAGAACAGGTCCTTAAAGGCATGTTGACGCGCGGAGACTTTGCCGAAACCACAGCGGCCACACAGAAAGCCCTTCTATTTTGCGTGCCCATGACAGACTCAACTGCCCCCATCGGGCGCCGCAGAATACTGATCGCCGGTAGCGCCGCCGCCGCGGCCGTCGGACTGGGCGTGGCCGCCACCGCCGGCCGCGCCGAAGCCGAAGCCGAATCCCCCAGGGTCGCCCCCGCGGCGGCCACCGTCTGCACGCTCACCAAGGAGCTCACCGAAGGCCCCTACTACCTCGAACACGCGCTCGTCCGCTCCGACGTCTCGGAGGGCAAGCCCGGAATCCCGCTCCAGCTCGCCCTCACCGTCGTCGACAACGCCACCTGCGCGCCGCTCAACAAGGCGCTCGTGGAGATCTGGTACTGCGACGCGCTCGGCGAGTACTCCGGCTTCGTCGGCAACAACGGCCACCAGGAGCCGGACAACGGCAAGTTCCTCCGCGGCGGCGTGCTGACCGGCAGCGACGGGATCGCCAAGCTCACCGGCATCTACCCCGGCTGGTACCGGGGCCGCTGCATCCACATCCACCTCAAGGTGCACACCGACGTCACGCTCACCTCCGACGGCTCGTTCACCGGCGGCAACGAGATCCACACCGGCCAGCTCTTCTTCTCCGAGACCGTCACGCAGGCGGTCGCGAAGCTCTCCCCGTACTCCACCAACACCGTCCCCCGCACCACCCTCAACGCCGACGGCATCTACGACGGCGGCGGGGCGGCCTCCGGCCTGCTGACCCTCACGGCGCTGGGCTCCTCGCCCTCGGCGGGCTACAAGGGCACCCTCACGGTCGGCGTGGACCCCGACGCCTGACAGTGAGGATGTAGATGGCACCGCTCGGGGGTCTGACCCCTCGCCTGACTGACGCTTCGGCTGTCCTTGGCTGGAACCGTCGTCCTTCCGGGCGGTGCCAGCACGTACCGCGCCGGTCGGGAGCCTGTGACCTCATAGGAGCCCGGCCAAAGGTCCCGTCACTGTCTTGTCCTGCTGCCCGACCGGCACGTGCCACCCCTCGCTGGGCGAACCAGGTCACCGTGGTCGACGTCGACCGCCCGGACCGCAAAGCCCGCCGCGCGAACGGCACATCCGACCCCGTCGACGCCTATGCGGCCGCCACCGCAGTCCTGTCCGGCCGCGCGGGCGGCACGCCCAGGACCCGCGACGGAATCGTGGAGGCCATCCGCTCCCTGCGCGTGGTCCGCCGCTCTGCCGTGAAGTCCCGTACCCAGCCCATCAACCAGATCCGCACCCTGATCGTCTCGGCGCCCGGCGAGGTCCGCGAGTACGGCAGCGAAACGGCAGCGAGCGCGTGTGGCTGGTCCCGACGGGGGTCAGCCACACGCGTCTCCTGTCATCGTCTGCGTACCGATCACCGCGAGCAGGCTCAGCTTGTCGGCCGCGTCGGTGCCCGGGGCGGCGGTCTGAATGACGACGTGCAGGTCGCTGCCGGGGGCGTTGAGGACGTCGCAGTCGAGGACGAGGGGGCCGACGTCAGGGTGGTGGACGGTCTTGGTGTCCATGGTGTGGCTGCCCACCGTGTGGGAGTCCCAGAGCCGGGCGAAGCGGTCGCTGGCGCGGCGCAGATCGGCGACGAGGGTGCGCAGGCGCCGGTCGGAGCGGTAGCGGGCGGTCGCGGAGCGCAGGTCGGCGACGGTGGCGGTCTCGAAGCGGGCCTGTTGTTCGGGGGTGTGGGTCACGCGGTCGGGGCTTCCGGTGAAGTGGCGCCACAGGACGTTGCGCTCGCGCTCCGAGCCTCCGGAGGGGTCGCCGTGCAGCGCGGCGTACAGCTGGTTCCAGGCGATCAGGGTCCACGCCGCGTCGTACACCCCGACCGGGGTGGTCCACATCTGGTCGAGCATGCGCTGGACGCCGGGGGTGAGGTGGGCCGATATCCGGTCGGTGGTCGGCGCGGGCCGGCCCGCCAGCAGGAACAGGTGGCGGCGTTCCGGTTCCGACAGCCGCAGGGCGCGGGCGAGGGCGGTGAGGATCTGCGGGGACGGGGAGGTCGCGCGGCCCTGTTCGAGACGGACGACGTAGTCGACGGACATCCCCGCGAGCTGCGCCAACTCCTGGCGCCGCAGCCCCGGCGCCCGGCGCACGCGTCCGGCCGGCAGGCCGACCGTCGCCGGGTCCAGCCGGTCGCGCCAGCGGCGCAGCGCGCCCGCGAGGTCGCTGGCCGCGTCGTCCCTGACGCCCGCGCCGCGCCCGCCGCCCCCGTGGCCCAGGCCGCCCCCGTGGCCCCTGTCGCCCGCGCCGCCCCCGTGACCGCCCTCGCCCCCGTCGCCGTTCCAGGCGCCGGGCGCGTATCGGCTCACGTCCCCGCCCGGCCCATCGCTCCCCGTCCCGCTCATCGCTCCAGTATCCGGCCGGGGGCGGCGGGCGTCCCGCGCCCAGCCTGGTACCGCTTTTGCCAGGAAGAACCTTGCCCTTCCTGTCCCTTCGCGCCGCGCCGACGCTGAGGGCATGCGAACGACACTGATCACCGGTGCCACCAGGGGGCTCGGCCTGGAGACCGCCCGGCAGCTGGCCGAGGCCGGGCACACCGTCTATCTCGGGGCGCGGGACATCCGGCGTGGCGAGGAGGCCGCGCGGCGGGTCGGGGCCCGCCCGCTGCGGCTCGACGTGACCAGCGAGGATGACGTACGGGCGGCCGCGAAGCTCGTCCGGGAGGAGGCGGGCCGCCTCGACGTCCTGGTGAACAACGCCGGGATCAGCGGGCCCGCCCGCTCCGCCGCCGAGGTCACCGCCGACGACCTGCTGACGGTCTACGACACCAATGTCTTCGGCGCCGTACGGGTCACCCACGCCTTTCTGCCGCTGCTCGAGGCGGGCGAGGCGCCCGTCGTCGTGAACGTCAGCAGCGGGCTGGGCTCACTGGCCGCCGCCGTCGACCCTCCCGCCCATACCTCGTCCGTGCCCGTGTGGCTTCCGGCGCTGGGGTACAGCTCCTCCAAGGCCGCGCTGAACATGGTCACCGTGCAGTACGCCCATGCCCTCCCGCACCTCAGGATCAACGCCGTCGACCCCGGCCTGACCGCGACCGACTTCAACGGTCACGCCGGAAACCGGACGGTCGCGGAGGGTGCCGAGATCATCGTACGGATGGCCACCGTCGCCCCCGACGGCCCCACCGGCGGCTACTTCTCGGCCGCCGGCCCGCTCCCCTGGTGAGCACCCACCCGAAAGGAACGACGATGCCCAAACGCCGTGTTGAGATCGCCCTGGACCTCGCCTGTGTCCGCTGCCACCTCGGCTTCTCCCGCCTCACCCGAGCCGCCCGCCGATACCGCGCCGACGGTGGCGAGGTCGACGTCACCATCCGCCCCTTCCAGGCCGAGCCCGACGCGCCGTCCGCCGGTGAGCCGCTGTTCGAGGTCTGGAGGCGGACCCGTGGCGAGGCGTTCGTACGACAGGTCGCGTCGGACACCTCCTTCGGCGTGGCGGACGGCCTGGAACTCCGCTTCGCACGCGCCCTGTTCACCAACACCTTCGAGGCTCACCGGCTGGTCGCCCGCGCGTCCGCCCAGGGGCTCGGCGAGCAGATGGCGGAGCGGCTGTTCCGCGCGTACTTCACCGACGGGCTGCTGATCTCCGACCGCACCACCCTGGCCCGGCTGGCCGCCGAGACCGGGGTGGTGGCTGCCGCCGACGCCGACGGGACCGCTGACGCGGCCGAGCTGCGCGCCGAACTCGACCGCGTGCGCCGGCTCGGCGTCCAGGTGGACACGTTGCCGTACGTCCGCTTCGAGGACGGGACCGTCCTCGAAGGCGCGCAGCCGGAGGAGGCCTACCGCGCGGCGCTGACCGCGCTCACGCCAGCCGGATGACGTTCCAGGACATCGGCTCCAGCGTGGCCCGCAGCACCCCGCCCCGGCCCTCGCCCTCCAGCGCCGTGCCGGTCGCGGCGTGCGGGGTGACGCGCTCCGGCTCGGCCAGGGTGTTGCGGGCCTCGGGGTCGGCGTCCGCGAGGACGCTGTGCTCGACGATCCGGGACACGGGCAGGCCGCGCAGGTCCACCTCCAGCGGCAGCGGGACCCTCTGAGCGCGGTTGACGGCGAAGACGGTGACCTCACCGGTCTCCTCGTCCGCGACGGCGGTGGCGTGCAGCAGCGGCACCTCGCCGTACTTGGCCGTCTCGTACGCCGGGCTGTCGACGTTGACCTGCAGGACCCGCCCGCGTCCGTGGCGGGAGGCCTGCGCGAACGGGAAGAACGTGGTCTGCTTCCAGGCCGGGCCGCCCGGCTCGGTCATGATCGGCGCGATGACGTTGACGAGTTGGGCGAGGCAGGCGACGGTGACCCGGTCGGCGTGGCGCAGCAGCGCGATGAGCAGCGAGCCGAAGACGACGGCGTCGGTGACGGAGTAGTTGTCCTCCAGGAGCCGGGGGGCCTCCTCCCAGTTGGGCGGCTCGGCGCCGTGGAAGCGCGTGAGGTACCAGACGTTCCACTCGTCGAAGGAAAGGTTGATCTTCTTCTTGGACTTCAGCCGGGCGCCCACGTGGTCGCAGGTGGCGACCACGTTCTCGATGAAGGACTCCATGTCGACGGCCGAGGCGAGGAAGGAGTCGCGGTCGCCGTCGAGCTCTTCGTAATAGGCGTGCAGGGAGATGTAGTCGACGAGGTCGTATGCCTCCCGCAGGACCGTCGCCTCCCACTCCGCGAAGGTCGGCATGGCCTGCGAGGAGCTGCCGCAGGCCACCAGTTGCACGTCCGGGTCTATCTGCCGCATCGCCCGCGCGGTCTCGGCGGCCAGCCGCCCGTACTCCTCGGCCGTCTTGTGGCCGGTCTGCCAGGGTCCGTCCATCTCGTTGCCCAGGCACCACAGCCGGATGCCGTACGGGTCCTTGTCGCCGTGCGCGACACGGCGGTCGGACAGGGCGGTGCCGGACGGGTGGTTGGCGTATTCCTGCAGCTCCAGCGCCTCGGCCACACCGCGCGTGCCGAGGTTGAGCGCCATCATCGGCTCGCCGTCGACCTTGCGGAGGAAGTCGATGTACTCGCCGAGTCCAAAGCGGTTGGTCTCGGTCGACCGCCAGGCCAGGTCCAGTCGGCGCGGGCGCTCGTCGGCCGGGCCGACGCTGTCCTCCCACTTGTAGCCGGAGACGAAGTTGCCGCCCGGGTAGCGGATGACGGTGACCCCCAACTCACGGATCAGCTCCAGGACGTCGGTGCGCAGACCGGCCTCGTCGGCGGTGGGGTGGCCGGGCTCGTAGATGCCGGTGTAGACGCAGCGGCCGAGGTGCTCGACGAATGACCCGAACAGGCGCGGGTCGACGTCGCCCACGGCGAAGGCGGGGTCGAGGGTGAAGCGGGCCGGGTGGGCGGGAGCGGGGGTGTCGGCGGTGCGGTTGCTGGGGGTCGTCGGCTGCATTGCGGTGTCTCTCTCCTGCGCTGGCGCGCTGTCACTTGGCCGTTTGTCCGAGATATCGGATGCCGATCGCAACTTCGAACGAGACGGTAAGAGCTCCATTCCCCGCCCGTCAACGCCTCGCGCAGCGCGACAACGGGTGGCCCGACTGCCGGAGGCGCGCGACAGACTTCCTGTGCCGCCATCTGCCCCAGGAGGTCCCCGTGTTGAGCCCCACCGTCGAAGAGTTCCTCGAGCATCCCGAGCACGACGCCCCCGAGGGAGACCTTCTCTCCGAGGACTGGAACGGTCGTCGACCCGGTCACCGGCGCGGTCGTGCACGACGGAACCCATGTGGTGCTGGCGTGGGAGACCGAGTGCGACGGGCGCGGCGCGTTCAGCGTCGGCCGGCAGCGTCAGGGCATTGATCCGGAGCGGGCCGCCGACCTGGACGAGGTGCGGGAGTCAGATCGATGGCGGCGAGCAGGAGGACTACCCGTGGGAGGAATGCACCACTGGCAGCGTTGGGTTTGCGGTGAGTTTGGGACAGCGACACGCCATGGCGTCGGCGTGTCGCTGTCCTATAGCCACCGCAAAGTCAGCTCGCCGCTCCGCGCTTCAGCCGGGCCGCGAGCCGGGGCAGCAGGCGGAGCGCGTTGTCGCGGTTGATGCGCCGACGGGAGCCGGGGTCGAGGGCTGGGTCGTGGTCGAAGTCCGCCGTGATGGCGCCCACTTCGCCGGCGGGCCTGGCGGGCCAGTCGGTCCCGTACAGGATGCGGGTCGGGTCGGCGGCGGCCAGCAGGGTCGGGGTGGCGTACGGGGACAGCGGCAGGGCGGTGTCGTAGTAGAAGCGCCGCAGTGCTCTGCGGACCGCATCCGGGGCGGGGCCCTCGCCCTGTCGGCCGGCGGAGACGGCCCGCCCGGCCACGTACGGGAGGAAGCCCCCGGCGTGGGACAGGATGACCGCCAGGTCGGGGTGGCGGTCGAGGGTGCCGGTGGCGATCAGGTTCAGCGCCGCCCGGGTGGTGTCGAGCGGGAAGTCCCCGATGGCCTCGGACACCCCCGGCAGTTCGGTGCCGCCTTCGGGCAGCCCCTGGGGATGGACGAAGACCACGGCCCGGCGGCGATTGAGCTCGGCGAAGAGCGGGTCGAACGCGGAGTCGCCGAGGTAGCGGCCGCCCGTGCTGGTCATCATGATGACGCCGTCGGCCCCGAGCTCGTCCAGCGCGTACGCGGCCTGCTCGATGGCCAGGTCGATATGCGCCATCGCGACGTTGGCGAAGAAGCCGAACCGGGTGGGATGGTCCGCCACCAGCTCCGCGAGGGACTCGTTGCACACCCGGACGCCCTCCTTCGCCACCGCCCGGTCGCGGAAGGCCACCGACGGCACCGGGGCGGAGGCCACCCCGGCCGCGATGTGGTGGGTGTCCATCACCTCCAGCGTCTCGCGGAGGGTCCAACGCGCCCAGTCCGGCCCGCCCTCGGGCGGAAGGAGCCCCGCGTCGATGGCCCACTGACGCATGGCCGGCGGTAACGCGTGGTGGTGCGTGTCGATCCGCCCGGCCCCCGGCGGCCCGCCCTCACCCCTCCGCCTCGTGTCGGCCGAGGCACCGGGCGCCGAGGTGAGCCCGGCCCCGACGGCCACCGCCCCCGCGCCCGCCGCGCGCAGGGCGCGGCGGCGGGTCAGGGACGACGGGGTGGGCGTGGTGGCGGGGCGGGGAGCGCGGGGTGTGGCCATGGGGGGGCCTCCTTGTCGTGGGGGCGTGTCGTGGCCCGAACCGGTTGACACATCCACCCTCGGCCGGTCGGCCAGGGCCACGCATCGGGGCACGTCCCCGATCCCGCCCTGGGCCGCCCCGTACGGGTCCCGGGAGCCGGTCCCCTACACCGCCCGCAATGCCGCTGGTCCTGCCATGAGTAGCCGGGCCCTACCTGATCTGCTCGGCGGCCCACTCGGCCCACTCGCGGCGCATGGCGTTGAAGCGCAGGCCGTACTCCAGGGCGATCCGGCCGTAGACCGAGAGGTCGTCGTCGCCCCAGTCGATGGACTCCGCCAGCCGGCGCAGTTCCTCGTGCCCCTGCTCGGACATCTCGACCAGCTCCGTCAGGTACGCGCGTGCCTGCCCGGGCTTCAGCACCCCGAGGAAGAACACCCGCAGCAGAACCTCGCTGCGCGTGTTCCGCTGGGGTCTGGTCTCCGTCAGCCAGTGCCGCAGTTCGGCCAGCCCCTCGTCGGCGAGGGCGTATTCCTTGCGGCCGCGTGGCCCCTCGGCCGCCACCGTGATCAGTTGACTGCCCGCAAGCTTGGTCAGCTCCGTGTAGATCTGGCTCTGGGTCGCCGGCCAGACGGTGGCCAGTGAGGTCTCGAACCGCTTGAGCAGGTCGTATCCGCTGGCGGGGCGCTCCGAGAGCAGGCCGAGCAGTGCGTGTCTGAGGCTCATGCCCTCACCCTACATTCCAGAATTGACATGTCACATCAAGACCTTCTAGTTTTGACATGTCAGAGGAGAAACATCGAACCAACGGAGAGACCATGTCCTACCTGCGCACGTTCCTGCCGTGGATCGTCTTCGCCCTGCTCCCGTCGGGGAGTTGGCAGTGGGCCGCACTGGCAGCGCTGGTGGTCGCCGTGGCGGTGGTCGCCCAGCAGGTACGGACCGGCACCGGGTTCGACGCGCTGATCATCGAGCTGGGCTCGGCGGTCTTCTTCGCCGCGCTGGCCGTCATCGCCTTCGCCGATCCGCACTCGGTCGTGCACGGCTACTCCGCGGCCCTCTCCTCGGGCACCCTGGCGGTCATCGCCGGAGCCTCGCTGGCCCTCGGCAAGCCGTTCACCCTGGGCATCGCCAAGCGCACCACCCCGCGCGAGATCTGGGGGCTCACGCCGTTCATCCGGATCAACGTCGTCATCACCGCCGTATGGGCCGCGGCCTTCGCCCTGACCGCCCTCGCGCTCGCCTTCGAGGCGCACGCCGGAAACGGTCACTCGACCACCGCCACGCTCGTCCCGGTCGCCGGCTTCGCCGTCCCGATGGCCTTCACCATCCGTTACGTCGCCCACGTCCAGGCCAAGGCCGGACAGCCGGCTCAATGACCCCATGATTCACTTGCGTTGACCAGAAAGTATTCCTCGTGGCACTCAAGGACGGGGCTCGAATCATGAGTGATGCGTACTCACCCATCCCGGAGCTGAACCAGCTCAAGGAGTTCACTGACCGGATCGGTCAGGTCTGGTACTCGGAAGGCTTCGAACTGTGCGAGTACGGCGTGGACGCCGGCCTGGACACCTGGTCGGAGGAGCCGGAGTTCCTGGCCGGACTCATCCCCTTCGCGCTGGCCACCCGCTCCGGTTCCCACTACGCGCTGTGGCGATGTGACGACCGGACCGACCTCGCCACGTTGCCGGTCGTCTTCGTCGGCGACGACGGAGATCTCTACGTCGTCGCGCGCGACCTGCCGGAGCTGTTCCAGCTCCTCGCCATCGACGAGGAGACCTTGGACCCCGACGGCGTCGAGCAGCACACCGAGGGCCACCAGGAGTACCTCACCTGGTTGAACGAGACCTTCGCGCTGCGGCCGCCGGAGGACCTCGACGCGCTCTGGGCGGGGCAGAAGGAGTACGACGAACGGTTCAAGACGTGGGCGAGCCGGTTCGTCGACGATTCAGCGCTCTCCGCGTCCGCCTGGTGTCGATAGTCTCGCCGGTCGCCAGCCCCAGCCCCTACGAAGGGAACCACCCGTGACCACCGAACGCCCCCGCATACCCATGACCGGCGACGAGCGCGAGACGCTGCGCGGCTTTCTCGACTTCCACCGGGCGACCCTCGCCAGGAAGTGCGACGGCCTGTCCGACGAGGAGCTGCGGCGTCAGTCGATGCCGCCTTCGACGCTCTCGCTGCTCGGGCTGGTGCGGCACATGGCCGAGGTGGAACGCAACTGGTTCCGAAGGGTGATCAACGGCGAGGACATCCCTCTCGTGTGGTCGGACTCGTTCGACTTCCAGGCGGCCTACGACGCGCGGGAGGCCACGCGGGCGGAGGCGTTCGAGGCCTGGCAGGCGGAGGTGGAGCACGCGCGGCGGATCGAGGCGGAGGCGGAGTCGCTCGAGGTGACGGTCCATGCCGTGCGGTGGGGGCAGGACGTGTCGCTGCGTACGGTGATGATGCACATGATCCTGGAGTACGGGCGGCACAACGGCCACGCCGACTTCCTGCGCGAGGGTGTCGACGGGACCGTTGGCGCCTGACGTCGGCGCGTCGGCTACCGGCTCACCAGCCGGAGCTCCAGCTCGCGCTCCTGGTCACCCGGAACCCTGCCCCGGTCCTCGATGGCGAAGGCGCGGGCCAGGACCTCGCGCATCTGCTCCACCTGGCACGGGCAGCCCTGCAGGTCGGCCGTGACGGGGGCGGTCAGGGCGGTGGGCTCGGGCTCCGGGTGGGTCGGGGTCACCTCGAAGGTCGAGGTCCACACCACCGGGTGTCCCTCGAGCGGATGCTGCGGCAGACCGGCGTACGCCTCGTCGGAGCGGTAGCACCGGTGCAGCACGTCGAAGACCACGTCGGCGTCGTCCCGCGAGATTCCCGTGAGGGTCACCAGTACATGCTCGGCGTGCCATTCCACGTTGGCCATGGCGGGCACCTTCTTCGCTGAGCGGTTGTTCTTACCTTCATGTTCGCAGCTTTTGCGGGGATTCACCCGGATGGCTCGTCCGGAATCGGATGGTCCGGGCGCGGGCTCCCGGACTGCCGAGGGCTCCCCCGCCGCCCGGTGCCGGACTCGTCCAGATCGGGCACGTCGTCGTCCGGGTCGTCGGGTGGGCTGTACCGGGCTGCGGAGCTGTCCACATCCAGGGGGTCCGGGCCGTCCTGCGCCTGCTGGTCGGGCAGATCCCTCGGTACGGCGTGGGCGTGGTCCCCGGGGGCTTCCAGTCGTCGGTCAGTCACTGCCGGTTCCCTTCATCGGCGGACGGACCCCTCAGGTACCCCGAGAGCCGGAGGCTACGCCGTCAGGCCGGACAGCAGGGCCCCCAGACCCGAGCAGTCGTTCCCCCCGGACGGATCCGGCTGGTACGTCGCCCAGAGGACCACCAGCTGCACCAGGAGCAGCAGGGGGACCAGGCAGCCGGCCGCCATGGCCAGCCGGCCGGACACGGACACCCCCAGGCGCTGCCCCCGGCGGCGTGCCCCGCGGTGCAGGGCCCACAGGAGCAGCAGGGCGGCCACGGAGCACAGCGGGGCGGACCAGGCGGTGAGGTACATCCGCGTGGAGGGGCCCAGGTACTCGCAGTGCTGGAAGGTGTCGCCGTCGAAGGCGGCGCTGGCGGCCAGCAGGCCCGCCGAGGCGACTACCAGGACGGGGACGAGCGGGGACCAGCGCCGCCAGGCCGGGCGGGAGGCGGAGCTGGTGGGCGGGGTGTAGGTGTGCGTGGACATCGATTACCAGCCAGGGTCGGATACCAGCCATGGACGGCTCGGATGCCGGGCATCTTAGGCCCTTCACACACGGCATGACCTGGGCTGATTCCGACGGAACAGACACCTCTGGCGGTCGATGAATGGTTGATATCACGCCATGGCGGTATCTGCCCCCGGGGAGCGATTGCCGATCTTTTACCTTCGGTGCGCCGGAACGGGGGCTCGCGCCCAGCGACCACGAGTCGCTGGGCGGGAGCCCGGCCCGCCGAGCCCCGAGCCCCGGCTCAGACGAGCACGTTCTTGTAGAAGATGTTGCTGCGGCGGTCGCCCGCGGCACCGGAGGCGAAGCCCAGGAAGAGCCGGACCTCCCCCGCGGCAGTCCGGTACACCCCCATGCCCTCGGGTTCGCGGTAGGTCAGCGTCGAGCCCGCCCCGGTGAAGGCCCGCTGGGTCAGAGCTCCGGTGTTCACGTTGACGCTGGAGGTGTAGGCGTTCCCGGGGGACGGGTTGTCGTCGCCGTAGGCGGTACCGGTCAGCTGGTAGACGTACGAGCCGTAGAGCGCGTAGCCCTGGAAGACGGCCGGGTCGCTGGGCTGGGCGAAGTCCGCCAGGCGGTTGGTGTAGTTCCCGGCCGCGACCTCGTTCACATTGAAGATCGCGTACCGCCTGCTGCCCGCGGTGTTCAGATAGCGGATCGCCATCCGGTTGTTCACCGGGTCGATCGCGCAGGTGGTCTCTGTCGCGTCGGAGACGGGTGAGTGCTTGGTCAGGGCGGAGGAGGTGTTGGAGAGGGTCGTCCCGCTGCTCCAGCGAAAGCGGGCCAGCCGTTTGCCGCGGGCGCCGCTGTTGACGTCCACTTCGGTCCACAGATAGGTGCTGGTGCCCACCGGCTGCGCGGCTATGGACACGCCATGTCCGAATCCGAGCAGATACATATAGCCGAGCTCATTGCCGGCGAAGTCCAGCTGGGTGATGCACAGGTCGCCGCTGCTGTCCGGCGAGCCGTCCTTGAGCTGGGCCACGAACAGGCGCCGGTTGACGTTGTCGAAGGTGAAGGACTGCTGGACCCTCGCGTCGTGCAGGCGTGCGTGGCGGAAGAGGTCGTACGAGGGCTCGGTCAGCTGGAAGCGCGGGGATGTCGGGACGGCGGTGGGGGCGGCCTCGCTCGCGGTGGCCGCCTTGGCCCCCAGGCCGAGCGCGGCACCCGCCGCGGCCCCGCCGCCGAGCATCAGTAACCGGCGTCTGTTCCATGTGCGGTCTTGCGTCATGGATCTCCGCTTTCTGTCGGTGATGTGCCGGAGCGCCCCCGTCCCCCGGTGACGGGGGACGGGGGCGCTACGCGCGTAGGGCCTTGGTGATCCCGTTCTCCAGATCTGCCCGGGGTACGCCTCCTTGAAGCGTCAGGTTCATGTCACCCCGGGACGTATCAGTACGCCGTGGGCCAACCGCCGCTCCAGCTCAGGAGGTTGACGCCGAGCTTCGAGGTGCCGTTGTCCTGGCCGTCGTAGTAGTGGTAGACGAGCAGGTCACCGTCGGCGTCGCTCATGACCGACTGCCCGCCGGGGCCGATGTAGCGGCCGTGGGACTCCAGCACCACCGAGCCGCCGTTGTTCATCATGTTGACGCCGTTCTTGTCGAGGTACGGCCCGGTGGGGCTGGTGGCGCGGCCGACCTTGATCTTGTACGTGGAGCTGGTGCCCGCGCAGCAGGTGTCGTACGAGGCGAACAGGTAGTAGTAGCCGTTGCGCTTGACGACCGTGGGCGCCTCGACGGCCTTGGTGCCGGTGGGCCGGGAGGCGATGCCGTAGACGGTCCTGTCGCCCGCGTACTGCTTGCCCGTGGAGGGGTCGATGCGGATCATCTTCAGCCCCGACCACCACGAGCCGAAGGACAGCCACCACTTGCCGTCGCCGTCGACGAAGAGGTTGGGGTCGATGGCGTTGTAGTTGCTGCTGTCGGTGGTGGAGTGCACGATGCCGTAGTCGGTCCAGGTGCCCGCCTTGCCGCTGGACGAGGTGGCGAACCCGATCGCGGAGTTGCGGGACCCGAACGACGAGACGGCGTAGTACATCAGGTACTTGCCGCCCTGGTACGAGATGTCGGGCGCCCAGGGGTCATTGCTTGAGGAGTAGTTCTTCCACCACGACGGCGGGGAGTTGAAGGCGTTCCCCGAGCGGCTGAAGGCGATCCGGTCGGTGGAGGTGCGGGCCTCCAGGCCACCGTGGGTGGAGTAGAGCAGGTAGGTGCCGTCGCTCGCGCGGATCATGGTGGGGTCGTGCACGACGATGTCGCCCGTCACCCGGCCCGGATTGGGGTAGGCGGACGCGCTCGTCGGCAGCAGCGCGAAGGCCATGGCGCCCACCAGGGCGGCGAGTCGCCGGCCCCGGGTACGCCCGGCGCCGGTACGTCTCGACATGGTGTGGATCATTCGGCTCTCCTTCGGAATGTTTTCGGTGCCTCTCCGAAACACATGGCGGTACACACGGCGATCGGTGGCCTCAACTCCTCCCTTGCACAGGGGATTGACTCGCCTCTCAGCTGCCTCTACGGTCCTCCGGACGTTTCGGTGACGTTCCGGAAGTTTTTCGGAGGCAGGGGAAAGGACGCTCTCGTGATCAAGGTGATGCGCGCCGCTGTGACGGGCGCACTGGCCGTCACCCTCCTGGGGGCGGCGGCGACCGCGCCACAAGCCCACGCCGACGGCAGCGCCGGGGCAGGGGCCACCGGCCGGGTGGACTTCGGCCAACGCCTCCAGCCCATCGACGGCTTCGGCTTCTCGCAGGCCTTCCAGCGCGCCGACATCATGCACGGCGCCCGCGGGCTGACCCCCGAACACCAGCGGGAGGTCCTCGACCTGCTGCTGGACCGGAAGTCCGGGGCCGGTCTGAGCATTCTGCGGCTGGGCATCGGCTCGTCCTCGGACGAGGTGTACGACCACATGAAGTCGATCCAGCCGACCGACCCGGGCGGGCCCGAGGCCACGCCGCGCTATGAGTGGGACGGCGACGACGGCGGCCAGGTGTGGCTGGCGAAGGAGGCGAAGGCGTACGGCGTCAAGCGCTTCTACGCCGACGCCTGGAGCGCGCCCGGCTATATGAAGACCAACGGCACGGACGCGAACGGCGGCACGCTCAAGCCCGAGTGGCGGCAGCGTTACGCCGACTACCTCGTGCAGTACGCGAAGTTCTACCGCCAGGAGGGCGTCCGCGTCACCGACCTCGGCTTCACCAACGAGCCGGACCTGTCCACCTCGTACGCGTCCATGCAGTTCACGCCCGAGCAGGCGGTGGAGACGGTCAAGGCGCTCGGGCCGACCGTGCGGCGGGCCGGTCTCAACCTGGTGTGCTGCGACGCCGCCGGATGGGACCAGCAGGCGGAGTTCAGCGCGGCGATCGAGGCGGATCCGCGGGCCGCGGCGTATGTCGGGGTGCACACCGGCCACCCGTACGTCACCCCCTCCGACCAGCCGCTGCCCACCAACCGCCGCACCTGGATGTCCGAGTGGAGCCCGAACGGCGCCACCTGGAACGAGGCGTGGGACGACGGCTCCGGCTACGACGGCCTGGCCGTCGCCGAGGCCATCCACACCACGCTCGCGGACGCCCGCGCCAGCGCGTATGTGTACTGGTTCGGCGCCTCGATCGGGGCGACCCGTGGGCTGATCCAGCTGGACGGGGCGGACTACCACGTCTCCAAGCGGCTGTGGGCCCTGGCCGCGTACAGCAGGTTCATCCGGCCGGGGGCGGTGCGGGTGGCCGCGTCGTCCGAGGCGTCGGGCGTCAAGATCACGGCGTTCCGCAACCAGGACGGGGCGCGGGTGCTGGAGATCCTCAACACGGGGGCGGACGCGGTGCGGACGGACTACGCGCTGACGGGCGGCGGTGCGGGGGGCTCCGCGCGCGGGTCGGTGTACCGCACGGATGAGACGCACTCGCTGAGCCGGGTCGGCGCGGTGGACGTCCGAGGCGGCAAGCTGGGCGTCGAGCTGCCGGCGCGGTCGCTGACCACGGTGGTGCTGGGGAAGTAGCCGCCGGGGAGTCCGGTCCGCCCGGCTGGGCGGACCGGACCCACCCCGTGGGGGGACGCTCACTGGCCCGCCAGACCCGTATGGGCCACGCCGCGGACGATCTGGCGCTGGAAGAGCGTGAAGACCACCAGCAGCGGCAGGCCCGCGATCACGACCGAGGCCATCATCTGGGCGTACCGCAGCCCGTACGAGGACTGGACGTTGACCAGCCCGACCGGCAGCGTCATGCCGTTCGGGTCGGTCGTGACCAGGAACGGCCACAGGAAGTTGTTCCACGTCGAGATGAAGGTGAAGATCGCCACGGCCGCGAGCACCGGCCGGGACAGCGGCATCACGATGGTCCAGAAGACCCGCCACCGCCCCGCCCCGTCCACGAACGCCGCCTCCTCCAGCTCACGCGGCACCCCGTCGAAGAACTTCACCAGGATGAAGACCATCGCGGGCACGGCGACCTGCGGCAGGATCACCCCCCAGTAGGTGTCGACGAGCCCCATGGAGACCATCTCCGCGAACAGCGGGGCCATCAGCACCTGCGGCGGCACCATGATCCCGGCCATCACCAGCCCGTAGAGAACCTTGCGGCCGCGGAACTCGGTCCGCGAGAAGCCGTACGCGGCCATGGCGCACAGCACCACGGTCAGCAGGGTCGTCATGACCGAGATGTAGGCGGAGTTGAACATCCACTGCCCGATGTCGCCCGACTTCCACACCTCGCGGTACGCGTCGAAGGTGATCGTCGAGCCGATCCACTTCAGCGGCGTCGTGGTGGTCTCCCCCTCCGGCTTGAGGGAGGTGGCCACCGCCCACGCCAGCGGCAGCACCCACACCACCACCAGCGCGAGCGCGATCAGCAGCATGCCGATCCGGCCCGGGGCCCAGCGGACCCTGCGGCCCGCGTCGGCGCTCGCTCTCACCTTTGTCTCACTCACAGCTGTCTCCGCGCTCATGACCGCGCGCCCTCCTCACTCGCGCGGCGGGTCAGCCGCAGTTGGACCAGGGAGACGATCACGATCAGGGCGAAGAAGAGGTAGGAGACGGCGGAGGCGTAGCCGATGCGGTAGCCGGTGAAGCCGGCCTGGTAGACGTACTGCAGGATCGGGCGGGTGGACTCGTCCGGGCCGCCGGCGGTCATGATGTAGACCTGATCGAAGATCTTCAGCGAGGCCAGGATCTGCAGCACGACCACGACGCCCGTGGTGCGCCGCAGCATCGGCAGGGTGATGTTCCACAGCCTGGCCCAGGCGCCCGCGCCGTCCAGCTCCGCCGCCTCGTACAGATGCTGTGGGATGGCCTGGAGCGCGGCCAGGTACAGCAGGAAGTTGAAGCCGACGGTCCACCAGACGGTGGTCGCGACGATGGACAGCATGGCGTAACGCTCGTCGGTGAGCCAGCCGATGCCGGGGTGCAGACCGAGGGAGGCCAGCGCCTGGTCGGCGAAGCCGAAGTCGGACGGGAAGATCACCCACATGAAGAGCAGCCCGACGACCCCGGACGGCAGCAGGAAGGGCGCGAACCAGCTCAGCCGCCACAGCCACTGGACCACGCGCAGATGGTGCGCGAGCAGCGCTAGGCCCAGGCCGACAAGAACGAGGGGGACGGTGGACAGGAGGGTGAACCAGACCGTGTTCCACAGCGAGGACCAGACGTTGGGGTCCTGGAGGGCCTCGGCGTAGTTGTCGAAGCCGATGAAGTGGCTGTCGGTGCCGGTGATGTTGTCGTCGCCGAGGCTCATCTTGACGCCGTACAGCAGCGGCCAGAGGAGGAAGAGGGCGTAGACGACGAGGAAGGGCGCGACGAAGACCAGCCCGTGCTCGGTCCAGTGGCGGCGCACGGTCCTGGGCGGGGTGGTGGCGGCCGTGGCCTTGACGGAACCCGGCGGGGGCGGGGGCGCGGTGACGGTCGGCGCGCTCATTTCGCACCTCCGAAGGGGTTGGGGGTGTCGAGGAGATCGCGCAGCCGGGACTTGGCCTCTCTCAGCGCGTTCCGGGGCGTACGGGAGCCGGTGAACACCCCGGAGAACGCCGAACCGAGCTCGATCCACATGAGGGAAGCGGAGCCGGCGAACCAGGCGGGCTCGTCGAGTGCGACGTCGTTCACGACCGAGCGGTATTCGGACTGCGGCTGGAGCTTGAGATACGCGGGGCTCTTGAGCGTCGGCAGATAGGCCGGGACATGCCCGCCCTTGGCCCATTCGACGGTGTGCTTCAGCATCCAGGCCACGAACTCATGGGACGCTTCGTTGGTCTCGCCGCCCCGGTCCCTCTGGTGGGGCAGGACGAAGGAGTGGCAGTCGGCCTGGGCGGTGGGGCGGCCGAAGAGATTGGGCACACGAGTCATGGAGAACGGCAGCTTGGTGGTGCGGAAGGAGCTGATCTCCCATTCGCCGTTGAGGTAGAAGGCGGTCTTGCCGCCGTTGAAGACGCCGATGGCGCCCGGGTAGTCGACACGGCGGACGCACAGCCCCTCGTCGACGAGCATGGCCATGTACTCGAGCGCCTTGAGCGCCTTGGCGTCATCGAGGGCGAGGCGGCGGCCGTCGGCGGACAGAACCTTCCCGCCGGTCTGGGAGTAGAAGGTGGAGAACACCCGCCACGGGCCGATGACATCGCCGCCGATGGTCTCGGTGACCAGGCCCGGCGCTCCGGTGGCCTTCTTGGCGGCGCGCAGGGCGGCGGTGAACTCCTCGGCACCGTGGATGGGTTTGAGCTTGCCGTCGGGGCCGAGCAGCCCGGCCTTCTCGCACACCTCGGTGTTGTAGAAGAGCACCATGGGGTGGGTGTCGAGCGGGATGGCGTACTGCTTGCCGTCGACCGCGCCGCGCTTCCAGATGCCCTCGGGGAAGTCGGCGGCGGTCACCCCGTGGTCGGCGAGCAGGTCGAGGTCGAAGGCGTCGAGGAGGCGGCCGGGCGCGAAGCCGGCGAGCCGGGCCAGGTGCAGTGCCGCGACCTCGGGGGCGCGGCCGCCCGCGCCCGCCATGCCGAGCTTGGTGTAGTACGGAGAGCCCCACTGGAGCGTGGCGGCCTCCAGGCCGATCGAGGGATGGGCCGCGCGATAAGCGTCCAGCATCGCGTTCATGTTGACGCCGTCGCCGCCGCCGAAGAGGTGCCAGTAGCGCAGCCGGGTCTTGTCCGCGCCGATGGACGAGGGCGCGGCGCAGCCGGCGGCTCCCGCGCCCACGGCGCCGGCGGCGGCGAGCGCGCCGAGCCCGGTGAGCGCGCTGCGGCGGCTCGGGGAGGATCGTTGCATTGCGGCTCATTCCTGCTGCGCCAGGCAGCGCTGTTCGTCATTTCGAATGCCGCTCGTAACTTCGGACGGGAAACATAAGCTGCTGAGGAGGGCACGTCAACGCTTTGCACACGACTCGCCCCACCTCTTGACCACGGTCGCAGCAAGCGCTTACCGTCCGGCCGACGGACGAGCGAGGCGAGGACGGGGCGGCACAACGGATGTTCGAGCTGGGAGATCTGACCGTCCGGTACCCGCGCCACGACACGGCGGGCGACAGCGGGGCGGGCGGCGCCGGGGCCATGCTCGGGCTGGAGATCTTCCCGACCGCGCTCGCCGACCGCCTGGCGCCACCCCGCGACCGCCTGCCGGAGGACGCCGCCCGCCATCACCCCGACACCGGCCCCGCCCGCCACATCGAGCCACTGGCGGCGGTGGCCCGCGCCGGGGACCCCGTACCCGAGCCCTTCGCGGGCGTGCGCACCCTGCGGCGGACGGCCACGACGGCGGCGCTTCGGCTGCGGGCGCAGCGGCACGCCGAGGCGGTCGCCGAGTCCGTCACCGAGACCGCCGCACCGGCCGTCACCGAGATCGTCACCGAACTGTCCGACGGTCAGGGTCTGTTGGTCGCGCATCGGCTGACCCACCGCCCCGGCGACCCCTTCGTACGGATCCGCACCAGCGCCACCAACGAGGGCGACCGTCCCTTCGCCCTGGACCTGATCTCCTCCTTCACCCTGGGCGGCATCACCCCCTTCGCCGCCGACGACGCCCCCGGCCGGCTCGTCGTCCACCGCGTCCGCTCCGCCTGGAGCGCCGAGGCCCGGCTGGTCAGCGCTACCGCCGAGGAGCTGCACCTGGAGCGGCCCTGGGTGAACATCGGCACGGTGGCGGAGCGCTTCGGCGCGCCCGGGTCGATGCCCGCGGCGGGCTGGATGCCCTGGCTCGCCGTCGAGGACACCGAGGCCGGGGTGGTGTGGGGCGTCCAGCTGGCGGCGGGCGGCCCCTGGCAGCTGGAGCTGCTGCGCTCCCGCGACGGGCTGGCCATCGGCGGCGGCCCCGCGGACCACGACTTCGGCCACTGGCGCCGTATCCTTTCGCCCGGCGAGTCGTACGAGGCGCCCGAGGCCGTCGTCACCGCCGTCCACGGCGACCTGGACGCGCTCTGCGCCCGGCTCACGCGTGCCGGGGCCGACCACCCGCGGCCCGGCCCCGAGCGGACGTCACCGCTGCCGGTGATGTTCAACGAGTACGCGACGACCTGGGGCAACCCCACCCACGACCGGATCCTGGCCCTCGCCGACCGCCTCCAGGGCTCCGGCGTCCGGTACTTCGTCATCGACTGCGGCTGGTTCAGCGAGCCCGGAGAGGACTGGGGCCGCAGCCACGGCGACTGGACGCCCAGCGTCGAGCGCTTTCCGCACGGGCTCGCGGAGACCGCCCGGCAGCTGCGCGACCGCGGCTTCGTCCCCGGGCTGTGGTGGGAGCCGGAGACGACGGGCGAGCTGTCGCGGGCGTACGGGGACGCGTCGCGCCACATCGCGTACGACGGGGTCCCCGTGCACGTGTCCGCCCGCCGTTTCCTGGATCTGCGCCGCCCCGAGGTCGCCGCGCCGCTGCTGGACCGGATGACCGCGCTGCTGAGCGAGGGCGGCTTCGGCTATCTCAAGATCGACTACAACGCGCATCTGGGCCCGGGCGACGACGGCGAGGGCCTGCGCGAACTCACCGCCGCCTCCCGCGACTTCATCGCCCGCCTCTCCGCCCGGCTGCCCGACCTCGTCATCGAGAACTGCGCGGGCGGCGGCCACCGCATCGACCCCGCGTACGCCGCGCTCACCACCGTCTCCTCGGGCTCGGACGCCTTCGAGGCCCGCGAGGCCCCGGCGATCGCGGCCGGGCTGCAGCGGGTGCTGCTCCCCCGCCAGTCGCTGGTGTGGGCGACCGTACGGGCCGACGACTCCGACGCCGCGCTCGTCTCCAAGCTGGCCGCTGGGTTCCTCGGGCGGATCTGCCTGTCCGGCGACCCGGACCGGCTCGACGAGCGGCAGTGGGGGCTGGTGCGCGGGGCGCTGGACCTGTACGGGCGGGCCGCCCCGCTCATCGACGACGGGACGACGCGGCAGGGCGGCACCCGCGGGGCCGCCCTGCGCAACACCGACGGCTGGCAGTCCGTCGTACGGCTGTCCCACGACGGCCGGCGCGCCCTGGTCGTCCTGCACACCTTCGCCGACCCGGACGAGTCGCTGTCGGTGAGACTCCCGGACGGGGACGGCGGGAGCTGGACGCTGGACGCCTCGCTCCTCGCCGACGGCACCGGCGCGCTCTCCCTCGCCGGGGACCGGCTGCGCTGGCAGCGGCCCCCGGCGTGGTCAGGCGCGGTGGCCCTGCTCAGCCGTTAGGGGCGCAAGCCGTCATCAGTAGTGTGTCCCGGCATACGTCCTGTTCCCCGATGTCGAGTACTTGCCCTCGGATCTTTCATTGAGCGTTGTGCACCATGAAGGCGCTGGTGACGGGGCTGGTGTTCGGTTCCCGGTGGGATCTTCATCGGCCTGGACGACGACCCCGACAACCCCGTGATCATCACGGGCCACAAGGCCGCCCGGGCGACGCTCTGCGATCACCGGGAGACCTGTGTCCGCCTTGCCAATATGGCTGATCGAACCCCTGTGGGACCAAGTCGCGGCGCTGCTCCGGCGGCGGCCCGGCTACGATCCAACCCACCCGCTGGGCTGCCACCGCAGGCGGTTGACTCGCCGCTGCTCGCCCCGACCCTGAACCTTCTGGACGGCCTGGGCCCGCTGCCCGACGACATCACCGTGCACCTGGACGCCGGCTACGACTCGGGCAAGACCCGCACCACCCTCGACGAACGCGGACTGCGCGGCCGGATCGCACACCAGGGCGAGAGAGCCCCCGTCCAGGCCACCGTGCGCTGGCACGTAGAGCGCACCCACGCCTGCCAGAACGCCTTCCACCGTCTCGCACGCTGCTACGAACGCCGGATCGACGTCATCAATGCCTTCTTCGACCTCACGGATGCCGTGATCAGCGTGCGTAGACTCATCCGCCGTGCCTGGACCACCCACCGCTGGGACGACCGCCCCACCCGGCGACCATGAGCCCACACCCCTCTGCGCGAGTTCTCACCAGCTCCAGTGAAGCACCAAGGGAGAACGGCCTCGGCCTCTGTCCCTTGAGCTACGAGAGCCTGGCGGCTGTCGGCGGCAGTGGGTTACGGCATTGCCGCGAATGCCTCCCGATGGTCGCGTGCCCACCGCTCGAACGTGCCCGCCGGTCGGCCGAGCACCTGCGGCACGTGGTCGGTGACGTAAGCTGCACCGCCGGCGCGCGCCCAGCCGATGCCAGTGCTCATCCCGGCCGGCAACTGGTCGAGCGCATTCGTGTCGGTGATCTTGACTGGCCGTTCCAGCACGCCCTCCAGGATCGCCGCCTGGTCTGCGAACGTCAGCAGCTCTGGCCCAGTCAGGTCGTACCGCTGCCCGTCGTGCGCATCGCTGGTCATGGCGGCGACGGCGACCGCGGCCACGTCCCTCGGGTCGACGATGGCCTGCCGGGAGTCGCCAGCCAGGTTCGGGATCGGCTCTCCGGCCTGGATCAGCGCCCGGTACCACAAGAAGTTCGAGGCGAAGCTCGGCGGGCGAAGCATCGTCCACACGAGCCCGCTGGCCTCGATCGCCTCCTCCGCGGCGAGGTGCCACGCGCCGACGGTCGCCCCGTCGAAACGCTCGCCGCTGCCGATGGCGGACAGCTTGACGATCTTACGGACGCCTGCCGCCAGCGCGGCCGTGACCAGGGCGATGTCGTGGTTCGCGGTCGGTACGGGGGGCACGGTTACGAGGAAGATTGTGTCGACGTCGGCCACTGCGCGCGCCAGCGACGCCGGGTCGTCGAAGTCGGCCCGCACCCCGCCGGCCCGCTCGCGGCGGGACATCGCCCGGAACGGCACGCCCCGCTCGGTGAGCAGACGGACGACGTGACTACCGATGGTGCCGGTGGCACCGGTAACAAGGATCATGTCCCGACGATGACAGCGCTCTCACACCTCGTGATAGGAAGTTTCGGCACTATCGTGGACCGCGTGAGTTCTCTCGTCGTGCCGCCTGCTCTTCTGCGGTGGGTGGCCGGGATCGATGTCGCTACGGCGGGTGCTTCGGCGGCGGTCGATGTGCCCGATCACGCCACCACACTTCTCCTGCGCACTGACAAGCGCGAGCTGATCGTGATGGGCCCCCGCACCCGGGCCGCCTATCACATCGCCGCGCCCGGCCACTCGTGCGTGCGGGTTCGCATGCGACCGGGTCGTGCCCAATCCCTGCTCGGACGTTCGCTGAATGGTCTCGCCGACGGTGCCCTGCCGCTTAGCGAACTGCCGGGTCTGGACGTCGACCAGCTCGCCGCCGACCCGGTCACCGCTCTCGAAAAGGCACTGGCCGACCGCCCGGAGCCGTCGGAGCGGCTCGAAGAGGCGGCGCGTCTACTGGCCGGCGCCACTGTCACCGCGACCGCGGCCCGGTTGCACATCAGTGAGCGCCGCCTGCACGCCCTGTTCACCGACGCCACCGGCTTGTCCCCCAAGCACTTCGCACGCATCGACCGCGTTCGCACCGTGCTCGCGGCCGATGCCGACCGATGGGCGGACATCGCCGCGACGGCCGGCTACTACGACCAGTCCCACATGACGGCCGAGTTCCGCCACTTCATGGGTGTCCCACCGGCCGCGTTCACCGCGGGTCGGCGCCCCGCCGCGACTTTGTGCACTGCCTCAGTTCCAAGACACGACACAAAGGCACAGGTCTCCCGGTGATCACAGAGCGTCGCAACAACGTGATCACCAAGCCCTGTGCCTCTCCTCCTCCCGAGGGGCCCAGCGCGCCTATCTGCGCGACCTCTGAGATCAGTCCCGCACGACCGCAGGCGCCACTCGCCCACACCGGTGCTCGGTTGTAGGGCGGACTCCCTGGCTGGGCGCCGGCGCGGACGAGAGCGACGAGGTGGAGTGCGCTGACAGCCCGCCACCGCTGCTGGGCGGACTCGACGAGCTTGAAAACCATCGCGAGGGCCGCGGTGCGGGAGCCGGCGCCTCGGGTGACCTTGGTCCGTAGGCGGCCGACCCGCCACGCGCCAGGCAGCACCGCCCGGCAGGCCGACGATTCGGCAGAAGGACAGCCGACGTGTCAGTCAGCCGAGGAGTCAGACCCCCGAGCGGTGCCATGGCCAGTTCTCACGGTCAGTCGTTCAGCGCGACGATCATCTTGCCGATGTTCGCGCCGCGCAGCATGCCCAGGAACGCGTCCACCCCGTTGTCGATGCCCTTGACCACCGTCTCACGGTAGTGCAGCTTGCCCTCGCGCAGCCAGCCGCCGACCTCCTCGACGAACTGCTGCTGGAGGTGCTGGTGGTCCTGCACCAGCATGCCCTGCATGCGCAGCCGCTTGCCGATGACGAGGGCGAGGTTGCGCGGGGCGGCGGGCGGCTCGGTCGCGTTGTACTGGGCGATCATGCCGCAGACGGTGATGCGGCCGTGCACGTTGAGGCGGCCGATGGCGGCCTCCAGGTGCTCGCCGCCGACGTTGTCGAAGTAGACGTCGATGCCGTCGGGCGCGGCCTCCTTGAGCTGCTCGGCGACCGGGCCCTTCTTGTAGTTGAACGCCGCGTCGAAGCCGTACTCCTCGGTCAGCAGCCTGACCTTCTCGTCGGAGCCCGCGCTGCCGATGACCCGCGAGGCGCCCTTGAGCTTGGCGATCTGGCCGACCTCACTGCCGACCGCGCCCGCCGCACCGGAGACGAAGACCGCGTCGCCCTCCTTGAAGGAGGCGACCTCGATCAGGCCCGCGTACGCGGTCAGGCCGGTCATGCCGAGGACGCCGAGGTAGGCGGAGAGGGGGGCGGCGGCCGGGTCGACCTTGACCGCGTGCTCGGCGTCCACCGTCGCGTACTCGCGCCAGCCGGCGAAGTGCAGGACGTGGTCGCCGACGGCGATGCCCTCCGCGTTCGAGGCGATGACCTGACCCACGGCGCCGCCGTTCATCGGGTGGTCGAGCTTGAACGGCGGGAGGTACGACTTCACATCGTTCATCCGGCCGCGCATGTACGGGTCCACCGACATGTACAGGTTGCGGACCAGCACCTGGCCGGGGCCCGGCTCGGTGACGGGGGCCTCGCGCAGCGCGAAATCCTCTGGCTTCGGCCAACCCTCGGGACGGGCGACGAGGTGCCATTCGCGGCCGGTGGCGGGGATCGCGGACTTGGGGGCCATCGGGGTCCTCCTTATGCTTCAGGTGGTGAAACAATCATGCTGCTGGATATTTCATGATGTCAAATAAATGAGTACGCTGATCCCCATGACCTCCAGTACCGAACCTCCTGATCCGCTGACACTCGAAGTCGTCGAGCTCATTGGCACCATCGTCGCTCGCTATCACGAGGAATACGAGATGGCCGCCGCGAAGCACTCCCTCACCGGCGCGCAGGCGCGGGTCCTCGGACTGCTGTCCCGGGGCCCGACGCCCATGCGCCACATCGCACAGCAGCTGAAGTGTGAGCCGTCGAACGTCACCGGGATCATCGACCGCCTGGAGGCCCGCGGCCTGGCCGAGCGCCGCCTGGATCCGGCCGACCGCCGCGTCAAGCTCGCCGCCGCGACGGACCGGGGCAAGGAGACCGCCGACCGGCTGCGCGGCTCACTGGACTTCGCGCGCGCGCCACTGGCCGGGCTGTCGAAGCGGGAGCGCACGGTGCTGCGCGACCTGCTCAAGCGGATGCTCGGACCAGACCCGGCCTGATATCCGATCAGCGGCCCTTCCTACGCGCACCACCACAGGAAGCGGTCGCAGGTCTCCGTGGGCGAGGGCGTGGGCTGGGACGGGGACGAGGTGGTGGGGTCGGGGTCGGAGGGTGAGGTCGGGGGCTGCGTGGCCCCGCCTCCCCCGCCACCCGGGGCGGTGGCCGTGGCGGAGGCGCCGCCCGTACCGCCGGCCGGCGAGGAGTCGTCGGCGCTGGGCGACTTGCTGTCCTTGGACTTCTTCTCGTCCTTGCCCGCGCCGTCCTCGCCCTTGCCCTCGTCCGCGCTCGCGCCGTCCGCACCCGCGGACGGCCCCGCGCTCGGCGCCCCGCTCTCCCGCGTACTCGGTCCGCTGGAGTCCCCCTCGCCAGGGCTGTGGTCCGCCTCCGGCGGCTTGTCGGGGCTGGACGAGGACGAGGGCGCATGGAAGATGCCGCCCTCCGTGGCGACTTCCGCCACGAACAGCCCGGCCAGCACGGGGCCGAGCACCGACGCCATGATCGTCACCCGGCGCCCCCGCCCGCGGCGCGCGCGGCGCGCGCGGCCGCCGACGAGGCCGCGGGGCTTCGGCTTTCCGCGGGACGCCTTGCGCCGGTCCGCGCGGGTCGAGGCGGCGCCGGCGTCCTCACCGACGGCCTCGCCCTCACCGGCATGCTCGCCCTCGCCGACACCGGGCTCGCCGACACCGGGCTCGCCGCCCCTGTCGCTGTCAGCCCGGCCGTAGTCGACGGCAGCGCCTTCGGCGGCGGGATACGCATACTCCTCGGCGTACGCGCCGCAACCGGGGCAGACGAGAGCGCCGTTGAGGTGGCGTCGGCAGGCAGGACAGTAATCCATCTCGCCGGGCAGGTTATGTGCCCGGCGGGTAGCGGAGGAACAGCGGATTGTGAGGATCCTGTGCAAGGATCGATTTCGCGCCGCGCCCGCTTCCACTTGGCCGAGATTGTCCGCGCCTCAGCCCCTGAACGCCGGCTGCGCGAGACCCTGCCCCGCCCCCGCGAGGACGAGCACCGACCCGGCGAGCGGCTGCTCGGCGGGGCCGAGCCCGACCCGGGCCGAGGTCACATACAGGTCGGTCAGGGCGGATCCGCCGAACGCGCACGCGGTCGGGCGGCGTACCGGCAGCTCGACCACCCGGTCGAGCGCGCCGTCCGGGGTGTAGCGGCGGACCGCGCCGCCGTCCCACAGCGCGACCCACACACAGCCGTCGGCGTCCACGCACAGCCCGTCGGGGAAGCCCGCGCCGTCCTCGATCCGTACGAAGGGACGGCGGCCCGCGACCCCCTCACCCGCCACGTCGAAGACGTCGATCCGGCAGGTGGGGGTGTCGGCGTAGTACATGAGGCGGCCGTCGGGGCTCCAACCGGTGCCGTTGCTGACCGTGACGTCCGGCAGGATCTCCGTACGGGAGCCGTCCGGGGCGATACGGGACAGTGTGCCGCCGCCCGTCGCCTCGTCGTAGCGCATGGTGCCCGCCCACAGCGAGCCGTCCGGCGCCACGGCCGCGTCGTTGCCGCGGCGGCCGGGGACCGCCTCGTGGGCCAGCCAGGAGAATCCGCCGTCGGCCCCGTACAGGCCGATGCCGTCGCGGAGGTTGACCACCAGCCCGCCGCCCGCGCGGGGCTTGGCCGCGCCGACGTGCTGCTCGGTGGCCAGGACCGTGCGCCGGCCGTCGGCCGGGTCGTAGGTGTGCACGCGGGACGAGAGGATGTCGACCCAGATCAGCCGCTGCGCCGCGGCGTCCCACGTCGGGCCCTCGCCCAGCTCGGCGGCCGCCCGGACGGCGAGCTCCAGCCCGTCACGGGTGCCGTTGCCGCCGGTGATGCCGGCCACCCCATTCGTTCCGCTCATGCTCCACGCCTCCGGTGTCCGAGGCGGGCCGACAGCTCGCCCGCGCCCTTGGCGGCCAGCTCCGCCAGCTCCTCCTGCCGCTCCTCGCTCCAGCGGATCATCGGCACCGAGATGGACAGCGCCGCCACGACCTTGCCCGCCGCGTCCCGCACCGGGGCCGCCACGCAGCTCACGTCCGGGTTGGACTCGCGCTGTTCGTAGGCGATGCCGCGCTCGCGGATGGCGGCGAGATGGCGGCGCAGCTCGTGCGGGGAGGTGATGCTGTTGTCCGTCATCGCGGCCAGCGGCTTGTCCTCCGGGATGCGGGTGGCCAGAGCCTCCTCCGAGAGGGCGGCGAGCAGCATCTTGCCGACCGAGGTGCAGTGGGCGGGCAGTCGGCGGCCGGCGGCGGAGACCATGCGGACGGCGTGGGTGGAGTCGACCTTGGCGATATAGATGACGTCCACGCCTTCGAGGATGGCGACATGGACGGTCTCGTCGCAGGTCTCGGCGACGCTGCGGGCCACCTGCTGTCCCTCGGCGGCCAGGTCCAGCTGCTCGGAGTATCGGCTGCCCAGCTGGTACGGGCGCACCCCGAGCCGGTAGCGGCCGGGCTGGTCGGGCACTTGCACCAGGTAGGCGCGGGCGGCCAGGGTGGTCACCAGCTCATGGACCGTCGTACGGGGCAGTCCGAGCTTGCGGGTGATCTCGGGTGCGGAGAGCGTGCCGTCCCCGTCGAGGAAGAGCTCGAGTATGTCGAGAGCCCGGGTCACCGCGGGCACCAAGCGTCCCATGTCGCTCGCTCACCCCTTCTGGTTCAGTTGGCACCATCTGTTCGAGATTCCGGCCAGCGGCCGGTATCGCGAACACAGATTACGCAGAGGTGACTTCTCCAGGCAATGGCCATGCGCCGCAGCGCGTACCCACCGAGTGCGCACCGGGTACGCACCGGGTACGCCACGATGGGGCCATGAACTCCGCGCTCGACCCCTCGGCCGACTCCTTTCCCACGCCCTTCCCCTTCGTGCTGGTGCTGCTGCGGAGAATGGCCGATTATCACCCGGACCTGGTCGAGGACGCGCTGCGCGAGCTGGGCTTCAACCGCTCCACGATGCGCGAGGCCAACCGCCGCTGGCAGGCCATGCGGCGCTCGCCGCGGCGCCGGTCCGCGGTCACCCACTACCGTTCCGTGCTCGGAGCGCCCGCGACCACGGCCACCCGCGCGATCGGCGATCTGACCTGCGAGGCGCTGAGCTGGCCCGTGCCGCTGTGGCCGGATCTGCGGTTCGAGGTGCTGACCGTGCCGGGCGGCGGGGTGTGGAACGAGTGGCTGGTACGCGCGCCCGGCGCGGCCGGGCCCCGGCCGCGTACGGTCGGTGATCTGACGCCCTGGTCCTGCACGGTGGACGAGGTGGCGGAGGCCTTCGCGCCGGCCCGGCCGATGGAGGGCTCGGCGCCCACCCGCTGGCGGCTCGGCTTCACGGCCCCGGACGGAGAAGGTGAACTCCACCACTGCGTGGCGGAGTTCACCTGGGGTCTGCTGCAGCGCGTGGAAGCCGTCAGGACAGCTTCGCCGAGAGGGTGATCTCCGTACCGGCGAGCGCCTGGCTCACCGGGCAGTTCTTCTTGGCCTCCTCGGCCGCCGCGACGAACGTGGCCTCGTCCACGCCCTCGACCGTGCCCTCCACGGTGAGGTGGATGCCGGTGATGCCGGTGCCCGGCTGGAAGGTGACGTCGGCCTGCGTGGTCAGCTGCGTCGGCGGGGTCCCGGCCTGGGTGAGGCCGTGCGACAGCGCCATCGAGAAGCAGCTGGAGTGCGCGGCCGCGATCAGCTCCTCCGGACTGGTCTTGCCGTTCGCCTGCTCGGCTCGCGAGGGCCAGGAGACCGACTGCTCGCCGATCCCGGAGGAGTCGAAGGTCACCGCCCCTTTGCCCTCGGTCAGACTGCCGTGCCAGACGGTGTGCGCGGTGCGCGTCGTAGCCATGCTTCCTGCCTTCTGTGAGCTTCTGCCAGGTTCTGCGTCCCTGAGCCTACGACCCGGCGCCCACGTTCCACGCGACAACGGCGGGTCGGCCGTGCTCGGTTCCGAGGCGGCTGACGGTCGCCGTGTCGAGCCGGAAGAGCGCACCGTCGGAGGGCGGCAGCCCGAGCCGGCGCGCGGTGAGGACGCGCAGGACGTGGCCGTGGGCGACGAGGACCACATCGCCGCGGTCGGCGCGCAGCTCGGACTCGATGGCGGCCAGCACCCGGTCGACGCGGGCGCCGATCCGCTCGGGCGACTCGCCGGGGTGCTCGGGGCCACCCGGGGCGACCCCGTCGGTCCACAGGCTCCAGTCGGGCCGGGTGCGGTGGATCTCGTCGGTGGTGATGCCCTCGTAGCCGCCGTAGTCCCACTCGTGCAGGTCCGGCTCGGTCCGCGCCCCCTCGACGCCCGCGAGCCGGGCCGTCTCCACGGCCCGTCCCATGGGGCTGACCAGGGCGAGCGCGATCTTGCGGTCGGCGAGCAGCGGACGCAGCGAGCGGGCCTGCTCCTCGCCACGGGGGGTGAGCGGCAGGTCGGTCCAGCTGGTGTGTCTGCCCGACCGGCTCCACTCGGTCTCGCCGTGCCGGATCAGCACCAGCTCACCCATGGCTGCCCGGAGCTCCCGCCTCGCCCGCCTCCGCCTTCTCCTCGCCCTCGGCCGCCTCGGCGATGGAGGCGCGGACCGCGTCCATGTCGAGGCCGCGGGCCTGGCCGATGATGTCCTCCAGGGCCGGCTCCGGGAGGGCGCCGGGTTGGGCGAAGACGGCGATGTTCTCGCGCACGATCATCAGGGTCGGGATGGACTGGATGTCGAACGCGGCGGCGAGCTCGGGCTGCGCCTCGGTGTCGACCTTCGCGAAGACCAGGTCTTGGTGGATCTCCGCGGCCCGCTCGTACACAGGTGCGAACATCCGGCACGGCCCGCACCAGGAGGCCCAGAAGTCGATCAGGACGAAGTCGTTCCCCGAGACGATTTCGTCGAAATTGTCCTTGGTGAGTTCAACCGTGCTCATGCCTGCGCTACCTGCTTCCGTGCTGTCGGCAGTGGGCCTTCCCTGCGATCGGCAGTGGCCCGGACCGCGTCAACCAGGCCGCCTCAGGTGATATTCCCCGCCGCGCCTCAGGTGGTCTCTGCCCATGCCTGCCCATGGCTGCCCACGCCTCAGGCCGTCCCCGCCGTGTCGATCCAGGTGACCCGGTGTGCCTCGGTGGGGTCGGGGGTCTCCCAGCGGCGGATCAGCCGGTCGATGACCGCTTGGGGCACCGGCCGGGGCCGGGCCGCGTTGCGGGCGCGCAGCACCGCGGGCGGCGCTTCGAGCGCCACCAGCTCCACCCGCCCGCCGTACCCGGCCACCAGCCCCACGCACTGCTCGCGCAGCCGCCGCGAGACGTTGGTGGCGTTCCAGACGAACGGCTCGCCCGCGCGCAGATGCGCCCGCGCCGCCTCCCGCGCGGCCGCCACCACCGGGGCCTGGTCGGCGGCCGGGTCCACGCCCAGCTCGGCGCGCAGCGCGTCCAGGCTGACCACGGGCAGACCGGGCCGGTGGGCGCCGGTCCAGTGGTCCTTGCCCACGCCGGGCAGCCCCGACAGGACGGTCACCGTCATCCGGGTGTCGTCGTACGCGGCGTAGTCCGGGTCCCGGCCGGGTGTGCGGAAGTACTCGAAACGGGCGTGGTCGGAGGGGAACCGGCGCGGCGTGGTCAGGCACTCCTGCTCGGCGCAGTACTCGCGGTACAGGGCGACGTTCTCCAGCATCACGTCCGTATCGCCGCAGATCCGGCCGAGGATGTCGGCCCGCGCCAGCACCGCGAGGTCGTCGTTGCTCGCCAGCAGGCTGGCCCGGAAGGAGATGCGCTCCAGGTCCGGCCGCTCCAGCGCCCAGAACGGCACCTGGTGGTGCCTGACCAGGGCGGCGACGTGCTCACGCCAAGCAATGGGCGCCCCCAGCTCCCACAGCACCCTGCGGGCGATCAGCTCGCCGCGCCGGGAGTGGCCGCGGGCGGTGATCCGCCCGTCGGGGTCGATGGCGGTGCAGTCCGGCTTCGCCGCGTCGTGCAGCAGCACGGCGGCGAACAGCAGCGCCCGCCCGGCCGCGGTCCTGGCCCGCCACTCGGGCAGCCCTGCCAGCGTCTCGGCGGCCATGCGGGTGTGGGTGGCCACATCGCCCTCGCCGTGGTGGACGGCGTCCTGCGGTACGCCCTCCAGTCGGCGGATCCACGGATACGCCGCGACGATCCGCTCCCAGGGAACCGTCCAGTCGGGCGGCGCGGGGCACAGCTCCAGCAACTCCTGAAAAGCGCCGCGGGCAGCGGACGCGCCCCGCTCCTCAAGCGCGCGCATACATCACCGCCGGGTCCCGGAGCCGGTTGGGCACGATCGGGCGGTTGAGCCAGTGCGTGCCGGAGTCCAGCACGCTGGTCAGGAAGCCGGCCCGCACCCACTTGTAGCGGCCGGCCACCACCCCGTCCTCCTCGACCTTCACATACAGACCCTCCATGAAGTCCGAGGAGTCCGTCTCCGCGGCCACCCGCTCGGGGTCGAGCCCGCCCGCCCCGGCCGTCTCCCGCAGGGCCGCCCGCCACCCCCGCGTACGGCACGTCGACGGCCCGACGAACGCGGTCAGCGCGTCCAGGCTGCTCAGCGGCCCGGTGTGCAGCACGGGCACCGAGTGCACGGGAAGCCCCTCCAGCAGCTCGCCGCGGCGGACGGTGGACAGGAACACGCCCTCGTCGCGGTCCAGCACGTCGAATTCGCAGAAGTAGTGCGGCAGCGCGTCGTAGTACACCGTGTGCTTGGCATAGAGCCACTCGCCGTACAGCACATAACGGCTCCCCAGCCGCGGCCACAACAGGTCCCGCACCAGCGCCGCCCACGCCTTGAACGGCGAGAAGTGACGCTCCCTCGGCCCGCCGGTGAGGAAGTGGCCACGGCTCTGCAGCCGCAGCTCCCCGTCCGGCGTGAAGCTGATCGCCGCATTGGCGCCGTCGAGCTTCTCCTCGACCACGAGGTGCCGACCCGCGATCTCGGCGAACGGTACGGCGGCCAAGTCCTCGTCGCCGGGCTGGAGTCGGGAGCCCTGCACATGCGGGGTCCTGGGGTACTTGCGGATCACGGGATTCTTTCTACGTCGTACGCGGCGGATCGGGCAACGAGGTTTCGTGGCACCGCGGAGGCCCTGAGCCGGGCGAAGGCCGGACCCGCGCTGTAGGGGTCCGGCCTTCTCGCGTCCGAGTCACGCGCAGCCCGCAGCGTGGATAGGACGTGTTCCACGGTAGGGCGGGGCACTGACAACGCCCCCTCGCTCCGTCACAGGCCGAGGTCGGCGACCCTGAAACGCCGGACGTCGTCCGTCGACAGACCGTCGTCCGCTCCCCGGAAGACCCAGAAGCTCTGCGGCTTGCCATACGCGTCGCCGGGCGTGGAGGTGATCACGTCGGCGTGCCCGTCGCCGTCGACGTCCAGCAGCGGGGGCTCCCAGCCGAAGCCGCGGGAGCCGGGTGCGTCGCGGGAGCCGGGCACGCCCGGGGTGTCCAGGTCGATGGCCCGCTCCCCGCTGTCCCCCTCGCCCTTGCTGCGCTTCGGGTCGTACTCGCCACCCTTGCCACCCGGGGAGCCGGGGAGCAGCGTGACGCGGCCCTTGTCGCGGTCCTCCCCTGGGCTGGACACCACCAGGTCGGGACTTCCGTCGTCGTTGATGTCACCGACCGCCGGGAGGGCGCCGAACCAGTCGTTGAACTGCGGATCGCCCGGCACGCCCGGACTCGCCTGGTCGACCGACAGGTCCCCGCGGCCCACGCCCAGCCCCGCCTTCGCCCCGTGGACGACGGTGAGCTTGCCCGCGCCGCTGCCGCCCCCCTGCTCGGTCCCCTCGCCGGGCGCCAGCAGATCGTCCATCCCGTCGTTGTCGGCGTCCCCGGCCCCGGGCACGTTCGGCCCGTCCTGCGTCCCGAGGAGCGCGGCGAGGTGCTCCTCGGCCGGCTGATGCCGCACCAGGCCCCGTGCACTGCCCCGGTAGAAGGCGACAGAGGTGAGGTCCGGCGGGGCGTTGTCGTCCTGCTCCGCGTCGAACGAATACGTCAGCACCACATCCGTCCGCCGGTCGCCGTCGAAGTCCCCGGTGGTGGCGCTCGCAGGGGCGGCGTACCCGTGCTGGTCGGCGACGAAGTCCGCGGTACGGGCGGGGGTGCGGCCCCCGGCGCCGAACGGCCCGTACAGCACCCGCCCCTTACCTGCCCCGGCCAGGTCGTCCCCGTCGCGCCCCGGCACGAGCAGGTCCGCCGCGCCGTCCCCGTCGAAGTCCCCGGCGGCCTTCGCCTCCACACCGCCCACGGTCAGCGGCCGGGGCCGTGCCAGACCCTGCCGCCCGCCGCGCAGCACGACCGTCTCCGGGGTCGGCGGCGTACCCGCCTTCCCGAAGGTGAGGCGCACCGTCACCAGGTCGGTGTACCCGTCACCGTCGAGGTCGGCGCGCAGCAGCGGCCCCTGGTACTGGCGGTGGTCCGACCTCTCGTCGAGGACGAGGCGCTTACCCGGGTCGAGCCCGCGGGCCGAACCGTAGACGACGGCCAGGCCGGGGCTCTGCGGGCTGCCGGACTTGGTCGGCGGGTTCACGAGGGTGGCGAAGTCGTCGTACCCGTCGCCGTTGAAGTCCCCCGACGACTTGGCGACCAGGCTCTTCGCGGCCGCCTTGCCCCGTCGTTGCCCGTCCCCCTCCCCCGACTCCCCGGCGTCGCCGCACCCGGACAGGAGCACGGCGGCGCACACGGTCGCGGCGGCAGCGGGAACGATGGGACGCACGGCGACACCTCATGACGGCAGACGGATGCTTCTCCGATCATGGACTCACCACGGCACGTCCCGGTTCCCTCCCTGCCTTGCCGGGACGCCGGGAGACACTGCCGCGCAACCGGGGGCCCCGGAAACCGCTTCTTGGTATCCACAGGACCGGAGAGTGACGAATCAGCGGGTCAAGGGGACATCATGGACATCGCGACCATGACGACGGCATGGCTGACGCCGGGAGAGCGGTTCGGCTGGTGGCACGACATGACGGCTTCGACGCTGATCCCGACCGCCATGGGCAGCGACCGGGCGGCGGACTTCGAGGCCTCGGCCCGGGTCCTGGACCTGGGTGACGTCCAGGTCTCCGACATGGCCTACCCCACGCTGACCGTGACCCGGACCCCCCGGCTGATCCGGCGCGGCGACCCCGGCTATGTACAGCTGTCGCTCACGCTCTCCGGGAACATGGGCTTGTCGCACTTCGGAAGGCAAGCCCTGCTCGGCTCCGGGGATCTGGCGGTGTACAGCTCGTCGGAGCCGTTCGACGGCTGGGCCACCCCCGAGGGCGCGGCACCGGTGCGCCAGTTACTCCTCCACCTGCCCCGCGCGGCCCTTCCGCTGACCGCACGGCAGGTGGACCACATCGCGGCCACCCGCATACCCGGCGGGGAGGGGTTCGCGACGCTGCTCGTCCAGTTCCTCACGCACATCGCCCGCAACCCGCACCAGTTCGGCCCCCAGGACGCGGCCCGGCTGTCCACCACCCTGATCGATCTGCTCTCCCACACCATCGCCCAGCGGCTCGACGCCCTCTCCGCCCTGCCGCCCGAGAGCCGGGAGCGCGCGCTGCTTCTCCGGGTCCAGAGCTTCATCCGCCGGCACCTGCCCGACCCCGGCCTCACCCCGGCCGCTGTCGCCGCGGCCCACCACATCTCCCCCCGCTCGCTCCACCGCCTCTTCCAGCGGCACGGCCTGACCGTGGCGTCCTGGATCCGCCACCAGCGCCTCGAACGCTGCCGCCGCGACCTCGCCGACCCCCGGCTCGCCACGCGGCCGATCCAGGCCATTGCCGCGAAGTGGGGGTTCTCCCGCCCGGGCGACTTCACCCGCGCCTTCCGGGGCGCCTATGGCATGTCACCGAGCGAATACCGCCACACCCCGATCGCCTACTGAATCGCCTCCTGAGACATCGCCTGCTGAGGCACCGCCTACTGAGACTCGGACAGGCCATCCCCCTCGAACCAGTGGGCGGCCACCCGCGACGCGGGCGGAAAGCCGAACGGCTGCTCCCGGTCGGTGAGCAGGCGCAGGATGAACTCGCCGGTGCCGCAGTCGAAGCGCTGCCACTTGTCGAAGTCGTCCTGCACGAGCACCGGCCAGTCGGCCGGGTCGTCGGCGCCGGTCAGCCAGTGGAACGTCACTTCCTGCTCGGAGCTGCCCCAGATCAGCAATCCCCCGGGTGCGGGATGGACCGGGTGGGGCCGGTACAGGTCGGCGTACTTCGACATGTCCAGGCCCCATCCGACAAGATCCGCACCCAGAGCACCCGGCACCAGCAGATTTAGATAACCGTCGAAGCTGCCCGGCCAGATCAAGCAGGTGGCGGAGCTCGGTGTGGTTCATGCGGCTCAGTGAACATCACGGCACTGACGCCGCTGACGCCGCTGACTCAGCTGACGGCTCCCGTTACTTCGAGCAACCACACGGGCGGCAGGTCTCGACCCGTACGTCATCGATGACCGGCCCGTAGGCGCCGCCCACCGTGCTGGCGAAGCCGAGCGTCGTCGTGTTGTTGTTGGCCACGAACGTGACCTCGCGGGTGACGTAGCCCATGTTCGTGCGGCTCGTGCCCGTGGAGTCGAACGAGAAGTCCTGGAAGTCCTGCCCGTCGATCAGCACGCTCCCGGTCTTCACCGCCGGACCACCCGGGTTCGCGGCGAGCGAGTACCTCACTGTGTACCGCTGCCCAGCCGTCGTCGAGAAGGTCTGCGCCACCGCTCCCGGCTGGACGGCGTTGAGATCGACAGACTGGTCCCCCTCGGCTGCCTGCCAGAAGCCGGCGCCGATCAGGTCCACACCCCCACGGGTGACCTTCCACGGGCCGATGGACTGGCCGCTGGAGAGGGTCGAGAACGCGTTCGCGGGCGCGGCGGGGTACTCGAAGCTGCCGTCGTCGAACCGGCTGACGGCCGCGGCGGCGGGGGCGGCGGGCGCGGCGGCCAGCGCCGTACCGGAGGCAGCCAGCAGCCCGACCACGGCAACCGCAGTGAAGACGGAGCGGGAAACCACCATGTATTTCCTCCTAAAAGGTGAAGGTCGGTGAAACGCGTTCGACCCTCCCACCGGGCAGAAGGCGCCAGGAAGGCGCGCACGCGGGAGTGCGAACGCGCCGGGCGTAGCACGGTGGCCGCTCACGCTTCCTCGCGCATCAATGAGCCGATTCGTTCGCATGGAGCGCAGAGGACGACGCTCCGGGCGGCCGGTACTTGTTATTGAGTAGTCGGGATTGTCGGCAGGCAGGACGACGGGACAGGGCCCGTCCGGAAAGGCTGGTGAGGTTCCCGGAGCAGATACGGAGACCTCTTCCATGGCGACCTTCCTCTACCGACTGGGCCGTTGGGCCTTCCGGCGGCGCCGTTACGTCGCGCTGCTGTGGGCGGCGGTCCTGGCCGTCGTCGCCTTCGGCGCCTGTCACCTCGGCCGCGAACCGCTCGGCCATCGACGGGCTGGTGACCAAGGTGGCCGACGGGCCGCAGGTAGCGGAGGTGGTGAGCCCGTTCGACGGGCGGGGGTGAGCAAGGACGCGTCCACGGCGTACGCCACCGTCACCTACGAGGTGAAGGGCGACGACCTCACCGACGCCGGCAAGAAGGAGCTGCAGGAGGCCATCGCGCAGGCCCGGGACGCGGGCCTGACCGTCGAGGCCGGCGGGAGCGCGCTGGAGACCGAGTCCCCGGCCGGGGTGGGCGAGGTGATCGGGGTCGTCATCGCCGCGGTAGTGCTGGAGCGGGCCAAGGGGCACGGCCCCCAGGAGGCGGCCGGACTGGCCGTGGGCACCGCCGGTTCCGCGGTCGTCTTCGCCGATGGATCTTGATCAGGCGACTTCTGGGACGCCCTACGGCACTCGTGCCAGCACCCGCCCACTGGCCTTCGCGGTTCTGGCTATGCGCCGACCTTCCCGACCCTTCCCGGTCCCGCCGGGCTGCATCGATGCAGGCCGCGCGACAGAGATGATGTGGCCTCGATCCCTCGGGCAGCGGAGTGCCTTACCGGCGACGAGGGCCCCGCCCTCTTCGCCCGAGGGCGGAGCCAGCCGGTAGATAAAGCGTTTGCGGGCGAAATCCCCGACCGCGGTGGCCCGGGAGGTGTCCGGATCCGCCCGTAGATCGACTCACCCGAGGAGACTGTCCAGCGCCTTGACGACGGCGTCCGGGTCGGCGGGGCGTTGCTCCGGCGGCAGAGCCGCCTGCACGTCCTCAGGTCGCACATGCACCGCGAATCGCTCCTTGGCCCGTCCGGTTCGGCAGGCGTGACGTCATCGTCCTGGCATTCTTCCCGATCGGCCACATCCTTGCGCTGGGCCGCCAGGCGCAGGCAACGCGGAACAAGTAACACCACCCACCGCCAGGCATAGTGGATCATGTATATTGATATATGACGCTGTATATACGAGGGAGGCGCCATGAGCCGCACCGTGATCGACCTCGACGACGAGGCGCTGGAGGCCGCCGCCAAGGAGCTCGGCACCACGACCAAGCGCGACACCATCAACACCGCCCTGCGGGAGGTCACCGCCCGCTTCCGGCGACTACGCGCGCTCGGAGAAGCCCGCGAACTGGTCGCCGAAGGCGCCCTGGATATCGACATCCTCCTTGACAAGAGGAAGTACCGGCCCGGCGGGCCGGACGGTGTCCACGACGCAGGAGCGGATGAGTGACCGTCGCCGACTACCTGATCGACACCTCCGCCCTCGCCCGCGTCCTCATCGCCCGGACCACGGCTGAGTGGGACGACAGGATCAGCGTGGGACTCGTCGCCCTGTGCGACATTACCGAACTGGAAGTCCTTTATTCCGCACGCTCGGCGGCGGACCGGGAACGCGTGAAGCGCACGCTGAACGCCCACTACACCTGGTGCCCCACGCCCGAGGGCATCCACCGACGCGCACGCGTCGTCCAGGAACTGCTCACCGCCAAGGGCGAGCACCGCAGTGCGGGCCCCGTCGACCTGCTGGTCGCCGCCGCCGCGGAAGAGGCGGGACTGACTCTGCTTCACTACGACCGCGACTTCGAGACGATCGCCCGTACGACCGGACAGCCAGTACGGATGATCGATCTCAAGGACTGATCGGCCTCAGGGACTGAGAGACGCCGTCGGCACCCAGTGAGCGGGCGCGGCCCGCCCACTTTCACAGCCGGTACCGGTCAAGGGTGCCCATCAGCCTCCGCCTGCGTTTCAGTTCCGTGCACAGGCCGGCGATACACGGTGAACGCGCCCTCAGCCCCAGTGCACGATGGAGTCATATGGGTGCGCCCAGCAGCAGCCGCGCGGTCGTCGGCCAGACCGGCCGCCTCCCGCCAGGCGGCATCAAGGTCGTCGTCGAGCAGCACATCGATCAGCACAGGCCTGCCGTACCTGCAGCCGCGCTCACGAGGGGCGTTCTCCCTCAAGGTGGCCGGCGCCGCCGCGCGCTCAGCCTCCCAGCAGTCCGCTGCCCGGGGAGCAGAGCGTGGCTGCCGGTAGGCGGCCAGGGACCGCTCGACACGGAACCGGTCCCGCCGCACCGCGGCCACATCGGCTGTCCCGCCCCGCCGTCGCGTACCGGACGCACACATGGTCGACCAGACGGCCGTCGAGTGCGTCTCGGCGGTGCAGTCCCGCAGTCCGCGCGCTGCGCCCAGGCGAGTGCCTCGTCCTCGCGTCCCCTGAGCGTCCCCCAGCTGCGGCTCTACGCCACCCCGCCGCCTCTCCAGTCACTGCATCACCGCAGGTCAGAACGTTGTCCTGACCTGCGCTCGGTGGGGCGGGTGGGACTCGAACCCACGGCCGACGGATTATGAGTCCTTTGCGGATCTTCCGATCTCGACTCGATCTTGCCCTGGAAACGGCTTCACCCTCCTCACCCGAGGGTAGAGTCGCCGCCCCTTTTGCCAGGTCAGCCGCGTACGAGCTCAGTGCCTTGTGTTGGCGAGGAACTTGGCACGCACCTCGGCTGCCAGTTCCTTGTTCTTGGTGGCGCGTTCGCGGGATTCGACGGCCCGGCGTTCGAACCATTCGTTGCGTTGGGCGGCGAAGTCGGCCATGCGGGCGTCGCGCTGCTCGTACATCTCCCGGCGCTGCGGGCTGAGCGCGGTGCGGTCGACCGTGGGCAGGTCCTTCATGCTGGGGCCCTCGGCCTTGCGGGGAAGGCGTTGGCGATGGCTGCGGCAGCCAGCCCGGTGGCGCCGGTGATCTGCAGGAAGCCTCGCCGGGACAGTCCCGGGTCGTTCTGCTCATGGTTCTTCTCCGTGCTCTGGGCAAGAAGGGAGGGGCGAAGAGGCAGTACCGTCGGCCGGCCACCGGAAGTGCGTCAGCGCCGAGGGGACGGCGCCTGAGCGGGCGGGGCGCTCATCGGACGGCGCCCGCGGTCATGCCCGCGATGACGTGTTTCTGGAAGGCCGCGTAGATGACGAGCTGCGGCAGCAGGACGAGGGTGGCGGACGCCATCATGGCGCCGTAGTCGACGCTGTAGACGCCCTGGAACTGGGAGACGCCGAGGGACACGGTGGTCATGGTCGGGTCGTTGATGAGCGTGACCGCGAAGGGGAACTCGTTCCAGACGTAGATGACGTTGAGGATCGCGAGGGTGGCGATGACCGGCCGCATGAGCGGGAAGACGACCTTCCAGGCCATGCGCCAGAGACCGACCCCGTCCACGACTGCGGCCTGCTCGATCTCCTCGGGAAAGTCCCGCAGGAAGCCGGTCAGCAGCAGGATGTTGAAGGGGATCGTGACGGCGATGTACGGCAGTATCAGCGCCAAGTAGGTGCCGAACAGGCCGAAGGTGATGTCGAGCCGGTACACCGGGAAGAGCAGGATGTAGACCGGGATGGCGAGGCCGGCCAGGAAATAGAAGCGCAGTGTGTTCTGTGTACGGCGCCTTCCGCCGCGGAAGACCATGCGGGTGAGCGCGAACGCCGCCATGTAGGAGATGACCAGCCCGGCCGTGACCGAGACGACGGCCAGGATCAGGGTGTTCTTGTACATCACCAGCAGGTTGAGGGTCTTCAGGGCCTGCGAGTAGTTGGCCGCCGTGAGGTGCGTCAGCGAGAACGGGTGGTTGAGGATGTTGTCGTTGGTCTGGAACGACAACAGCACGATCCACAGCAGCGGGAACAGGATCACGAAGGTGATCAGGTAGGCGGCCGCCGAGACGATGAGCCGGCCGCGGCCGCGGCGTCGGGGCCCGGGCGGGGCGCCCTTCCGTACGGGGGTGCCTGCCGACCGGGGAGGGCGGACGTCGGTGTGAGTGCTCATCGGACGTCTCCCTTACGGCGGTTGCCGAGGAACGTGGCCGCGGTGGCGAGCGAGCCCACCACGAACACCACCACCGCCAGGGCCATGCCGTAGCCGTACTGCTGGGTGGTGAAGGTGATGTGGTACATGTAGCTGACCATGACCTCCGAGAGGTGGACCGGACCGCCGCCGGTGAGCGCGTAGACGAGCTCGAAGACCTTGAAGACGCCGGTGACGACGAGCGCGGTGACAATGCCGAAGGTCTCGCGCAGCATGGGGATCTGGATGTACCGCAGCTGCTGTCGGCGGCTGGCCCCGTCGAGGCTGCTGGCCTCCATCACGTCGCGTGGCAGCATGCGCAGGCCCGCATAGAAGATCGTGAGCACGAAGCCGATCTGCTGCCAGAGGTAGACGAGGCCGATCGAGTACGGGCTGAGCGTCGGGCCGCCGATCCACTGCGGGTTCGCGGGCACGCCGATCGCCAGCAGGAAGGCGTTCACCAGGCCGATCTTGGGGTCCAGGATGAAGATCCAGATCAGGCCGACCAGGATCGGCGCGATGATGGCCGGCGCGAACACGAGCGCCCGCAGCGCGCCACTGCCCCTGACTCGGCCGCTGAGGAGGATCGCGAGCAGGAAGCCCAGCGGGATCAGCAGGAACAGGGCGATGCCGAGGATGATCCCGGTGTTGCGCATCGATGTCCAGAAAGCATCGTCCTGCGCCATCTGCCGGTAATTGTCGGGGCCGGCGAAGCCGCCCGCGGAGACGCCGTCGAAGTTGGTGAAGCTGTAATAGAGCGAGTACAGGATCGGATAGATCATGTACAGGCTGTAGATGATCAGCGCCGGCGCGATCATGAGCGCGAAGTGCCGGCGTGTGGTGAGCCAGTTCATGGGGTGACCGCCGGAACCTACTTGATGGTCTTCTGGACGTTCTTCACGGCCTCTTCGGGGCTGAGGCTGCCGCCCATGACGCCGTAGAAGCTGTCGTACATGGCGCTCGCCGTGGCCGCGGAGACGACCAGGTCGGGCTGGGCCTTGGGGCTCTTCCAGCCGGGTTTGGAGGCTTCGGCCAGGACGGCGGCGAACACCGAGTCCTTGGTGGTGTCCACGTCCGGCCTGTACGTGGTGACGGGCGGCTGGGCGTTGTCGACCAGGATCTTCTGGCCCGCGTCGCCGTAATAGAACTGGATGAACGCCTTCACCGCGGCGTACTTCTTCTTGTCCTGCTTGACCTTGGCGCTGACCACGAACGGCGCCGAGGGGACGTTCATGACGAGCTTCTGGTTCCCGACACCGTCGGAGAAGGTGGGACCGGCCCAGAAGCCGGTGCTCTTGCCCACGGTGCTCTTCTGGATCTTCGCGGCCTCCCAGACGCCCGCGTCGAGGAAGGCCGCCTTGCCGGAGGTGTAGGAGGCGACGGCCTGGGCGTACGTCTGGGTGTTCATGTTGGAGGGGAAGGCGCCGGCCTTGGCGAGCTCTTCCACCTTCTTGTACAGGCGCAGGAAGTCGGCGTTGTCGTAGCTCGCCTTGCCGGACAGGATGTCCTGGTACTTCGACTCGTAACCGAAGCGGTCGAGCATGGTCAAAAACGCCCAGACGCTGAACGACGAGTTGTTCGCGCCCTGCGCGATCGGGACCACACCGGCCGACTTCAGCTTCTTCACCGCGGCGACCAGCTCGTCGAAGGTCTCCGGGACAGCGATCTTGTGCTCGTCGAGGATGGCCTTGTTGTAGTAGAAGCCGGTGATCAGCGCCTGGTACGGGAGGCCGTACTGGACACCCCCCTGCTTGAACCCGGCGAGCATGCTCGGGGCGAACTTCGCCTTCAGGTCGTTCTCGGCGAGGACCGGGGTCAGGTCCAGCAGGTCGCCGCTCTTGACCATGGTCTTCGCCAGCGAGTCGTACACCCAGAAGACCTCCGGCAGCGTGCCGCTCTGTGCCGCGATGGTCATCCGCTGCTCGTGCTGGTCCACCGGTTGGCCCTCCAGCTTGATCTTCATGTCGGGGTGCTTCTTGTTGAACTCCTGTACCAGATGCCAGGTCGCCGGATCCTGCGTCTTGCTGTCCGGATTGTGCATGGACAGCGTGATCAGGCCGTCCGACGACGATCCATCTGCCGTGTTCACCGCGGAACCGCAGGCCGTGGCGGTGACGAACAGGGCGCTCGCGGTGGCGGTGAGCAGGAGTCGACGCGAGATGCCGGAGGGCCGTCTCGTCGTCGGGGACGCGGACTGAGGAGAGGTCGCCATGGTGCTGCTGCCTTCCGGGGAACGGTGTGACGAGGCGGAACCGGCGTGGGGTGACAGGATCCGGAGAGATGCCCGACATTGGTACAGGTCGTCTGCTCCGACGCTGATGTCCGGTGTGCTCTCATGCTCGACGTCAGGGTGGCTCTGTGGGCGCCGACGCAAACGTTTCGATGAAATTTGCCTCCAGAGTCCCGACGTGTCAATACCGTGTGACAGAGAAGTTTCCAGGAGTGGGCGACTCCGTACTGGCCACAGGCATTGACGGTCTTCCTCACGGCGTGCGAAGGTCTGCGCAATCGTTTCGATGGCTTATGGGTCAACGGAACAGTGGACGGCGAACCGGTCAACCACGTGGACCGGCGGACCGTATGACGCTATGGAGCTACGGACCGGATCGCGGATCGGGTCCGACGACACGAGGAGGCGGCGAAGCAGCAGTGGCCACGATCTCCGACGTTGCACGGATGGCCGGGGTGTCCACGTCCACCGTGTCGCACGTCATCAACGGCACCCGGCCGGTCCGCGACGAGACCCGTACGCGCGTCGAGGAAGCGGTTCGGGCCACGGGCTACCGGCGAGACAGTCTGGCCCGCGCGCTGCGCCGCTCGCGCACGGACTCCATCGGCCTGATCCTCACGGATGTGGCCGAGCCCGCATTCGCGGCGATGGCCCACGGGGTCGAACGGGAGGCCATGGGCGCCGGCCTGACCGTGTTGCTGGCCAACTCCGGCGAGGACCCGGAGCTGGAGGCCAGAGGGCTGGAGGTCCTGGCCGAGCGGCGGGTCGACGGCCTGCTCATCGCCCCGGTCGCCCGCTCCCATCGGGAGGCGATCACCGCGGTCATCGACCAGGGCACTCCGGTCGTCCTGATCGACCGACTCGGCGGGGTCAAGGCCGACCAGGTGGGCGTCGAGAACACCGCCCCCATGCGGGAGCTGGTGCTGCACCTGGTGCGGGCGCACGGCCATCGCCGGATCGCGCTGGCCGCGGGGGACACCGACGTCTCCACCATCGCCGAACGGCGGCGCGGCTACCTGGAAGCCCTGGACGAGGCGGGCATCGAGGTGGACGACGCCCTGATCGTCACCGGCAGCGGCCGCGCGGAGGACACCCGCGAGCGCATGACGAGTGTGCTGCGCCAGCCGCAGCGACCGTCGGCAGTGGTCGCAGCCGGCACGGAGACCGCCGTGGGCGTGCTGGGGGCGGCGAAGGGGCTCGGCCTGAGCACGCCCGAGGACCTGGCCTTCGCCACCTTCGACGGCTTCCCGCACACGGACCTGTTCCGCCCCGGCATCACCACGGTCACCCAGCCCGCCCACGAGATCGGTGCCACCGCGATGCAGCTGCTCCTCAGCCGCATCGACGGCACCCTCACCACCCGCCCCCGGGCCATCCGTCTCGAGCCCGAGATCACCTACCGGGAGTCCTGCGGCTGCCCGGCCTGAGCCACCACCACAGCAAGAAAGGGGGCAGCGGGAGAGGTCCAGTCTCCCGCCGCCCGAGTTCAGCGAACCATCACTGAAGGGGTCAGTCTCCCATGTCCTCGCACACCCTCGAACACCTCACCCGCCCCACGCGGGCCCGCACCGCACGCGTCTCCAGCTGGGACCAGCGGGGCCGCAACCAGGACTACTGGACGACCCCCGCGCACTCCAGCCGTGTCCTGGCCGATCTCGAAGGGCCGGGCCGGATCACCCACATCTGGATGACCCAGTTCTGCCGCCAGACCCTCGGCCCCGGCCTGATCGACCCCCTTGAGGCCGACACCGTGGCCCCGGTGATGGAGATCCACAACGCGCTCGGCGTCAACTGGGAGGAGCCGGACCCGGACTACTACCGCAAGGTCCTCATCCGGATCACCTGGGACGACGAGGAGGAGCCAGCCGTTCTCGTCCCGCTCGGCGACTTCTTCGGCATCGGCCACTGCATGCCCAACAGCTACCAGTCGGCCCTGTTCACCGTCTCCGCCAAGCCCGAGGAGTCGTTGATCTTCGGCGGCAGCGCGGCGTTGAACTGCTGGGCGCCGATGCCGTTCAACAAGCGCGCCCGCATCGAGCTGGTCAACGAGAACGACCTGCCGATCCAGCAGTACTTCTACATCGACTACGAGCTGTTCCCCGAGGAACTTCCCGAGGACACGCTCTACTTCCACGCCCGCTGGAGCCGCAGCAACCCCTGCAACGGCTGGGCCCCGGACATCCAGACCAACAGCCCCGAGGTCAACATCGTCGATGTGACCGGCGAGGACAACTACGTCATCCTCGACACCGAGGGCAAGGGCCACTACGTCGGCTGCAACCTCTCCGTCCACCACCGGCAGGGCAGCTGGTGGGGCGAGGGCAACGACATGATCTGGATCGACGACGACTTCCAGGCCGACGGCTCCGCCAGCTGGCCGCCCTCCCTGCACGGCACCGGCACCGAGGACTACTTCAACCACGCCTGGGGCATGCAGAAGAACGCCTACCTCTACCACGGCGCGATCCTCCACGAGGCCGACGTCCCCGGCTACTCGGTCAACTACCGCTTCCACGTGGCCGATCCGATCCGCTTCGAGGAACGCATCCGCGTCTCCATCGAGCATGGCCACGGCAACCACCTCGCCGACGACTGGGCCTCGACCGCGTACTGGTACCAGACCCTGCCCTCCCCCAAGGCCACCATCCTGCCGCTGGAGCAGCGCCTGCCCGTTCGCCCGGCCGGACAGCCGATGCCCGCCGCCGCGCCGCGCACCGGCACGGTCGCCGAGGAGATCGCCGTGATGCGCGAGCGGTACCAGGCCCGTTTCGACCGCCACATGGAACGTCTCGCCGAGCGCACCCGGCAGCGCGGCGAGCGTTCGCTGCAGGAGTCCGAGGCCAACGTCCAGCAGGCCGCCGCCGTCCGCCGCCGCTACGACGAGCGCGCCCATGACTGAGACCCAGACGGCGGTAGCCCTCGACACGCACTTCCCGGCGGTCCACCTCCGCCCGCCGGCCCACTGGATCAACGACCCCAACGGCCTCGTCTTCCACGACGGCAACTACCACGTCCACTTCCAGTACAACCCGCACAGCGCCCGCCACGCGGACATGCACTGGGGCCACTTCCGCAGCCCGGACCTCATCCACTGGGAACTGATGCCGGTGGCCCTCGCCCCCACACCGGGCAGCGACGACGAGGGCGGCATCTGGTCGGGCAACGCGGTCTCGCACGACGGCCGCCTCACCGCCTTCTACTCCGCCCGCCACAACGGACGTTGGCACCAGCCGGTCACCTCGGCGGTGTCGTACGACGGCGGTACGACCTTCACCAAGCGCGGCCGGCTGCTGATCCCGGAGGCGCCCGAGGGCACCACCATGTTCCGCGACCCGTACGTGTGGCGGGACGGCGACCGCTGGCGCATGCTGGTCGGCGCGGCCCTGGCCGACGGACGCGGCGCGGCCTTGGAGTACACCTCGCAGGACCTGGACGAGTGGTCGTACGAGGGCGTCTTCCTGGCCCGCCCACCGCACCCCCTTCGCGATGGCCGCAACACCGAGGAGGGCTGGGAGTGCGCCCAGTACGCCGCCTTCCCCGACGGCACCGGCGCGGTCCTCGCCAGTGCCTGGGACCCGGAGGACGGGGCGAGCTGCGCGATCTACTGGCCGGGCCGCGAACAGGACGGCGAGTTCCACGCCGCGTCACCTCGACTCCTCGACCACGGACCCGACTTCTACGCTCCTGCCCTTCTGCCCGCACCTGACGGACGTTGGCTGATGTGGGCCTGGATCTGGGAGGCCCGGGACGAGGAGTACGTCGGTGCCCCGAGCGTGTGGACCGACGAGGCAGGGTGGGCGGGAATGCTGTCCGTGCCCCGTGAGGTGTCGCCAGACCCGGACGGCGAGCTGATCCAGCAGCCCGCCCGCGAACTGCTCGCCTTGCGCGGTGAACGCCGTATCGCCGCCGCGGGCAAGGTGAGCGCCGAGCAACCGGTGGACCTCGGCGAGGTGGCCCGGGCCACCGACCTGATGGTGACCCTGGAGCGCGGCGGACGCCTGCGGCTGCTCACCTCACCGGGCGGGACCGAGTACCTCGACATCGTGCACGACCCGGTCACCGGCGAAGTGCTCGTCGACCGCGCTTACGCCTCCCTCGACCCCCGCGCCAAGGGCGGCAGTTGGTGCCTGCCGTCCGAGGGACCCACCGCGAGCCTGCGCATCCTGCTCGACCACTCGGTCGCAGAGATCTTCACCGCCTCCGGACGCACCCTCACCCTTCGCTTCTACCCTGTCGGCGACGGTCCATGGCGCGTGCAGATGGGTGCGACGGGCGTCGGCTCGGCCGCGTACACGCTCAGAGCATGGGACCTGACCCCGCCTGAACAGCTCGGTGGCCGGTAGACCGACTCGTGGCACCCGCGTGGGCTGTCCCGCCAGAAGCGGCGGGGCAACCCACGCATGCCCCATTGCCCCGGCGACGTCCCTTACCACCGTCCACCCGCAGCTGTTCAGTGGCAGGCCACGACGAAGCCCTGCCCTCGCTCACCCCGTACCTTCCGAGAAAAGACCAGCATATGAGTCCGCGTCAGATCACCGTCCTGGGTGAATGCGTCGCCGACGCCTTCACCCAGCCCCCGCCTGCCCCGAACGAACTCGCGCTGCGGGTACTGCCCGGCGGCGGCCCCGCGAACACGGCGATCGCCCTGGCCCGCCTCGGCACCCCGGCCCGCTTCCTCGCACGGCTCTCCGACGACGTCTTCGGACGCCTCTTTCGGGCCCACTTGGAGGCATCCGGCGTCGACCTCTCGCACGCCGTCATCGCTACCGAACCCAGCACACTGGCCGTGGCCGAACTGGACGCCACCGGACAGGCCGCGTTCTCCTTCCACGCCCAAGACACCGCCGACTGGCAGTGGACCCGGGACGAACTCGCCGACGTGGACCTGTCCGAGACGACCTGCCTGCACACCGGCTCCCTGGCACTGGTGCGAGCCCCGGCGCGGCGGTCGTCGAAGAGTTCCTCGCGGCAGCCGCACCGCACACCACCGTCAGCATCGACCCCAACGTCCGGCCGCTCCTGGTGGAGCCCCGGGTCTACCGAGACCGGCTCACCCACTGGTGTGCCCTTGCCGACATTCTGCGGCTCAGCGAGGACGACCTGGCCCTGCTGCTGCCAGACACCCCACCCGAGCAGGCATGCGACATCTGGCACGCCGACGGAGCACGGCTCGTCCTCATCACGCTCGGCGCCCACGGCGTCCTGGCCTCCCTCGACGGAGAACGCATCCAGGTACCCGCGGTGCACACATCGGTTACTGACACGGTCGGTGCGGGCGACTCGTTCACCGCCGGACTGCTACCTCGATACCCGAGGACTCCTCGGCAAACGGCTGACCGCGCTCGGGATCGAGGAAGTCGCGGAAGCCTGCCGGTTCGCCGCCCGGGTCGCAGCCCTGACCTGCTCGGTCGCCGGCCCCAACCCACCCTGGCCGCAGCAACTGGCACAGCACGCGACCACCAGCGACGCGTCACAGCAGACTGACGCGGCGGCCCAGAGCCGTTGAGTCCGCGTTCGGCTTCTGCGCACCGAAGGACTTCTGGAGCTCATGGCGATGATCGAACGGCTCACATGCCAATCACTCAACCGTTGGCCCAGCAGCAACCGTCCCTCAGGTGGGCGGCACACTAAGACCGTTGGGGGTTGCCCAGGTCGGGCTCGCGCAGAGACTGCGCCTGCAGTCTTTGCGCTGAAGGTCGTGGCTGCGTTGGCGGGCAGAAGCAGCGGCGTCGGGGCACCGACTCGTGCAAGCCAGCCTTGATCACCTCCAGAGGGCGTGCTGGCCGCCTACGAGGCAGACAGAGTGCAGAGGCCAATCGCCGGGGCTCTCGATCAGTGAGGCTCATAGGGGCACGGTGCTTTCCCGGACCACGAGGGTGGGCCGGAGCAGGACCTGTTCGGCCTTGGCATCTGGGTCCTTGAGCCGGTCGAGGAGGAGGCGCATGGTGTGTCGTGCGACCAGTTCCAGTGGCTGGGCGAGGCTGGTCAATCCCGGGTCGACGAAGTGTGCGCCGACGCTGTCGTCGAATCCCACGATGCCGACGTCACGGCCGGCGGCCAGTCCTCGCTCCCGGCACGCTCGGAGTGCACCGATCGCGATCGTGTCGCTGACGCACACGAATCCTGTTGGTGGCGTCTTCCTGTCGAGGAGTCGGCCGGCGAGTTCCCGGCCCGTGCTGATTTCGTCGGGCCCGCGGACCGCGAGATCACGGGTCGAGAAGCCGTGTGAACGCATGGCGCGGCGCCAGCCGGACTCCCGGTCGTCCCCGAACCCGTTGCGCCCGTCCCAGCCCAAGTAGGCAATGCGCCGGTGACCGCGTTCGGCGAGATGGTCCACGGCCTGCTCCATACCGGCGGCGCCGTCGACGTCGACCCACCACGTGTCCGACATGGGATGCCCCCAGGGGCGCCCGAAGGAGACGAAGGGAATGCCGCGTTCGCGCAGGAAGGTGATACGAGGGTCGTGGTCCTGGGTGGAAGTGATCACGAAGCAGTCGACGGTGTTCGTGCTGAAGATCTCCTGGATGACCTGGATCTCTTCCTCGTCGGTGGCGGCGGGGTGGCAGTAGACCGCATGGTCGGCCCGGTGTGCCGCTACCGAGAGTTCGTAGAGAAAGCTCGCCCAGACCCCGCCCGACTGACCTTCGGTGGTCGGCAACAGCCGAAAGCCCACGGCCCGCGGAGACTGCGTTCGCAGTGAACGCGCAGCCTGGTTGGGTCGGTAACCCAACTCGTCGACTGCTTTGAGGACCCGACGCAACGTTGTTGGGCTGAGACGGTCCGGGGAGTTCAAGGCGTAGTGAACGGTCTGCTTGGAGACTCCCACCCGCGCCGCCACCATGGCCATGGTCGGCCTTGACGACGCGGACGTTCCCTCAGCGGCCGGCTTGCGACCGCGCCGCGGAACCGATGGTTGATCGGTAAAACCCATCCGCTCATTCTGGTGGGCAGGAAGCGCGACAGTCAAGCATGTTCGACCCGCCCGCCCGCCTGACCGTATCGTCGCGCCGATCAGGGCCGCAGGATCGCTGAGGGCTGTCGTCGAGCGTCCCCCGGGTGTGTCATGCGTATGCCCCGCGCCGCAGAGGACACCCGTGACCTGGTGGAATATACGCGAAGTGGTCAGGGGGTATGCCGGGCCCCTCCCGATGGCGCCCCAGTGTGGGCGCCACTGCGACGGTCGCCGTCTCGTGCGTGCAGACCCCTTGACTTGCTGCGGCAAACGGCCCTACGGTCCCCGTTTTATCGGTAACACACAAGTTATATCGATGACACCGAGGGCCAGCGAACCTGCGCCCACAAGCTCGACCAGGCGCCGTGACGCGGCGAAACGATCAAGGGCTGCTCTACGGCGACGTACCGTCAGCGGAAGGGATGACTGTGTTCAGAGGCAAGAATGTGATCAAGGAGGCGGCTGCCACCACGGCTGTGGACCGCCGCAACCTCCTCAAGGCGGGCATGTTCGCCGGTCTCGGTCTGGCCGCCGCGCCTGCGCTTGCGGCATGCGGCGGTGGCTCCGCGGGGAGCGGACCCGCACTGAAGTGGGCGGGCTGGGACGGACCGCCCCAGTCGGAGGTGTTCCGTCGGTTCTCCGAGAAGATGACCGAGAAACTGGGGGTGAAGGTCACCTACCAACAGGTTGTGGGTGACTACCTCTCCAAGCTGCTGTCGCAACTGTCGGCCGGCGCTGCTCCCGACGCCTTCTACGTCGGTGACATCTACATGGCCAAGCTGATCGAGACCAAGCAGCTGCTCGACCTCACCGACTACCTGGACAGTGGCGACGCCGCGGTCAAGCTCGATGACTTCCACGAGGGGCTGTACCAGTGGTGCAGGCCTGCGGATGGCAGCCCCGGGCTGTACGGGCTGCCGGTGGACTGCAGTCCGCTGGTGTTCTGGTTCAACAAGGACCTCCTGGCCGAGGCGGGCGTCAGCACCGACCCGGCTGCCCAGTTCGAGGCGGGCACCTGGACCCAGGACGCGCTGACCGACCTGCTCGACAAGATCCGCGCCACCAAGAAGAAGGGTCTGCTGATCGGTTCCGGCAACTGGTTCGACTGGTTCGGCTGGATGTCCACCTTCGGCGGGACGCTCTTCGACGACTCCGGCAAGGCGGTGTTCGACTCCGACCCCAAGTCCCAGGAGGCACTGGCGTGGCTGTTCGAGCAGTTGAAGTCGGGAAACATCGCCTACTCCGGCACCCTCCCGCAGGGACAGAGCGGTGACGTGCTGTTCTACGCCGGCCAGCTGGCCTGCGTCACCTCCAGCCGCGTCATCCTGCCGAACGTCAAGAAGCTGAAGTTCGGCTTCGACATCGCCCCCTTGCCCTCCCTGTCCGGTAAGGACGTCATGCCGGTACCGGTCAACACGGCGGCGCTGTCGGTCAACGCCAAGTCCAAGAACCAGGCCAAGGCGCTGGAGTTCCTCGGCAACTACCTGAACGCCGAGGGGCAGAGGTTCCGCCTGTCCGGCGGCGGCAACGCGGTGCCGTCGGTCAAGGGCCTGGACGACATCGTCACCGAGGGCCACGTGCCCGCGCACGGCAGCCTGTTCAACGACGTCGCGGCCAAGGGCTACGCAGTCCCCAGCGCGATCGCCGGCAACGCGAAGGTCGCCAACGAGCTCCCGCGGCTGGTGGACAAGATGCTCAAGGCGGGCAACGGGACGCCGAGATCGTTCAGCGGCAAGGTGGTCCAGCTGATCAACAAGGGGTCCTGATGGCCGTAAGCAGCGCCCGTTCCCGGACCCCGGCGCAGCAGGGGCCCGGGGACCCGGACGTCCGCCCGGACCGCCGTAGCCGGCGCCGGCGCCGTGGGGACACGGCCGCGGGATACCTGTTCCTGGCGCCCCAGTTGCTGGGGTTGGTGGTGTTCATGGTCGGCCCGTTGCTGTTCGCTCTGGTGCTGGCGTTCTACCACTGGGACGGGTTCGGCACCCGATCCTTCGCCGGCCTGTCCAACTTCGTCGACGTGGTGTCCTCCCCGCGCATCCAGCGCTCCGCGGTCAACACCGTCTGGTTCACGGTGTTGCAGGTGCCGGGACTGATGCTCACGGGATTGTTCTTCGCCTTGCTGATGCAGCGTGCCGGCAAGCTGACCCCGGTGTACCGGCTGGCGTTCTTCGCCCCGGTGATCACCTCTTCGGTCGCGGTCGCGGCGATCTGGCTGTGGCTGTTCAACCCCGACATCAGCCCGGTCAGCAACGCGCTACGCGGGATCGGGCTGCCCGCGCCGAACTGGCTGCAGGACGCCCGGTTCGTCATCCCGGCTTTCGCGATCGTCGGGATCTGGCAGGGCCTGGGCTACCAGCTGGTCATGTTCATGGCCGGGCTGCAGAGCATCGACCGTTCGTACCTGGAGGCCGCCTTGCTGGACGGCTGTTCGGAGTGGCAGAAGCTGCGGCACGTCACCATCCCGCTGCTGTCCCCGACCATCCTGTTCCTCTCCATCACCTCGATCATCGGCTCGTTCCAGGTGTTCGACTACATCTACGTCTTCTTCGGCAACGGGGCTCCGGACTCCGCCCGCACCATCGTCTACGAGGTGGTCCAGACCGCCTTCGGCGAATTCAACTTCGGGGAAGCATCGGCTCTCGCCTTGCTCCTGTTCCTGGCCCTGCTCGTAGTCACCGGCTGCCAGCTCGCAGCCCAGAAGAGATGGGTCCACTACACAGAATGAGTACTTTCTCCGACACCATCAGCCGCGCGGTCAGGACCGCCAAGGGCGCTTCCGGCCGCGGCCGGCCCGCCCGTCACAAACTGCTGCTGCACGCGGTCCTCCTCGTCAGCGCCATCGGCATGGCGCTGCCCTTCGTCTGGATGCTGTTCTCCTCGTTCAAACCCCTGGGCGAGATCTTCATGCAGCCGCCCAAGCTCTTCCCTCAGGACTGGAACCAGCAGGGCTACCGCACCGCACTGGAGGGGGCCGACTTCGTCCGCGGCCTCTGGAACAGCACCTACATCGCCCTGACGGTCACCGCGGTCTCCCTGCTCACCTCGGCGATGGCCGCCTACGCGTTCGCGCGGATCGACTTCTGGGGCCGCCGTTGGCTGTTCATGGTCTTCCTCGCGACCATGATGGTCCCCGGCCAGCTCACGATCATCCCGCTGTACATCATCATGGGCTGGCTGGGCTGGGTGGACACCCATGCCGCAATCATCGTGCCGCCCGCGCTGTTCAACGCCTTCGGCGTCTTCCTGCTACGTCAGTACATCAAAGGCATCCCCGTGGAGTTGGAGGAAGCCGCCCAGCTCGACGGCGCCGGACGGGTCCGCAGGTTCGTGACGATCATCCTGCCGCTGCTGCGCACCCCTCTCACGGCGTTGGGGATCTTCACCTTCCTCGCCCAGTGGAACAACTTCTTTACCCCGCTGATCTTCCTCAACAGCTCCGAGAAGTTCACGCTGCCGCTGCTGGTCAACCAGTTCATGGGCCAGTACACCTCCGACTGGCCCGCTCTGATGGCCGCCACGACATTGCTGGCGGCACCGATGCTGGTCGTGTTCGCGTTCGCGCAACGCCAGATCGTCGAAGGCATCGCCCTGTCCGGCTCCAAGTCCTGAGCCACGCACATTCAGAAGGCCGGTTCTCGAACTCCGGGCTACGCCCAGCCACCCAGCGCACCCAGCCCATGAACCCCACGACAAGACCCATCCGAGAAGGGCACGCATGACCCCCCACGGAGACCCCTCCGATCACGACAACCCCACCCACGACCCGGCACCCGCGCGGTCCCAGCACGCTCCTCCCGGTCACGACGACCACACCACCACCGCCACAGAAAAGTCCCGGCCCGACACCGGGTGGACGCTCAGCACCACCGAAACCGACGACGACTACGCGCCGACCTTCCTCGGCAACGGCTATTTCGGTGGCCGGATCCCCGCGGCGGGGACGGGATACGCGACGACGCCGATCGAAAGCCAAGCCCACCTGGCCGGTTTCTTCGCCCAGGACGGCCCGGTCGAGAAGTACGCGAACATCCCGACCTGGTCCACGCTGGCGTTCTCTGACGAGTCGGGCACCTATGGCCGGCTACCCCAGGCGGCGCGGGCAGGTGAACAGGATGACCGGGAGCAGGGAGCGGTCAGCGACTACCGGCAGACACTGGATCTGCGGGCCGGGTTGCTGACCACACAAGCGACGTGGACCTCACCGGCGGGCCGCCGCACCGATCTCACTTACCAGGTACTGGTGCACCAGGCCCGGCATCGCGTGGCCGCCGTCCAGCTCACCTTCACCCCGCACTGGAGTGGCAGCGCGCGCGTGTCCGGGGTCTTCGACGGGACCAGCGCAAGGCTGACCGAACAGTCGAGCAAGGGCTACGACGGTGCGGCGGCCGAGTCGTACGAGACGGTGACGACGCTCGGCACGGGCATCACCGCAGCGCTCGCGTCGCGGCTGGAACTGCCCACCGGGGTGGCGGCACACGTAGCAGAGTTCGAGACCGACGAGGTCCAGTCGGTCGGTGTGCAGACGACCTTCGATGTGCAGGCCGGCAGCGCGTACACGGTCACCAAATACGTAGGCGTGGCCAGTTCCCAGGACTCCGAAGACCCGGTGTCGGCTGCTCGCGCCGCCGCGGCGGCCGCGGCGGACACCGGGTACGGGGACCTGCTGGCCGAGCACGAGGCGACGTGGGCCGACCTGTGGCGGGCCGATATCGAGGTCCTGGGGGATCCGGTGCTGCAGCTGCAGGTCCGCGCGAGCATGTTCTACCTGCTGGAGAGCGCCCGCGCCGGGGTGAACTGGAGCCTGTCCCCGTGCGGCTTGTCCGGCGACGGTTACAACGGGCACGTCTTCTGGGACACCGAGACCTGGATGTATCCAGCGCTGCTGGCCCAGCACCCGGACATCGCGGTGGGTATGAACACCTATCGCCAGCAGCGTCTGGCCACGGCCCAGGAGTATGCGGCCCGAACAGGGTTCGCGGGTGCGAGGTTCCCCTGGGAAAGCGCGCTGCATGGGGACGAACAGACCCCACCCGGCTGGGAAATGGGTGACCTCGAACACCACATCACTGCCGACGTCGCACTCGCCCACTGGCAGTACTACCTCGCCACCGGCGATCGCGGCTGGCTCGCAGAGAAGGCCTGGCCGGTGCTGAAGGGTGCCGCCGAGTTCTGGGTGAGCTCCGCCGTTCCCCATGACACCGGCGGCTACGACATCAACCAGGTGATGGGTCCGGACGAATACCACTTCCCGGTCGACAACAGCGTGTACACCAACGTCGCGGCCGCCAAGGCCCTGCGGATCGCTACCCGGGCGGCGAAGGTCGTGGGCGTGGCCGCGGACCCCGAGTGGGACCGGGTCGCCGACGGCCTGCGGGTGCTGTTCGACGAGGAGCTGGGCATCCATCCGCAGTACGACGGCTACGACGGCGAAACCATAAAGCAGGCCGACGTGGTGATGTTGCAGTATCCCTGGGAGCACCCCATGCCCGCCGAGGTCGCGCGGAACGATCTCGACTACTACGTGCCGCGCACCGACCCTGACGGGCCGTCCATGACCGACTCCATCCACTCCATCGCCCACGCCGCTCTGGGTATGCCCGGGTCCGAAGCCTACGACTTCATGCGGCGCAGCGTGGACCCGTTCATACGCGGACCGTTCAACCAGTTCGCCGAGGGACGTCACGGAGGCGCGTTCACGTTCACCACCGGACAGGGCGGTTTCCTGCAGGTGTTCCTCTACGGCTTCAGCGGGATGCGCTGGCGTGAAGACCGACTCAGGCTCGACCCGACCCTGCCACCTCAGTTGGACGGCATCACCCTGCGCCGGATGCTGTGGCAGGGACGCGAGTTCGACGTCGCGATCGGCCCGGAGCACACCACGGTCACGCTGACCGGAGGCCTCCCGACGCAAGTAGAGGTCGCGGGCGCGACACACCCACTGCGTCAGGGCGCACCGCTGATCCTGCCAACCCGCCGGCCTGACCCGCTGCCCACCAGTGACCTCGCCGGTGCGTCGAGGAGAGCGTGACCGCAAGCTCCCGGTCCCTCTCCGCGTCCATCAGCGCCGCGACAGGCAATCCGGCCACCGCCTGACCATCCACGACGCCGTTGCTGCCCGCCGCAAACCGGTCATCACCGCAGTCGTAGTGGCGGCGCATCAGGCCCAGGGCAACAACCCACTGCGACTGGTGGCCCGCGGACGCGAAGGGAGCCCCGCGGATCCCTCAGCGAAGCGGTGCCGCCTGCGACACCGTCGTCCGCAGCCCGAACCCAGCCTCCACCGGTTCGGCAACGTGGCCAAGACCAACGCGCTTGCAGGCGTACCCCCGCAGGCAACGGCGTCTGATGCACCGTCTCGACAGTCTCCCAGGAGATCGAACTCATGAGTGCACAAGCACACCGGAACCCGGCAACTGCGTGCCAGGGGGCAGGATCGGAGTCCTCCTGTCGCCCAGAGCGCCCCGTGGGCTCAGTGACCACGACCTCACCGGCCTACCGGGACCCTTCGAGACCGCTCGAGGAACGCCTCGAGGATCTGCTCGCCCGCATGACGCTGCCGGAAAAGGTCGGGCAGATGCTGCAGCTGGACGCCCGGGGCGACTTGGAGGACGTCGTGGCCACGAAGCTGGCCGGGTCGATCTTGCATGCCTCGCCCGAGCGCATGCTGGCTGCCGTCGAGCTGGCGGCAGACACCAGGCTGGGCATCCCGCTGCTCGTCGCTGACGACTGCATCCACGGCCATTCGTTCTGGCCGGGTGCCACGATCTTCCCCACGCAGTTGGGGATGGCCTGCACCTGGGACACCGAGCTCGTTGAGCGCATGGCCCGGGCCACCGCGGTGGAAGTCGCCGCGACGGGCATCCACTGGACCTTCTCGCCGGTGCTGTGCATCACCCGCGACCTGCGATGGGGCCGTGTGAACGAGACCTTCGGGGAGGACCCACTACTCATCGGGGAGCTGGGCGCCGCGATGGTCTGCGGGTATCAGGGAGCGGGACTGGACGACCCGACAGCGGTTCTGGCCTGCGCCAAGCACTTCGCGGGCTACTCGGAGACGCAGGGCGGACGCGACGCGAGCGAGGCGGACCTGAGCCGGCGCAAGCTGCGCTCGTGGTTCCTGCCGCCGTTCGAGAGGGTCGCTCGCGAGGGCTGTCGCACGTTCATGCTCGGCTACCAGGCGATGGACGGGGTCCCGATCACGGCGAACAAGTGGCTCCTGAACGATGTCCTCAAGGGCGAATGGGAGTTCACCGGCACGCTCGTGACCGACTGGGACAACGTGGGCCGGATGGTGTGGGAGCAGCAGGTCTGCGCAGACGCCGTGGAGGCCGCAACGGTCGCAGTGCAGGCCGGAAACGACCTAGTTATGACCACCCCGGACTTCTTCAAGGGCGCCCAGGAAGCAGTCGCGCAGGGGCGGCTGCGAGAGGAGGAGATCGACGAGGCGGTCCGGCGGATCCTAAAACTCAAACTGGAACTGGGCCTGTTCGAGGACCCCCGCGCGCCGGACCGGACACGCCAGGCCGACGTGATCGGGTGCGCCGAGCACACCGCCCTCAACCTCGAAATCGCCCGAAGGTCCCTGGTGCTGCTGCGCAACGACGGCACCTTGCCCTTGGAGGGCGGATTGATGGTAGACGGTCAGGGGCACACCGTGACCCCTGCGGGCCCTCGCACGATTGCCGTGATCGGTCCCAACGGCGACGACCCGCAGGCCATGCTCGGCGACTGGGCCGGCGCTTCCGGTCAGGTGGACTGGATGCCGGACGGGCACCCGCGTGAGACCGTCACGACGGTGCTCGACGGTTTCCGCGCAGCCGTTCCAGACGGGTGGACGGTCACCTACGCCCGAGGCGCCGACATCGGGCGCCTCGTGCCGGACCCGCAAGGACCGGTGTACCCCGACGGGCAGCCACGTCCGCCGCTGTTCGCGCCCGCGCCCGTCGACGAGGCTCAGATCGCGGAGGCGGTGAGCCTCGCGCGCGCGGCTGATTACGTCGTCGCCGTCGTCGGAGACACCGTCGCGCTGACCGGTGAAACTTGCTCGACCGCGACCCTGGAACTGCAGGGCGGACAGGTCGCCCTCCTCGAGGCGCTCGTCGCCACCGGCACACCCGTCGTCGTGGTGCTGGTCCACAGCAAGCCCTCGGTACTCCCCGACGCCGCGCTGGCGGCGGCAGCGCTGATCGAGGCGTTCAACCCAGGCATGCGAGGCGGCCGGGCAGTGGCCGAGCTCGTACTCGGTCTCATCGAGCCGTCGGGACGCCTGCCCCTGTCCGTGCCACGCCATGTCGGGCAGCAGCCCGTCTACTACAACCAGGTGCGCGGCCAGCACGGTGACCGTTACGCCGACCTGACCCAGGAACCACTCTTCGTCTTCGGGGAGGGCCTGTCCTACAGCACCATCGAGTACACCGACCTGGCCGTCCTCGATGAAGTCGTGCCATGGGACGGCGTGGTGCGCGCCGAGGTAAACGTCTCCAACACCGGCACCCGGCCGGTACTGGAGACCGTGCAGGCCTACATCAGCGACTTGGTCACGAGCGTCACGTGGGCAAAGCAGGAACTCAAGGCCTGGCGGCAGGTCGCGATCCCACCCGGCGACAGCGTGCGGGTTCGACTGTCGATCCCCGCCGCGGCATGCTCCCTGGTCGACGCCGAAGGGCGCCGGATCGTCGAACCCGGAGCGTTCGACATGCTCGTCGGCCACAGCTCACGCCCCGCCGACCTGCTTCGCGCCCGCTTCACCCTCAGCCGGCCATGACATCCGCCACGCTGCCACGGTTCAGCGAGCTGGTGCCTCGTCGCTGTCCCGCCCGCCGCGTCACGTCACCCGCTACGGCAGCGCCGACACCGGCGTGCAGGCCCTGTTCCGGAACCGGCCGATTCCCAGCGACCTCGCCCTCGGCACCCGCCGCGCCCGAGCGGCCGCCCTCCTCATGTTCGCCCTGCCCGGCGGGGCCTACATCTACCAGGGCGAGGAACTGGGCCTCTACGAGGTAGAAGACATCCCGGAAGAACTCCTCCAGGACCCCACCTGGGAACGCTCGCCGCGACGGCTGCCGTGTCCCCCTCCCCTGGACCGGCGACACCCCGCCCTTCGGCTTCGGCACCTCCGTGTCCGCCATGCCCTGGCTGCCCCAGCCCGAGGACTGGGAGTCCTACACCGCCGAAGCCAACCAGGCCGACCGCACCTCCATGCTCCAGCTCTACCGCTCCGCCCTGCGCCTGCGCCGCACCAACCTGGGCCTGCGGGGCGAAGAGCTCCGTTGGCTGGACGGTCCGGCCGACACACTCCTCTTCGAACGCGGCAACGGCCTCCTGTGCGCGGTCAACCTCTCCGACCAGCCGATCCCACTTCCCGACGCCTGCGGTCCCCTCCTCGCCTCAGGACCGCTGACCAAGACGGGCTGCTGCCCCCCGACACCACGGGTCTGCTGCACCGGGACTGATGCGCCCCGGCGCACCCGAACCCCTCGACCAGCCCGGGCCGCCGGCCGGTTCACTCCCATGCACGACGCCTGGTGGCAAGCCGCCGTCAAAGCGCACGGAAGGGTGCGCACCCGCAGGATCTCGCCCACGTGGCTGGCGTCGGTGTCGTGGTAGCGCAAGGCGCCCTTGAGCTCCACCAGGGCCGCGGTGGGCGGGAGGGCCTGCACGACCGGGGAGAGCTCCGCCAGCATCTCCAAGATGTGCCGGTAGGTCTCCTCCGGCAGACGGTGCGGGCAGCGCACGTGCATGGCCGTCGACCTCTGGCGTGCCGGTGCGTCTGTAGTCATGACAGCCACCTCCCGCGCCCCACGTTGGGGGGTGCCCCGGTCGACCTCGCGCAGAGGCTGCGCCTGCAGTCTGCCGCCTGGTACCGGCGGTTCAGCGGCCGGTGCCGATGCTGGTGGCCCTGGCCTGAAGGGTCTGCTGCACCTGGGCGACGGTGGCCTTGCTGTAGGCGAGCTTCTCCAGTTGGCTGTCGATGGTGTCGGCGATCTGCTGCCAGGGGTGATGGCCGGCGGGGCGTGGGTGGCCTGCAGCTGGGTATGGAAGGCGGCCATCTTGGGGTTCTTGCCCAGCTTCCCCTCGCACCAGGCAGGGGCAACGGCGGGCAGGTTGCCGGTGGCGTCTGCGTACGCGGCGATGTTGTCGACATCGATGAGGAACTTGACGAACTTCCACGCCGCGTCCGGGTTCTTGGCGTCCTTGAAGACCGCCAGGTCGCTGCCACTGGCCAGGCCGACGGACCGCTCGCCCTGCGGCAGAGGCACGGTCTGCCACTTGCCGTCCAGCTCGGGAGCGTTGAGGTGGAGGTTGCCACCAATGCTGGCGCCCTGCTGCACGGTGGCGATCAGCCCGTTCTGGAAGTCCTGCCCCGAGTCGGTCTTGTCGTTCGGTGACAGGCCGTTCTTGAAGATGCTGTTGTAGTACTCCAGGGCCTTGGCGACCGCGGGAGAGTCGAAGGTGAACGTCTTGGCGGTGGCGTCGTAGATGTCGCCGCCCTGCTGCCACACCATCGGCAGCCAGAACCGCCAGGAGTTGAGGCCGGTCTGCAGCTGGGTGGCGTGGCGCAGCCTGGGGTTCTTCTTTCCCCGCGGTGGCCTGGATGGCCTTCAGTTCCTTCAGGTACTACCCGGTCCAGTCGTCGGCCGGGGCGCCATGAATGCCGGCCTTCGCGGTGTCGGTGCGGTAGTAGATCACGGAGGTGTCGGCGGTGAACGGAACGCCGTAAGAAGTGCCCTTGCACGTCGTGGTGTCCCACGACCCCGGGAAGAACCGCCACGGTCTGATCGAGGCCGGGGTGGCCTGCAAGCCGTTCATGGCGGCCATCTCCGTCATCCAGCTGGAGTCGACCAGCCGGGTCTCATCGGAGCACGGATGATCACTTGGCGATCTTCGTACGAAGCTGTTCTCGGTGGTGACCGGTTCGCGGATCAACCGGAGATGCGGCTGGCTGCCGAGTAGGGCGGTGGCCTGGTGCGGAGACTCGCTCGCGGTCAGGATCACCACCGCGTCGGCGAGGGACTGAAGAGGGGCGGACACTGCGCGGCGCCTTGGTCAGACACTGAGTCCTCGGCGTCCCCTCGGCCGGAGAGCCCGGATGCCACCGGCCGAGGGGGCGGGCCGGCCCGGTCTGCCCTGACTTACAGACCGGGCCGGCGGTTACGGCGATTGCGGGTCGGTTGGGTCCGCGCCCGCCATGTTTACGAGTCGCATTGCGTCGCGTCGCCTGCTGGGTGCCTGGTGGGCACCTTCAGCGCTGTGCCGGGCTTGACCTTGCGCACGTCGTCGCTGCCGATGCCGACGCGCACGGGAAGCGGCTTACCGGAGCGCAGGGTCAGCTTCGTCGTCTGCCGGCCGACTGACAGGTCGAAGGTGCGGCCCTGCCATTTCACCCCGGTGATGTTGACGCCCGGCAGTTGCTGCGGCAGGAAGGGGTCGAGGGTGACGGCGTCGGTTCCCCAGCGCATCCCGGTGAAGCCGTAGAGGAACTCCTGCAGGTAGCCGCCCTGGCCGGTGGTGAAGTTGAACGCTCCGCCGTTGCGGGTCTCGTACCACTGGTTAAACGGTGCGGCCTGGTACGGCTCCACGCTGTTGCGCAGGTAGTCGTAGACCTGGCAGCCCGGCGATCCCAGGGCCGCGCCGTTGATGGCGGCGATCGCGTCCGTCATGGACGGGCCGCCCGGGTCGGTGTGCTCCTTGTAGTAGTCGAGGTCGTTCTGGGCCAGGCCGGCCGACATCGGCACAGCCCACGGATATTGCAGCAGGGTGACGTCGGCCTGCTTGACGATCTGGCCGCTGTAGCCGTCGAACTCGGGGTGGATGTTGAGCTTCGCGTCCACCGGGATCTTCAGGCCGTCGGCGACCTTCTTCCACACCGGGTCGGCGGTCCGGCCCACGAGCCCCGCGGCGCGGATCGCGATGCGCAGTGACGCCTGTGCGCCGGCGTTGGTGGTCACGCTGTTGTCGACGGGATAGTGGTACTCGTCCGGGCCCATGACGTCGTTGATGTCGTATCCGCCGGAGTCGTTGGGTACGGCGCGTGTGGCCCAGTAGTCGGCGATGCCCTTCAGAACCGGCCATGCCTTGTCCCGCAGCCACGCCTTGTCGCCGCTCGCTTCGTAGTACTGCCACTGCGCGAGAGCGATGTCGGAGTTGATGTGGACCTCGTACGTGCCCCAGGGGTCGGGGGCTGTCTCCTTGCCGGTCAGCGCGCTCTCCCAGGCGAACTTCGCGCCCTTGATCGGCTGCTCCGGTGTGGACAGCTTGGCGGCGTTCGCCTCGGCCGTCGGCAGCTGCCTTTGCCGGTAGGTGTTCGCCCCGTTGGCGATGTCGGGGTGCTGGGCGAGCAGTGCCGGGTACATCCAGGTCTCCATGTCCCAGAACACGTGACCGCTGTAGCCGTCCGAGGACAGTCCACCCGGGCTGGTGCTCCAGTCGACTCCGGCGCGCATGCTTGCCAGCAGGTAGAACATCGACGCGCGGATCTGCGCGGTCATGGTGCTGTCACCCGGGATCGAGATGTCCGACTTCCACAGGCGTGACCATGCCTTGTTGTTGCGGTCGATCGCCGTCCGGTAACCGGCTTCGGCGGCGCGGGCCGCGGTATCCGCGGCGGCCTGCTGCGGGGTCGCTTTCTTGAGCGGCCGGTCGGTGTCGACGCTGGAGGCGATACCGACGTACTTGGTGATCCGGTAGGCCTGACCGGCGCGGACCGGGAACGCGGCGCTCTGTGCGGCGCTGCCGTCGTCGGGTACGGCCATCGCCTTGGTCGGCGCGGCCTTGTCGTTGACGCGCAGCACGGAGTTCAGCCCGGCGGTGGCGAGTTTCCCGTCGGTGACGACGGTCGTCGAGAGCGTCGCGTTCTTGCCGTCCACATGCGGGTTCGTGGTGGAGGCGCGGTGCAGGCCCCGGCCGTCGAACTGATCCACGACGGTGGCCGTTCCGCTCCAGTGCGGTACGACGCGCACGCTCACCGTGCCCAGATGGCCCTCCGCACGGTTGGCGTTGACCTCGTAGGCGAAGCTGGTTCTGTCGCCCGCTGGCGAGGTCCAGTCGAACGACGTGCTCAGCACCCCGGTGCGCAGGTCCAGCGACTGCCGGTACTTGCTGGTGGTGCCGACCGTCAGGGGGGCTATGTCGGTGGGTGGCTGTGCGCCTTCCGGATACGCCGCGAGGTAGTCGACGTTCACCCGCGCCGTGTCACCCTCCTTGACGGTGATCGCGAGTGTGTTCGCGCCCGCCTTCAGCGTCACCGGCAGGGTTATCACCGCCCACTTGTCCCAACCGCCCGAGTCGGGAACGGTCAGTTGCTGGAGCGTGCCATTGACGCCGAGGTGGATGGTCTGCGGGTCGCCGCTGCCGTTGGAGTACCGGATGGCCAGCGTGGCCTTGCCGGCCGGCGCATCACGGATCGGAACGACGCCGGTGCCGCCGACCGTCGCCCCACCGGTGTTCAGGCCGGCCAGGTAGCCGCCCACGATCCCACCCGAATGGGAGTTCTCGACGAACGCGCCGCCGGATATCTTCCCGTACGCGGCCGGGCACAGCTGGTTGAACCCGCAGGACCAGCTGCCGATGCCGTATACACCGCCGCTGCCACTGCCGCCGAAGCCGAGCGTGGTCCAAGCCGGCAGGCTGGCCCGCTCCTCGGCCCCTTCCCGAGGAGCTCCGTAGAAGCCGGCCAGCTGGGACTGAGTGGTGATGGGCACGCTGCCGTATCCGTGGCCCGCCGCCGGCACCCGCGCGGCGAAGTAGCCGTTGCCGACGAACGTCGGGGAGTAGTTCTTCGAGGTGTCGGTCGTGCTCAGCACCCAGCCGTCGTCGCCACCGGCCTTACCCGGTGCGGGTGCGGACGAGGCGGGCACCGCTGCCGTGCCCAGGAGCAGGCCAGCGAGGGCCAGCCCGATGGACGCTGTCCTCCTGGTCGTGCGTGAGCGGGCGCGTGGGCGGACGGTCGCCGACGGCACCATCGACTGCGCGGTCCCAAGGCGTACGCTTGCGTCGGCTCTGGCGCGGGCACCCGGGCTGATCACCATTGATACCGCTGACGCCGCGGTTGTTGCCGCGGCCGTGAATCGGGCCCAGGCCGAGCTGCGGCGCGAGGTACCGAGCCTCGTTCCTGTGTCGCCTACGGTGTGACCGTATTCCTTCATCGAATGCCACCTCCTCGGGGTGGAAAGCGTGGCTGTGTCACGACGGCCTGCCGATGCGGCTCGCAGAGCGGCGTCGCGGTGCAGGACACAGACCACGAGGGGAAGTTGCGGGGGTGGGGGTTGGGTCTGGGTTTCAGGCTGACCGCGTGGTGAAGATCGCGGCGGCGCCGACGGGCAGTCGGTAGCTGTACGTGGTGCCGCCCCACGGGACGTCGAACGTGGCGGTGCCGGTGCCGGAGTTGTATGCCACCGACAGCCGCGTGCCGTCGGGCATTTGCGCGCTCTTGCGCTGAACGCCCTTGTCGCTGCTCGTACTCGACGTGCTCTTGCCGTCGGGGGCGAGGACGGAGACGTCGTGGATGGACCACCAGCTGCCGGAGGCGGCCTTGTTGACCACGCGGATGTAGCGGGCGGTGGTGGTGGGGAGCTGGATTCGGGTCACGGTGCTGCCGGGGCCGGTGGCGATGGGCTTGCCCCAGTTGGTGCCGTCGTCGGAGGTGTACACCTCGTACTGGCGGGCGAAGTCGCCGGATGAGGCGGTGGCGTCCAGGACGATCTGGTCGAAGGTCCGGGTGGAGCCGAGGTCGAGTTGGAACCAGTCGCCCGGCTGCATGCCGCGCCCCAGGCTCCAGCGGGTGGACGCGTCGCCGTCGGTGGCCTTGGAGGGCGGGTCGTCCGAGCTGCTCGCGGAGGCCGTTGCCTGCCAGCCGTCGCGGGACAGGGCCGTCTCGCCGGTGGGCGGGCTGAGGGATGCGCCCGTGGGCAGGGTGTAGCCGAGCCACTGGTCGCCGACGCGCACCTGGGGCTGCTGGGCGAGCAGGCTGCTGTCGTAGCTGATCAGGGCCTGGCTGCCGTTGGCGTTGCGGAAGGGGATGTCGACCGAGCCGATGGCGGCCGGGGCGGTGCTGCCGTGCTGGGCGCCGGTCCAAGTAAAGGTGGCGGCCGCTCCCGCTGCGAGTGTGTAGCTGAAGTGGCGGTTGCCCCAGCCGACGGTGAAGGTGCGTTCGGTGGCACCCGAGTTGTAGGTGACCAGTGCGGTGGAGCCGTCGGGGTTGGTGAAGGCGACGTCCTCGATGCTGCCCTTGCCGAGGGTGTTGGAGGCCACCCGGTGCGCGCCGGGCTGGACGAACTTGCTGGCCTGGGCGAGGCCCCAGTAGTCGGCCGTCGGCGTGTATGTCCATGTGCCGTCGGTGTTCGGCGCGACCGTCACCACCGGGCGGCAGCCGCTGCATCCGTTGTTCCTGGGCCCGCCGTTGGTGTCCAGCGCCATGTTCCAGCGGACGATGCTCTGGGCCCAGTTCCGGGGTCCGTTGATGACGTTGTCCATCGTTCCGGCGAAGCCGCCCTGTTCGTCGCCCTCCCAGGTGCCGCCGGAGCACTCGGTCTGGAAGGCGGGCTTGTTGGGGTAGTCGTTGTGGACGACGGTTTGCGCCGTCACGTCACCGGCATAGCAGTGCCAGGCCGTACCGGCGACGTTTTTGGCTGTGGCCGGGTCGGTGTACAGGGATTCGGGGTAGCTGGTGATGTCCCAGTTGTGGTCGTAGCCCAGGATGCCGGTGGACAGGCCCTGCTTACGCAGGGTCGGGGCGAGGTAGTCGTTGACGAAGGTCTTGGCCTGGTCGGCGGGCAGGGACATGCCCGGGTAGGTGGAGGGCTCGTACAGCGGTTCGTTCTGCGGGGTGACGTAGCGGACCGGGACGCCTGCCGCCTGATACGCCTTGAGGAACTTCGCGAAGTAGTTGGCATACGCCTGGTAGGAGTCCGGCTTGAGTTGGCCGGTGACCATCGAGCCGCTTGTCTTCATCCAGCCCGGCGCACTCCACGGGGTGGCCATGACGGTCAGCTGCGGGTTGATCCGGCCGGCCTGCTTGAGCAGGGGGAGCGTGTACGCCCGGTCGTGGTCGACGCTGAAGTGCGCGAGAGTGGGGTCGCTCTGGCCGACGGGCACGTCGTCGTAGGAGTAGTTGCCGCTCACGGTGAAGTCGCTAGCGCCCATCGGCTGGCGCAGGAAGCTCAGGCCGATGCCGTCGCGGCGGCTGAACAGGTCACGCATCAGGGCGTTGCGCTGTGCGGCGTCGAGCTTGGTGCCGACCAGCCAGGCGGAGGAGTCGGTGAACGAGGCCCCGAAGCCGGCTATCGACTGATACTTGCGGCTGGTGTCCACGGTGATGACCGAGCCGGCCGGGGCGGGGCCGGTCTTCCAGGTCACCGGCGCTTGCTTGGCCAGGTGGGTGTCGGTGGACAGGTCGGTGAGCCAGACGGACGCCCTGCCGGGCACGGTGCCGGGCGCGGTGCCTGCCGAGGCCGGTGTGGCCGCCGGCAGGACGGGGAGTGTGGCAAGCAGGGTTGCGGTGGCTGTCAGGGAAAGGGTGGTCCGGCGTCGTTGCCGGGTGGGGGATTTCATGGTGCGGCTCCTTGCGGGTATGACGGCCATGCACGGCGGCGCGCCTGCATGGCGTGGGTGGTGCGAAGCCGGCGCGTGGGGGCCGGGTAAGGGCGCCGGGGCGGGGGTCACTTCAGGCCGGTGGTGGCGATGCCGGCGACGAAGTGGCGCTGGAAGAGGAGGAAGACGATGGCCACCGGGAGCAGGACGATCACGGCGCCGGCGAGGAGGATGCCGAAGCGGGTGAAGTCCTGTCCGCTGCTGGCCAGGGCGAGGCCGACGGGGAGGGTGTACTGGCTCTCGTTCTGGGCCACGACCAAGGGCCACAGGAAGTTGTTCCAGGAGCCGAGGAAGGTGATGATCCCGAGGGTGGCGAGGGCCGGTTTGGTCAGCGGGAGAACGATCTTCCAGAAGATGGCCAGTTCGCGGCAGCCGTCGACGCGGGCGGCGTCGATCAGCTCGTCCGGCAGGGTGGAGATGAACTGCCGCATCAGGAACACCCCGAAGGGTGTGGCCAGGAAGGGCAGGATCAGCCCGAGGAGGGAGCCGGTCAGATTCATGTTGGCCACCAGTACGTACAGCGGTACGAAGGTGACCAGGCCGGGGACCATGAGGGTCGCGATGACCAGGGTGAAGACGGCGCGCTGTCCGCGGAACTCCAGCTTGGCCAGGGCGTAGCCGAGCATCGAGCAGAAGATCAGGTTCCCCGCGGTGACAGCCAGGGCCACGATCACGGAGTTGGCGAACATGCCGGTGAAGTCCAGGGTGCTGAACAGCTCCCGGTAGTTCGCGAGCGTGGGCCTGGCGGGGATCAGGTCGGGCGGGATCTTGCGGATGTCCGCCTCGGGCTTGAACGCCCCGGACAGCATCCACAGGAACGGCGTGACCATCAGCAGCAACAGGCCGGTGAGCGGCAGGTACAGCCACGGGCGGCCCCACTCCTGCCGGATGCGGCGGCGCCGTAGGACCTTGTCCGTGGCCGATGGTGTGGGGGCGGACGTGAGGGTGGTCATGGGGCATCAGTCCTTGTCGCGCAGCAAGCGGAACTGCAGCACGGTCAGCGCGATGATCAGAACGAAGACGACGTAGCCGGCCGCCGACGCGACGTCGTAGTTGCCGTTGCCGAACTGTTTGTAGGCGTACAACGTGGTCGACAGGGTGGAGTCCAGCGGTCCGCCGTCGGTCATGACGAACGGCTCGTCGAAGAACTGCAGGTAGCCGATGCCGGTGGTGACGGCGGTGAGCAGCAGGGCGGGGCGCAGCAGGGGGAAGGTGACCCGCCAGAACCGCTGCCAGTGCCCGGCCCCGTCGAGTTCCGCCGCTTCCATCAGGGACTGGGGCACGGACTGCAGGCCCGCCAACATGATGATCATGACGGTGCCGAGGTTGCGCCACACGGCCATCACGATCATGACGGGCAGGGCGAAGCGGGTGTCGGCCAGCCAGGCCGGGCCGTCGATCCCGAACCAGGCGAGAACGGTGTTCACCAGGCCCGCGTGGGGTTCGAGGAGGGTCTTCCAGACCACCGCGACGGCCACAATGCTGGTGATCACCGGCAGGTAGAAGCCGACCCGGAAGATCGCCCGGAAGCGGCGGATGCCGCGGTCGAGGGCGACCGCCGCGGCGAGCCCGGCGGCCAGCGTCAGGGGCAGGGCCGCCAGGACGAACACGGCTGTGTTGCGCAGAGCGGTGAAGAACTGCGGGTCCTGGAAGAGCCGGACGTAGTTGTCGAAGCCGGTGAACGACACGTTCAGCGGTGTGCGCAGGTCGGCGCTCTTGGTGTCGGTCAGACTCATCAGCAGCGACCAGGTGACCGGCAGCAGCATGAAGGCGAGGAACAGGGCGAGGAACGGGGCGGCGAGGACCCAGGCGGCGCGGGCCTGGCGGTCCCGCGCGGCGCGCCGCAGCGAAAGGGTGCGGCGGCGGGCCGCCGGCTGCTTGCCGGCGGTGGCGCGCTCCTGGGAGCCCTGCCCGGCGACGGTGCTCGTGGGCATGGTGGTCATCCGTCCGTACGAGGGATGCGGGCTGCGGCGCTTCAGCGGCCGGTGCCGATGCTGGTGGCCTTGGACTGCAGGTTCTGCTGCACCTGGGCGACGGTGGCCTTGCCGTAGGCGAGCTTCTCCAGCTCCCCGTCGATGGCGTCGGCGATCTGCTGCCAGGTGGTGATGGCCGGCGGGGCCTTGGTGACCTTCAGCTGGGTCTCGAAGGCGGCCATCTTCGGGTTCTCGCCCAGGCCCCTCTCCGACCAGGACTGGACGGCGGCGGGCAGATTGCCGGAGGCGTCCGCGTACTCGGCCAGGTTCTTCGGCTCGGTGAGGAACCGGACGAACTTCCAGGCCGCGTCGGAGTTCTTGGCGTCCTTGAAGACCGCCAGGTCGCTGCCGCCTGCCAGGCCGGCCGACTGTGTGCCCTTGGGCAGCGGCATGGTCTGCCACTTGCTGTCCAGTTCGGGAGCGTTCTTCTGCAGGTCGCCGCCGCTGCTGGGGCCCTGCTGCACGGTGCCGATCAGCCCGTTCTGGAGGTTCTGACGGGCGTCGGTCTTGTCGTTCGGTGACAGCTTGTCCTTGAAGATGCCCCTGTAGTGCTCCAGCGCCTTGGTGACCGCGGGTGCATCGAAGGTGAACTTTGTGGTTTTCGCGTCGTAGATGTCACCGCCCTGCTGCCACACCAACGGCAGCCAGAAGAGCCAGGAGTTGAAGCCGACCTGCAACTGGGTGGCGTTGCGCAGCTTGGGGTTCTGCTTGCCCGCGGTGGCCTGGATGGTCTTGAGATCCTTCAGGTAGCCGGCCCAGTCGTCGGCAGGGGCTCCCTTGATGCCGGCCTTCGCGGTGATGTCGGTGCGGTAGTAGATCACCGAGGTGTCGGCGATGAACGGGACGCCGTAGGAGTTGTTCTTGTACTTGGTGGTGTCCCACTGGCCGGGGAAGAACGCGGACTCCTTGAACGAGGCCGGGGTGGCCTGGAAGCCGTTCATGGAGGCCATCTCGGCCATCCAGGTGGAGCCGATCAGGGACATGTCCGGGGTGTTGCCGCCGGCGATCGCGGTGGTCAGCTTCTCGTGCGCGGCGTCCCACGGCACCGCGGTGATCTGGACGTCGACGCCCGGGTTCTGCTGCTCGAACTTCTTCGCCAGGCTCTGCAGGTCCTTGTCGGCCTTGTCGCCCATGGACCACATGACCAGCTTGCCCTTGGCCTTGCCGCTGCTGATCTTCGCCGGGGCGTCGTTGCCTGGCTCCGAGTCGGCGCTACGGCCGCAACCGGTGGCCAGCAGAGCCGCCGCGACGGCGGCGCACGCGATCTGGAGGGTTCTGGTGGTGGGACGGGTGATGTACATGGTTACGGCTCCTTGCGGTCGCGCTGAACGGGGCGCGGGGGGGGCGACTGGGGCAAAAGCGGCTGAATAGGGCCGGGTGGGTCAGCCTGCGGGGCGCAGGCGGCCGTCGTCGACGGTCACCTCGGCGGTGAGATGCGGATCACGGCTGGAGCGTCCGACGTGGAGGCGGTAGCGGCCGGGCGGAGTACGCCACGTACCGGCCTCGGTGTCCCAGATTTCCAAGGCGCGAGCGGGCACGCACACCTCAGCGGTGACGGATGCGCCCGGTGTCGCGTGGACGGTGGCGAAGCCGGCGAGCAGGCGCACCGGGCGGTCGGGGCCGTCCTGCGGCGGCTCCAGGTAGACCTGGACGACCTCACGGCCAGGCTGAGGGCCGGTGTTGGTCAGTTCCACGGTCAGGTTGAGCCCGTCTCCGCCTGCGGGGTTGGGCAGAATGGCGGAGACGGACGACTCGGGGAGGGGCACGGACTCGCTGACGGTGACGGATTCGTAGGTCCATCGGGTCCAGCCGAGACCATGGCCGAACGGGAAGGCCGGGACGATCCCCTCGCGGTCCCAGGCCCGGTGGCCGACGTGAACGCCTTCGCCGTAGTCCACGATGCCGTCGCGGGGACGGGCGTCGGGGACGGGCACGTCCTCCGCGCGGGCGGGCAGGGTCCACGGCAGGCGGCCCGACGGCTCGATCCGGCCGAGCAGGACATCGGCCAGTGCGTGCCCGGCCTCCTGGCCCGGCAGCCACGCCCACAGCAGGGCGGGAGCCTCATCCGCCCAGGGCAGCAGCACCGGGGCGCCGGCGTTGACGACCACGATGGTGCGCGGGTTGGCGGCGATCACCTTGCGGACCAGTTCGTCCTGGTGGCCGGGGAGGTCGAGCCCGGTGCGGTCCCAGCCCTCGGATTCGACCTCTTCGTTGGTGCCCACGACGACCACGGCCACGTCGGCCGCCTGGGCCGCGGCGGCGGCTTCGGCGATCTCCTCGTACGGCGTCGGCCCGGGCGGGGCATGCCGCAGCTGGGCAGTGACGAAACGGCCGTAGCCGCCGGCCTCGATCACGGTCAGGTCGATGCTGAGCGCGATCTCGCGCGGCTGCGGCCCCACCTCCAGGTCGATGCCATGCAACGGCGGGTTGTTGTGACTGGAGTCGAGGATCAGCTCCACGCCCCGGTCGTCGTCGCCCCTGAGTACCTCTTCGCCGTCCACGGTCGCCCGGAAGCGGCCCACGCACCCGACCTCCAGGCGGTGCGTACCGGGCTCGGCGAGGGTCAGCACCGTGCGCAGCACCACCCGGTGCGTCGTCGGTCCGAAGCCGCCGTAGCCACTCCAGTCGCCGGACTGACGCACGTCACCACCGATGCGGTGGCCCTCGGCGTCGACGTGGTCGGCCCGTACCCCGGCGGCGCCGGTGTCGGGATCGTTCAGCAGCGCATCGGACAGGTACGGCGGGCGCAGACGGGCATCGCCGCCCCGGTGCACGGACATGCGTACGTGCTCGGGCAGTGCGGCGCGCAGGCCTTCCTCGAAGGACACCGTGCGCACGGCCGGAACGAAGGCGCTGCCGCCGCCTTGGAGGTACGGCGCCACGGCGTTGGGGCCGATGAGCGCGACGCTGCGGATGCTCTCCGGTGTCAGCGGCAGCAGGTCTGCCTCGTTGCGGAGCAGCACCGTGCCGCGGGCGGCGACCTCACGCAGGAGACGGAACTCCTCCTCCGCGGGCCCGGCGGGAGCGGCGGGCGGTGGCGGGGGGTTCTGTCCGGGGTCACCGAGCCTCCCCGTGTGACGAGCCAGGCGCAGCAGCCGCAGCACCTTGTCGTCGACGAGCTGCTCGTCCACCTCGCCCGCGCGCACGGCCGCCACCAGGGCGTCGCCCCACGGACCGTGGGGGCCGGGCATCACCAGATCAAGACCGCCGACCGCCGAGGCCACGGTGGAGCGGGTCGCGGCCCAGTCACTGACCACGGGCCCGGAGAAACCCCACTCCCCCTTCAGTACCTCGCGCAGCAACCGCGCGTTCTCGGACATCGGCGCGGACTCGGTCCCGTCGTCGACGCCCGAGTACGCGGCCATCACACTCCACGGCGCGGCCTCGGCGAGGACCTGCTCGAAGGGGGCCATGTAGACCTCCCGCAGCGTCCGCTCGTCCAGCCGGGCGCGGTAGTGGGTGCGGTCGGTTTCCGAGTCGTTGGCCACGAAGTGCTTCAGGCACGCGCCCACGCCCCGGCCCTGCATGCCGCGTACCAGAGCGGCCGCCAGGGTGCCGGTGAGCAAGGGGTCCTCGGAGAAGTACTCGAAGTGTCGCCCGGCGACCGGGGTGCGCTGCAGGTTCACCGCCGGGGCCAGCACGACGTCGACGCCCTTGCGGCGCGCCTCCGCGGCGAACAGCGCGCCCAGCCGCTCGGCGAGTTCGGTGTCCCAGGCTGCCGCCAGTGCACTCGGCGCGGGGGCCAGCAGGCCGGTGGCGTCGGGCTCATCACCTGTCCCCCGCACCCCCTGCGGGCCGTCGGACATCGTCACCGCCGACAGCCCGAGCCGGGGCTCGGACGGGACTCGCCACAGGCTCGCGCCGGTCAGCAGCCGGATCTTGGAGGGAAGATCCAGGTCTCGGATGCGGCGCCGCAACTCGGCGTCATCGGTGAGAGCAGGGCGGCTCATGCTCGTCCTTCCAGGCCGCGGCGCGGCACGAAGCGGGTGGAACGGGAGCAGGAAAGCACACTTACTAAGTACTTAGTAAGTCCTTGTGCGGAAGTTCTTTCCCAGGTTTGATCAGGTCGTGACCACTGATCGAGAGCCCCGTAGACTGCGCACAATGAGCGAGAGCAAGCCGAACGGTAAGCCGCAGCCTCGTACCGGGAAGAGCCTCAAAGCCCAGCAGCGACGGCAGGAGATCCTCGGAATCGCCATGGACGCCTTCGCCGCCCATGGCTACAACAACGCCTCTCTCGCCGAGATCGCCGACCGGGCCGGCGTCACCCAGGCCGGCGTCCTGCACTACTTCCGTTCCAAGGCGCAACTGCTCACCAGCGTCCTAGCGCTGCGCGACGAAACCGACATCGAACAGCTGGGCACCGACCGCCCCCGCGGCCTCGCCTTCCTGCGCCACCTGGTCGACACCGTCCGCCACAACACCGAACGCGAAGGCATCGTCCGCCTGTATGCCGTGCTCTCGGCGGAGAGCGTCACCGACGGCCACCCGGCCCAGGAATACTTCCGCGACCGCTACGCGGGTCTGCGTGCTCTGGTCGCCGAAGCCCTCGCCGAGGCATGCGAACTCGGCGAAACCCGGCCCGACTTGGACGTCGAAGAAGCGGCCAGCGCCCTCATCGCCGTCATGGACGGCCTCCAGATTCAGTGGCTGCTCGCTCCCGACTCCGTCGACATGACCGCCGCTACGAACCGTGTCATCACCGCACTCCTGGCAGACCTCACCGGCAAACCCACCTGACGCCCACCGCCACCTAGGTCCCGGACCCGCCTGCCTCTTGCGGCGCTGTCCACGAGGTTGACGCACGCCCGCTCCTCCACCGGTCTTCCCGGCGGAGCCGGGGCCGTGTCGGCAGGGCACCGACCCGCCAGAGGTGTTCACCAGGGGAGCTGAGCCGCGGTTCTCCGCCCTGGTCAGTACATGTCCGCCGCCGCGCGGTCAGGGAACGCGGGCTCCCGTACACACGAAGTATTGCGGCAGCAGATAGCGGCCGCGAGTCCGAGAAGGCAAGGGAAGGATTCCCCTCGTAGCGGGGGCTGAGCCGTCGACAACCCGACAGCCACGAGGTTGGGTCGGCCGGTTGTCGCCGCCTGCACCGCCGCTACGAACGCAAGGCCGAGCACTTCCTGGCCTTCGTCGGCATTGCCGCCGCCCTCATCTGCTATCGGCGTCTTGCCAGATACCGGCTCTGCTCCGCCTTCTTGCGGGCGGGCGCCTTACGCGCCGGGCTTTTGGCAGCGGCTCCGACGGCAGTCCGACTGCGCGGTGCCGCAGACTTGGCCACCGCCTTCTTCACGACCGGCTTCCCCTCACCGTCGGCCTTGACCTCCTGCCCCTCGGACTCCGCCTCCGCCTCCCCCTTCTTCTTCGTCGCCTCCTGCTCGACCTCGGCCACCGTCTTGTTGAACTCCTCCGCCATGACGCGCTGGATGCCCTGGGCCTTGCTGAGCAGGTTGCAGGCCAGCTGAACCTGGCTGTAGATCCTGCCGATCAACTTGATGAGCCGGTTGAGGTCTTCACCGAGAATGACCGCCAGGTCCTCCGGCTTCTTCTCCGCCAGGTCCTCCAGCAGAGGTAGCAGGACCTCCTCCACCTTCCCCAGCCCGTCCTTGGTGTTGGCCTTGGCCTTCGGCCGCCACATCGGCCAACCCGTCGCCCGCCACCGGGAGCCCCGAGCCCGGCGGCCGTGGAGGCGGTGACAGGATCAGTTTCGGACGAGGCCGACGTCAGTGAGCGCGGAAGCGGCGCCCGCCTCGGCCGCGTACCGCATGGTGTACGGCCGCAGGTTCCAGGCCCCGACCGTGTAGCCGAGCCTGGCCTCGCCTCCGGCACGGGCCTCGATCCGCCAGGGCATGCCGCCTGTCGGGTAGAACCGCAGCGTCAGCGTCTTCCCCGACGGCAGATAGAGCTCGGCGACGGACCGGTCCACCACCAGACGCAGTTCGATCGGGGCACCGGGCACCGCCCTCGCCTCCGGGCAGGGGACGCGGTACGTTCCGCCGTGTGCGCGCGGGTCGAGGGAGGCGTGGTCGCGGTCCACGACGAGCTCACCAGCGGCGGGGTCGATCCTGATGTCGAGGTACTCGGCGCCGTCGGCTGAGGTGACCAGCCGTAGTCCTGCTGCCCTCCCTGCGGCACGGGGCTCCAGACGGGCCGTCAGGTCGAAACTCGGGCTCACCGTCCCCAGTACGGCCGTTCCGGCGGTCTCGCCGGCAGCGGTCACCGCGCGCTCGTCGCGCAGCGCGAGGAGTTCCGCGGCCGGTCGCTGTCGTACGGAGCCGTCCTCGGCGAGTGTCACCTCGCGCGGCATCGTCAGCAGCCCCGCCCAGCCGGCCTCGCGTACCCAGTCCGGGTCGCGGGCCTCCCACGACCAGCCCCACAGCAACCACCGGCCGTCGGGGGCGGGCAGCAGTGCCGGGGCGTAGAAGTCGGGTCCGTGGTCGAGCGCGGCGGGGGCGTCGGCGAGGAAGCGGCCGTCCTGCTCGCGCCCGGGGTAGACCACGGTCCGGCGCGGTCCGAGATCCGGGTCCCAGGCGCCGACGAGTAGTGCGCCGCGTCCGTCCGTGTGCAGGTACTGGGGGCACTCCCAGCCCAGCCCCGTGTCGGCGCCCGGCGCCACCGGCTCCGGGGCCCGGTCCAGGAACGGCCCCCTGTACTCCCACTGCTCCAGGTCCCCGGACTCGTACAGCAGTGCCGCCGCCCGGCCGTCCGCCTGGGCGGAGCCGACCAGCATGCGCCAGCGGCCGGACTCGCGCCATACATACGGGTCGCGGTACATGGTGGCGCCCTCGGGTGGTTCGGGTATCAGCAGGCTGCCGCGCGGTGTCCAGGTGACACCGTTGTCCCGGGACTCGGCGGTGGTGACCGGCTGTGCCCAGCGGTCGGTGCGGAAGGCGGAGTAGAAGGCGATCATGCGGCCGGCGTCGGAGACGGCGTTGCCGGAGAAGCAGCCGTCGGCGTCCTCTCCGCCCGGCGTGGGGGTCAGTGCGAGGGGAAGTTCCTCCCAGCTGATCAGGTCGGGGCTGCGGAAGTGGCCCCAGTGCATGTTCGCGTGTTCGGGTCCGTACGGGTTGTACTGGAAGCACACGTGGTAGTGGCCGTCGTGGAAGGCCAGCCCATTGGGGTCGTTGATCCAGTTGCGGGGTGGGCGCAGGTGCGCGATGGGCAGGTGGGTGTCTGTGGGCATGACGGACACGCAGGGGTCCTTTCGGTGTGGGGGTCGCAGGAGCGCAGTCAGCCCTTGACGCCGGTGGAGGCGATGCTGTTGACGAACGACCGCTGGAAGGCCACGAACAGGGCCAGGACCGGCACGGTGATCATGGAGGAGTACGCCATGATCTGGCCCCAGCCCACGTTCAGCTGGAAGAAGTAGGAGATGCCCACCATCACCGGCCGCAGCTCCTCGCTCTGCACGACCATCAGCGGCCACAGGTAGGAGTTCCAGGCGGGCAGGAAGGTGAGAATGGCGACGGTGGCGACGGCCGGTCCGGACAGCGGCATGATGATGCGGCGGTAGATGGTGAACCAGCCTGCGCCGTCCACGATCGCCGCCTCGTCGAGTTCCTTGGGGATGCTCTGGAAGTACTGGTGGAAGAAGAAGATCGAAAAGGCGTTGGCGACGAACGGCAGGATCTGCACCTGGTAGGTGTCCATCCAGCCGGTGGTCCACTCCAGGTGGAAGCCGTTGACGCGGAGCAGCGGCAGGTGGTTGACCCACCACACCAGCGGCAGGGCGAAAGTCTCGAACGGCACGATGAGGGTGGCGATGACGGCGGTCAGGACGAGCTTCCTGCCGGGCCAGCGCATCCGTGACAGGGCGAAGGCGGCCAGGCTGTTGACGATGATGCCGAGCACCACGGTGATCGACGAGATCAGCACGGAGTTCAGCAGGAACCGCGCCGCCGGGACACGCTCGAACACACCCGTGTAGTTGTCCAGCGACAGGGCACCGACCGGCAGGAAGGCGCGCACGGAGCCCAGGTCGCCGAAGATCTGGTCGTCCGACTTGAACGACGAGACCAGCATGAACAGCAGAGGTAGCCCGAAAACCAGGGCGAGGACGACACGGCCGGCGTGACCGCCGAGGTGCTTGAGGAAGGAGGTCATGTCAGCCCTTCTCCCGGGTCAGGAATCGCTGGACGAGGGATACGGTCAGCACGAGTACGAAGAAGACCAGCGAGATCGCTGCCGCGTACGCGGTCTGCTGCTGGTCGAAGCCGGCGTGCACCGCCTGGTAGACGACGGTGGTGGTGGAGTCGAGCGGGCCGCCTTGCGTCATCACCCTGATCTGGGTGAAGAGGCTGAAAGCCGCGATGGTGATGGTGACCAGCACGAACGTGCGGGTGCCCCGTAGCCCGGGCCAGGTGACATGGCGGAAGCGGTGCCAGCGGGTGGCGCCGTCGAGGTCGGCGGCCTCGTACAGCTCGGCGGGAATGGTCTGGAGACCGGCCAGCCAGATGACCATGTGGAAGCCGACGCCCTGCCACACCGACATCAGGATGATGGCGGGCATGGCGGTGGCCGGGTCGCCCAGCCAGTCCGGGCCCTGGACGTGTCCGAGGGTGAGCGCCGAGAGCACGTGGTTGACCAGGCCGTCCTTCCGGTAGAGGAAGGTCCACAGGAGGGACACGACGACCATCGAGGTGACGACCGGCAGGAAGTAGACGGTGCGGAAGAAGTTGACGCCGCGCACCTTCGCGTTGACCAGCAGGGCCAGCACCAAGGCGAGCCCGGCCTGGAGCGGGACGACGACGGCGGCGAAGTACGCCGTGTTGCGCAGCGACTTGTAGAAGGTCGGGTCCTGGAGGAGCAGGGTGAAGTTCCTCAGGCCCACGAAGCGGGCCGGAGTGGGCGAGATGAGCCTCGCATCGGTGAACGCCAGGGTGAAGGCGAGGGCGACCGGAACGACGAGGAAGACGACCAGCAGCACGACAGCCGGGGTGGCCATGCCGAGGGCGGTGAGGCTCTCACGGCGACGGGCGTTGGTCGTTCGGGTACGCCGGACCGGACGCAGCCGGCCGAGGGCTGCGATCATGGTGGTCACGGTAGCTCCAGGGGAAGCCGGTCCGGTTCGGGCTCGCGGGGAAGGCGCGGTCGGGGCCCGAACCGGACCGGGGCGGGTCAGCCGGCTTGGTAGTTGTTCGTCTTCAGGTTGTTGTCGATGTCCTTCGCGGCCTGGCCGAGCGCGTTCTTGGGGTCGGCCCCGGCCAGGATGTCCTGGGCCGCCTTCTGGAACTCGGTGGAGATGTACGGGTAGGCCGGGGTGGCCGGGCGGACCACCGCGTACTTGCGCGCGAACTGGACGAACACGTTGAACTCCCCGCCCGGCTGGTAGCCGTCGACCTGCTTGGCGGCGGTGTCGGTGGCCGGGATCGTGCCGGTGGCCTTGGCGTAGTCGACGAAGTACTTGGTCTGTCGGGAGAACTTCAGCCACGCGTGCGCGCCCGCCTTGTTGGAGCAGGTGGAGCTCATCGCCCACTGCCAGGAGGCTCCGCCGATCTTGGGCCCGTCACCGAAGTCGACCGGCGGGATGATCGCCAGGTCGTCACCGAGCTTCGCGGCGTTCTTGGCCGCGTTCCAGCTGCCGTCCCACTGGATGGCGCTCTTGCCGGCCAGGAAGTCCTTGTTGGGGTCGGCTCCGGACTTCTTCGCCATGTAGTCCTTGGTCACCAGCGAGCGGAACCAGGTGGCCCACTCCACGGAGTCCTTGCCGTCGAGGGTGCCGGAGGCGGTCTTGTAGCCGTGGCGGTTGATCAGGTCGCCGCCGAAGCTCTGAAGCTGCGGTGAGTACGCGTACGGCCACCACTCGCCGCTGCCGCCGGTGCCCATCTCCAGCGGGTACTCGAACTTTCCGCTCTTCTTCAGCTTGGCCAGCGCGGAGTCGAACTCGGCCTTCGTCCAGGGCTTGTCGATGGTCGGGAGGCGGATGTCGTACTTGTTCAGCACCGACTTGCGGGCGAAGAAGGACAGGGAGACGTCGTAGAAGCCGAACGCGTAGAGCTTGTCCTTGTAGCGGCCCACGGTGCTGGGCAGCTGGTCGGACAGCGGAACCTGGCTGCCGGAGACGTCGATCGGGGCGAGATAGCCGCCCCAGGCCCAGTTCGCCACGTTGGGGCCGTCCACGTCGAGCAGGCAGGGCAGCTTGCGGGCCGAAGCGGCGGCCACGACGGAGCTGTTGTAGTCGCTCTGCGGGAACGCCTGGAGCTTGACCTTGTACTTGCTCTGGGAGCCGTTGAAATCCTTGATGATCTTCTTGACGACGTCCAGCTCGGCCGAGTTGCCGGCGTTGTGCGTCCACAGGGTGAGCGTGTTGCCGTCTGCTCCGGACGTGCTGCCGCCGCTGCCGGACGCGCATCCGGCGACCAGCGCGGTCGCCGCCGCGACGGCTACACTCGCACCAGCGAGGCGCCTGGTTCTCCACACCACGAGGTTCCTCCATCTCACTGAGACGGGTCTTGCCGGACCCGCCTTGGCGACCGGTTGCGACGGTCGCTGTTCTTGGTGGTCGTCCCGCCGCCCGGGAGTTCTCCGCTCCGGGCGGCGGGACAACCGTCTATGGGCGCCGCACATCAGCCCTCGGCGGGCGCGCCGATGGAGGCACGCTCCTGAAGCGGCATGGGCACACGGTGTACGGCGGCTTCGAGCGGCCCCTCGCCGAGGATCAGCTCCACGGCGAGACGGCCGAGTTGGTAGTGCGGCAGTTTCAGCGTGGTGAGCGCCGGGCGCAGGACGGACGCGATGTCCTGGTCGTCGAAGGAGACCACCGACACGTCGCCGGGCACGGAAAGACCCGCCTCGCCGAGCGCCTGGTAGGCGCCGAAGGAGACCCGGTCGGTCAGGCACACCAGCGCCCGGGGCCGGTGGCCCGCCGTGAGGAGGGCGGTGACCTCCCGGTGGCCGTCGCGCGTGTCCCAGTCGCATTCGACGACACCGTCCAGGCGGGCACCGCCCGCCCGCAGGACCTCCTCCAGCCCGCGCATGCGCTCGTTGCCGGCGATGATCCCCTCGGGAGTGGCCGGAACGGCCTGGTGGCCGCCGATCGCCCAGATGCCCTCGGTGTGGCCGGCGGCGAGCAGGGCACGGGCCGCGTCCCGGCCTGCCTCCAGCTCGTCCGGGACGACGGACGGCGCGTCGAAGCCGGGGGCCAGGCAGTTCAGCAGGACCACCCGGCGCCCGAACAGCTCCTTGGGCGGAGTCACATACCGGGTGAACATGGACGCGTAGATCACCGCGTCGACCTGGCGGTCCAGCAGCGCGTGGACCAGCGACGACTCGGCGGCGCGGTCACCGCCCGCTTCCGTGATGAACAGCAGGTTGTCCCGCTGGCGGGCGGCTTCCATCGCGCCGCGGATCACATCTCCCGCGAACGGTGTCGTGGTGATCCGGTCCGACACGAACCCGATGGTCTGGGTCGACTTCGTCCGCAGACTGCGTGCGGTGACGTTGGGGCGGTAGCCCAGCTCCCGGGCCACCTCCAGCACACGATTGCGGGAGGCATCGGAGATGCGCATATCGGTACGGCCGGACAGGGCGAACGACGCGGTCGTCGGCGAGACGCCCGCCTTGCGGGCGACATCGGCCATGGTCACGCGGCGTTCAGACATCGATGGCTCAGCTCCGTTGTTAAATCGGATTAGCAAGTTGCGACGAGACTCATGCGCTCTTCGCCCGATGTCAACACCCCGGACATATCGAATGGGAAACGGTGACCTAATATGTCGTTTTGCGAGATATTCAGGTAACGCCATGGTGAAGCGGTATGCATGAGCTCTTGCGTTAGCAGGAGTGGTGCGCGAACGATGTCGAGTCATCCGGTTAAATCGATTTGGCACGACGTCAGGCCCTGCCGCGCACCACCCAGGAGTCAGCCTTGAGGAGAAGAACAGCCCTCACTGTCGTGTCCGCCGCCATCGGCGGCGCCGTCGTACCACTCTCGTTCACTCCCACCCCTGCCGACAACGACGAACGGCGCGGTCCGCAAAGCCCCACCGCCCGCTGGGACTTCGACGAGCGCACCGGCACGGTCACCCGGGAGGCGGTCTCCGGCTCCGCCGACACCGTCAGCTACGTGTTTGCCGACGCCCGCTACAAGCCCGGCAGCGATCCCTGCTACTGGATCGGCACCTTCGACAAGGATGCGTGCCGCTTCGTGCCCGACCACGAAAAGCCCCGCGCGTTCGACTTCGACGAACACTTCACCGGCCCGTCCGGCTTCGCCACCCCCGACGGCCGGTCCGTGCTCTTCAGCACCACCCAGGACCGCCGCAGCTGCCCGCGGCTCAGGGCGTGACCCCGGCCGGGTCCGGCGCGATCACGGTATGCCCCGCGCCTGATCGGGCGCTCTCCCGCCGTCCGGCCTTGGCCGCGTCCGGCTCGCCCTCCTCCTGCTCGGCGGTCAGCACCAGCAGGGCACGCGACTGTGACGATGTCGTGCGGCGCCACGGCCCGCAGGTTCCCCCACTCGACGCTCACCGCCAAGGGCGAGCATCGCAGGGCGGGCCCTGTCGACCTGCTGGTCGCCGCTGCTGCGGAACAGGCTGGGCTGACGCCGGCCCACCACGACCGCGACTTCGAAACGATCGTCCATGCGACCGGACAGCCGGTACACATCGTGAGGGCCGGACTCGGCGAAGATGCGGACCGGGTATATCGTGCCGCGGCGGACCGTTCTCGCGGCCATGACCGCGGGAACGGGCGCCGCATCCAAACAGAGGGCACCCCGTACGCACTGCTGCCGCGACGGCGCCATGGTCGCGGGTCGCGGAGCCAGGGGGCCGGGCGGCGCTCGGGATCAGGTGCGGCTGCAGCGCGGTTCACGACAGGAGGCGAAGCGCGGGCGGCGCTCGGGATCAGGTGCGGCTGTCGGTGAGGCCTGTCAGGAGTGCGGTGATGGCGCGGTCCGTGGAGGCGGCCATGTCGACGGAATCGGGGGCGAGCAGCCATTGGACCTGGAGGCCGTCCATGACGGCGATGATCGCGTTGGCCGCGTCCTCGAGGTCCAGGTCCGCCCGGGTCTCGCCCCGTTCGCATGCTTCGGCGAGGGCCTCGGTGACCATGGTGCGCAGCCCCGCGTAGCGGTCACGGAAGTACTCCTGGGCCGGGTGGCCCTCGGTGACGCTCTCCGCCGACAGGACGGCGTACAGTCGCACGATGCCTTCTCGTTCGGTGTTGCGGCAGGACTTCAACCCGGACCGGGGCGGTGACGACGCGCCACCGGGGTGCTCCATTCCGCCACCGTGGCCCCCGTGGAGACGGCGTGGTCGATCTGCTCGTGTCCGGCGGCAACGACCCTGACCGGCTCTACGCGGCCGTCATCCGCGCCGGCGACGGCAAGGTGCCGGCAAAGGCCACCGGCCGCGGCAACGAGCAGTACCGCCGGGTCGTCTTCGACCTGTCCGCCCACATCGGTGAACGGATCTACGTCGAGGTCGTCGACCGGGCGACGGGCGGCTGGGGCCACATCAACGTGGACGACGTCAACGTTCCCGTCTGCCGGGAGTGACACCTGCCGCCACAGCAGGAGGAAGCGCCGCTCGATGCCGGGCCCGCTGACCTGACCCGTTCCGGAGCAGGGCCGGCCGGGACTCCGACCTCCGCGACGCAGCCGCCACATTCGGCGACGGCCCCTACGCGGTGATCCTCGACGACGCCGACCACATCACCATCCAGCCCACCCAGGAAGGCTTCACCGACGCCCCCACCTGCTGGACGACATCGCCCGCCTCTCCGCCCGCGGCCACCACGCCCTCATCCTCACAGTCGACGCCACCCCCATCCTCACCGGCTTCCCCAACCCCCTCGCCCGCCTGATCAACACCATCATGACCACGGGAAACCGGATCCTCCTCGCCACCGGCCAGACCCCCACCCTGCTCCAACTGGCCACACCCGAGTAACGCCTCTACGTGCAGACCCAAGGCGCCGACCTCCGCCTGGAACACGACACCCTCCGCGTCCACCTCCCCGACACGCCCGGACGGCGCACCCTGCCCCTCAGACGCATCGAAAGCATTGTCGTCTACGGCCACATCAACCTCTCCACCGAACTCATCACACGCTGCGCCCAGGACACCTTGAACGGCTTGCCCATGTCGGCCTCGGCCTCGGGTGGCGGTCGCCCTCCCGGGTGACCGTGGATCGCAACACCGTCGACGACGCGCTGTGGCTGGCCCCGACCGATGTGGCGGTCGCCCTCCCGGGTGACCGTGGATCGCAACTCTGTGGGATGGTGGTGCTCCCCCGGAAACGGGGCGGTGGCGGTCGCCCTCCGGGGGGGACCGGGGATCGCAACCCCGCACCGCGTCACGCTGGACCTGACCAAGGAGCAGTGGCGGTCGCCCTCCGTGGTGACCATGGATCGCAACAGCGTGAGACCGGGCTGCATGTCACTTCGCACGCCGTGGCGGTCGCCCTCCGGGGTGACCGCGGATCGCAACGCCGACGACTTGGCCGAGTACGCCGACCAGAGCCCGGTGGCGGTCGCCCTCCAGAGTGACCGTGGATCGCAACTTCCCCGCGAGGATGCAGGTGGCCCAGGGCTGGCGGGTGGCGGTCGCCCTCCGGGGTGACCGTGGATCGCAACCAGTCGGGCTGCCCATGGCAGGGCTCAAGCGGCGGGTACCCGGGCTGCGCCGCGAGGAGGTCGCCGCCCTGGCCGGGTTCAGCATCGACTACTACATCCGCCTAGAACGCGGCGCACTCACCAACGCCTCCGACAGCGTGCTGCACACCATCGCCCGCGCGCTGCAGCTCGATGCTACCGAGCAGGCCCATCTGATCGACCTGGCGCGCGCTGGCCGGCCGTCCCCGTGCGCCGCTCCCATCGCACCCCGCCCGCGGCGATCGCCCGCAACCGCAGACGGTGCTCGACGCACTTGTCGAGGTCCCCGCGCTGGTGCGCACGCCCACCCTCGACGTGATCGCTGCCAACCCCTCTACAGCGTGGCTCAACGCCGACGCGCGCAAAGCTCCCAACCTCGCCCGGTTCACCTTTATCGACCCCTACGCCCGCCAGTTATAGCGCGACTGGGACGAAGTCGCCGACAGCCTCACCGCCCACCTGCGCGCCGCCGCAGGAGCCACCCCCTACGACCACACTCTCACCGACCTCGTCGGCGAGTTGTACACCCGCAGCGACACCTTCCGCTAGCTGTGGGCCCGCCACGACCTGCGCGCGCACGGCCGCGGCCGGCGCGTGATGGCCTGTGCCCATGTCGTCTGTGGCCCATGGGACAAGGGCGCCCCTCTGTGGGTGGCCTTTCCCAAGTCCGACCTACTCATGGACCGGCGGCTGCCGGCGAGCGAGGTGATCGCCCCGAGCCCCGAAAGCAAGCGGCACAGACAGGACGTCACGATCCTGGTGCTCGCAGACAACTTTCCCGAGTCGGCGGCACCTTTGCGCCGTCCCACCGGTGGAGACCTCGTGGGCGAGCCCTGGTGGTCCTTCGGTTTCCCCGACGACGTCTTCGACAGTTCCTCCGCCGGGGAGGTGGGAGAGAACCTGGCTCACGGCTGGATCCGGCTGAACACCGCCTCGCGGTACCTGGTGCGCCCCGGCTACAGCGGCGTTGTCACAGGCCAAGCTGAACGGTCTCTGGAGGGCCCGAGCGACTGCGTGCGCGCCCTGTGTCCACTGGTCGTCGACGGCCACACCCTCGTGGCCGCTGCCGACGATGACCACTGCCGTCGTTCTGTGGGACCTGGGATCAGCGGATGTGTTCGGGGAGTACCGGGGACACGCGGCTGCTGTTCACGCCATCTGCTCTCTGACGGTAGACGGACGCACGCTTCTCGCCAGTGCCGGTGCCGACTGCACCGTGCGCGTGTGAGATCCCGAAAGGGCAGAGACCGTCCACACTCTGTGGCATCCCTTCGGCGTGTCCGCGGTGTGCGCCGTCGATGTCGACGGAGTCCAACTTCTGGCTTCTGCCAGCGGTGGGCCTGACGTCCGGGTTCACCTGTGGGATCCCACGACTGGCGAACGCATCGCGGCGAGACATGGCTCTGGGACGCCGCCACTGGGCAGTGTGTACACGACGCTGAGGAGCCCGGACTACGCCATACCAGCGCGATCAACGCCCTCTGTGCCGTCGAACATGCTGGTCGTACGCTCCTGGTCACTGCGAGCAGCGACAGGACGGTGTGCCTATGGGACCCGATCACCGCCACACGGGTCGTGGAGGCCCCCGTCCGCCACGTGGCGTGGCCTTGGGGGTGGCCTGGTTCGAGGGACTACTTGCCGTAGGCCTCGACCGAGGGCTGCAGGCCCTCACCTTCAAACTGCCGTCCTGACCTCGGAGGCTGCCGATCGCTCGGCTGAGTCCTCTGGAAACCAGGAAGTCGCAGCCCGGAGGACCAAGGGACAGGCCACGTGCCAAGCGCCGATCCTGACCTTGACACCCACCGCCGCAGCGGCAGGGGCCTGGTTCTCGAGAATCGTCGCTCAAGCTACCCGAGGACGTAGGTCTCATCACCAAAGTCAGCAACGACCTTCAATTTGCCACCAAGGGCCTTCACGTACGCAGCAAGGGTGTCGACCTCACTGCGGTCCAGCTGCCCCTTCTCGATCCGCGAAACCCGAGCTTGAGTGACCCCCATGGCCTTGGCGACCTCCACCTGGGTGGTGTGCTGCCGCTTGCGCAGCTCAGCCAGTCGGTGCACCCGGGAGGCAGTGATCATCACCTGCGCACCCTGCGTGATCCGATCCTTCTCCGCATCGGTGAAGGCGAACTCCTCACTCAGGGCCTCCCAGGAGACGGCCTGCGGGTCCCTCAGGTGATCAGTCATCGCTTCGGGTCCTCTCTCCTTCGATTCGTTTCAGGTGATCCTCGTACGCCTGCTCTGCCAGCGGCACTGCCACTCGGTACCAGCCGGACCAGTTACCCGCTTTGTCCCCGCCCACGAGGATCACAGCCTGCCGTTGCGGGTCGAACACGAACAGCAACCGCACCTCCGAGACACCGGCCGAGCCGGGGCGAAGCTCCTTGATGCTGGGCAACGCCGAGCCCTTGATCGTGTCAACCAAAGGCCGCCCCAGGGCAGGGCCCTCTTCTTGTAACGCGGTGATGGCCTGACTGACCTGGATGAGGGTGTCGCGGTCGGTACGACGCAGGCCGTGGAGCCAAGTGAGAGCGGGCTCGGCCACGACGATTTCCCAAGCCGTCCGACCAACCTCCCACCTGCAGGATATTACACTGACAGCATATACCTTGTGGGTAGGGCTTCGTCGACCAGTCTTGCGCCTTGCCCGCTCATAGAGGGGGTAACCCAACTCCGGCGGCGGGCGGATCCAAGGCGCGGGCGGGCACTTGCCCGAACGGCAATCGCACCGACCCGACCCCGCCGCCCACAACCAGAGCAGCGTCGGCGCAGGCCCCCAGGCAGCCACTTCCGATTACCTGCGTCCCATCAGCGTCCCAACCTCGGCGTCCACCCGCCCGCACAGCCCACCTGCGGCGGCTTGCCCCGGCAGCGAACTGAGACGTCCGCCCAGGTCAGAGCGGTGCCAATGATGGCCACGGCGTCGAACTCACGAGCAGCGGATTCAGTCCGTTGGCCCAAAGCCCTGAATCCACACGTCCGCCTAGACGTTTCCACAGGTCAGAGCCCTGCTGTGGTGGGGCGGGTGGGACTCGAACCCACGGCCGACGGATTATGAGTCCTTTGAGGATCTTCCGTGATCTTCCCGATCCTGCCTCATGCTTCCCGTTTTCGCAGGTCAGGGCCGTATTTTCGTCCGGCAAAGACCTGGCCTTTCCTGATCCTTCCTGGTCATTCCGGCCCCTGGCTGGTCCCTGGGCCCCTCTTGGGCCCCTGCAAGGCCCCCTCTTCCCGGGCTCCAAGAGGCTGGTCACTGCTGTGAGCAGGGGCATACCGAACAAGCGCGCAGCGGAGTGCCTTACCGACGAAAACGGCTCCGCCCTCTTCACTCGAGGGTAGAGCCGCGCGGCTTTTACCTGGTCAGCCGCCTGATCACAATCGTAGGGCCTCTTTACTCCGTTCGGGCGGGGTCTGGTCTCCCCGCTTGCATCGAACCCTGCGACAGATATCGATGGCTCTGTACGTGAGAACGGACAGCACCTCGACATCAGTTTGGGAGGCATCAGGCGGCTGGCGTCGGGACGGAATGTTCACGAGATTCGACAGCACCTCCGTGCCCGGGGGCTGCGGAACCCTGGACGGTCAGCGCAGGATTTGGACCGCGTAGAGCGCGCCGACGCCTGTGGCGAGGGTGCCGAGCAGGAGTCGAAGGGCGATCTCCGGCAAGTGCGGCTGGAGCCGCGCGCCGAGGTATCCGCCGACGAGGCCCCCAGCTCCGCAGGACAGGCCCAGCAGCCAGTCGGGGGCGACGTCGCCTGTAGCGGTCAGGGAGAGCAGCGCGTAAGTGGCCGCGCCGACAATGGAGGTCACGAAAGTGGAGGCCAGGGCAGCGGGCGCGACCGTGGCGACCGGTGCTCCGCGGCCGACGAGGATCGGCCCGAGCAGGGAGCCGCCCCCAATCCCGTAGATGCCGCCAGCGACACCGACGGCGAGGGCCAGCGACGTCGTCGTACGGGGCGAAGGAGGGCGGGACGTGCGGGCGGGCGCGGGGCGCACGGTCCGCAGCCACAGCCACACTCCGAGCGGCAGGAGCAGCGCCGCAACGAGGAGACGGAAGACGCGGGGGCCGGGAACAGCGAAGACCCTGATCACGGCGCCGATGACGACACCGGGCACGGTGCCGGCGATGAGCAGGCGGGTCAGCGCCCCTCCCAGACGCCCGGCCCGCCAGTAGCGCAGGAGGGCGCCGGGGCCGGCCACGACGTTGTAGAGCAGGTTCGTCGGTGTCACGGCCGGGCTCGGCACCCCCAGCACGCTGACCTGCACGGGCAGCAGGAAGACCGCTCCAGAGACGCCCACGGGCGCCGTGGCCACCGATATCAGAAGCCCGGCGGCGAACCCGAGCGACCCCATCGACCACTCCACGACAACCTCCCGGAGGAATCGCTACCAGCACCCGGAACAGGCGCCGGATCGGGCGCCTCTCGTTCTCGTGAACATCGACCCCGGCCCGATCCAACCGCCTCCCGAGGTCATGAACAACTGCTGTCCCAAACTCGTGAACAAAGCCAATATCGACGATCACGGCCCCCGTTCCCGAGTCGACGGCGCCACCAGGCTGTGGCCAACCGTCGTGGTCAGGTCATGCACCAGCCGGAGTCGCAGCCCATGCCGTACGCGTCGAACGGCAGGGTGTCCGTGCCGTCGCCGATGGCCTCTCGCAGGGGCTTGCCGAAGGCGGTCAGATAGACGTGGTCCTTGCCGAGCTCTTCACGCCGGCCGTTGAGCAGGTCCTCGAGCTGGCATGCCTTCGCGAACAGCTCGGGCTCCGTGCGGCGCATCTCCTGCCACGTCTCAGGGCGGTGGAAGGGGCAGAACCAGCACGAGCTCTTGGGTGGCACCGGCAGCCCTGCTGAGCGGATGATCCGCGCGCAGTCGATTCGACGGATACCGCGTTCCAAGAGCGGGTACTCGATCCGCTCGTGCGGCTCACACTGTCGTGTGTTCGCCCGGTGGATCTCATCCAGGGTGATACCGATGCCGACCGTGGCGGGGTGCTCTGCGCTGGCGCCGCGTCGCTTGAGTTCGTCGCCGACGACCTTGATCTTGAACTCGACGGTGCACGAGCGAGTGCCCGGCGCCCCGTTGGACATCCGCACGGGGATCTTGAGCGACCGGGAACCTTCCCGGGTCAGGTCCTGGTACAGCGTGCGGACCTCTCCGGTGCGCTTCAGAACACGATCAACCACGACCAGTTCAAGGCCGTGTTGGGCAGCGAACGGCAGGGCGTACTGGTGCAGGTACCGGATGGTCCTGGGGTTCTCGGAGTCGTCGCCGACGTTGGCCATGATGAACGTGCGGTAGTCCAACTCGCCGCGGGCAGCGAGCACGAGGGCCGCCATGGACTGCCATCCGCCACCGAAACTGAAGGATCGGACATTGCGGCGTATGGCGGCGAAGCGAGGGAGGGCACGGGTCGCCTGGTTGTGACGCCTTGGAAGGTAGGCGGTCTGCCGCGTGACGGTGTCGGCAGATTCCTCTGGGGTCATACCTGGTACCTCTGTTTGAGGCGGCCCCGGCAGAATGCCGGGGCCGCGGATTGTTCAGTTCGTCTGGATGCCGGTGCGCTATGTGTCCTTCAGTCGTCGCGCCCGGTTCTTACGCGCGGTCTCAAGCAGCCCCTGCGGATCGACTTCGCTGTTGATGGCGTAGTTGAGTACGTCGGCCAGTTCGTAGTCAGGGTCGGTGGTGAGGGCCTGCGTGAGTGCGAGTCGCGCCGCGAGGATGTCCTTCTGCCGCCACGCGATCCACGCGAACAACGTGAGGACGGGCACCGCGGCCTCGGTGTAGGGCGGGATGCACCGACGGGCGAGGAAGGCCCAGAGGCGCCGGGCGTGGGGAAGGTCGTCGTCCTCGGCGAATTCCATGCCGTGGTCGTGCGCCAACTCATCGTGTAGACCGTGGATGAGCCGGGCGGCTATGTCGTCCGCGAGTTCCGTGGCACCGTCGCGGAAGGCGCTCATTGCTGATTCGAGCAAGGCATTCGTGGCACGGAGGACGGCGTCTTGCCCTTCGTCGGTGAGGCATTGAGAGCTCCATGCCGCGGCCTCGTTGTCGAGCGCACGGCGCTGTTGCTCAGTGCGATCGGCATCGCCGGGCTGGAACTCCTTCGCGATCTCCGACGTCCGTCGACCAGGGGAGAAGCCGAGTCGAATGAGCTGTGCTGCGGCACTGTTGGGGTCATCGAGAGCAGGGAGGGGTTCGCCCTCACAACATCCAGGCTGGTCGCAGGTGTATGCCCACCAGCGTCCTGCGACAAGTCCGAGAGTTAGCTGAGGGGTGCCACGGTGGTCGGCGATCGCATCAACCAGCCAGTTGGCCATGTTGCGAAGGAGTTCGGCAGTCTCCTCGGCGTCTTGGCCAGGCCGAGGGTCACGGCAGAGATAGATGATGACGTCACAGTAGAGACCCTTGCCTTTGGCGAGGGTGTAGCGCATGAATTTCCGTGCGGCCAGGTGGGCAATCTCAAGCCAGTGGGTCGAGTCCTCAGGCAGTGGGCAGGTCATACTCGGCCCATCGATGAAGCGGGGGCCGGGGCAGTGGAAGACGATGCTGTCGTCGGGGTAGTGGCCGAGTATGAATGGCAGGAGCTCTGCGACGTTGGCCATGCTGCGGATGGTGAGCTTGCGCTGGGGAGGAATCATTCTTCGGTCTCCTTGTTCTTTGGGGCCGTGCCGGCCTTGGCGGATGGGGGGTTCTTGGCGGTGGAGCGCCCCTTCTTCGTTCTGGGTGCCTCGTCCTGGGCGTTCGGCTGGGCCTTGGTCGCGTAGCTGACGGTGCGTGCGAACCTTGGCTTCTTGGTGAGCGCAGGTATGAGCTGGTCGTGCAGGAGACTGCTGACTGCCGTCGTCAGATCCTCGGCGTGGCGGGTCGGGATCGTGCGGTGCCAGGAGCGTCCCGGTTGCAGGCGGGCGTCGTTGGCGGCCTGGGCCTCGGCCTTCTCCTCGGCTGTGCCGATCGGAAGCGGCGGCAGGTCGGGGCCCGCGGTGATCCAGGTTTGGATGATCAGGTCGCCGGGCTGCAGACGCAGGCCGATGTGGTGGCCTTCGGGGTGGGTGTAGATGGCGGAGCGGTCGGGGGTGTCGGTGTCCTCCTTGGTCCAGGGCGGTTCCAGGTAGGGGGCGAGATCGTCTATCGGATAGGCGGCGCTGGCGGTCTTGGCCTGCACGAACGAGGGCCTGCGGGGTCGTCGTGCGGGGGTGGCTCGGGGTCGTACGAGGTCGTGCTCATCAGTCATGCGGCGGCCGTCTCCATGAGCTCGTCTAGGAGACGGAAGGCGCGGCGGGAGGCGACGATGGCGGTGGCGGTGCCCACGTACCTGTCGCGTTCCTCGAAGGCTTCCTTGGCTTCGGCAAGCGTCTTGGCGTGGCCGCCGTCCTCGATGGCGAGCGAGTCGGCGCAGCCGATGTGGGCCCGTGGGCCGAGGTCCCAGATGATCGTGTTGACGGCGGCGCAGGCTGCGGCGAGTGCGTCGATGTCGTTGCCGTACCAGTGGTAGTCGTGCGGGTCGAGGCCCAAGTCGCGGAGCCGTTGGGCGACAGAGCGGAACATCGTGCCCGAACCGACGGCCGGTTCGCGGATGGCCAGGTTGGGGCGGGCGAATTCCTTGTCGACGAGCATGTTGGCCATCAGGTCTGTGACGCACGCCGGCGTGTGGTACTCACCGCGCCACTTCTTGTCGCTCTTGTGGCGCAGGCCGGTGAGGAGCGGGCTGAGGACGTCGGACTCCGCCCGCATGTACGGGTCGTCGTGGCCTGTGAGGTCCAGCAGGCCCTGGTTGATGGCGCGGTGGGTGACGGCCTGGACGGCACGGAGCTGCTGGGTGTCGGGGTCGGGGTTCCAGGCCCAGTCGTGCAAGCGCAGGGCGCGGTTGATCAGGTCGGGGCGCTTGATCCAGTAACCGAGGTAGATCTCTTTGAAGAGCTGGGGCAGTTCGTGCGGCTGGCGGTTGAGTATCCAGTCGGCCAGGCCGTTGCCGATCTCTGTGGGCTGGCGAAGGAGCGCGAGCGCGGCGACGGTGCCGATGGGGATGTCGATGCTGCTGCCGCCGTAGCTCTGGTACCAGGCGTCGATGACGTTCTCGGCGATCGTGCGGGCGTGGTCATGGGGGTCGCGCGGGGCGAGGCGCTTGTGCCACGTGGTCTTGGCGGGGGTTCGTACGGCAGTGCTCGACTTCGGCGGGGCCTTCTTCGCCCAGCTCGGTATGGGCCGGGCCTCAGCAGGTGCGGCGGCCCGTGGCAGGGCCATGTCATCATCGGGCACGGAGTCTCCTCTGGGTACGCGCATGGAGCCGCCCCGGTGCGCGGTGCGCTGCCGGGGCGGCGTGGGGTGCTGAGGTGGCGATCAGTCGGATGGAGGCTTGGCCTCAAGGCGGGCCACGAGGCCACGTATCTCGACGGCATTGGCCGCCTCGGGGTGCCCGGCCTGCCGAAGCCCTATGACGAGGAACATGAGGGCCAACTCGTCAATGTCCATCTCTGCGGTCAGCTTCTCGAAGCTCAAGTGCCGGAGCTCGGTGGGGCGGTGTACATAGCCGACGCGCAGGGTTTGCTCGATTTCCTCGAGCGTGGCTGCTGTCTGTTCTTCAGTGAGATTGAGGAGGGAGGTCCAGGCACTGAGTGTGGTGTCGTCTACCGGGAACTTCACGGTGCAGTTGGCCTTTCAGAGTCGGCTGCCCCGACCCGCGGAGGGCGGTCCGGGTACGGAGGCGGTCAGGAGGGGAAGGGCTTGTCCCGGTAGTCGGGGTGGCAGGCGGCCCACAGCCCGCCGGGCAGCGGCACGGTGATGACGCCCCATCCAGCCCAGCGAAGAACGGCGAGGTAGCCGAGGTGGCCGCCGGCGAAGCCGCTGCGACCTTCGGCGTCTGGGTCCGGCTGGATGAAAACCCAGCCGGACATGTCGCCCCATGCGGGGTCGACCTGGAAGCCGGGCTTGAGTTCGCGGACACCGTCGATGTGGATGGGTGGCAGGTCGGCGGCCATGAGGATGCGGATGGCGTGCTGCACGTACTCGTGGCGGTGGAACTGCGGCGGCGTGCCGATACCTTCGCGAATCAGGGACTGGTGCGCGGTTGCGCCAACACTGGCCCTGTAGACGTCCATAAGCAGGTGGGCGTCTTCGATGCGGCCTGCGAAGCGCATAGCCAGGTTGGCAACGACCGCAACAGCGTGCTGGTCCCGGTTGATGAGGCGCTGGAACTGCTCGTCGGTCAGATGGCTGAAGTGGCTGGGCCGAATCGAGGCGTGGTTCCGCGCGGCGACGCGGAGCGCCCGGGCGACGTGATCGGGCTCGACGCCGATCAGGCCCGAGAGAACTTGCACTCCTCGGCTGTAGGTCATGGTGGTGGTCTCCAAGAGGACGCTTGCGCGTATGAATGCGCCCCCGGCGTTGAGCCGGGGGCGGAGAGTGTGTCCTTTCCGTTTCAGGATTTCGCGAATTCCTTACTTATATTTTAGTGGCAAATACCACTAAAGCAAGTTTCCTCAAATTGAGGCGCCCCTGTTTACGGAAATTCCAATTCCCTAATCCATGACGGCCGAGACGAGACCCTGAAGCGAATTGTGACCCCTGATGAGTTCCGGGGTGCTCAACGCTTGGCCTCCGCCGCAGCGGCAAGGTGCTTGGCGATCAGTCGGTCGGCCTCAACCGTCGCGTCCGCTTTCAGCGCCGCTACCCACTCACCGAAGTAGCTCTCGGCCGGCCCCCACAGGTACCAGCCGCTGTCGGGGCATCCGTCTTTCGGGTTCTTCTTCCGGTAGGCCAGCTCCCACCAGCCGTCGCGCCAGCGCCATAGATGGCGCGGCTTGGCATCGGGTAGCCAACCCGCCCGCTCAAGCAAGTTCTGGAAGCGTGCGAGGTCGACGCGCATCAGGGCGTAGTCACGTAGGACATCGTGACCTCGCAAGGTCACGAGCCCGCTCTGCGCGTCCGGCTGCCCATGTCGAGCACGCAGTTTGCGTTTCAGCTGGGCTACCTCGCCTGCGCGTTCCTCGGCGCGCTCACGCGCCGAGCGCCACGCCAGGAGGAGACGCCGCTTCCCGGTGAGCGCGACAGCAAGCTCCCAGCGCACCTCGTCGCGCTGGCGTGCCACGCGACGTAGGACAGCGGCGGCGCCGGAAGCGGTGTGCTGCTCAAGCCACCGCGCCGTGGCCTCTATCTCGGTTCCCACAGGATCGTTCATCTTGGTTCCTTCGACAGTGCCGCCCCGGCGCGTGCCGGGGCGGCGACGGAGTGCGCGGCGGTTACCGGCGGGGCGCCTTAGGGGCCTTCTGGATGCAATTGCCGGAGGCCGGAAGGTCCCGTTCTCCGGCGACCAATGCCTTGAACCGCGCACCAGCACGGAAGGCCGGCACGCGAGTGGCGGGCACCCGCGCCGGGCCGCCGGTTTGCGGGTTGCGGGCGAGGCGAGCCGGACGAACGACGGGCCTGATGCTGCCGAATCCGGTGATGGAAACAGTGTCTCCGTCGACGACAGCGCGCACCATGGCATCGAATACGGCATCCACTGCAATCGCGGCGTTCTTCTTCCCGCCGGTCTTGTCAGCAATGGCCTCGACGAGCTGAGCCTTGTTCATAGAGTTCCCTTTCGCTTCCTACGTCAGGACTGGGCCGTCTGGCTCGCGCGGATGCCGGGCTGGCGCGCCACGCGGCGGGGAGAGGCATGAGGCCCACACACCGATCGCCGTCAGGCTTGCTGTCGCCGCGCACGTCACGTCCACACCCAGTGGCCACTAGATAGTAATTCATAAATGTCATCTATCTTCAGATGTGCCGCATCACGGGGTCGCGCGTGAGGCGCCCCCCTACCCGGAGAACCACTGCCAGAGGCAGGGCAACACCGGACCGGTCGGCGGAGACCACGATCGGCTCCTCCTCCGGGGCGGGCCAAGCAGCAACCCTCCACGCCATCCCCCACTGATCCACATAGCTGGCCCCAACCTCGTACGGGATGCCCTCGTAGAGGAACCGCCGCGTGCGCAGCGATGTCTGCCAGCCATCCACCACCTCGGCCGGACAACCGAGGTGAGGCAGTTGCAGGCCGATGAAGTCCGGGCCCGCGGTGACGATGAACGCCGCTACTCCGGCGGCGGGCCACACTTCGATGTCCTTGCCTGCGTGCTCCCACAGGGCGAGGTCCCGGGAGCTCATCCGTACGGCCCGGCTCGGAGCGTGGGGCTGGGGAACTTCCGCCAGCAGCACCTCCCGCCAGGGCAGTTCAGCCATGTGGGAGGCCACTGGCACGGTCGCGCGCGCTGCACCTTCGGTGAAGTGCAGCAGAGGGCGGCCGCCGTCCAGGGTGTGCTGGACATGGACCTCGTCGGAGGCAGCCAACCAGGCACGCAGAGCGTCGACGTCGGCGTGGGCGACCGGTGCAGACCAGTGCGTCGTGTTCTCGATACGCGTTCGTGCAACGGCTATGGTCCGCTCTCCGGCCACAACGACATGCAGCCAACCGCGGGTGCAGTCGAGGAGGACCATGTCGACCTGATCCAGGTCGGGCAGGCAGGCGGACAGAGTCGACCGATGGGGGACGACCTTGTCGAGGATGGCGGACAGGGCGTCCGCCTTGACAGTGAACATCTTTCTCCTTGGGGAGGTTGAAGGGGTGCTTACTGGCCGGATGCTCGCTTGCGCTCGCGTCGGCGAGCCTGGGCACGCCGTCCGGCTTCCCGGCACAGAGTGCAGGCCGTCTCCCCGCGCCGGTTGTGGGCGCGGGCTCCGGCCTCGGTGCCGTGGGTGATGGGGGCAGCGCCCTCCTTGAGTTCGTCGCGGTTGGCGCCCTGACAGGTGGCACGGACCTGACCGTTGAACCACAGGCGTCCGCCGCAGATGCCGTCGAACAGGGAGTGGCGCGGCAGTACCAGGGCAATGCACCGTGCTCTGAAGGGGCACGCCCGGCAGACCGTCAGTAGTTTGCGGGTCTGCGGCGTTCTGAGAGAGTCCGCAGTCGCGTTGTCGGGCGAAAAGCGCATGTCCCCGGCGCACGGTGCCTCGCTGACCCATTCAGTGCCGCTCATTCGATGCTTGCGTGGGTGACTACGCGACGGGCGGCAGCCGCATTAGACGCACAAGATGGCCGGGGGTGCTGTCGTAAGGGTGCGTGTAGAGGTCGTCGATCGGCATGAGATGACGCTCGGCCAGGGCCGGTACTGCAAAGATCTGAGCGACCAAGCGCCTTAGGACCTCCTCGCACTCGGGCGTCCAACGGCGTCGCCTGGTGCGGTTCTCGGTGCCATCGTCGGAGATTCCTTCAACGACCTCGAGGATGCGCCCCCCGGCGGGGCGCCCGTCAACAATCAGCGCGGTCGCCTCCGGGTGGTGCTCGCGTACCAGCTGGGCGATGCGCGCGGCGCGGTCGGGCGGGGGTAGCTCCAACAGCCAGCTGTTGCCGTCGCTCACACCGTCGCGGCGCACCATGGCCCAAGCCGGAGAGCGGGTCGGGGCCAGCGCGGTCTCCACGTCCCGTTTGATCTGGTCGGCGAGCTCGGCGAGCGGGTGCCCCTCGTCCCTGCCGCCCCACAGCCAGGGACAGGCGCCGAGCGGGCTGGGCTGTCCCCCGAGCACGCCGAGGAGGTCCAGCGTCCGGCTGTTGCCGTAGTACGCGAAGTTGACGTAGGCGGCCTCCGGGCAAGTGCGGCGAATACTGGCGGCGATGTGGTCGAGGACCGCGAGGCAGTGCGCCCTCTCGATACGTCGGCGCTGAGTGGCCAATTCTTTACGCTGTTGGAAGAGCATCGCCAGGTGGCTGGCCGGGGCAGTGTCCATGGGTTGAGTCCTTTCTTCTTCGGGGTCAGGCCAGGACGGGCTTGAGGCGTTCGCCGACCCATCGCGCAACGTTGACGCTCACGGCGTTGCCCGCCTGATGGGTCTGGGCGGCTTTGGAACCGACAACCTGGTACGTCTCGGGAAACCGCTGTGCCGACAACTGCTCGCGCGGTTGGAGCATGCGGAAGTAGCAGTCCTCGATAGCGGGCGCGGTGCGCACCACGGCCGCCGAGTCGCGGGTGGCGAGAGTGTGCAGGGGTTCGGCCGCGGTCTTGGGCGCGGCCTTGCGGTATGGGATGACGAGCGTGTTGCGGGCCCGGTCGCGGGCCACGCCATCGGGCACCACCAGGCCGTGATGGCGGGCGGTGCTCAGCGTGCTGAGCGGGGTGTCCACTGGCGCGGCGTCGCAGTTGCGGCGGAACTCCACGATGAAGGGCGCCGGATCGACCGTGACAAGAGCTTCGCTTTCACGTGTCGTACGGGTGCGCATGGGCACGTCGACCGAGGCCGGGGTGTCGTTCCATGAACCGCCGACGGGCACCAGCAGGGCTTCGCCAAGCTTCGCGGTGCGCGTAGGTAGCGGCCTCGCGTGCGGGGCGAAGGCTCTGTCTCCGCCGTCCTTGCCATGGGTGAGGGTGACGACGCTGGGCTCGAAGGGGAACTTCTCCAGTCCCGCTTCGATCCGCCGCATCGTGTTCGGTACCAACGGCTTGGTGCGGTCGCCGATGCGTTGGCCGATGTCGCCCCACATGATCACGTCGGATGCTGGGCGCACGTACGGCTCGACCAAGGCATGGCGGCAGCGGGTATTGGGGCAACGGTAGTCGTACTGGGAGCCGTACTTGCCGACGCGGACCTTTGGATTGCGCCAACTCTGCCGAGCCTTCACGTCCTGGCCGCATTCGAAGCAATACGCGAGCGGGCGCGGCGCGAGATCGGGACGGCGGACAGTGGTGAGCGTGAAGACGATGTATACGCGGTCGCGCCATTGCGGCGCGTACAGGTTGGTCTCGGAACCGATGTGGGCAGAGGACACGGAGACGATCTGGGCGCGGTAGCCCAGCTTCTTCATGGCCCGGATCCACTCCGGGAACAAGATCCAGTCGGTGACGAACTCGGTGACGTTCTCGACGACCACACAGGGGAACCGTTTGGCCTCAGCAGCACGGAGCACGCACCATGCGGTGACGCGGGTCAGCTCGAACGCCTCCGGCGGAAGTTCTCTCCACTGCTCCTCTTCCTCGAAGAGGGCTTCCTGCGCCGGGTCGGGCTGGCGCTTCTTCCCGCCGGCGGGGCTGATCTCGGTGCAGATGACGGAGGCCCACAGGATGAGGGCTTGCGGCAGCCAACGCATGGGGTAGTTGCGTATGTCGGCGCAGCGCCCCGTAGCGCCCGGGTGGTTGAGCTCAAAGGTGTCGATCGCTGTTTGCCAGTGGTTGATGCCGAGAATGGGATCGAATCCGGCTTCCTCCAGGCCGGTCGCGTCTCCGCCTGCTCCGCAGAGCAGGGATATCGCGCGGGACAAAGGGATGGTCTCCAAGGGGCGGGGCCGCCCGGCCCGGAGGTTGGGCCGGGCAGCCGTGATCAGGACTGATCGGGGGTGCGTCGCGCGCGACGGTGGCGACTGTCCTCGATCCCCAGGGCGATGAACGCCGCGACACCGAGGAAACAGAGAATCGGCAGCCAGATCACCGGACCACGCCCCTGACAGGGCGCGGCGCGCGGCGCGACGGGTCAGCCATCACTGGGCGTGACGCGGACGGTGGTGATGTGGCCGTCCTTCTCGAAGAGCGCCAGCGGGTAGCCATCCTGTTCAGGCTCTTCCCAGACGCACCGATAGCCCTCGTTGGCGACCATTCGCCGCGACCACTCGAAGTAGCGGGCGATGGCCGTCCCCGCCGCCTCGTAGCCTGCGGTCTGGTTGTGGTTCACGCCGTGAGGCGTTGTGTGCGTGGACGACACGACCAGCTGCCTGGCGGATTTCGGGGCGTCCAACTCATCGATTCGCGCGAACATCGGGATGAGGCTGACTCCGTGGTGCGCCTGTGGGCCATCTGGAGTGGAGTCGTACAGCGCGGTGAGTCGCGCGGGGTCCTCGATGTTCTGCCGCGCTACGTGCCACCCGGTCACCTCGCTGGGATCGACGGGCAGAGCGTGTTCGGCGGCGATGATCAACTCAGTGCCGTCACCGAGGTCGGCGCGGACGTGGAAGTTGCCGCCGCTCAGTTCGACGTCGGTAATCCAGCCGAAGTGGCGCAGCGGTGAAATCACGTGGCGATAGCCATGGAACAGCTTGAGCCACAGCGGGTTGGTCCGGTCTTCGTGGTCGGGCAGTGCCGCGACAGTCATTTCTGTCTCCAAGAGGGGAAGGTGACATTCTTTTCAACAATGTCACCTATATTTAGAGGTGTGTTTAGTTCGTGGCGGGCAGCTCATGGGAGGCGAGAACCTGCACCACCCACATCTGGCCGCCGCGCGTGACGGCGCACCCGACGGGGCGACCCTGGTGCTGGAGGACGAAGGCCGCCCCTTGCCCGCGTTCGCTGATCGAGCGGGAAAGTTCGCGCACTTCGACGGCTGCGCACTCGATGGAGCAGAACAGCCCCTTGCCGAGGATGGGCGTGGCAAGCGGGCCGTGGATAACTTCGGCCACCACAAGGTAGGCGGCGGGGTCGACAGTCGAGGTGGTCATTCATTCTCCAAGGGGATCCGGCTCGAAGTTTGGATTGGCTTATATCTTATTAGCGTTCACGTGGGCGTCAATGTCGGCGATCCATGAACTCGCTTATTTGCTGCCGGAGTTCCTACGGGATGCTCGGCCCATGCGAGCCAGGTCGCGCGTACGCTGCCGCGCCATCTCGAGCGCCTGCGGGTCCGTCTCAGCCACACGGCGCTGCTGCTCGGCAAAGAACCCCCTAAGCCACTCCCGCTGCGAGGCTCGTTCGTTCTCGGCAGCCTTGCGCCGCGCCTGCTCCCGAACGGCACGCGAGTTCGTCCCGCAGCCCCGGCAGTTGCCAGCGGGCCGCGGATGGCGTGGGCAACCACTCGGTGGCTGCCCCTCGGCATCTCCGTCCGACTCCCCCTCTACGTGGGCACCGGGGGTAGGGGGAACAGGAAGGGGTGAGGAAGGAGGGGGAAGAGAAGGGGTTTCCGTAGGGGAACCTACGCGGTTTCCCTGGGGGAACCTGCCGGGTTCCCCCGCGGCAACCCTCTCCCATGCGCCTCCAGGGTTCCCTTCCGGCAACCCACTCTCGAAAGCGACTGCCAGGGCCGCACGGATCTCCTCGCGAGCGACGACGTCGTCCTGGGTACGCGCAGTTGTCGATGGCTTTCGGCGCGTCACCTTCCTGGCCAGCCGCGGATTCTTCGGCGCACGCTGCGCCAAACGGCGCCGCTCGATCAGTTCCTCTGTCGAGGGAATCGGCGGCACCCCATGCGGGAAGACCCGGTACTCGGCGCGGCGTCCGACCCTGCCGATTTCGACTCGCTCGACCAGGCCGAGGCCAACCAGCTCCGTGACGACCGTGATGACCTGCTTGTCGCCCACCCCGGACCAGGCCATCATTCGCTCAAGGCCTGGCCTGGCCAACCGCGTCTGATCGTCGGCAGAGTCCGCGATCTTCATCAGGACGAGCTTCTGCGTCTTGTTGATCACCTCCTTAGGCAGATAGGCCGCCGCCACCATCAGCTGGATGCTCACCGGCACCTCTCCATTACGTCCGGCTCGAGGTGCGCCGAGGTAGGGGCAGGACCAGCAGCGGACCTGCCCCTCCTGGGGGCGCGGGTCAGGGCTTCTTGTGAAGGGTGACGTTGATGCCCACCGAGGTGCGCCGATCATGGTCGAGCCGTGTGGGCACGGGAATGTCCGCCGCCTTGAGCTGTGCCTTCATCACCGCCACATCGGGCGCCATCGGCACCGGCAGTCCAGCCCGCTTGAAGAGGGCAACCATGGCGTCCGCGTCGTCAACCTTGGTCGGGTTGCCGCCGCTCCAGGACAGCACGTTCTCGCCGTACGCACCGGGCTCCGAGCCGTCGAGCTCGGCACGCAACACCTTCATCCGGTCCTTGAGTGGCTTGATCTGCTCGGACAGCTCGACGTACTCGGCCAGTGCCTTCCCCCGCTCGGCATCGTCGTGGATGAGGATGCTCTGCGGGCGCCGGCCGACGACGGTGGGGCCCCAACAGGCCGTCTTGAAGGAGCACTTGTCACAGACAGCGGACAGGCCCGGGCCGGGAAAGGTACGCGGCAGGTCCTCGGGCGTCTCTGCCGCGCGAACCTGTTGGACCCACCAGCGCGCGCCTCGGGCACGCTCGGCGTTGAAGGGCATCTCCTGTACGTGGTCATCGCCCGAGTCACGGTTTATGAACCGGAACCGGATGCGACCGACTGGAAGCGGGCCGATCCGGGCGAGCTGACGCTGTCCGTCGATGTCGGCGAACCCCTCAGTGCGCAACAGGTCCGCGTACAGGAGGGCTTGGCGGATCTCGGCGTCGCTGGCGCCGTATCGTCGGATGGAGTCCCACTGGAAGGTGCTCTTGGTCTTGATGTCCTCCACAGTGGTCACGTCGGCCGGCAGGCTGGGGCGCAACCGCTTCGGCAGGCGGGAGGCCGTGTGGCGGTCGAGCTGGACCGCGTCGATGTGGCCTCGGATGGTGTCGTCCTCGACACGGCGCTCGATGATCCAGCCGTACTCTTCGCGGGCTGCCTCCAGCATCCCGGCGTGCAGGAAGGTGCCGAGGATCGCCTTACGCTTCTCGCCGGTGTCAGTGGGGGTGCGGCCATGCAGGAGGTACCCGGCGCGCCGCGCACATACGGTGTCACTCGCGCCGATCTTGGTTTGCAGGGACCGTGGACGACGTGCGTCGGCCGCGTGGGCTGCGGGCCACAGGCTGACGGGCCGATCGGCCGTGATGGTCATGTGATCTCCAGGAAGGCAGGGTGCTGCCCGGCTCGGCGGGTGGCACCCGAGCGGATGGGAACAGGTCAGGAGGTGGCGCCGCTCTTGGCGGCAGCGGTTCGCTTCCGCGGGGCCGCACGCTTGCGGGCGGGCTGGCCCTCGTCAGCGCCCGCGCCCTGCTCCCGTTCCACTGCCGCCTTGGGCTGGGCGGCCTTCGCGCGTTTCCGCGGCGTCGTCTTGGCATCCTTCCGGGGCTTCCCGTTCTCGGATGCGTCGGCGTTGGCCTCGTCGCCGTCGCCCTCGTCCTGCTCGTGCCCCGTCAGGCCAGCGGCGGCGCGCAGCCGCTGCGTGGCTTCCTCGGCCTCGCCAGCGACCACTTCTGCGTCGGCCTGAGCCATCTCCTCGTCTGCGTACACGCCGGACAGGTCCTGTGGGGCGGCCATCCGCAGGGCACCAGCCTCAGCGCACTTGCGCAGCATGTGGGCAGGCATCTGGCGCCACATCTTGGCGACGACGTACTTGCTCTGCTTGGCGTCCCAGTACTCCGGGGCGAACTCGTCCCAGCGCGCGATGAGGGGGAAACGGCTGGTGCCCCGGAGCACGGTGACCTTGATGGCCGCCGGAGACCCGGGCGCCAGCCAGACCTCGTGCGCTTTGCCCTCAGCGTCGTAGTAGACGGTGTCCTCGTAGGAGATTCGCTCTCCAGTCCGCTCCGCCGCGCGGTGGGCGATCGTGCGGAAGCCGTCGATGCCGGTCTGGATGGTCCAGTTGACCGGGTTCTCGTCGCGGTCCTCGCCCCGGTTCTTGCGCCCGATCATGTAGATCTGGCGGGCAAACGGGTCGAGGCCGGACCTCACGCAGTAGTGGAAGAACACGGCCAACTGCGCGCGTGGCGCCTGCTGGAGGCCAGGGCTGATCAACGCGAGCGCGGCCACCTGGCGTGCGTCGAACTCCACTTGGTCGGCTCGAAGCACAATGGCGCTTTGGGTGACTGTGCGTTCTGGCGGTGTCTCGGCGCTGGCGGGTGCCAGGGCCGCTGATGTGGTGTCGCCGCCCTGTTGCTCGGTCGGTTGGTTCATTGGTCGTTCTCCAAGAGGTTCGGTTCAGTCGGCCCGCAGGGCGCGGACCTTGAACGCGGGCGCCCACTCGGGGTGGCGCTCGATAAGCAGCCGGGCGTACCTGCTGCGGAAGTTGTTGTTTAGCCGGAATTCGTCGCCTTCGGTGGCTGTGGCGTAGCGCCAGCGCAGGACCTCGAAGAGCATCCCGATGCCGACGCGGGTAGCGCCGCGCTTGAGGTAGTCAGCCGTCAGGCTCTCCAAGGCCCGGAGAACCCATGGGTTGAGCTGATGGAACGCCTCGAACTGCGCCTGGATCGTGCCCGCTTCCCCGTCAGGCTGCCGCACGGTGTGGATCACCAGGCCCGGAATCTCGTCCTGGACGTCTTCCATCCTCACCTCCCTGGTGACTGATTCCAAGAATGTCACCTATCTTGAAGGCTTGGCGCGAGCTAATCAACCCCAGCCACGACAGCCCGACTTCACGCCATCGCGATCAGGTCGAGCTCACGCGACCCGGCCGCTCCGCCCACGTACGCTCGACCTCCCCATTGGCACGAGAGACGTCCGCGAGCATCCGGACAGCAAGGTTGTGATCCGGGTTCTCCAGCACGTAGCGCGACAGGACCGACTCCATGAGTGCGATTTCACTTGGCCTCATGACCGCGACGCCGTCACCGGCGGGCGTATGGACGATCTGCATTCATGCCTCCGTTGCGAATCAATGGCATCCAAACGAGCTACTTATATCTTATTAGCATTTCGATTCGATGTACAGTGTTCCCACAGGTCAGAGGCCCTTTGCTACATGCCGTCCTCGCGTCAAAACCTTCGATCCGGGGCCGTCGTACGTACCGTTGCGCAGAGCGGCAATCACGGCCTCGTCGGTCTCCCAAGGCAGGCTGCGGGCACTCTCGCGGAGGGCAGACACCGCATCGAGAACCGTGTCCAGCAGCCAGAGCGGGGACCCGGACAGCAACCAGTCTCGGTGCGGGAAGCGTCCGGTGGCGATTGTCGTGGCGAGGTTGCCCTGCGCCGGCAGGTGGAAGATCTGGATGATCTCCTGCTGGCCCACGATCGGCGGCAACTCGTCGCCAAGGTTCGCCTCCCAGCCCTCGCCTTGCTCGGCGATCAACCGTTCCTTTACGCGCACATTGACCTGCTTGAACCGCGGAGTGGTCGTGCCATAGCGGGCAGCGAACCCCAGGGGCCAGTAGCGCACGCCCGAAACAACGATGGCGGTGGCCGGGTCCAGCGCGCGCCTGCTCGGGCTCAGCCACTGTCCGACCATCCCGGGCTCCACCCCGTACAGAGCAGCGAACTCTTGGTGCCCGACCAGGTACGGCTTGAGCTGGCGCATTGCCCCGTCCTTCGCAGTGTCTCCTCGCGCGTGTCGACGGAAGCGTAGCCGCACCCCTTGGGGGCTGGCGCTGCTATCGTGGACGATGGTCTACTCCAAGAGGACCCGATGGCCTCTGCCACACAGCAGGGGCCATTTTGCTTTCCGCGCGTCCGGGCTCCCCGTCTCTTCGGCAGGCACAGCAGGCCCAATAGAGCTTCGTGAACAACGATCCCAGCCCGGATACGGGCTGTCCGTTGTCATCAAACCCAGTCGCCGTCTCATCGAAGGCAGGCGACTGAAGTGGTCACCAAGGGGTGGATGGCCTGCCATCCGGGTCGAGCCCATACGTCCACAGTCCAACTCCATCCGTCCCACCAATCTTCCGCATATCGGCGAGCCGGGCCAGGGCGTCGGTGTTGCCGGCGTCGGCAGCCTCCCGGGCGATCCGCTCGGCACCCTCACAATCCCCGGCCTTCTCCCACAGTTCGGCGAGTAGGCCCACGGCCTCGGTGTTGCCGACGTCGTCGGCCCGCCGCAGGAGTCGCTCGGCCCCCTCCCGATCTCCGATCTCCTCCCGCATCCTGGCAAGCAGCAACAGGGCGTCGGTGTTGCCGGTCTGGGCGGCTTGCTGGGCGAATTGTTCGGCTCCGCTCCGGTCCCCGGCCATGTTCAGCAGTTCGGCGAGTAAGACCAGGACGAATGTGTTGCCGGCGTCGGCAGCCCGCCGCAGGTGCCCCTCGGCCCCCTCTTCCCGCAGGAGCCGTTCGGCCCCGTCCTTCTCCCCTTCTGTATCCCGAGTCCCCGCCGACATGCGCATATCGGCGAGCCGGGCCAGGGCGTCGGTGTTACCGGCGTCGGCAGCCTCCCGGGCGAGCCGGTCGGCACCTTCCCGGTCTCCCACCCCCTCCCGCAATCCGGCGAGCCGGGCCAGGGCCTCGGTGCTGCCAGCATCGGCGGCCTTTTGCCACAGGTGGTAGGCCCAGTAGGTGCGGTGGCGCGCTTCGGCCGCGTATGCGAGGAGGAAGATGTCTGGCTGGGTGAGGTGGTGGTGCGCGGCTTTCCAGAACGAGGCCGGGGGGCACATAAGTTTCCGGATTTCGCGGCCGTGTTGTTCGAGGTAGTCCGCCAGCCTGTAGGCAGGAGGCACTTGCGCCGTGCTGCCCTGCTGTGTGAGGTGCTGGGTGGGGCGTGGGCGGATGCGGCGCAGGGGGGCAAGGTTTCCGTGGACGGCCTGCGTGGCCTCGGCGAGGGCCTGTTCGCGCCAGTTGTCGTCGAGGGTGTCGTATTCGTCGTCGGTGAGGTAGTCGGTGGCCGCGTGCTCGAGAAAGGTGACGGGCAGGTGGAGGCCGACGCCGAGGCGGCGGGCGTCCATCGCCGCGCGCAGGAGAGCCCGGGCTGGCGGGGATGCGGTTTCGTAGTGGCGCACCAGTTCTGGTGCGCCGGCCAAGAACTGCGCCAATCGCCCGTCACCCATGTGTTCCAGCGCGTGTGCCAGTTGCCGGTCGCCCGCCGAGGCGAGGGCCTTCGCGGCAGCGGTTGCGGCCGTGTCGAAGCTGTCAGGCAGCGGGATCTGCCGGCCAGCCAGCAGTTCCCGCACCCGAGGGTGCGGGTCTTCCCCGCCCGGTCGGGGCATTGCCGTGTAGGCGGTGGCGTACTCGGGCCACAAGGTACCCAGGACTAGTACCGGTCCCCGGGCCGGATCAGTGAGCAGGGCGTGCAAGGCAGCGGCGATGCGTTCGCCCAGTCCGCCACCGGCGCCGAGGTAGTGCTGAGCCTCATTTAGCCACACCACCGTGCGCGGCCCAACGCGCTCGATGTCGGCCAGGGCGGCTTCCGCCCGCGTGGGATCAAACGGATGCCACAACCTCCAGCCGTACTCGGCCAGCGGCTGCACCGCCTCCCAGCAGGCACGGGTCTTGCCCGTCGAGGAGGAGCCGACCAGCACCACCATCCGGCTGCACCCCTGCGTCGCGGCGTCGATGAGGGCGGCCAGTTCCACATCGTGCCCACGGCCCACATATGACGGCAGCAGGCCCCTCCGCCCTTGCCCGATCTCACCGCCCGGCCCGGTGCCGTATCCCGTACGCGCGGGGGCTTCAGCCGCGGGATGGACCTCCAGATCGTGCGGATCCCAGTCCGCGATCGGCTTACCCAGCGCGCCGCCCGAGCTATGAGGTGACCCACTCACAGTGGTCAGCAAGTCCAGTAAGGGGCGGACGTCGAGGCGGAGGGCACGCGCCAACGCGCCCACCGTCTGCGCACTAGGCGCAGGCGCGGCAGTGCTGAGCGCCTGGCTAACCGAGGTACGGCCTAGGCCGGCACGACGGGCGAGTTCAGTCTGGTTCAATCCCAGCGCGACCCGGCCAGCCTCCAGTTGGGCGCGCAGCTCCACCCGCGCGGCCGCAGGGTCCTGGAAATCGTCCGTCCCCACGCTGCCCTCCTCTGTGCCGTGCCGCTGTTCGCCGTCGTTCATCTTCGACCGCGCAAACCACGGCGGACACCCGATCCGCGAAATTCGCCAACACGACAACACCGCCGTGCCGAGAGGGAGTGTCCCCATGTCCGACCGCACCGCCCTGATCCTGCTCGCCTGCGCCTTGACCTTCGTGGTCGCCGCCCTCGCCGGGACTGGCGCTGGCTACCTCGCCCGCCGCGACTACGCCACCTACCCCACTGCGCTGGCCCGCGCCGCCGTAGCCTTTGCCGCGACCCTCACCCTCGCCGCCACCATTACAACAGCCCTGGTCGCACTGGGCCATTACTGACTTCGGCGTTTCGGGGTCTGGATCTCTGTCGGGACCGGTGACGCGGTTCGTCCGAGCTGGTACGCCGGAGGCATGCGGTATCCGGATGGGGGCGGGCTGACCGCCGAGCAGCGCAGGCGCCGGGAAGAGGTACGGATGCGGGCCGTTGACCTCTTCGAGGAGGGTGTGGAAGTCCCGCGCCTCGCCCGGGAGTTACGGGTGAGTGAGAAGTCGGTCTACCAGTGGCGCCGCACCTGGAGAACGGGCGGACGCGAGGCGCTGCGTTCCAGGGGCCCCTCTGGCTACGGCTGCCGGCTCGGCCCTCACCTGCAGGCCAAGCTCGCGATGTGGCTGGAGGAGGGGCCGGCCGCGCACGGCTGGGCGGACGACCAGGTGTGGACCGCGGCAAGGGTGCGCACGCTGATCGGGCGGAAGTTCCACATCTCCTACAGCGTCTCCGGGGTCACCCGGCTGCTGCACCGGATGGGCTACAGCGTGCAGATGCCCGCCCGGCCCGCCGCCGAACGCGACGAGGACGCGATCACCGCATGGCGGGAGGCGAGGTGGCAGGAGGTAAAACCCTCCGGGCGGCGACCGGCGCGTTCGTCTGCTTCGAGGACGAAGCGGGCGTGACCGGTCGGCCGCCCAGGGACCGCACCTGGGGCCGGCGCGGCATCACCCCGAGGGTCAGGGTGTCCGGCCGCAGCCGGGGACGGCTCTCGGTGGCCGGGCTGCTGTGCTTCCGGCCGGGCCTGCCCGCCCGTCTGTGCTACCGGCTGCGTCGGCATACCGGCCGCAAGGGCGAGCGCCGCTCGCTGGGCGAGAGGGACTACATCCGCCTGCTCGATGGCGCCCACCAACTGCTGAAGGCCCCGCTGATCGTGGTGTGGGACCGGCTGAGCACCCACATCTCCAAGACGATGAAGGCACTCGTTGCCGAGCGGGACTGGCTGACAGTAGTCCTGCTGCCCGGGTATGCGCCCGACCTCAACCCGGTGGAGGGCCTGTGGGCGCACATCAAGCGGAGCCTGGCCAACCTGGCCGCCCGCACCCTCAGCGAACTGGAAACTCTGCTCCGCAGGCGGCTCAAGGCGCTGCAGTACCGGCACGGCATCCTCGGCGGATTCCTCGCCGGGACGGGCCTCACTCTCGACAGACCGGACGGACCCTAATACGCCGAAGTCAGTAAGGAGCCCCTGGTGGAAGGGAACGATCCCTCGCCGTCCTACAGCACCCATATTCCGTGACGCCATCGCACACCGATTTGCCCTGCCCGGCCCTTACCAGCACCCGCGCGCCGGGGTGCGGCTGGGCAGGTTTCAGCTCGCTGCTGACGACGCATTCTGGTACCAACAGCAGCGGCACGGTCACAGCGACCTGCACGATCCGTAGGGCAGCACAGCCGAGGTCCACGGGAAGCGCGACTGTGGCGCGCCGCCTTCGGGTGAGTTGAGTGAGACGACGACTGGATTCGCTGAGACGGGACACGGCCGCCCTGGCTTCGTTCACTTTCAGCGGCAGCGTTTGTCTGCCAGTTTGGACAGCACTTAGAGCACGTTAAGTCCGTTTCTAATAGTGGACTGGTCCGGGTTGAGTGAGGAAGCCTCGGCACCCGAGGCGGCTGCGGGTGACGTTCATGTCTTGGCCATCGGTGGGCGGGTCGAGTAGGCGTGCCGTTCGCAGACCCCGAATGCCTGGTCGGGGGTGCTGGTGGTTGAAGGCATGCACGATCTGCTGGTAGGTGGTGCCTTGGTCATGAGGGCCGGACCGGGATCGGATATTCGGTGTTCTGCCCGCCCCATGAGGACACAAGATGGTGCGCATGACTTTGGCCACCCCCGTACTGCACACCGCTCGCCTGCGACTGCGCCCCTTCACCGACGCCGACGCGGACCCCCTCTTCGCGCTGCACAGCAGCGCCTACGTGCTGCGCTATTGGGATTCCCCGCCGTGGACCGAACGGGCCCGCGCCGAGCGGTTCATCACGATGTGCCGGAAGATGGCGGACGAAGGCACCGGGGCGCGGGCGGCCATCGATCGTGCCTCTGACGGGGCCTTCGTCGGCTGGTGCGGTCTGACCAGATGGAACCCGGACTACCGCAGCGCGTCGTTGGGTTACTGCCTCGGCGATGCGATGTGGGGCCACGGCTTCGCAACGGAGGCCGCGCACGCTTTGCTGCAATGGGCGTTCGACACATTGGACCTGAATCGCGTGCAGGCCGGGACCGATACGCGCAACGTGGCATCTGCCCGGGTCCTCGAGAAGATCGGATTCGTGCGTGAAGGAACGTTGCGGGAGGACTGCGTCGTGAATGGCGAGGTTTCCGACTCGTGGGTGTTCGGGTTGATCAAGCGAGAGTGGCGGCCGTCGGTTGTACCGATTCCAGCCCGCGAAGAGCGGCGTTAAGTCTGTTTCTGGTAGAGGCCGCGCCCGGGTTGAGTGAGGAAGCCTCGGACACGATCTTAGACCTGCTTCCGCGCGAAGTTACTGAACCACATCAGTCCGTCTTGGAGCTTTTCAAGATTCTTGAAAGCGCTATAGACTTCTTCTTCGCTAATTCGGACTCCCTCAGGGAGGCTTTGCCATGCTTCGAAAGACTGGCGAAGAAAGGAGATACCGAGCACGACTTCTACCGCTTGGTGAGCAACGTCGTCGGTCCCCAGCAGTTCAACGTCAGTGAAAGACCGCTGCAACGCATGCTCCATGGTGGCAAGCTCGGCGAGCGGTGCACGAAGGGCCAGCGCGTTAGAGCGGGATTGCGCGGTGAAATCCCCAGGAAGCAACTCCTGCATCTTTCTGGCCATTTCATTGCCTTCACGCAGAAAGGACCGGTACGCCTCACGCCGGGCCTGTCGCTTGTTAAGAGTTACCGCTGATCTCGCGGTGACGTACGCGCCCCCTCCGGCGGCGATGGCCCCAACGAGTGCCCCTATTACTGCCGCAAGCCCTTGATCCATCGGCTCCCCTCGGTCGTGACCAGCGTTTTGACGCGATCTTAGGCTGAGATGGTGGAGCTGCGGGATGGCGTACCAGCAGGCGGCTGGGAGCGGGGCCGTAACTCCGCTGGGCGAGGCGATGCTTCGTTCCCACAAGCTGCGACGATGCCGCCGCCATGAGCCTCCGTGGTGGGCTGGGCACGCCCCGGGCGCCCGTTTACCACGTGCCTCCGCCACCATCCTTTGACATCGGAGTAAGTCCGCCCAGGTCAGCTGATTGCGGTGGACTGAGTTGATTGTCAAAGGACAACTCGTGTACAACCGCCTTCCACAGTCCGAAGATAAAGCCAGGCGCCCCGAAGAGCAGCTACCGCCAAGCCTCGACGTAAGTACATCACCTCAGCCTCGGACCGCGCCGAACAGCGTCAGCACCACTGCGGTGACGCTGGCCAGGACAGCGATGGTCGGCAGCGGCCATCTCCCCTTCTCCAAGGACGTCACCCTCGCTTCCAGGTCTTCGATTGCTTTGTCCGTTTGGTCGCTGCGCTGTACGAGCAACGCCAGCTGCCCATCGATACGAGCCAGACCAACTTCCAGGGCATTGCGCAGCTCGGCGAGCGCCAGCGCGATCTCTCCTTCTGGCACGGGTGCCTCCCTATGTCCGGCAGCGGGTCAGTACTTGGGAGTGGCCGGGTCGTGCTTGCTCGGCAGCCAAGACCCGGTGCCCGCGCGTCCGAGCACCGTGCCGAGTGTGGACTTCAGCGCCGACAAGGCTGCGGGTATCGCGGAGACGGCTGCGGCCTGCCACGCGGACAGCGACACCATGTCGGTGGTGCTCGAGGCTGCCATCAGACCCAGAACGGACTGGAAGTAGGTGGCTATGGTGCGTTCGGCGACGTCGGCGAGGGCCTGCGGCATGGAGTCGGATTCCTGTTTCGAGGGCGCCGACGCCGGGTGGGCGGAGCTGGCTGGGTGTGGGACGCGCAGCGCCTTCCAGGTCTCAGGCCCGGGGATACCGTCTGCCGCGGCACCGTGGTGGCCGCGCTTGATCTGGTACGCGGCGTACGAGCGGCGGTGTGCGTCGTTCCACACCGGGCCGGACGGGGTGTCGTAGGAGTCGCAGCCCTCGGCGATCAGCCGTTTCGCCATGGCTTCGATCACCGGCGATGACCGGCCGTCGCGGAAGAAGCCCTTGCTGGGGTACGCGGCGTACTTCGGGACCGGCTTCGGCCTGGGCTTCGGTTTCGGGGTGGGCTTCGGCTTGTCCGGCGTCTTGCCGTCGTATCTAAGGTGGCGGGCCACACGGGCGCGGAAGTCGTCCATGTCGATGCCGCCCGGATCCGGCTTGCTCGGCTTCCACTCCTTGTGGCCGATGACGCTGTACTCATCCCAGCCGTGGGCGCGGCACACCGCCGCGGCTGCGCGGGCCATTGCGTCTAGCTGCGCGGCAGGCCAAGGCTGGCTGCCGGTATTGATGCACTCGAAGCCGTAGAAGTGCCGGTTACCGTCAGTGTCGGCCTCGTTGTCGCGCGGCAGACTTGTCTTCTCCGCGATGACCGCGAGCAGGACGTCGGTGTCCCCCATACCGGCATGGTTGGTCCGGCCGTAACCGATCAGGTGAATCGTTCCGGATCGGTCGATCACACCATGGCACAACGGGCCTGGAAGGTCCTGGTAGCCGACGCGGCACAGCTCCACCATGTCGGCCTCGGACGAGTAGGGGCCAGTGTGGTGGATCATGACGCCGTTCACGGGGCCCCAGTTGCCGTGGGTGTTGCGGTTATGGGTACGCCACTTGCCGTGCTCGACGACGCCGAGGCCCGTGTGCTTCAGCGCGGACAAAAATCTGTCCCCGCTCAACGGTGTTGCCACGCTCGCTTCGCCTTCTCCCCTGCGCCGTATGGCTCGGCCGAGCCCGTGGCTGCGGGCCGGTCCCTCGGGGATGACAGCGGGTGGAGGGTCACCCTGTGGCCATGGTACCCAGGTTGATTGATGCCGAGCGGTCCTACGGCCCGAGACTTCTCCTACCATTTCACCCTGGGTTCTGCTCACGGCCAGCGGGGATCTCCGAGAAGGTAGACCGCATGAGGCGACGCACCGTCATGCTGGTCGGAATTGGGGTTGGGCTGCTTCTGCTATTCGCTGCATCAACCAACTACACGTTGATGAGCCCCGACCGCAGTCGTGAGAACCAGCAGGAGTACATACAGGAGCTTGATAAGGCCCGCAGGCAGCTCTTCCGGGGCCTCCTCACATACAGTGACGTCAAGGCGCTCGGCCTTGTGCCAGGTGAATCCCGTTGGTTCCATGCCCAGGTCAATGGCGATTGGCACCCGACGGGGTCGGGCGATGCGGAGTCGGAGGTCCGTGTAGGTGCCCAGATCGGGCTGAGGCTGCACTGCTCCGGAGCTGGGGTGTCCTGCACACCGGTCTCATCCGAGCGCCAAAATGTGCTGGCGAAACACGATATGGCGACGTGGGCGTGGAACGTGACGGCCAAACGCCCGGGGACAGTCTCCTTAGCCCTCACCATGACTGCCTACTACCGCGACACGGACTCGGTACTGTTCGAGAAGACCACCACATCTCAGGCCACAGTGACTGCAGCGGCCGACGACGCAGGGCCCTTCTCCTGGGTCGGGAGCGCGCTTCTCTGGATAAAGAGCGCCGTCGTGGAACTGGGAGTGATGGCAGGGGCCATTGCCGCCACCTGGGGCCTGTATCTGGCGTGGAGGAATCGACGTGACTCGGTCGGTGAATCCGAGGAAGACTCCGCAGCACAGCCCGTACACGGCAGCGAGCCACGTCGAACCCAAGCGGGCGCGACACAACTCGGACGGTCCGATGGCGCGCAGGCACGAGCGGCATCCCCGGACGACACGTCGCCAAGCTCCTAATCGTCACCGCCGATGCGGCACGAGACGCTGTCGAGACTGAGCCAGGTGGCTCTGGCACTGTCGCCGTCCTGGACTCGCAGGGTCACCCGACCTTCAGGGTCCATGTCGAGGTGGAGTGCACCGCGCGCCGCATCGGACGCGACCGGAACGGTGCGGAGTACGGCAGGCCAGAAGCCCTCCGGCAGGAGCGCGACGACCGCTTCGTCTACGGCTCGGCCGCCCGAGAGTCCAATCCGGCCGCTCAATTCCAGCATGTTCCACGGGTCGGCGCGGACCTGCGGCGGCTGCGTGGTGTCGGGCACCGCCGTGTCACCGGTGAGCGGCAGGTCCCGCCACGGCGGGTACGGCGCGCGTCGGGCCCGCTCCAGGGTGCTGACGCGTCGCTCCAGGCTGGCGATGCGGCGTGCGAGCGCGGCGATCGTGTCCGGCATCTACTGCTCCTCCGTCTCGTCGCCGCTCTCCGCCGGCTTGACCGTGCGTTCCAGCTTCAGTGTCACGCGCTCCGGGGTTTCGCCCTCGCCGGGACGCACGGTCCAGCCGACGATGCGGTTCCATCCGTCGTACTCGGTGTGCGGCTCGTGCAGCCGGACTCGTACGTCGTCACCGACGCGCAGCGCCTCGATCGGGGCCGCAGGGTGATCGGTGATCTCCAGCTCGGTGAGCGTTGGCAGGATCTGCCGGGCCAGCCGTTCGCGGCGGGTGCGCTGCTTGAGTTTGGTCTCGTCCTTCTCGCTGGTCTCCAGCTTGTGTTCCAGACGCAGGCGCCCGTTTCGTACGCCGTCGACCACGACTTTGCGCTTCTTGCCCTCGCCGGCCCCGAGGCCGATGACCCACTGGGCGTAGGTGTCGGCGTCCTTGATGACGTGGGGCTCGCCGACCACGTTGGCGCCCGTGGTGAAGGTCAGGTCTTCGCGGCGTCGGCCCAGCCGGGGGGCGCCTAGAGCGATGCGTCGCTCGGCGCGGCGCCCGCGCCAGGTGACGGTCTCGGTCCATTCCAGGCCGTCGTCGATGTCGGCCATCTCGTCGATGATCTCCCCCAGGTTGCGGGGGTCTGACTTGGGGGTGGTGTAGGGGTCCTTCGCGGTGCCGGCCTTCGCGCTCGACTTCGTGTCGTCCACGACGACCTGTAGGTCCCCGTCCGGCTGCTCTTGGGCGTACGCCCAGACATCGCGGATGACCTGGCAGGGGTCAGCCTCGATGTACGGCCCACGCCCGTCGAGGTTGCCGTGGAGGTCGAAGCGGCGGTGCAGGTAGCTGGTGAACCCGGATGCCTCGACTGGGAGTTTGGGACCCTCTGGTTCGGCCCGCCACAGCAGCCCTCCCCACAACAGCTTCGAGTTCCGCTCGACAAGGATCACCGAGTCGCCGGCTTCGTCGAGCATGTCGCTCATCGTGCGGGTGAACGTGGGGTTCAGGGTCGCGCTGAGCGAGCCCGGGCCGGACGTCTCCGGGCCGAACTCGACTTCGGTCAGCGGCAGGTTCCAGTGCACGACCTCGCCCGTGCCAGCGCGGGCGATGATGTAGCGGTAGTCGGGCATCACACCGGGCTTTCCGTGAACTCGATGTCGGCGGTCACCGTGGTGCCTTGGGCCACGGTCAGGTCGCCATCGCCGTACTTGTCGATCTGGTTGATCTGCACGGCCAAGTGCTGGCGAGTGCCCCGGTAGGCGGGCGGCAGGGTGAAGGTGTCGGCGAGGGTCACGCTGGAGCGGCGGGTGGTGGTGCCGTCGTCGTCGACCACGGTCGGCGGTGCGCTGTGCTCGCCGAGGCGGGTTCGCAGTTCGGCGTAGATGCTGCCGACTTCGGCACGCAGGCCCGAGAGGGTGACCACGATGGTGGCCGTCGTCGCCCACGCCGGGATATCCAGATCCCAGGCGGCTTCCTTGGGCCAGTTCGTCCACTGGCCGTGCTTGGGGGGCACCTTCTCGGTGTCGTGCGGGTGCACGGTGCGCATTGTCCGCTCGCTGCGCGGATTGGCGACCTGTCGCAGGTCGGTGATCATGTCGGTCGTGACCACCGCGGTGTTGCGAGACAGAGTGATGCGGGCCAGGGGTATGGCGGTCATCCCCTGCGGCACGGTGGTCGCATCCTGGTCCACGCCCTGGACGAGGTGGAAGTAGCCGATGTCCTCTCGTCGTGGGTCGCGTTCGCCCTCGTACTCGGGGTCTTCGACGCGCAGGACGAGCAGGTCTGTACGGGCGAACGGGCCGGTCGGCGGAACCTCGACCATTGCGTCGCCGATGTTGCTCTGGGTGTACGCCCCCTGCCAGGCGCGTGCGCCGTGGATCAGAGCGGAGCCGTCGCCAACGCGCACGCCCGGGCCAGGAGTCTCCAGAGGGCGGACCTTGAGATCACCGGCTTCGGCGATGCCCTGACGGCCGCGCGCCAGGTCGCGGATCATCAGGCGCATCGCCCGGGCGGAGTGGTTACCGCCATGCACCATCATCGGGGGCTGGACAAGGGTCACTGGTGCTCCAATCACAAGGCGGTGTACGCCGACCGCCACGACATTTCGAGGCGCCCCGTGCCGGTGGGGTCGTCGCCGCTCCAACCGGTCTCGGAGCGGCCACGCGGAATGGCGAACAGGTCAAGGCGCGACCGCGGGGTGAGGTCGTTGGCGACATTGACCTTCCCGTTGCGCAGGACCCAGCAGGTGCCGGGTCGGGTCTCCATTTCCACCCACTCCCCCGCTCGCAGCGACAGCCCGAGTTCCAGGACACGACCAGTGACGGTGTTCCAGATACGCGGGTTGGCGATCGGGCCGTGGACCCGGATGCTGGGCCAAGTCGACACGTTGCCGTAGTTCGTGATCCATCCGGGCCGGTCGAGTGGATCCGCGGAGTCGCAGCCAGCTGGCGCGCACAGTGCCTGGTCCACCGTGCGGTCGGGGCTCTTGTACTTGGTGGCCTGGTCGAGGCCCAACGTGAGGTGCGACGGCTCGTCGTCGTACCAGCGCGGGTCGGTGCCGATGAATTCGACGTCGAGCGGGATCCACCCGTTGATCGCCGTAGTGGTGCTGGTGGCCTCCGCGCGCCGCAGCCGACCGTACATGCGGCGGGTCCGGTGTCCGGGCCAGCGTCCGCGCAGCACGTGACGGCCCTCGGGCCGGGTGCGGGCGCCCGGGTCGTCGAGGGCCAGCTCCAGGCGGGCAAGCAGGTCGGCGGCCATGGCCGGATCGCCGGGTGTCTTGACGCCAGCCTCGAACCGCAGGGTTCGGATGCCATAGAAGTCCTGGCCGGGAAAGGTGCCGTCCCCGGTCGGGTTGTCGACGTCTTGCGGTCGGCTGGCGGGCGAGCCGAGTCCTTCGATGTTCCCGATCGGGATGTGTGTGCCGTTGCCGAGGACGATGCCGCCGATCTCGAACTGCCACGGGGCCAGTTCGATGCGGGGCTGCTTGGTTGGCGTTGTCATCAGACCCTCCCGCCACGCTGCGCGTTGCGCAGGTTGCGCATCATTTCGTTGCCGATTTGCTCAGGTGTGGCGGAGCTGTCGGTGACCGTGACCGGCATGGTTCCGATCAGCGGTTGCTGCTCGCGCACGACAACAACCTGGACGCGCCCGCCGGCGCGGGCGTCGACCACGCGTGTGCGGGCGCGGTCACTGCCAGTGCGGATGTCGAAGGCGCGCACCACACCCGCCATGACCTCCGTGTTCCGGGGCTGCTTGAACGAGCGGGCCAACATGGGGCTGTAGTCGCGGCCGGTCCGGCTTCGCATGCCGCCGTTGGCAAACCACTCGACCTGGCCGCCGAAGCGGCCGACGACTTCTTCGACCACCGCTTTGCTGCGGGTGCGTTTTTCCATCGCCATCGGCACGTAGGCTTCACCGCCTGTCTCGGGCTCCGCCCAGACTCTCCAAGCGCCTGCGGGGGCGATCTGCGCAATATGCTGCTCACGGCGTTGGGGGCGTCCGACACCGCCGTCAGCGAAGTAGTCGACAACTCCGCCCCGAGCCTGTTTGCGAAGGTTCTCAGCTTGGCGCCGTAGGGCGTCGGCCGTTTGGGAAGGCTGATCGCGGAGCGTGTCGAAGATGGTCACGTGGCGGGTCGTGACGGTCACCGACTTGCCGCGCAGCGCGTCGATCCGCTGTTGGATGGCATCCGCCGCCTTGCGCGGCCCGCCCGTCGGAACGGTGACCCTGACGTTCTTCGAGCCAGGAACCTTCTCGATCCGGAAGCCCAGCGCCTCCAGCTCCTTACGTGCCTTGGCCGTGGGGGCGCGCACGATGACCGACTTCGCTCCAGGGATCGCTCTGATCTTGGCTTGGACGGCCTCCAGGCTCTTGATCGCGGCCGCAGACGGTGCGGAGACACGCACATGCTTCGAGTTCGGCGTCCGGCCGAGTTTGTCAATCAGTCCGTCCAGGTTCTTCCTCGCGGCAGCGGTGGGGGCGGTGATCTTGATTTGCCGGGTGCCTGGCACGGTCTTCACCGTGAAGCCGAGGGAGCGCAGTCTCTGCTGCGCGCCGTCGCTCAGCGAGTCGACCTTGATCGTCTTTCGGTTCGGCAGCCGGTGAAATTCGGCCTGCACCGCGATCAGGTTCGCGAGCGTGCTGTCCATGCCCTTGGTCTGGAGCAGCAGCGAGACCTTCGAGGGCAGCAGGCCGAGACTATCGGCGACGCCCTTTGCCTGGGCATTGGTAAGACCGTAGCTCTGGGCGGCGCTGATCGCCTCGGCGCGCGCCCGGCTCATCTCCCCACGGGCCTTGGCCAGCGCGGTCGGCAGGTCCTCACCATTGCGCCGCGCCAGATCGTAGGTGGCCACCGCGGCGTCCGCCGTCGCATCCGAAAGTGCGGTGAGCTGGGTATACAGCTGCTGGCCGTTCCTCGTGGTGGTATTGAGGGTCTGGTCCTCGTTGACGAGCTGCTTGCCGCCATATCCCTGGTCGCGGCTGACATTCCTGCCACCCTCCTTGAGATCGAGAACGGCCGAGTTGACCTTCGCCCTCGCAGCCTGGAGGGAGATCTGACCGCCGGAGAGCAGGTCAAGAGCGTCCTTGAGTGAGCGCGTGCGCTGGTCGGCGTCGGCTGTCTCGTCCGCCAGTCCGCCCACCGCCATCTTGAGCCGGTCATACGCGGTTGTTCCCTGGCCTGCCCCTCGTTGCGCTGCCGCGAGTTCCTTGGCCGACCTGGTCGCCTTCGCCGCGTCCCCGGACATGCCTTCCAGCGATTTCGCAGCCTCTTGGTACGCCAACGCGCGCATCGCGAGGGCGTCACGGTTGCTGTCACCACGGCTCGTCTTCTCGAAGGCGGCTCGCTGTTCTTTGGCGAGCGAGCGCATCTTCGCCGCGAGCTGGTCCAAGCTCGTGCCCTGGCCAAGGTAGGCATCCGTCACGTCTTTGAGCGAGTAGCCCGACAGCCGCATGACGTCCATGAGGCTGTTGTTCATGTGTTGCAGCCGCTCGGCTTGGATCGTCTGAGCGGCTTGCTGACGTACAGACTCGGTCACGACGCCATTGGACTCGCGCAGGGCATTCGCCAGCCCATCGATATTCGCCTTATGTTGGGCGGCCTTGGCCGCGGCCGTCTGCTGAGCCGAGGCCAGCATGCCCAAGACAACGGTTGCTCCAGCCAGCGCCGCTCCCCACGGTCCTCCCATCGCGCCGACAAGGCCGCTGAATGCGGACCGGAGCCCTGAACCGGCCGCACGGGTGACACCGTTAAGGGTTCCCATGAAGGTGACGCCTGCGCCGTTGGCACTACGGAACGCGGCTGTCATGTTTCCAAGAAATCCAACTCGGGCTTGCAACGCTGCCCAGGCTGCGCCGTAGCGAGTCAGTGATATCCCGGTTGTCGCCGCGAGGTTCCGCTGCAGCTGCATCTGCTGGGCGAAACCCTGGAACGCGCCACGTACTGGCCCGCCGACCGTATTAGCAACGCTCATCAAGCCAGGCTGGAATCGGCGGAACAGTAGGAGCGCCAGGGCCGCCGACTGGATGGGGTCAGGCAGTGCTCCGAAAGCTCTGACCAGCCCGCCCACGGCGTGGCCAATGGGGACCAGGACAGCTGACAGGCCGGACACGGCGTCCATGGCGAGATTCGCGACGGTGACAAGGATGTCCAGGGTGCCCGCGGCAGCGCCGCTACCTTGGCTGATGCCAGATAGTGCGGCGACGACAGGCTCGGCACCTTGTGCGAGATTCTTGATGACCTCGCCGAGTGTCCGGGCGGCATTGATCAGCAGATTCAGCCCAGCGGCCAGGGCGTGTTCGCCCAATGCCTTGAGCGGGCCGACCAACTGGCGTGCTTCGTCGAGCAACCCTCCGAGGCCGGCCCCGGCCTTCGCCTTCAGCTCCGGTCCGTACAGGATGGCCAGGTTCCGTCCGTACTCCAGCACCGTCGTGAGGTACGGAGTGGCACCGGCCATGCCGCGTGTGAGCAGTCGGGTGACGTACTCCAGGCCGGGGGCCATGCCGTTGTACAGCGCCAGTCCGGTCTGCCGAGCCTGGGTGCGCAGCTGCGTCATCGCACCAGCCAGCCCCTGGCCACGGGATGCGGTGATGGACGCGGCGGCGCCGGTCTGCCGCACGGCCATCGACAGGTCGTCGAAGGACTCGGTCCCCTGGTGAGCCAACGCAGCGGCCCCACTGAGTGCGGGTTTCCCGAAGGCCCGCGTAACACCTGCCGCAAAGTCCTTGTCGGACAGATCGTGTTCGGCCTTGGACAAACCGTCGATCACGACCCGCAGCCCACGGAACTTTCCCTGGGCGTCCCAGGCGTCGATCCCCAGGTCCTTGAGCGCACGGCGCATCTGCGGCGTGGGGGCCGCGAGGTTCGCGAAGATCCCTCGCAGCGATGTTCCCGCGGTCTGCCCGAGAATGCCCGCCTTGCCGAGCATGCCGACCGCGGCTGCCGTGTCCTCCAGCGAGACGCCGAGGGCGTTGGCCACCGGCCCGGCGTACCGCATCGAGTAGTAGATGTCGGTGATGGAGCCGGAGGCGCTGTTGGCCGTGGCAGCCAGCGTGTCCGACGCCTTGGCTGCCTGATCAGCGCCGAGGCCGTACTGATCCATGATGTCGCCCAGGTAGCGGGCGCTTGTGGCGGCGTTGACGTCGGCTGCTGCCGCGAGTTGCAGCGAGGCGCGTACTGCGTCGATTGACTGGTCGGCTCGGAAGCCTGCCTTGCTCAGCTCGACCATGCCCTCGGCCGCGTCGGCTGCGGTAGAGCCCGGAAGCCTCAGGTCGTTGCCAAGCTCTTGGGCGACGACGGCGGCACGCTTCATCTGCGCTGCCGTGGCGTCGTTCACCGCGCGGAAGAGGTTCATCTGCCGCTGGTAGCGGTTGCCCTCCTCCACCATCTCGCCAGCGCCGAGGAGCAGGCCGCCACCAGCGAGCAGGTTGGTGGTGGAGATGCCGCGTCTGCCCGCGCCGGCCATGGCGCGCTGGAGTCGGGACATGGAGCGTGCCCCGTCGTCTCCAGCTGCTCGAAGGCTGGCACGGGCGGCCGAGGCGCGGGAAGAGATCCGGTTCAGCTCGCCGACGGCCAAACGCACAGAGCGGTTGAGCGCGGCGAACTGGCTGGCGAGCCGGACCCCGTTCGCGTCCAGGCGGGCGAGGGACCGGTGGGCGGCGTCGGTACGGTCAGCGAGGGTCCGCATCTGGCCGGAGGCAGCGCGAGTTCCCGCGATCAGGTCGCGGACCTCGGCACGCATTGCCACGGTCAGGGTGAACCCGGCCACCGCAGGGACCTCCTTACATAGTCGTGCGGGGTTGATCAGGGTGTTCGCGGTACTGGGCGCGTGGCAGGAGCTGGATCTTCACGCCGTAGCCGGAGCGGTCCTGGGGAACGTGGTCACGCTCCTGCTCGATCAGCTCGCAGCCGGGGCAGCGCAGGGTGTCGGTGACGTAGGCGTGTGGGTCACCGCCGTGCTTGTGGTCCCACTCCTCCAGTCGGGTGTGGCACTCGGGACACACCGACCGTTGCCACTCCGCCCACGCCAACGCCTTGGCCCGGTCCAGCTCCGTCCACCGGCCGTCGTCGCCGAGGAACTGCGAGTGGGGGATCCGGAACCGCTCGCACAGCTCCAGCTCGGAGCGCAGTTGCGGGTCGCGGCTCAGTCTTTTCCCAGCTCCACCCGGCTTTCCTGCTGGACCTGCCAGGCTGCGTCCCACATTGCGTTGGCGTCCGGCGCTGACCAGGTGTTCAGCAGCTCCTCTGCCTCCTCACGGCTCATGCCGTCTACCGAGGCCGCCGCGACCAGCGCCGCCGGGAACGTGTCCGGGTTGAACACCGCGCCGTCCTCGGTCTGCTGCTCAGTTGGCGGATGTTGAGCGATCAGCTCCTCGAGCACCGGGCGCGGCAGGGCGCGGAAAGTAAGGAAGTCCGATGCGGCGTCCAGTGCGGCTTTGGCCTCTTCGTACGCGGCAGCGGCGACATCAGCCTGCTGGGATGCCTGTTCATCACCGGGGTTGGCCTCGGCCACGAACCGGGTGCTCCGGGCGGCCTGCTCGGCCTCCTCGAACCGCTGGCGCAGCTGGTCGTCGTCGCAGATGCGGAGCTTGTTCTGCGGCCGGACGCGGTGGCGCAGGCGGTCCATCTTTGCTGCCCAGTCCCCCTCCGCTGACGAAGCGGCGGAGGCAGACGGCGGGCGCCTGGCCGGAGAGGGGCGCGACATGCTCACTCCTCGTCGCTGTGCTCGCGGACCGTGGCAGCGGCCTTGGTGGTGCTCGTGACGGTGACGTCGAGGTGGTCACCGATGTGATCGTGGTGGCCGTGCTCGTGGTTGTCGTCGCAGTCCTCGTGCGGCGCCGGCTTGGGCAGGGTGTGGAACGCCTCGGGTACCACGGAGTCGAGCGACGGCTCGTCGGTGATCGTGAAGTCGACCTTGAACTTGGCGGCCTCGTTGCCGGTCGAGTAGGTCGCCGCGCGGGTCGCGACCTGGACGGGGAAGACGTCGACGGAGCGCGACCCCGGGATGTCTCCCTTGCGGAGCAGGACGACGTAGCCCTTCGCGCCCTTGGGCAGGTGCTGCTCGATCTCGTCCGAGTGCCGATCCTCGTAGAAAGTCAGGCTGGAGTTCTCGGCCTTGTCGTTGCCGGGGATCGAGCTATTGAAGGTGCTGCCCATGTCGGGGGTCTCGATGGGGTCGTTCTCCAGCGCCCAGCCCTCGATGTCCGAGACGGCGTTGGTCAGGTCGAACCGATTGGGCTCGGAGATCTCCGTGCGGCTCGGCCACATCGGGTCGTTGATCTTCTTGAGCCAGTAGATCTTGGAAATGCCACGCCGGAGGAATCGGGTGTGGGTGGTAGACGACTTCTTCAGGGACACAGGTCCGCTCCCGCTTCTGGGGCAGCGTCCCGTGCCGAGGCTCTGCCCCTTGAGGTTCCAAAGGGGGTTCGCCTGGCCTGGGGCCTAGCGTCCGCGCGGGCCTCCGCGGTGAGGATCAGCAGATGCACTTCTTACGCAGGGGTCACCGTGATCGTGAACCGCTGCACGTAGGACACGATAACGCCTGCCGCCGACACCGATTGATCTCCTGCGGCGTCATAGTCCAACTGTCGGTCAATCACCCGAGCTTCAGGGAGCCGCACGTCGTAGGCCCATCCGTCGTCGGCCCGTCCGACGATTCCGGCCCGTACGCGGTCGGCGAGCCACTGCACTTGGTCGGCACGCTCCCCAACCGAGGTCACCTGGTAGGACCAAGCCGCATCTGCATGCCGGTCCCAGAGGGGCGGGCCGCTGAAGTCGCCGGGCAGCGAGTCGAGGATGGTGTACGGCACAGAGGCGGGCTTCCACTCCCCCGCCTGCCGTCGGACACGGGGAAGTTCGCCAATCCCGCACGGACATCCGGTGATCTTGGCTATGAGGGCGGCAAGCTCACGGGTGACCGGAAGGCGCGCCGTGCTCACGGCAGGACTCCGTCTACAAGAGCCTGAATGAAGGCGGGCTGTGCCTGTCGGAAGGCTGGCTCGACATGCGGGTAGGGCGGTTGCCGATAGTGGCGGCCAAGCGAGTCGACGCCAACGAAGCCGTACTCCAGCCTCCGGGCTTGAGGGGCGTCGGAGAACACCTCCGCGGTCACCTGACCGCCACCGGTGCGCATCCGCACGTCCCAGGAGGCACGGTACTGACCAGTGATTACCCGGGGGCCCGGGCGTCCGGACGCATTGCGCTGGATGCGGACCCGAAGCAGCATCGCGTGGTGCCGTGTGATGGTACGCGTACGAGCTCGCGCCGCTGGCCCCATGCGTGCAAGTGCGGCAGCCAACGCGATCGGATCACGGAACGCAGTCGCGTCTGGGTGTGCGTTCGGGTGCGGGTTCGCCGGGGCCATCAGTCGATCACCTGCACCCGGACGATGCGCACCACGCTGTACGTACCGATGGCCTTGTCAGAGACGCGGAAGCGTCGGCCAACAAGCTGCGGATCTCGGGGACCACTCGGCCGTACCGATCCGGCGACGCGAACCACGTCATCAGGCCGTAGCTCCGGAGCCTGCACGGGAAGCACCGCCTGGTAGTCCGTCGTCGGCGGCTCCTTGGCAACCGCACTGCCGAGCGGCTCAGTGATCGCGGGACGCCCCAGCGGCATCACCGCGCCGAGCCCGTCCCAGATCAGCACCTCGTCCGGTTTCGAGGCCACGAGCTTCCCCGTCCTCTCGTCCAGGCGGTCATCCGCACGCCCCGCACTGTCGCGCCACACTTCCAGCCTGTCGTCGAGGATGCGGCCGACGACGCGCCGCGCCCCATCCACGTCAAACGCCACGAGCCCATTCCCCGAGCTGAGTGAGCATGGCCCTCGTGAGCGAGTGCGGCCCCGTGTCGAGATCGGAGCGGGCGAGCGCGGCGGATTCCAGCTCCTCCGCATCGATGGCATCGAGAAACGCGGCCGCCGCCGGACCAGGGTCCGGCCCACCGGCGACGGAGACACGTGCCATCCCGGACCAACGGCTGCTGCCGCCGTCGGTGACGCGCAGGAGAACGTGTGCGGGCTCGCCCAGGAGCTGGGTGATGGTGTACGCGCCGAGGACACGCGATTCTACTGGTTCGCCATCGATCTCGACGGTGGCTTCGTCGCCGTGGGCGGTGATCCGTACGTGGTGCTTGCCAGAGTCGTGGTGGTCCATTCAGCTGACGCTAGAACCGCTGTCGGACACCTTCCTCTTACCGCTGATCGTCGAAGAGCCAACGGGCGCAACTAGACATCCATCTGATGCACCTGGTGGGGTGTATCCCTCGCGAGCAGCAAGGTCAGGGTCATCACCGAGTGGTCGGTGAGTTTGTCCTGCCGTGGTTGGTGGAGGTACCGACAGGTCTGGACTCGGCCTACGTGGGACGTAGTGACGAAGGCGTGGTCGAAGCGGTAACCGTTGCCGCTGCGGCCGAACCAGCTGTGCTCCGTAATGTGAGGGTGCAGGTGCCGGAAGGCATCAGTAAGGCCGCTCGCGGTAAAGGCACGGTAGAAGTCGTACTCCCAGTCGCCGAAGACGCGATAGTGGGGGACGTGGTCCGGTTCGAGGATGTTCAGGTCCCCCGCGACGATGACTGGTCCGTCGAACTGGTCTAGGAATGCGGGCAGCGTCTTGGCGACTGCCTCCTGGAAGGCGCGTTTGTCTTCGTTCCGGCGCTCCTTGGGCCCTCGGGACGGGACATACAGGCCGAGGAGTCCGATGGTGCATTCGCCGATGCGTACGGCGGCGGCAGGTGCTCGATGGGGTAGAAAGCTGATCCCGCTCTCCACAGGTTCCAGGGCCTGGGTCCGGGAGGCCAGGACGGTGCGATAGTCGGAGGTAGTTGGGGCTGGCGCAAGTACGGAGGCGTAGCCGTTGTCGGCCAGGGCTGTGACAAGGGCGTCTCCTCCGGGGCCCTGGCCGACTTCGCTGATGACGACCAGGTCCGCCGTCTCCTGACTTCCGAGCCATTCCGCTTGCCGGGCCGACCGCCCAGGAGACGCGTGCTGGGCGTTGAGGATGACCAGCCGGGCCTTGGTGGTGGAGGCCGGGTGACGTGGCGGCTGTGAGGAGAGGAGCGACAGTTGGTCGCCGTTGGTGGTCAAGGCTCCTGCTGCTCCTTCTCGTCCAGGAACACTTCTCCGGCCGCGTCCAGGGCGTGCTGGAGTTGGCCCGCGATGGCCCGGATGAAGTCCAGGTCGTCGGCCGTGAGTGGGTCGCCGACCGCGGTCAAGTTCTGCGCGATCTGTTCGGGCGAGGTAAACCCGACCAAGATGGCGGCGTTGTCCGCGTGCTGGAGACAGTAGTGCAACGCGACGCGGACGAGGTCCCGTGAGGTGGAACCGAAGCGGCTGCGGAGGGGTTGAAGCCCATCCTGGATGATCTGCAGGGCCGGAGGGGTGAACCATGCCTTGCGTAGCCGGTGGTCTCCGGGGCCGAAGCTGGGCGGCTGCCTGTGGTCGTACTTTCCGGTGAGTAGTCCTTGGGCGAGTGGCTTGTTCACCAGGACGCTGGCGGCGCGTTCGGCGGCGAAGGCGAAGATGTCCTGCTGTCCGCGGGGCGGGGGCGGGGTGAGGGCGTTGTAGCGGACGGCGAGGTAGTCGGGCCGGCTCCGGTCGAACAGGTACCGGAAGCGGGCGTGCTTGTCCTTGCGCTGTTGTTTGGGGACGTTGACGCGTTCGGTGGCGAAGCGGTGCGTGCCCACGCATGCCAATGGACTTGATCAGGCCCGCGCTCTGGAAGGTGCGCATCATGTCGATCGCGCCGTCCAGGTAACAGTCGTCGTCGCCGAACTCGGCGTTGTGTAGGAAGTACACGTCGAGGTGATCAGTGCGCATGTTCTCCAGCGTCGTTTCGAGCTGGTGACGCATGTGAGTGGGTTCGTAGGCATGGGCGGCGGTTCCGGTGAAGTAGCCGACCTTGGAGGACAGGACCAGGCTGTCGCGCGGTACGGTGGCGACGAGCTGGCCGATGAGGCGTTCGGAATGGCCGTGTCCGTACACGTCGGCTGTGTGGAACAGGTTCGCGCCGAGGCTGTAGGCAGTCTCGAGGCCGCGCAGGGAGGCGGCATCATCGGCGGTGGACCAGCCCATCGGCAGTCCGAGGTTGTTGTCCGGGCCGCCGATCGCCCAGCAGCCGATGCCGACAGGGTGGACCGTGAGCCCGCCCGTCAGAGTGCGGTACTCCAGGCCGTTCACGCTGTCACTCATCCCGCTTCCCTTCTTTGGTGCATTTCCTGCCAAACCCCCACGAAGTGCGAGTGTTGTGGCTACGGTGGCGTGCGTGACGAACCCACACACCGCATTGGACCTGAGCGCCATCACCGCCAAGGAGTGGGCCGACCCGGCCGACTTCCCGGAGGACGAGTTCGCGCGTGCCACCGAGTTCTACGAGGCGATGCGCACCCACGACGACCGCCTGCTCAAGGCCCGCGCCGAGGCATCCGGCCTGATCGAGCAGTGGACTGGCCGGGTGCCGCGAGATGTCGGCTCCTTCGGCACCCGCCTGAACCTGGAGACGTCCGACCTGGATCTGGGCATCGGCTTCCCCGTAGAGCAGCGCGACGAGCTGATGCAGGTCCTGATGGGCGAGGGCCGTGCGACGTTCCTGGGCGAGCGCAAGACGTCGTTCTCCACGACCCGGCTCGTGTTCTCCTTCGAAGTCGCCGGCATTGAGATCGACCTGAGCGCGCTGACCGAGTTGGACTTCGCCGTCGCGTGCCGGATGCTCGACCAGATCGCCGACGAGATGACCCAGCCGGAGCGCATCGCACACACCTGGGTCAAACACCTGCTGCGCGCGAGCGGTCGTCTGGAGGAGTACGCGGCGTGGAAGCTGGTGACGTACGCCCGGTACTGCCCCGAGTTCAACTGGGTGCCCATCCCCGAGAAGACCGGTTTTTGAGGCACGCCCCGAAGGGCTGTCCCCGGCGTGCCATGCCGGGGACAACCCTTCGGGCTTGGGGTCAGGTGCCACAGGGGTCCGCCGCATTGATCAGGCGCCACTCGCCGTTGCGTGCCCATCGGCCGTGCTCGTGCTCCAGGGTGGCTGCGTGCTGCGAGGGCAGGATGCGCGCCACGTCAGTGACCGTCTTGGCCATGCGGTCCCGAAGGCCCTCGATCTCCTCATCCAGCAGGCTGCGAATGCGCATGTCTAACGTCGGCGCGCGGCCAGGCAGGCGGTTGGCGGGTTCCTGCTCAGTCGCCGCGATCATGCCCCCGAGGACGGTGTACGCCGCGTCCTTGAGGACGACGCGCGCGTCGCGCACCTGGGTACGCGGGTGGCCGTCGAGGATCTTCTCCAGCGACTTGAGGGTGTAGTCCAAGGCGAAGTTCCGGTCGACCCACAGCTGAGCCCACTTACTGCACACACCGATGCGCCAGTCGGCGAACTCGGCGTCCTGCCGGCCCATCGCGGGGCGCACCTGTCCGGCCAGCCCGGCGCGCACCACCTGCTTGGTGTATGCCGCACCGATAAGGCACTCCATGGAGACCAGCATGTAGGAGATGCCAGTGTGGAAAGCGCGCCCGGTGCCGTGGGCCTCCACCCACTCCAGGTCGTGGACTCCACTGACGATCTCCTCGACCGGAACGTCAGAGAGAGGACGTATCAGCAGATCGGTGCGGCCCTGGTAGGCGTAGGTGGCCTTCAGCTCCTCGAACGTCATCAGGTGGTCGAAGGTGATGTACGTGAAGCGGGTCGGCATGCCGAGGGCAGATAGGGTGCGGATGGCCAGGGCGTTCTGTCCGCCACCGGTTTCTTTGTTGAACCGACGGAGGATCGAATCGACGCCGGATTCGACGCCGAAAAGGCAGCGTCGCAGACCTCTGTCTACGAGGGCACGCCACATGACGGCACGTTCGATGTGCCAGGAGGTATCACGGTCCGGGTGAGCGACCTGATCGAGGCGGCAGCTCGTCTCCCATGCGAACCCGTCGCCATGTAGGACGTCGGCCATCTGCAAGGCGCGGGCGACGGCGTCAGAGCCGCGGCCGATGAACTCTTCGTCGACGAGGTACAGCGTGCGCGAGATGTCTGGGTATCGGTCAAAGACCGAGCCCATGCTTTCGAGTATCCAGCCGAAGTCATGTGGGGTTCCGCCTGCCCACTGCCCCTTGTGGCCTCTGGGGCAGAAGCTACAGAAGTTCGTGCAGCCGCGGGATGCTTCCAGTTGCGCGACGCAGTGGTGCTCGAAAGTGGCGGGCAGCAGATCCAACTCGGGCAGGAAGTCCGTCTGCGCCCGGCTGACCGGCTTGGCCGTGCGACGTCGCCCGATCGTAGGTACCCCGTCGCCGCGGGCGGCACCGTTGTAGCCGATGCTGTGAACCTGCTCCTTCGCCAGGTCGCCATGCCAGTGCGCGAGCAGATCCTGGATGGCCGGCTCCCCCGCACCGCGGGACGATCAATAAATCCGGGTAGCGGCCCAGCAGCAAGCCCTCGTTACGAGCGGTGAGGCTGCCCCCGGCGACAACGAGTGGCCGTGTCTCCGAGGCATATGCCGCATCCAGGAGTTCGGTTTCATCAGGTCGTGCTGCCCGAACGTGGCGCTGATACCGAGGATGTCCGGGGTGTCGTCGGTGACGCGCTGGATGAGGTCAGGGAGGGTGACGCCGAGCTGCATGTCGGCAAGGGACACCTCGCCCATCAGGGAAGCTCGGGCGGCACGTGCCACGTCGCTGACGCCGAGCGGGAAACGGGGCAGGGGGAAGTGCTCCGGGTGATACAGCGCGGCGAGCAGGACGCGGGGGCGCGACAGTCGTTCAACGGCTTCGGGGCCGATGTCAGCGACGGAAAGCCGCTCACGGGGGGAGTCGAGGCAGAGGTGGTCACGCGCCCAGGTCGGCCACGCGCGTGTGTCGTGCGGCCTCCCGGACAGGTCTGCGACGACCCATCGGCCGTCCGGGCGCTCGACAAGGACCAAGCGCCGGTCCAGAGTTCCCGTGACCCGGATCTGCCCTGCGTACGGGGCACAGTGCATCTCCAGCCAGCCCCGCAGCTGGTTCGGTGTAATGAGCAGCGGTTCCAGGGTCGCCTTGGCGTCGGCGCTGGGCTGGAGCGACGGGTGAACCAGGCGTAAGGCGTCGGCCAGGCGACCGGTGCCTGGCCGGCGCTGGGGCGTTCGTCGTTCATGAGTCTCGCCCTTCGATACCGAGGGTTGGGCCTCCGCGCTCTGTGCGGAGGGTGTCCTGGGTGGTAGCGAGTGTGGGGAGAGGCCAGTGGAGGGACCCTCTCCCCAGACGGCTCGTCCGGCACCGGCCCCTGTTTCAGGCCCGACTGCCGGGTGGTGCAACCCGTCCGTTTCCAGACGGGTCGTCTCATCAGCCCGCGCACAGCGCGTACTAAGCTTGGGTGAGCACGCGCTCCAGACGGGTGCGGTTTGCACGGAAGATGCGGATAGCCACACTCTGATCCAGTACCGAGGGGTCCGCGAGCCGAGCCCGGTGGTATTCGTAGTCGTACGCCTCCTGCGCAGGCAGTGCGGTCACGGTCAACGGGGGTGGAGTGCTGGTCATGGTCGTCATGCAGCGTCCTTGAGGTGCCCCGTTGTGGTCAGGCGCTCAAGCAGCTCGTGGGTGAGCCACTCCAGTCGACGGAGGTGTCCGATGGCCATCCAGGAGGCACAGGGCTTCTCTTCGGAGCGCACGGTGTGGGCCCGCTCGACGAGCACGGCTATCTCGTGATCCTCCTGGTCCGCGTAGCCGGCCAGAGCGATGCTGACAAGTTGCGCCAGGCTGCCGCTAAGTCGACGAGCGAGTTCGCCCGTCTCGCTGTCCTCAGGCGCCCAGCATTCCAGGACGCTGGTCAGGTCCTCCGCCAGGTGCCAGCGTTCGTCTGAGCCGTCAGGACCGCCACCGATGCGCTCGACGTTCCAGGAGACCACACAGAAGGCATGGCCATCAAAGTTGCTCACGAGGTGCCCCTGCTGATGAGTTTGAGTAGTGCATCTCCGTCGATTCGGAGAGATGGCCGTACGGATGCCGATAGACGTTCTCTTGGACGGCGCCCCTGCGCTGGTCACCCCGTGCCGCATCAGTTCCCCCTCGAAGGCCGCCACCTGTTTCGGAGCCACGGCGTCATCGCCCCCTCCTCACCGATGCGGGCGCCGTAAGCGTGCACCAGGTCCTCGTCCCGTCCTCGCTAACGCCCCAGGAGTTCGCGAGGCAAGCGACGAGGAGCATGCCCCGACCGTTCTCCTCGGCAGGTTCCGCCACTCGGACCTCCGGCCAGCCTGGTGAACCGTCATCTACCTCCAGCACGATCAGATCGACACCGATGATGAAGCGGAACACGACCTCCGGGCCCTTGCCGTGTCGCAGGGCGTTGGTGACAAGTTCGCTGATCAACAGCCGTCCGTTCTCGACCAGATCCGGCAGGCCCCAGTAGTTGAGCTTCGCGGCACCGATCCGGCGTAGGACGCCCACCCAGACACCGGCGACCGCTACGGCGTCTATGCCCTCCGGTACGGTTGGGCGTTTGATAGTTAGGGACAAGTCGTCAAGAATGGTCGGCAAGGGGTCCGTCGCACCCTTGGCGCTGGCCTTCGCAAGGATCTCCGCGCTCGTTGCGGTGGTGACAGCCATACCTTGCTCCTCCGCAGGTCAGACGGACAGCGCGACGTGGGGACGCTGGGCCGGAAACCGCGGCACCGTTGCCCACGTTCACGTGGTGGACACGTAGAGCGAACCGCGTCCGGGGCATGCTGGGAACGGGGGCAAGGTCTGCCGAGTGGTCAAAGTGGTCAAAGATCGTTTGCAGCCGCCTCTCGGAAGGGGGTGAGTCTCCGCCGTCTGCCTTCTGGGTACGGGTACTGCGACTACGGTGACCTCCACCAGGTGAGGTCAGAGCCAGAACGGCCCACGTTGGCCAAAGTGGTCAAAGATCGTTTGAGTGCAGGAGTTCCGTCATGGCACGCAGAAGGAACGAACGACTCGCCGAGTTACTAGAAGAGGCTGGCTGGTCACGGGCGCAGGCCGCGAGCGCGTTCAACAGGGTGGCCCAGGAAGGCAAGCTCCTCGACTACGGGAGCATCGGGCGATCGCACGTCAGCATGTGGGTGGGCGGGACGGAACCGTCCGGCGCAGCGCCCGCTATCTTGTGCCAGGCACTGTCGCGGCGATTGAAGCGTGCCATCACGCCAGAAGAGCTCGGGTTCGATAGCCCCCATTCACCATTTCAGGAAACGCTGGATTGGGACATTGACCCTCTCATCGCCCTGACCAACCTGGGGAGAATGGACTTGGACGCGGACCGCCGAAAGCTCATGGGTGGCGCTGTGTATTCGGTGGCTCCTCTCGTACTGCCCAGAGAGCGATGGTGGCAGGCGATGAGCCAGACCTCGCAACGGACATCACCCCGGCAACAGCAGGTGGGGCGCGGGGATGTGACCATGGTCGAGGAGCTGACAGTGGCCTTCTCCCGCATGGACCAGCAGCGCGGTGGCGGCCACGGGCGCAAGGCGGTCGTGCAGTACCTGCACTCTGATGTAACCGACTTCCTCCGGGGCAGGTTCCCCAGCGACCAGGTCAGGCGTGACATGTTCTCGGCAGCCGGCGAGCTGGCCTACCTGTCCGCCTGGATGGCGTTCGACAACGCGGAACATGCCGTCGCGCAGCAGTACTTCGTCGTGGCAACCAAACTAGCAGCGCGGGCGGACAATCCTCCCCTGGTCGGCCACATCCTGCGTGCCATGGCTCATCAAGCTCTTGACCTCGGATTCTTCAAAGAATCCCTGGAGCTGTCCTCAGCCTCCGTTGAAGGCCAGCGGTATGCTGCGGCTACCCCAAGGGAGCGCGCCCTGCTCGGTGTCGTACACGCTCGCGGTCTCGCCGCAAACGGCCAGCATCGGGCGGCAGCACGGGCGCTGCTGAGAGCCGAGGACGACCTTGCCTCGGCTCGGGAAGGCATCCACGAACCGCACCGCACGTTCTTCTTCTCGGGCGCGGCGCTGGCTCACGAGACCGCCTGCACCTTGCGCGACTCCGGCGACCGCAAGGGGGCTATCCGCCAGTTCCGCCAGAGCATCCGCACCAGAGGGGCCACCTTCCGCCGCACGCATGCAGTCACGCTCGGGTACCTGGGGGCTACTCAGATCGCCAACGGAAGCGTAGAAGAGGCTTGCGCCACCTGGAGCAGGCTCCTCGAAGCCATGGAGGAAGGCATCTACTCCGGGCGGGCCAGGCAGGCGGTCCATGACGTCCGCAAGCTGCTCTCGCCATACCGGCATCGTGGAATCCCCGTCGTCGCGGAGCTCGACGCTCGGGCCGCCTCGTACTTGGCCCGAGTAGATTGAGCATCGTCGTGGCCGAAGGATCAAGGAGGAGCGCATGAAGTCGCTGGAGATCAAGCCCATCGGCTCAATCGTCGGCGGACGCACAGAGCCGACCGACGACCTCTGGAGCGGCACTGCGATCATCCGTCTGAACCCGGACTTCCCCGTCGAGGTCGTCCAAGGTCTGGAGGAGTTCTCACACCTCCTCGTGGTCTGGCATTTCCACCTGGCCTCACCGGGTGACGTAGCCCTGCATGCACGGAGCCCCCGGAACGACTCTCGGTGGCCGGCGACCGGCACGTTCGCACACCGTAACCACCGCCGACCGAACCAGCTCGCCCAATCTTTCCCGCGGCTGCTGAAAGTCGATGGTCTTGACCTCCACGTCACGGACTTGGACGCGGTCGACGGAAGCCCGATCTACGACCTGGCCCCGTACTTCAAAGAAATGGGGCCGCGTGGCGACATTCGCCAACCGGCATGGCCCGGGGAAATGCTGTCCAACTACTGGGCAGACTGACTCCCGGAGCCGATGTCCATCGCTCACCTCAGTAAGCACCCTCCACATCTGGACGAGGCCCGAAACTACGCCGACACCGCGGGTGGCCAATAGGCCACTCCGCCGCCTCCTCCACACTGCGCAATGACCCAGCCGCCTTTTCGGGATCCTGGTGCGAGGTCCAGCCGCAGTCGGAACCGTCGAAGATTCCGACCATCGAAACGCCAGTTTGGCGGGACCGGTTGAGGGTGCCAGCGTTGTAGGCGACGGCCGACTTCGCGAGAGTGGCGGCCTCGGCCCAGGCGCGGACCGGGACTCGCGTCCCGTTGCGGTAGATAACGTGGGCCAGCTTGTGCTTCGCGGCGAGTCGATCTGCAAGGTTCTTCGCAGCCTGATTCGCGGTCATGTTGCCCGCCGCGAGTAGCGGCACTTCTCGGCGCGCGGCTTGCCGCGCGGCCCGGTAGAACTGGCTGGCCATCCACTCGGCCTCTTCGGAGCGGCGCAGGAAGTCGGCGTAGGAGTCTGCTGCGAGCGACTGGAGCGCGTCGCGGTGGAACGTGGTCCAGGTGAAGGTCACGCCCAGTGCCTCGGCGGCTGCGCGCCCGCCCTTGATAGCGATTCTTGGAATCGACCAGGGCTACTCCTCACCTCACTTGATCAAGTACTCAAGCGAGTGGGGAGGTTCGGCGAGCGGTAGGCCGTCGACGAGCCGGGGCCGCCCGCTCGTTCAGTGTCCGGGCCGCGCTGGCCCGTCAAGGGCGCCTGCGGCGTCGCTCACGCGATGCGCTGCGCGCACCCTGGACTGGCCACCACGGCCCTGGTGCTGGCTGGCTATCGAGCGGCCCCTCCCTTGTGGAGCCCGTCCGCAGGTCAGCGCGGGTCTGAGTGAGGAATCAAGCCGAGCAACTCTGAGGCGGATCCGATCACGGGGTGGCCGAATTCAAGGAGCCCCATCACCCTCCTCGTACAGGTGAGGGAGCTACCGCTGTACGAGCTGCTGTCCTCTGTCATCCAACCGAGGCGTTTGACAACGAACCGAGCCGCGAGTCAAAGAGGGTAACCATCCTCACTTGCATCGTCCGTTTCAGCCGGCCAACGGGCGGCGCCAAAGTCCTACAGTGATCGAACTCGGCCACTTCCGCGGCTGCCTCCTCGACTAGGCAGGATGACCCAACGCGATGCATGCTTTGTCGGGCCTCGCAGCCGAGGCCCGCAGACAGTCTGAGGGAGACGAGAGTCGGTGCCAGGGATGCAGCCTTGGAAGCGGTATCAATACGACGCTGCCCAGTTGCTGAGTGAACTGGGATTTGCCGTCCAGGTCGAGGACCAGATCACCTCTTCCCGGGGAGCAACCCACGAGGTCGATGTGTCCGCCCGCCGTGCTGTTGCTGGGGTGGAGGTGCTCTGGGTGGTGGAGTGCAAGCTATGGCGCAGTCGGGTAGGCAAGGAGAAAGTCGCCGCCCTCTCCGCCATCTGCGAAGACCTGGGTGCCGATCGCGGCCTATTGATGTCAGAGACCGGTTTCCAGTCCGGTGCTCTCCAGATGGCATCTGGCCGGAACATCACCCTCACCAGCCTGGAAGATCTGCGCGCTACCGCCGCTGTTGACCTGCAGCTTGCCCGACAGCACCAAGCCGACGATCGGCTGCGGGTAGTGGAGATGGCATTGGGAGAGATGCGGGACACAACAGTCGGTGCAGAGTTTGGCGAAATCCTAAAGGTTATCTACCTCTTGGGACTGTCGCGGGAGGAGCACGCACAACGCGCAGAGGAGCCAGAGGCACGTCCCACCGTTCAAGATGTTCTAGCGGTGAAGGACCGCTTCCACCAGCAGCATCCAGACCTCGCTCAGAAAGAGGATGCCGACAGGCGACGCGGGAAAGAATCGCCAGAGCGCGTGGAGCGGATGCTCCAGACGAGCGTTCCAAGGAGGGCTGACCAGGAAGAAGTTGGGGTGTTGGCCAGGGCGGCCGTTAAGTGCCGGACGAGCCTTAACGAAGGCACCCTTGGAAAATGGCCCGTTCTGGCCGAAGACCAAGAGGGGAAACTTCGAACCACTTGGTGTATGCGACAGTTGCTCGATGTGCTTGAAAAATCGATTGGCGATCTGAGCCGAAGGGTCGATATCCAACGCCAGCAAGTAGAGAGAGAACGGACGGAGACGGCGTCATAGGATCTTTTGCCAATCAAGTTAATCGCTGCAGGTCAGCGAATGGGGCACGACTGGCTTCACTGTCAGGGGACAGCTGCCGGGCTTCCTGATCCACACGTTTTCGAAACTCGCGGATCGTCTGTTTGAACTCCTCCAAGGTCGCCAAGGTGTACGGCGTCCGTGGGTTGTCCACGAACTTGGCGATCACCTCACCCTGCTTGCTGGCGAGGCGCTGCCAGGCTTCCTCGAGTACGGCTGCGACGCGGCGCACGATCTCGTCAGGGTCCCCACCAGCGGCGGCCACTGGTACGCCATAGCGGCACGACCGCGGATGCGAAGGCATGGCGGGGCTCGGGCCTGGCCGCGCACTGTTATGGGGTGACCGTGCCCGGTGACAGCACTTACATCAACACCAGCCTGATCGTGCCGCACCGCAAACGGCCGGGACGGCCGCTGTTGAAGGGCGAGGAAGAAGACAACACTGAACACCGCAAGGTCCGCACCCACATGGAACATGTTTTCGACCGAATAAAGAACTACAAGATCCTGCGCGACTGCCGACAGCGCGGCGACGGCATCCATCACGCCGTCCAGGCCGTCACTCGCATGCACAACCTCGCCCTCGCCATGGCTGCGGCGGCTTCTTCCGGCCCCACCGAGGCGACTCCAGCGGGCCCCGGTTTGTGAAGCCCGGTCACAGGCGACCTGAATCGGCCCCGCGCGTGACCGGCCCGGAGGGCCAAGTGAGTCCGCTTCGAACTGCTTTCGCGCCCGGCGATCTTCACAGATCGGGGCCGATTCGACGCCTCGGTGGTCCCCAATGACGCCGCCGTGGCCACCCTCGCCACATGACCAGACGCCCTCACAGCCCCGCTCTGGCTGCCTGACCACGGCATTCTGCAGCACGCTTTAGAAGGCGAGGCGAGGAAGTATCGTCCCCAACTGGCCGCCGCTGCTACCTGTAGCGATGTGTCGGCACCAAGCATGCGGTCATCAGCACATGGCCCTTGCCGTCCTCGTCTTCCGGCTCATCGGGAGCCGGCGCCTGCTGTACAGCTGCGATCTGCCGCTCGATTCCCCGAAGGTTCTCCTGTAGGTCCATGGTCACCACGCCGTCCACGGAGACCTTCAGCGGGTCGGCGAGCAGCTTCGCGCGCCGCTCGCCCAGTACCTCCAGCGCGACCGCGCGTACCGACCGCAGCCGGAAAAACCGGCGCTCCAGGTCCGCAGGATCGGCCTCCGGGCCGAGCTGCGCGAGCAACCACGACCGCTGGAACTCGTCCATCGGATTCACATCCCTCAGCACAAGGCGCGGCCCGGAGCCAGAACGGGGGACTGGCTCCGGGCCGCGCGGGCGAGCGTATTACGAAGCGGACGAGCGTGTCCGCCGCGACGGTGTCTTCTTCGCGCCGACCCCGCCGGCCTCGCCCTGCTCCTGGGCCGCCTCGGCCGTGCCCGCGGTCGGGTCTGGCTCGCCGACAGCGACCGGCCGCGGCTCGGCCGTCGCCACTTCGCCTCGCGGTGTATCCCAGGCATCCGGGTTCGTCACCAGCGCGGCGATCTCCGGGGCCGGGCTCTCGCCGGGCAACAGGATCAGCTCCTCCCGCGTGGACGGGTCCTTCACGTACACGGCAGCGATCAAACGGCGCCCCGGCATCACAGCACCTTCGCCACGATGTGCGCGTCCGGGGTGTGCATGACCGGCATGCCGACCGCGGCGCCCTTGGTCCAGATCTGAACCGGGTCATCCTGCACACCACGGGTGATGATCAGGCCCGGCGCGTCCTCTCTGATGATCTCCGGGTTGGTGCCACGAGAGAGAACCAGCGCCTCGGCCGTCACACCGAGCATGGTCTGCGCCCACTTCTCGCGCTCAGGCGGAACCAGAATCCACAGGTCCTCGGACAGCACCTTGCGGGGCTTGCCGTCGACCCTGACCTGTGCCTTGTAGAAGTGGATCGGCGGGAGGTTGTAGTTGCCCCGCACGACGTTGATCTGCTGCGGGGTCAGCGTGGCCGTCGGCGTCGTCGACGGGTTGACCGACCCGTAGTACGCGGCCCGATAGGCGTTGTTCGCCGCCAGAAAGCTGAACGCCTTCCGACTGGTGACCACCAGTTCCGGTTCCGGAGCGCCGATGTCGTCCAGGTGCTCGATCCACCGCAGCTCATCGGCGATCGGATCGGACGCAGGGTCGGACCACGGGCGGGCGGCGACGGGCATGTTCTCGTCCGGGACGTTCCAGTCCACCTCCAGCGTCAGACCGTTCTCCTGCACCAGCGAGAAGCGGCCGTCCGCCAGGACATCACCGGCGGCCAGCTCCAGCCGGGAGCGGATCGCCTCGACGTGCCTTTCGACGTCGTCATACAGCAGCTCGATCAGCCGGTCCTGATCCGAGCCGCGCGAGGCTTCGAGCAGGATCTGCTCCTGCTCACCCACCACGAGCTTCTGTCCGAGCGCCGGCAGGGCGCCCTCACGGGAGGTCTGCCACGCCTCGCGGGTCGCGAACGGCACGCTCGCGTCGAAACTGCGGTACTTCGCGACGTTCACGTATCGACCGGAGTCCCTAACCCGCCACTTGACCTCCGGCAGTTCCCAGGTCGGGAAGATCGTCTGTGTCAGAAGGAAGTCCTTCGGTGAAGGGATCGCACGCGCGAACGCCGTGAGGTCCGCAACCGAGACATCTTTCAACAGGTCCTGGATCGTCACAGCTCAAGGCCCTGCTTACACGAAGCGGATCTGCGCACCGCGCGGGTGCCAGGCGACCTGCGACACGTCGATGCCGCCCGGAACCTTGGCCGAGCGCACCGACCCATGCCACAGCAGTGCGGCCGGAATGCGGGTCTGTCCCGGAGCGAACGGGACCTCGGCGAACACGAAGCCGCGGAGGACCTGTCGGCCGCAGACCGCGTCCGGGTCGTACGGTCCGTACAGCTTGCTCTCGGTGACCTTCCCTACCGGCACGCCGGAGTACACCCGGCCATAGGGCTCACACCCATCACCACACTGGTAGTGCACTCCCTCGGTGAACAGGCTCAGGTCGAGGGTGATGCTGTCGGTCGAGTCGGTGCCGTGCAGCGCCGCCAGCCACTCACGGTTGGCGATCAAGGTTTCGGAAGTCGTTACGGGCTGAATGGTCATGTCGTCTCCCATGGACGAATGCGGGTTGCTGTCCGCACACCGCCCACGGGGGCAGTGCCGTCCACGGGGTCGTGGGGCGTGGTCCCCAATGCCCGCTGGTCAGCGGGTCGATCCTCTGCTACTCGGCAGCCACAAGGCCTCGTCGCCGGGCCATCTCCAGTCCGGCCGACCCCGGCTGACGTGCCGGGGCCGTGCGCGACGGCCCACGCCCCGCGGGGGCACCGTCCGGCGCCGCCGGCACCGGGGCGCGAACTTCACCGAACAGCTCGGGACGTCGTGCTCGCAGCGCCTCGGCTGCCGCCGTGACCTGCGCCTCGTCGGCCTCGTCGTCGGCTGCTAACAGCCGCTCGGCATCCGTGAGGTCATCGCCCTTGGCGCCCAGCGCCACTAGCACCGCACGTCGCATCGCCGCGCGCTCCCGCTCGGCAGCCGCCTCTTCACGCCGAGCCGCCTGCAGCTCTCGCTCCGCCGCGGCCTGTTCTCGTCGCTCAATTTCCGACAGGGCGGCCTGTTCTGCCTCGCGCTGTGCCGTCACGAACTGGGTGAGGTCCTTCGGCGTGTCGAACCCGAGAGTCGCCAGCAGACGCTTGATCGCGGCCCGCTCGCCCTGCTGCTTCTCCCGAGTCAACAACTTGCCAAGGCGCTCCTGACTTACCGTCACCTGGTGCGGCTGACCGACGCTCTCTTCATCGTCCAGTTGGTCGTTCGTCTCGTCCTCCGACGAGGCGCCGAGAATCGGGTAGATCGCCCGCCCATCGCGGCGGTATCCGACAGGGTGGCGAGTCGGCAGAGGCCGGACCATACAACTCCTCCTGGTGCGCGCCCCCGCGCTGCTGATCAGTGTAACCATCGGCGCGGACAGCGCCACAGATGGCGCTCACTGGCCCTCTCCTTTATGCGCGCCCGCCACCGGCTGAGACAGGCACGGACACCCTCGGCCTCTCTCCCTCAGCCGCTCCCCCTCCCTCAGCAGCCGATTCCTCCCGGCCCTCCGGCTGCTGCTCGTCCGGCTCGCCGCGCCGCGCCGCCATCTCATCCAGCCGCACGGCGGTATCCTGCTCAGCCTTCGTCCGGATACGCGCCACCTCCTGCGACGCGTCGTCGATTGGATAGCCCGCGTCCAAGAGCATCTGCACCGCCGTTTCCAACGAGAGCACTCCCGCCCCATGCGCCTTGACGACTTCTTCCAGCACCGCGGCACGGTCCGTCGGAGTGTGCGGTGCCCACGCCAATCGTGCCGAGAAGGACTCACCGGCCGTCCATCCCTTGGCCTGGCCGGCCTGGTGCAACCGCTGTACGAACTTGAACAACAGCCGGTACTTGTGTTCCCTGGCCAGCCGCATCGCCCCCACCAGCGCGTCCAGAGGAGCCAGCGCCAGCTTGAATGCGTACCCCGAAGGCACCTCCGAGGCATCCAGCGTCCCCAAGCCCGCAGCTGTGATCCGGGAGTTCGAGGCGATCCGGTCCAACAGGTGCTCGACCCGCGCACGCAGCTCCGCCAGCTGCGGCGATGTGTCCAACGCGTCCATGCGCCCGGACTCACCCAGCTGCCACACCGCGCCGGCCTCCACCTTCAGCTTCTCCGGCCTGCCCGTAGCCCGGTCGACCGGCAGCCGCGCCCCAGCGAGCCCGATGATCGGTGTGCCCGTCGTCGCGGACGCGGCCGAGCTGTCCGAGTCGGTGGCGGCCAGCTCGTCTAGGCCCTGGAGCACGCGGGCAATCGCGGACCGACCCCAGTGTTCCCCGCCTTCCGGGATCGTGTTCGTGATGTGAATGACCGGCACGAAGTCGATCAGCAGATCCAGCCGGTTCAGCTCCGTACCGTCCGGCCGCACGCGGAAGCTGGCCTTGTCCATGGGCAGCCGGTCCAGGGTCTCCCCACGCTTCAGGTCCTCCAGCAGCCATTCCGCGTCCGTCAGGTAGCACGTGACGTTCGACGGCCGGCCCGGCTCCCATGGGTACTCGCGCACAACGCTCTCGTCGGCCTCAGAGATCGGCCCAAGCTCGTACGTCACTCGACGCACCCTGGCCTTCAGGCCCGCGTCCGGGTCTTCCGGCAGATCCCACGCCAGATGAACCCTGCTCGGGAAGTCCTGGTCCTGGTCGTCGTCCCACTGCGGGAAGAAGAACCCCGGGTCGTACACCCGTAGCGTCGCCCGTTGCTTCTCCGGATTCCACGCCAGTACGTAAACGCTGTCGCCCAGCAGCACCGCCGCCCGCTCCGCCTGCTGAACCCGGAGCGTCAGCAACTCCTTCTCGCCCCACTTCCGCAGCCGCTCCTGCGCGGCCGCGGCCTCCGTCGCGCCCGGCTCCGGGGCCTCGTCGTCGGCGTGCTCGGCGCCCGTCACGGCAATCTGCTGATCCGAGCCGAGCAGGTAGCCGAGTGCCGTGTCGACCAAGTTCGCCGCGTCACCCAGTTCGCGCCGCTCCAACGCCGCTTCGTCACCGGAGACCGCCGCGAGTTGCCCGGCCTGGTTGTTGTCGTAGCTCGCCAACACCTTGTACGCGGCAAGCCGCCGCATCTCCTGGGGCGGCAGCCAGGCGGCAACCAGTTCGGGAAACAACCGGCTGCCCGTCCGACCGGCATCGTCCATCACCGGCTTGTAGTTCAGCCACGACCACGCATCGATCACGAACTGGCGCAGCCCCACAGTGCCTCCCGGCAGTCAGCCCCACGCCAACGGCAAGCCTATCGACAGCATTTCCCATGCCGACCAAGCCAACTACCGGCCGGAGCCATGGCAAAGAAACCGCACGCGAAGAGCCAGACCCGGCACCCCCATGGACGCCGGGCCCAGCCCTTGGCCTACAACCCCTCTTCAGCGATGGACAGCTCCACTATTTCCTCCCCGGACATACCGAGGTCTTCCTCAACAACCTCCGGAAGCCGACCGTTCATGTCCAAGGTCGTGAGCCAGATGACCCCGCCCCCGCCCTTCAGGGCCATGGGCGCAGAGCCCTCGGTGAAGGTGCCGACCACCCGCACGTCCGGGTTGACGGAGCGCACGCCGCGCCCCTCCCGCTCCGCCTCCAGCTCACTCTGCCTGATGTAGCCGCGCAGGATGTCGATGAGCGCCATGGCATTCTCGAATTCCACGAGAGACCCCCTATTGATTTAGAATTCTTGCCGCTTTCTTTCTAATTTAATCCTAGGGAATTCAGTCAAGGAATTCAATATATAGCCCGAATTAATTCCATTAAATTCACTGCGGAAGAATTCACCCCCTTCACCGTCGACCACCCAGCCGCCAGCCCGCAGCCCATAGCCACCCCCATTGCTGGATTCGCGCCGCGCTACAGAGGGGTGCCGCAGGATTCAGGGAATGAATCCCGCAGACCCACGCCGTCGAGCCCCATAATTCAGGAGAGCCACGCTTCGGTATAGCATGCGGAGTGAGTGCACCCCGCCCTCACTGCCCTTGAGGGCGGGGTGCACCGCTCCGACTCAGATCCGCCGAACCGCGTCACCCCCATCAAAGAGCAACGCCAGACCCGATCCACCGTCCCAGGCAACGTAGAGCTTACGGAGGCGACAGTCATACCGCTTTACCGAGCCAGTGTCACCCGGCCGCAATTCGGTGTACGGGTCCGTGGTGTGCACGAGTTCCACACGTTCACCACGCCGGTAGTTCTCCACCGAGATCCCCTATTCTCTTGAGAATTTCCTACGGGAGTTTTTGTTTTCCCGTTTCTGTAATTTAATCCTAGGGGACCAGAATCCGAAATTCCAGGGATACCTTAAACTAATTCGAATTAAGTTTCCGCCTTGAATTCCCTCAATTTCCGAAAATTGTCAGCCTGCAACCCCTACCGCCGACCACCCAAACGCCGATCCACGCCCTGCCGGGGAGGAGGCATAGTCGGATCCAGAAACAAATCCCATAAAGCCCAGACAGCCGAATCCAGCAAGTCCGGGGAATCCTCCGTCTCGCCCTGGCCGACGAACGTCGTCATCTGCTCCTCGAGCTCCGCAAACACCCGAGCCGCCCCCACGTGATGTATCCGCGCCTGCTCATACAGCTGCGCCGCTGGCGCCGCGCGCGCCCGCTTCCCCCGCGTCGCGTGAACGATCCGCCAGTTAACCGTCGAATCCACCTGCTCCAACAGCGCGGGAAGGTAGTCGCCGCCGTTGTTAGCCTCGATGACCACGCAGTCCGCTCGATGCTCGTGGTAAAGCTTCGCCGCGCGCTTCATCGCCTGCGTCGGCGTATGCCGCTCCTGCTCGCAATGCAGTAGATACCCCCGCGGCCGGTCGTCCCCGAACAGCGACTCCACCGGATACCCCCGCCCCGCCACCGTGAAGGCCGTCATGTCCGCGTTCTCGTGGCTCTTGGTCGCCGGGTCCACCGCCACCACCAGGCGCTGCATGTCCGGCAGATGCTCCGCCTTCGGCCGGAACCCCTCCACCTCCAGCATCCAGCCCTGCCACAACGCGCCCTCCACGTCCTCGAGTAGTTCACCCGACAGCTCCTGCCGTCCCAACCGGGTGCCGGCGTACTCCTCTTCCAGCTCCGCCCGCGCCGCGGCCGACAGGTTCGCGTCGTTCTCCCGCATGTGCCCGCGTGTAAGCACCACCCGTGGTGGCTCCCCACCCTCACGAGCCTTCTTCTCCTGCGCCCGGCCACGCTCGACCAACCGCTTCACGTGTGGCAGCGGCTTCGGCGTCGTAGAGATGACCAGCTGCGGGGCGTCCGCCTCACGCAGGCAGAACCACAGCATGTCGTAGACCTCTTGCGCGGTATGCCGCGACCAAGCTGCGTACTCGTCGCACCACGCCTTGTCGAACGCCCACCCACGCAAGTTGTCCGGCGTCTCCGCACCGAACCCACGGATCAACGTGCCGTTCTTCAACCGGAGCGTCGTCTCGCCCAGCGAGGAGTTGTACTTCGCCATCTCTTCCTGCGGAACCACCGACAGCAGACCGGACTTCGAGGACTCGAAGCAGATGTCACGCACCAGCGTGGCGTTCTTCGCCACCACCGCGATCTGCAACCCCGGTGTCTTCGCCCACTCTCGCACCATCTCGGCCGCCGTCCGAGACTTACCCCAACCGCGCCCGGTGAGCAACATCCACACCGTCCACAGCCACAACGGCTGGCGCTGCGCCGCACGGGCGTGGTGATGCAGCCACCCTTCGTGCGGCAACCCATCGCAGTCCGACACCTCGCACGCCCAGCGCCGCGCCGACAACTCATCGGCCCGTACCAGCTCAGCCACTTCACTCTTCAGCTGCTCCAGGGTCATCATCCTCGGATCGGCGAAGTTCTCGATAAGCCGCCGCTTCGCCCGGCCCCGACTCACTGCCCCTCCTCCGTCAGCCGCCGCTCCAGCTCACGCCGCAGCTGATTCATCCGAGCTCGACGCTCCTCATCCGTCAGAGCAGCTGCATCGGCCCCTTGCCCCTCCATCGCCGCGTCGGCCGCCACCGGGACCTCACCAACCGCTCTCCGCTCGATCTCGGCAGCGACCTGGAAGTAGCGCAGCAGGTCGGACGGGGACAGCTCGCGGGGGTCGAGGGCCTGGAGCCGCGCCACAGCCTTGCCCAGGAACGCCTGCGCCAGCTTGGCGTGCCGACGGGCGATGTCGCGGCGGGCCTGATGCTGTTCAGCAAGGAACACACGGTCCAGTTCACGGTCGTAGGCCGTGGCCCGCATCACCCACGCATACTGGCGCGACCACCGCCCCAGGAGCGTGCGCGATTTATGCAACTCCTGTGCCGCCTTCGTGACACTTCGTACCGGGCCGAGATCGCGATACACGGAGAACGCCTCGAACGCCTGGACCGACTCTGCCGCCTGCCGCTCCCAGGGCTCCACGGTGCCCTCAGTCACCGGTCACCTCCTGGCCGATGGCCGCTCTAGTGGTCCTGAGCAGCGAACACGTCAAGCACCCGCCACGGCTCGTTCTCCGGAACGGCGCCGCCCTGCACCAGCCGGTCGATCGCCGCTCGCACGGCGACCGCCGTCTCCACTGGGATCTCCCGTACGCCGAACACCGTCTCCAGCGGCGCCGTGCCCTTGCGGTTCGGCGTGCCGGAGGCGGTGTCGAACCACCCGTCGGCCAGTTCGCCCAGGTGCCGTTCGAACACCGCGAGAATCACGCCCAGGGCCGTTGCGCTGTTGCCGATCTTGTACGCGGCCCTCGAAGTCTCCAGCGCATCCAGCACCGGCTCGTACTGTTCTAGCCCCGCCAGCCACCGCTGGTCCGCCGAGCCCGTAGCCCGAGCAGCATCGAAGGCCGCTTCCGCACGCTCCAACTCGTCAGGCAGGAACATCATCTGCACACTCGCGAAGTCGAGGTTCGCCTCACCGAGGCTGGAAACATCAACCTTCTCCAGCAGGTCCAGGACCTTGTCGTCCAGGCCCGTGTATTGGCGCCACTCCACCGACTCCAGCTCCTCATACAGCTCCTTGAGGATCGCCGGATCGTCCTGGCCTGCGATGGCGTTGTGCGAGAGCTGGAGCGCAATCTGCCGCTGCCGGGGAAGCGGCTCGTCTATCTGCATCCACCAGATCGACGTCAGGCCGGCCTCGATAGCGGCGAGCGTCCGGTGGTTTCCCGAGAGCACGATCAGCCGCCCGTTCGCAGCGTCGTTCCATACCAGGGGCGTCGAGGTCAGACACCCGTCCCGCTTGATGTTGGTGACCAGTTGCTGGAACTGCTCGTGCGGCAGGAACCTGGCGTTCAGGTCCAGCAGGGTCAACACTCGTGGGTCGCCCTGCACCATCTGGGGCGGGGCAAGCTGCTTCGTGTCCTCCATGCTCAGACTCCCGTCTTCGTCGTCTCTCGGGCACCCCACCGCTTCACCCACTTCTCCAGGGCCTCGGCAAGCGTGTGCTCGCCCATGGACCCCTGGTACTGAAGCTGGTACTGCCAGCCGTCCTCGTTCGACGGGCCGCGCTTCGTCAGCCGGAGCAGCCCGCGGTACTTCATGGACACTGGGTTGTTGCTGAATGCCGTGGTGGACACCGCCCGAATGCGCCGTGAGAAGGCTCTCTGACACAGCAGCCGCGCCTCGCTGGACGTTGCCGCGAGCACGATCAGCTTCGACAACCGCGGGTAGTCCGTCGGCGCCACCGCGAAGTCCGAGAGCAGATAAGCCTCATCCGGCGTGTAGCTGCTGGGCGCCATCGCAAAGACACCCAAAACCCGACCAGTGCCGTCCTTCACCGCGACCGCGAGGTTGGCCGCGCCGGGTGCGATGCGTGGGTTGAGGTACCGGGAGCGCAGCGCATTGAACTGTCCCGGCTTCAGCAGTGCCAGCGTCAGCGGCCCACCCAATTCCTCGCCCCGTCGCAGCCGGGGAGCTTTGACCGGCTCGATCTGCTGGCGGGGCGAGACGATCCGCGTGGGAGCCGCGCTCGCATAGACGTAGAAGGGAGCGGAGCGCGGCGTGGCCTTGATGACACCGCGCAGGTAACGGTTCAGTTCAGGCACATCGTGGTTGGAGGCGGTCAACCAGTAGGGCCGGTCGGTGATCGCGCCGAGGACGTCGACCACGTCAGCGTCCGACAGCGGCTCGTACTCGGGCGCGTCCCAGGCGAAGTGCTCGTTCAGCGGCTCATACAGCTTCTCGTAGCCACCGCCGTAGAAGGGAGGAAAACTGCACACGGGAGCGCCGCGAGGCACCCTCTGGAGCCAGGAGCGCACATCTTCTACCTGGTAGGAGGCCAGCTCCACGTCCGAGTTCAAGAGTCGATCAACAGTCTCGGCGTGCTTGGCCCGCCACTGGTCCCGGTAGGAGCGCACCACCCGCTGATGCCAGAGCCCTTCGCGTCCGACGCTACCGAGGAACCTGGTGCCCAACATCATCGTGGCAACCGTGCCGACGCCGTCATCCAGAGAGTGGGCCAGCCAGTGCAGTTCGTTGCGGCTCTCATCGCGGAGCTGGATGCCGACTGGCTGTCTGGTGAGCCAACGGCCGACGGCACTAGTGTAGATGGACACGTCCGAGGAGCGCAGGTCGAAGCCCATACCGGCCACGCTGCGCTCAATGGTGAAGTTTCCGCAGCACGGAATGTAGACCTCACCGCGCGGCCAACTGCTCGCGGTCTCGCGCACGATGGCGCGCATGGGGCCCGGGATGGTGCCCTGGAACATCTCTCGCCTCCTAGGTGCTGCGTTCACGAGGGACGACGGCGCTCGGCTGCACCATCTTTAAAGAATGTCATCTATATACTCTCACCGCCTCGGAACTGTCACAGGGTGGACACCTCGACCTACCAGGAACGGCATCCGCTCGCAGCTCCATCAGCCCCTGCCAACACCGGTGAGGGCGACACCGCCGCAGATACGGTTCTGTCCACACCACGTCAGTGGGGAGCGCCACGATCGGTCAGGGCGAGGCGGGGCTCGGGCTCTGAGCCAGAGGGCGAACCGGGCCTTGTGAGCCGGCGGTGCACCCCTGGACGGACACGCCTTCAGGTGACAGCAGGCACCACAGCTGTAACCGCCTCCCAGGCTGATGGTTCCGCAGTGGAGTCGGTGTCAATGACCCGTACATACTTACGAATGGAGCATCACGCAGCCTGACCCGCACACCAGGAAGAAATCGCCAACAGACGAGTCGCTAGCCGTGCCGGAGGCGCTGTGGAAGTACATTCCAGGTGGCATCCCGGCGGCCACACCATCGTGCTGCGAACTCCCCTACTTAAAAGGCACGGCGATCAGTTCCACCACGCCACGGCTAGCAGTATGTCGGCCAACCGTAGCGAAGTCACACCAGCCATGTGCGGAGATGGGGCGGCCTCGACGGCCAATCCACATCACAACTGACCGTCCGGTGATACAGGCTGCGGCTGTGCGCTGGCATGAGCCGACGGGGTCAGAATTGGTCAAAACCGCCTTCGAGATACCCGGAGTCCCCTCCCAGAGTCTGGAATAAGGCTCGTTTCCAGTGGTTTTGACCCCCTGCATCCTTGTCTATGAGGATGCTGTGTTCCGCCAGCAGCAGATATTTGCGCCGCCCTGCGGCGTTCATTCCTCTGAGAATTCCGCGGATGTTACTCATCTCGCGAACCGCGTTGGGGCCGTAAAGCTCGGCGAGACGGAACATCTGAAAGTGGCGAATCACACGGGCAGCGAGAACACAGTCCGCGCCCTGCGGGGGGCGTATGAAGTACGTGACCTCGGGTGGGCGGTTATCGATCCACTTCAGGCGGGCATAGAGCCACTGCTGATCTGCCACATCATCGAAGTACGGGTGAAGCGTCTGCTCGCTGGCTGTCTCAGGCACATGTTCGCCCTTGAGCCAGTTGCAAGTGCCGCACGCTGGCACGAGGTTGATCGGCACGACTGCCAGGAGCGGGTACTTCATCTTCGGCAGCTGGTGATCAAGGGTGCTGACATCACGGTGCCCGCACAGTGGGCAGATCTTGTGGGGGACCTTCTTCAGTTTATTGTAGAACGCGCCGCCAGGCGACCTGTCCGGCACGAGCCTATCTGTGTAGGTATTGGTGAGCTGAGTACGGTCAGCCTCATCGGCAGGCTTCTTTGCGAGCTCTTTGAGCGTGTGCAGCGCGGCTGCGCTTGCCGCGGCCTCGAACTCGTCAGAGGCATCGACTACGGCCTGCTCCAACGCTTCCAGCCGTCGCTTGTGCCTGCGGATCGCCGTGCTAATGCAGGCACGGTAGAGGGTCCGAGTAGGCAGGCTCGGCACGGGCAGCGAGCGCATCAGTAGCGTTCCTCCGCAGCCGGGCCGAGGCCTCCTTGTGTGTCGCGTACGGAGATGAGGGCCATGACGATGCCTTTGGCTTCACCACCAAGTTGTCCGTCGAAGCGGCCGAGGATCTCTTCGTACGAGAGGTTGTCGCGGACGAGTCTCTTCAGATAGCGGTGGTAGCCGGAATCTGTGACCTCCAGGCCGAAGACCTCGTGAGTGAGGATGCCTACATTCTCTCCGAACGTTTCGATGACGGGACGCTCGGCGACGAGTTGGTTCCCGTACCGGTTCAGTTTCCACACGCATGAGGCCGGAACCTCTTGGAGGACGACGGGCGAGTGAGTGGCGACGATAGCGAGTCCGTTGCGCTCGGCAAGCAGGTCGGACAGGGCTCGGATGAACGCGGCCAGGAGGGGCGGGTGCAGGTGGGATTCGGGTTCATCGATGACCACAAGCGTCCGCTCAGTGACGTGCTCTACTAGGCGGGTCAGCGTTAACAGGACGACCTTGTGCCCCGAGCTGAGACCCACGAAGAGACGGCGGGCCTTGCGGCGACGGCTGTCTGCGTTCTGTGTGGTGAGAAAGTCCTCGAGCCATTCATCCGTAATGAATCCGCTTCCGGCGTATTGCAGGGTGCGTAGCGCCTTCGCCCACCGCTGGGCGCGTGTACCGGTTAGGCACGCCTCCACGCTCTCGGTGAAGTCGCCCAGGAGCCTATTGGGGGTCTTGATTTTCGGCGTCCGGTTGGAGGTGGAACTCTTCAGCCCAACGTACGCGTAGCGGGCTATACCTATGTCGCCGTCGTTGAGGAGAGGGAAGTCATCGAAGGCGCTGAATGTGACGCTGACCAGGTTAGTGAAGGTGTCGCGGCCACCTCGCCCGTACTCGATGATCCGGCCTACTTGTTCTTCGCTGGCTTCGCTGTCGCCGATGCAGCGGGTGAGTCTGTTGAGGAGGAAGGACTTTCCGACGCTGTTACGGCCGATTAGCACGTGAATGTTCGTCGGTGGCAGCGATCCTGGGACCACAGCGAACGTCAAGACGACAGGGTCTCCTCCGCCGTCTGCGGGGGCCGGCGACTTGTAGCCCACTTGGAAAGCCGTCACCCGCTGGCCCCCCTGGGCGATGCGGCGGAACTGCTCTTCGACCGCGGCGATCTTCACAAATCGCAGGAGCGACTGCTGCGTCACGGGCTCGTCTTTGGCGTGCGCAAAGATTCGCGCGTCGAAGGCCATGTCTCGGAGCGCGGAGAGAACCTGTTCTCGAAACTCGAGCCTCAGGCTTCCCAGATTGGTGTAGTAGCTGTCGTCCTGGCCCAGAGAGAAGAACGTGTCGTCAAGGTGGTCGAAACTCTGCGGAACAGGAGCGGAGGAGCGAGCTGTCATGCCGAACTTGCCGATCTTGACCTCGCCGATGTCCCGCCGAACACCACCCTCGTCATAGACCACGAGGTGGAACATGGTGACGAACCCTTGATCGTTCCATCGGTCCGTGATGAGTAGTGCGTGAGCGCGAAGATCTGTTGGTTCCTCGCTGCCTTCTTCCACCACGGTGAAGCGCATTCGCTCTCCTTCCCCCCTCACCACTCACCGCGCCCAGGCCAGGCCAGGCCACGAGAGGCGGCAGGTGCAAGGGCCAGAGTAATCTGTACAAGCGGTTCGTCGATGAAAATGACTCCGACATGGGTACGCCGCTCTGTGCACGCGGCTCCAGAGCCCCGCCCCGGCCAGGGAACATGGCGCGCAAACCCGGCGCGCATGCCTTGCGACGCCTCGACGTCGTGGCCTGGTGTCGAGCCGAACAGCGATTACGCGACCCGGCATGAATGCTGGGGCCATCCTCTCTCCCGGAACGTGGCCCCAGCGGGCTTAGAAGTCGTCCTCTTCGATTACAACACGTGCGCCGATCTCTTGACCCTTCGAGACGATACGACCCTCATCGCCTTCAGCGGTCGTCAGCGTCACCCTCAAATCAATGAGCTGGTGGTCCCGCTCATTGAAGAATGCCGGGTCCAAGGCCTTGGCCAGTTCCCTCAGTAGTTGCCAGATCTCTTCACGCTTCTCATGGGAGGTGATGCTCCTATTGGCCAATTCAAGCAGATAACGCTTGTACACCTTCGGGCCTTGAGGAGCATTCATATCAGCCGGGTCGGTTTGCTGACTCTCCGAACCGCCCTCATCTGATCCCTGACCTGAGGAACTATCCGAGTGAGTTTCGCTCCCCCCTTCCGCGAAGGAATCCTCCCCCATGCTCGGAGGCTGTGGAGCGGTCTTCGTACGAGGCTGGAGGGTCACGGCGATCGAGTTGATCTGAATCTGGCCCTGCGATTGAACTGAAAGGGCAGCCCCGTTGCTGTCGATGAGTTCCCAGTCATGTTCGATGAGTTCAAAGATTACGCGGCGAATCTCATCAATTGAGGTGACGAGCGGGAAGGCCGGGTTCTTGTAGAATGCTTGTACCACTTCCCGGGGCGTGAGAGCTCGATCAAAGGTTTGCAGCAGGGCCGCGAGGTACTCATGCGCCAGTCCTCCGCGGCGGGTCGCTCGGCCGTTTTCGACGAGCTGGTCCCACACCGCCTGACCGTGAAGGGCGGACTTGCCGTCGTCTTCGAACCGCTTGAACTCAACCACGAGTTCTTCCCCTACACGTAGGAGATACGCGTAGTGCCGGTAAGCTTTGAGGACAGCGTCCTTGAGCTTCGTCTCGGCCGCACTGAGTTTGCTGCGCGTTTGGACGAGATCATCCTCCGCGTCATCGCTGACCTGCTGGAGAACGTGACGCCAGGCCAGAACCTCCCAAGCGCGCTTCCGCGCGTGATCGCGCTGCTGCGTGTTAACACAGGCAACGATGCAGCTAGCCGCATTATCGACAGTGAGCGCCTGGTCCCCGAGACCAAAGAGAGCTGAAATCTCAGTCCGGCTGCTGTTGTCCTTGCCGTTCAGCAGTGTCCAGCGGCGCGGGTCAAGGACAACGAGTCGCGTGGCGTTCGAATCGACATCAGCGAAGATCTCGCTCAGATCAACGTCTTCACCACGCGGCCGGTTGATGGTGATGATTTGCTCGAACGGCCCTTTGGAGTTCTGGGCGATCTGCTGCGCGACGTTCCAAACCAGGGCTTCTTGCTCCGCACGCTGCACAAGAGCTTTGGCAGCCGTGAAGTACATGCGAAGGTTCTGCTTGATCGATAGTGAGTAGCGTGCCGGGGCATTTGTCGGCGTGTCCGTTGAGAGCGCGCCGAGCCCCTCTTCTGCGGTCAGCGCGTTAAAGACCTCCTCTGCAGCGTTGAACTCAGAGGTCCCGAAGAACGACGGTTCAAAGATGCTGGCAAGCAGTTCGGCCTTAGTAGCCCCTCGACGCCCTTGGGCCCGGCCCACAAGCGAGTAGCACATCAATGCCGTGGCCATTCGCACCGCTGGTGCAGGCTGCCGTGACTCCACCCCGTGGTTGCGTAGCTCTTTGTCGATCGCAACCGCTCGGCCGTGGCTCTTGTCGGAGCTGGTGATGTCCGTGCCGGCCACAGCTCGCCAGCCTTGAACTGCACGGTCATTGCCCATGAGCAGCCCAGAGGAGAGCAGCTGCTCAAGTGCGACCGTAAGCGGAATATCGCCTACACCGACCAGCGTCGGAGCCCAACGCCCGGCTTTGCGTTCGTCCACCCAGTGCATCGCGGTACGAGCGAAGATGGCGACTGTGGAACGGACTTCCTGGAAGCCCTGGACGAGGGACCACTCCTCCTGCACGAGCCGCATGAGCTCTGGATGGAATGGATAGCTCTTCCCTACCCTCTCTGGGAACCCTGCTACACCTCGATTGGCTCCGAGCTTGTCGAATACCTTGGTCGTGTACGGACCTGTGGCAGCCTTTATGTAGGATCGCCCCAGGGTGGGGGCCGGCAGAGCGTTCGTTACCGCCTGGAAGAGTCGCCGCCTGATGATCGATGAAAAGTCCTGCGGCTCGTTGACGGGAATCGTGAGGCCGTTACGCACTACGCGGTCAGCAACGAACTGTCGGAAGTCTTGCGCGGCAATGTTGTACCCCCGCTCGTCCCGCTCCGAGCGGATCATGACCAAGACAAACGACACCCGGGGGATGTCGTCACACGCATCCATGAGCGCGCTGAGAAATGCCTGCTCATCCGGCATCGTCTCGACGTAGGCCGGAGCCGAGAGTGGGAGCACATAGTCCATCAACTCGTCCAGGAGCACGAGCACCGGACGGTCCGCATCCGATAGCGCCGTGCGAATGGTGTCCTTGTTCGGCCCCATCCCGACATAGTGCTTATACCGGTCCATGTTGCCATCGACAAGCGACCAGATGAAACGCTCAAAGAGGTTGATCGCTGGACCGAACACCTCCGTGGGGCGCCCTGGAGAGAAATTATCTGCCGTGAGTGTCACCACCTTCGGCGACTTGAGATCGAGACCGACTCCGCCCTGCTCCGCCTCCTCCCGGACTGCCTGTCCCAGTTCGGTAGCAAAGAACTCCGCAGGCGTATTGGCCATGTGATAGAGGCCAACCAAGGCGTGGGACTTACCCCCACCCATACCCTGGTCAAGGTGGAAGAGGGCGGTCCCCATGTCATCGGTCCCAAGCCGCCGCGCCACGCGGGCGAAGAAACCAACCAGATTCGGCGTAGGCTCAGTGATTTCGCCGTAGTAGTTGACCTTGCGGTACGGCACGTCCTTCGTCTGGTAAACAGCCTTGTGCAACGACATCTGGAGTTCACCGACTGAGCCGTCAGATGCGCGAACCTCCGGCCGCAGGGCCAGCACATCTGCCCAGTGGGGTACGGTCTGCTGCGCGCTCATCAGGAGCTCTCCTCAAGCAAATTAGCGAAGGTCAATTGCGTCGAGCTGGGCATAGCTGTATCGGCTGCACGCTGAGCCAGGTTGCTGATAGCGTGCACGTTCCTCTGAATGGCGGTGAGGGCCTTTGCTGCCTTGTCGCTGGGAGGCAGCTGAGTCACCATCTCTCCGACCACGGCCCATAGGTGTGGGTCATTGGGAGCGAACTCTGCAGTGGCGATCACCGAGGCAACGGCTTCTGTGCCGCCTTCATCCCAGGCGCCGGCCATCGCACGCGCGACCTCAATCGTTGACGAATCCGTCGATACGCTTTCCGGAGGGTCGAGGCGGAGCTTGAACCCGCGGTTGCTTTCCTTCAGGAGACGCGCGCGGACGTCATCGAAGCTGAGGCTGTCAGCCTGAGCGAGGAACCTCGACTCCCCCTTGGAAATGGTCGTCAGGCCATTGAGGCGCAGCCAGAAGACCGCGAACCTGGTGCGCTTGTCGAAGGTCTCAAGTGGAAGCTCGTCTAGCTTGAGCGCCATGGCATCACGCACTGCGACGCGGGACAGAGTCAGGTAGCGGTCGAGCTCTGCCTCGGTCCCGTCTGGCTTAAGGATCTTGCTGTATCGGCCGTAGACCTCCATGCCTCGACCGATCGACGCCATCAGCTGGTCCGTGAAGGCAAGGCCGTCCCGCTCCCAATCGTGTACAGCGGACTTCACTGCCTCCGTGACCTCACGATCCACCTGCGCTGCTGTCGCGACGTTGCGCTTCGCGGGGGCCACGCGGCAGCCGATGGTGACCGTGACCTTGATGCTCGCAACACCAGTGTGCGAGTTCTCTGTCCGCGACGGCCATGAACTAGTGATCACGAAGCCCGCATCGTGTAGTGCGGCGAGAAGCCGCTTCCATGCTTCGGGGTCAGAATGCCCGAAGACAACCACGAGGTGGCCGTCACCGCGAAGTACACGCTTTGCCTCCTTGAAGGCTTTGGAGAGAGAGTTTTCGTAGAATTCTCTATCGTGCTTGACGCCACCGTTGTACACGCGGCGCACGATGATCTCATCGTCCTTGTTCTGCAGGTTTGGCCCGACGACTGTTCCGACGTCTTCCCCGAAAAGATCAGGCTGAATCTCCGCCAGGATGCGCCGGATCCACACATAGTAGTAGTCCGACGCGTCGGCATACTCAATCATGTCGTAATAAGGTGGATCGCAAATTACGGCATCAACCGTGCCATCGCGATACGGGATGGCCATTGCATTAGCCCGGCGTAGCTTTGCCGGTTTCCCCGTCAGACCTCGCAGGTGGGTGGCCAGAGGCTTCAGGCCAGTTTCTGCGACACTGCTCCAGGTGCCGGGTCCATCGCCAATCCCGGCCTCGAAATAGTCGAACTGGAATGATAGGCTCGCCTCATTTACGAAAACGTCACCGACCTGTACACGGTTCTGGCCAGTGCCGCCGGAATTTCCGTGAGCACGGAGTCGTGCACCCCTTGTGGCGTAGCGAGTCATGCGCGCGAGAGTCGAAGACGCGTAGCTAATGAGCGCCCGGCTATACTCGGCACTTACGCCAGCCTCAACCATTTCTGCATAGCACTCACGAATTGTCTGAGCAATGGTCCCGAAGTGCAGTGTTTGGCGCGCCACCATGAGCTGGCCATAATTCAGGTAGCCGTACCCACTGGCCTGGACGGTGTGCACATTGTTCGGGGGAATATCCTCATCGGGCACCGGACTCAGTGAGCCGATCTTCGCGAGGTCCCCCCAGTTCACGTCAAGTGCTGCGCTACGCTCATCATCTCGCAGCACTCGGAAGATCTTCTTCGTGTCGTTTTCTTTGTCCGGATTCTCATTGAAATCGGCTACTGCAAGAGGCTCGTCCCGGTACTGTCCGGCGAGTCCCTTTGCCTTGACAGTCTCAAGGCTATGGATGTGCCCGCAGAACAAGCACCGCGCACTCTTACCCTTCTTGCCCGCGGACGTGTACGTGGGCTGGCCAGTGGGAATACCCTCCACCACTTCAGCACACCACTCGTCGCCCGTAACAGTGAGCTGGAGTGACTGACCTGCATCGAACGTCTTCTGGTACGGATGCCGTAGAACAAGCGAGCCGATAAGCGGGAACCTCCGGCGACAGTGGTCGCACGGCATGGACACCGCCCACACGTACCCCCACGGCAATCTTCCGGCAGCATCCCGCGGGTAATGCTTTTCGAGGACCTGGCGGACTCGTTTGCCGATCTCCTCATGAAGGATCCGCGCATCGTCTGCCAGACGGTGTGTTCCCTTTGCCCGGCCATCCGCATCTGCTGAGTCAGCGAACGGCAGCGGCGGTTCACTGTTCCAATCATGCAGCGGCCAATCTGCCAGGAGACGCCCCGCAAGAGTGGCGACCGGGCTGAGGTCTGTGCCCACCGACGTCACCCCGAGGCGCGCGGCTTCCAAAGGGATGATGCCGCGGCCCGAGAACAGGTCAAGGACGACGGGGGCACGGCCGCCATAGTTCTCCCGAACTACCCGCGAGAGGAGCTCCAGTGCGCCTGCGCTGCCACTCCGTACAGCTGCCTCCACGTGCGGGCGCATCGTGTCGTCAGCGGGGAGCAGCGTTGTCAGGACCGCGGCGCGAGCCTGTGCGATCGGCCGCGAGGCGAACCAAGGGAAGATCGCCTTCTCGTTTCGCCCCGAGCCCGCTGGCGTGCTGCACGCTTCGTCAACGACTGAGCACGGAAACCAACTGTCGATAAGCCGTGTTCGGACATCCTCGGCGCCCGTCTTCTGGACATTCCCCGCGTCAGCGGTGTTCACGGCTCATCTCCATCATCTTCATAAGGTCTGTGACCCTGATCTGTACACGTTCGATGCGCCGGACATTGGTCCCCAACTTTCCGGCAGGGTCCTGGGCCCGAATCGTCACCACAGGGCTGGTGGCGCAGCTCGTCACCACATACAGCCAGTAGTCCTGCCCACGTTGTTGGGCCTGTGCCCACTCGTGCTGCTCCAGCCAAACGGGCCGTAGATCGTCGACGAGCCCCTTGACTTCGACCAGCCGTTGCTCGCCGTGGTCGCGGTGTCGGGCAAGGAGGTCATAGCCAACCCCTGCAGTTTGCCTGTCGTCAACGACGTAGCCGAGCCGTTCCAGCTCGGCGAGAACCGTGGCCACGGCGACCTTCTCGCTGTTCGGGTCGTAGCCGAGCTCTGCCTGCTTCGCTCCGCCGGCTACGTTCAGCCAGCCGATCATGCGCTGCGCAGTGGGGTTGACCTTCTCGATCTGGGCAAGCTGCGTCAGGCGATCCTGTTTGTGCTGTGCGAACTGGGCCATGCGCTCCCGCCGTACGGCAGCACTCAGTTCTTCGAGTTCCTCCAGGTACCTGTACTCGACCTGGTCAAGCTGTTCGCGCGCCTTGGCAACCCACGAGCGACGTTGATCTCGGAAGCGGGTGGTTTCTGCTTCCAGAAGTAGCTGCGCTTCGCGTGCTCCCTCGGTCCGCATGGCTGGGCTCAGCCCGCTATGCGGAAGCGGGACGCCATCAGCTGGTGCCTGGAGGTTCATGAGTGATTCCCAGCCCGCTACGAAGGCACCCGCGCCGGAGTACCGCACGAGCATCGGGGCCTTTTCCCTGACACGGCGGACTCCGTCGTGGACTTCGACCTCTGCGTCGTACAGCAGCAGGGTGTAGCCCGTCAGCGAGGCCGTGTCTACGACGTGTGCGCCGCGCACGAGATCGGTTTCGCCAGTGTGCAGAGCAAGCTCGACGAGTTCCCCAAAGGATTCCTCGGTTGGGCCGAGTACCACGACATCATCCAGATCTGTGGCGCCGTCGTTGATCGCTTGACGTACGGAGGCTCCGTCTGCCGCGACGAGTCGTTCGCGCCCACCTCCCAAGGCCTCGGGGAGTGGCCTAGGCGCTGACAGATGCCGCAGCCCTTGGGCTGGTCCTGGTGAGAGGAGCCAGCCTTGGGCCCTGGCCAGTTGGTCCAGGAATGCATCGACGATGACCGGGTTGATTGCTTCAAGGCGGTCGGCGCGGAATCGGTCCATGGCGGCATCGACGTTGGCGGGGCTGACGAGCCGGTCCTCGTCGCGCACGAGTTCCCTGGCGCTGGCGACCAGTGTCCGGGCCTCGGGGATGCGCAGGTCTTGATCCGGGTGCTGTTGAGCCGCGGCCAGTGCCTGTGCGAAGTCGAACCCGGATCGGGCAGTCGCAGCGTCGAGGAGATCGAAAATGCGGCCTCCGAGGGCCTCGCTGGCTGCCTCGATGTTGGCGAGCATCACTTCCTGGACTCGGCCTTCCCGTGTTTCGGGCGCCACCAGGTGATAGATGTGCACGGGGTTGGTTTGGCCGATCCGGTGCAGGCGTCCCATGCGCTGCTCCAGTCTGACCAGGGACCAGGGAATGTCCCAGTTGATCATGACGTGGGCGGACTGAAGGTCGATGCCCTCGCCGCCAGCGTCGGTGGAGACGAGGATCTGAAATGCCCCGCTGAGGAACTGCTGCTGCAGTTTGTCTCGCTCGTGGTGCCCGACGGTGCCGTCAAGAATGTTCACTGAGAAGCCGAGAGTGGCAAACTGCGTGACCAGCCAGCGTGCTGTGTCGGAAAACTCCGTGAAAACAAGAAGCTGGCCGCTTCCCGGCGTAATCGAGTGCTTCTCAAGGACTTCCTGCGCACGGGCCCACTTGGAAGAGGTGCCCGCATTCTCCGCCTGGGAGATCGCTGCGAGTACCGTCTCGATACGGGCAAGCTCTTTCGCCTTGTCCTGAGTTTGCGCTGAGACAATCAGGTCCTCGGCTCGCCCCCAGGCTTCTTCGTCGTCAACTGAGAGCGTCAGCCCACCGTCGGTATCAGTGGTGAATTCTTCGGGGATTGCGCCTGTAGAACGACCACTGGACGGTCCTTTAAGGGCGATTTGACGGCGTTGCACGGTGGCCCGTGCTGCAGTCAGTGACGATGCTGCCCTCTTGCCGTAGATCGAGCGAGCGAGTACCGCAGAGTCGGAATAGAAGTCGTCCACATAATCCATCACCGCCGAGTAAGCGGCGTACTCACGGGCTTCAAGATCTACGGAGATCGTGTCTGCGTATCGAGGGGGGAAGAGGTCGTTGCCTTCCAGATCTTTGAGCTCCTCTTTCATGCGGCGCAGAAACGAGAGGGTGCTGGGGCGTAGGGCCCCTTCGTAGTCGTTGGTACGCGGCTCCCACGGGTACATCGTGGGATCGAGGAGGTTCATCAGGCCACGGAAGAAGTGTTCCTTGCCGCGGTGAGGGGTTGCGGTCAGGAGCAGCAGATGGTGGGTCCGCTCGGCCAGCTCTTGTGCTGCGCCCAGGTATCGGGATGTAGGTGTGAGCCGGTGGGCTTCATCGAATACGGCCAGGGACCAGGATGCGCGCGATCCGGACACCTTGCGAGAGACATCCGGATTGTAGGTGTACAGGTCAACACTGACGACCCAGACGGTTACACGTGGGTCAAGGTCCTTGGGGTCGCGTGCAATCTCCGGTGTGAGGCGACCTGCTTCGATGGCGAAGTACCGGCGGAGGTCGCGCTGCCACTTCGTCACCAGGTGGGCCGGGACCACGATCACCGTGCGGCCGGGAATCAGGCCTCGGCGAGTCCCTTCCGCGATGTACATGCCGGTCATGATCGTCTTACCGGTGCCGGGTTCGTCGGCCAGCAAGAACCGCAACCGCGGCTGCGCCAGCATGTGCGTGAAGACGGCCTCGTCCTGGTGTGCGTATGGCTTCAGAGGTCGTGTCGCAAGGACAGCGGAGCGGATACGCGGGACCGCGTACTGCATCCAGCGCCCCCAGAGGCCTGCGAGAGCACGGTCGGCGTTGCCGCCTGCGTCATTGGCGGGGACCGTAGCTTCGCGTAGTTCGTCGTGAGTCAGGGCAGCGTCTGCGAGTGCCCCGTTTCCGTGGCGGATCACAAGATCGCAGCCGGTAGGCGTGGGGGTAGCCATGACCACGGTGACCAGGTGACCGTCGACGGTGATCTGGCTGCCGGCTTTGGGTAGCGTGCTGGGGTCGTCGGTCACCCAGTACCCCCCTGTGGATCGTTTCCCATGGTCTTGCAGGGTGAAGCCTACTTCTGCTCGTAGGCGCAGATCACACGTTCCGGCCTCTTAAAAGTCCTAACAGAGTGCGAGTTTCTTCAGCCTCGCCAGCAGATGATGCTGCAGGCGAGGCTGAGGGAGGCTTCGTGGATGTCGCCGCGGATCTCCCAGCGGATGCCTAACCGGCGGAACCAGTGCAGGAGCGCGAAGCTCTGTTCGGCGACCCACCGGTGGACGCCCAGCCCTGAGCCGTGTTCAGTGCCGCGACGGGTGATGATGGTGCTCTACTGCAGTTCGCGAACCAGCGAGGTAGCGAGTTCAGCCATGGTGTCGGTGAGCGGCGCCTTCTTTCCTGTCCGGCGGAACGCCCGCTCGACGTTGGCGCACAGCAGCAGGCGGGACAGCTTGCCGCTGCGAGTCGACAAAATGTCGGAGAACATGGCCTGTACTCGTTCTGCAAGCGTCGGCACGGCTAGGGAAGCGGACCACAAACAGGCCGCGTCCCATCCCGCCGGGCCCATGCCCCAGCTCTCCCAGTCGATGATCGACAGGTCAGGACCGCAGAGGTTGGCGTAACCGAGATCGCCGTGGGCGCAGGCCCAGTTGGTGATCGTGGTGTCGATTTCGTTCCCGTAGACCTCGTGGATTCGCCGGGTCAAGTGGGTTTGGCCCATGGACACACGATCTGTGGAGTGCGCCGCGAGGTTGGTGAGTGCGGTCTGCAGGTCGGCCCACCACTGCTCGGGCAGTCCAGGATCTGTGGTGATGTCTCCTGTGGCGGAGAGGGCCCCGTCTTCCACGAGCGTCATCTCGTCCGCACGCCACACCACGCCGCGAGCATGGTCTGTCCAGACGGCTGCTGCCGACCATTCGGGGCGAGGCACGCCTTCGATAGCAGCTGCAGCCTCGTAGCCGGTCCAGGCCTGGGAGTCAATCACCGCAGTACGCCGCCAGGCGATCCGGACCCATGTGGCTTCATCGGTTCGGAATCCGGCGGTGCCGTTGTATTTGCTGAAGTGGCCGTCCTCGCGCTTGAGCTGACGTCCGAGCCGCCGCTCGGCGTCGTCGAGGACGTCGTCGAGCGCAACGGTCGAGAGGTCATCCAAGGTGGCTTGCACTATTGGTCCTTCCTGGACGGAGATCCTGCGCTCAAGGTAGCCCTTTCGCGCAGAAGGGCCCGGTACTCCGTCACCCTTTCGGTGTTGACCTCAAGTCGCGAGCCACCGACCGCTTCGGCGAGGTGCTCCACGTGGGAGGTGCCGACCGCAAGACGGGCCACTTCGGGTATCGCGAACGCTGTGGCGATGCCTGCCTGCAGCGCAGTGCCCTGCTGGCCCGAGACGAGAAACGTGGACATGTCCACGGTCCGCCATATCGAGTCGTCCGCATTACCCGCGAAAGGAGCCATCCCCCACAGTTCGGTGATCTTTGCGCGATCGACGAGTTCGTCCACTGCGTTGAGGATCGCGACGGAGACCGTGAGGCCGGCGCGGACCATCGCCACGTCCGGGCGTGGGATCTCCCAGTCAGCTTCGAGAAGACGCCGCGGGTCCCAGGTGGAGAATCCCCAGTGCTTGAAGAGTCCCGCTTCGCGCATCTCCAGCAGCGCGGCGGAAGCGTCGGTGAAGCCCTCGACCGAGGACTCAGGATTGTGCAGGAGCACTGTGTCCGGACTGCGGCCGAGCTCCTCTACCGACTGCTCAACCGCAGCACGAATCCGTGCTGGGTCGAGGTCGTGGCCGTCGGGGAAGTAGCCGACCTTCGTGGAGATGGTGAAGGCGGGGAGCAGGTCACCGGCGATCGCCGCGAGGGTCCGGTGGGAGTCGAACCGGTGGTAGTTGAACGCAGTGTCGAGATCCGTGACCCCCTGCTCCAGGGCTCCTTCTAGAAGGCGTCGGGTGTGACCAGTCCGGTATAGGCCGAGAGCGATTCGGCGGTCAGCGGTGCGCACAGCCCCTCCTGGATCAGGTGCTCGGCGAGCGTGGTGAGGTCTTGGTCGTCGTCGGTAAGGCGCACCGGGTGCCCGGACAGCAGGCTGCGGAGGCCCGACTCGGCGCGGCCGTGGAAGGTGAGGCGCTTGCCGCCGCCAACCACTCGGACGGTGTCGCCAGAGGGCGTGATGACCGGTTCGAACTCGGTGACGGCAGCGACGTATTCGAGGGGACCGAACGCCGGGATGTGGGGCATGTGCCGAGCGGGCGGGGTGTTGGCGCGCAGGTCGGCGAGGTATCGCTTGGGGCTGTACTCCCGGGCGAGATCGGTTAGCTTCGCGGCGAGCACGTTGCCGTCGCCGGTGCCGTCGCTGCGCTCCAGATCCGTACGGAAGTCCTCGTCCGCGCGCGCGGCGTCGGACAGGAAGTTGGCCCAGGTCACCCCGGTGCGCTTGGTGAGGCCGAAGGTCACGTGGAGAGAGTGGCCGTCGTCGCCGGAGCCGAGCCTCGTTGCGGTGTGCCAGAAGCCGCGGGGTATGTGCATGACGTCGCCGGCCCGCATCGTGCCCTTCCAGAGCACTTCCTCCGAGGGAGTGAGGTTGCGTTCGGCGTCCCGGTACATGGGCGCGAGCCGAGAGGGGCCTCGGACCTCCCAGGACTTCTCACCGGAGAGCTGAACGGCGATCACGTCATGATCGTCCCAGTGCAGGTTGAAGCCATCTGTGTCGCCGACGGCCAGGTAGGCGTTGGCGGAGGTGAGCTCGCCGGACCACCACCCCAGGGCGCGGCAGGCGACTTCCAGTGTCGGGTCGAAGAAGTCGACGTGGTCCAGTACCACGGTCCCGCCACCGTTGAGGATCCGACCGAGGGCCGCCATGTCGGCCTGGCTGACAGCCTGCCTGCGCCGGTTGACGTTGGTGGACAGGAAGAGTGACGGGTGTACCTCGTCTCCCTCGGCGTAGCAGCGCAGCTGAGGGTTGGCGAGGTGGCGGTGCCGGATGGCCTCCAGCAACCGGTTCGGGGTCATCAGCCGTGTGGCCAGGCCCGGGTCGGCGAGGTGCCCGCGAGCGAACGCGGTGCCTACGGGCCCCGGCCCGCCCCAGCCGAGCGCCTTCTCGATACCTGTGACGAGCCGGTGCTCCATGCTTCCTCCTACTCCTTGGGCAGGTTCTGGTCGCGGTTGTCGCCGTCATCACCCGCGCTGTTCTGCGAGCTGGTGATGTCGGACCGCTCCGCCTCACTGCGGTCGTGGGCTATGGCGAGCTGCTCGACAGCGACGAGCAAGCCGACGCTGGTGCCGCCGCCCTCCCTGGGCTTCGTGCCTTGCGTGGTCTTAGCCACTCGGTCTCCTTTCATCCGGGCCGCTCGGCCAGCGAGCGACTTGGGGGATCTGCGGCTGCAAGGGACGCAGCTGCTAAGTGGTGGTGCCATCTGGCGCGGTAGGCGCCAGAAACCGCCCCTGGCGTCCGAGGCGTTTCGGGTGATACAGGGACGGTGCTCATCGGCGGCGCGGTGCGTCGCGGCTGTGCGGCACTGATGTGCTTGCACGGTTGGAGCGATGCCTACGGGGCGTCACTGCTCGTCCGTGGTCATAACCCTGCTTCTGGCGGGGCCACTTCGCATATCACGTCGGTGATATCGCTCGTGTGATCCAGCAACCTCGACGCGCGTGCGGTTCGTCCCCGCTCCCACCGGGCTGTTCCATATCAGTGGTGCCCGGTCGGCTCTCTACAACTGGGGTGTCGCACGGCAGCCTGGTGGGAAGTTCGTCTTGCGGATCTGGAATCTCCAAGGCGGACTCCGCGTTCAAGGGTCTGTCGCGGATGCCGCTGTGACTGCACTCAGACAGTCGCTCCGAGCGACTCCTCCGATCACTATCCGTGACAGGGCGGTTTCGTGATGGCTACGAACACCGGGAAGGCGCGGACAATCTGTCCGTACGTACTTTGCCGCCAGCTCTTGACTATCAAGCAGGGACACCTCCAAGATGAGGCCGCTTTGTAGCCCTTTGGTCGAATTCAATTCGACTTGCCAAAGCCTGCGGCACGCCCCACGTGGGCCCGGGGCGGCTTCAGCTCCCCCTCGCAGGACTGCCAGCTCTGTTAACACTCGGCGACCAGGGTCGCGAGTCATGGCGCATTCCGTACTCTGATCGAAGTGCTCCATCGCGAAGGGACAGATCCACCAATGAGTGAAAACCTGACGCTGGGAGACCGTCTCCGTGTGGCACGCAAGACACGGAACCTGTCGACCGCTCAAATGGCGCAGAAGGTCGCTGTGTCCGCGAGCTATATACAGAAGCTGGAGTCCGGTGCGCGGAAGGCTTCACCGTCGCTGGTGCTGCTGCTCGCCAAGGCTCTGCACTTCGGCCCCGAGGTTCTGACCGGTCAGCCGTACTACGGCGAGCCGGAAGCGGAAGACCGCGTGCACGCGGTCATCCCGGAGCTGCGTCGTCTCCTGCTGTGCTACGACAGCCCCGATGACCTGGACATCGCCCCCCGCGCTCTTCCCGTGCTGGCCTCGGAAGTCGACCAGGTGGCTGCCCTGCGCCGCGATGCCCGCTACGCCCCGATGGGCCCCCTGCTGCCGTCGATCATCACCGAGCTGACACACGTTGCTCTCGGTGGCCGCAACGGGGACCAGGCCAAGGCGTTCTGGCATCTGGCCCGCGCCTACCGTGCGGTGAACTCGCTGGCCCATAAGATGGGCCACCACGACCTGTCGAACACGGCTCTGGAGCGTGTGCGGTGGGCGGCTGACCGTTCCGGTGACCCTCTGATGCAGTTCACGGCTGGCTACCTGGTCGCAGGCGCGATGCTCCGTCAGGGCGCCTACTCGTCCGCACGGCGCAAGCTTGTCGCACTGCGGGCCGAGCTGGGGCGACTCCAGCCGGAACACTCCTTCTCCGACGATGCGCTAGCCGTTGACGGTGCGCTGTTGCTGAAGCTGGCGGTGCTCGAGGCCCGCGAGAACAATGCGGATCGCGCTGACTCCTACCTGCGGGAGGCGGAGCAGGTGGCGCGCATGGCAGGTAACCGCGATTCGTTGGCGTACGAGATGTCGTTTGGTCCGACGAACATTCGCATCCACGAGGTGCACACCTTGATCGATATGGGTGACACCGAGCAGGCGCTCGCCCGTCTCGCCGAGTGGTCCCCCGTCTCGGGTGGTGAGTGGACGCCGCCGGCTACGACCGTGGGCGAGCGATCCAGTCACCACTTCATCGACGTCGCTTCCGCGAAGCTGGCCATGGGGGACCGGGGTGGCGCGTTCACCGATCTCAAGCAGGCACGGAAAGTTGCGCCGAACCACACGCGGTTCCATCCCTCCGTTCGAGAGACGACTGCAGCGTTGCTGAGGATGGATGCTCATCCATCCAACGAGCTCTCGACGTTCAGCAGTTGGACCGGCATTAGCACAACCTGAGTACCTGTCAAGGAGCTTGGGAGGTGAAACCTGCGGACAATCTGTCCGCGCACAGAACTTGCTGAGTGGAATGGTCTCTTCACACGCAGTAGTGAGGAGGCCTTTCCCATGTCCGACGCCAATCGAGCAGCTCGCCCTCTCCCGCCGCGGTGGATGCCCATCGGCGAAGACCCCGAGTTGTGCTCGGCGGGCGAATGGTGGGACGCCGTCCGTGCTGTAGAGGCTGTAGGACGACGCGCGATCGAAATCCTCAACGAGGGCGACGAACCAGTCGGCCCGGTGATCCTGGATCCCGGCGGTCCAGAGCCCCGCTTGTACTTCTTGGTCCCCGTGGGCACCGCGGCCCAATGGGAGGAGCCAGGAACGGTCGCGCTCGGGCAGACATGCCACGTCGTTGTGCCGTCCGCTGACAGCACGGCACCTCCTGGAATGCACTGGCACATTTTCCCCCGCGGACCGCGATCCCTGACCCGCCCTGATGCGCTGCGCCGCGCACTGAGCCAGGCGCGCAGGGAGCGGCGAGGGCCGGCTGAGGAAGCGGTGTCTTGATGCTGGCCTGCGCCTCAAGCTTATCTGGCGTGGATGCCGCCCAGCGGGCCGATCGGCGTGATGCGAAGGCGCGCGCTGATCGGTCGTGGGCCTTGGCGGCTCGATTGCAGACCGCGAGTGCGAGCCACGTCACCAGGCCACGCCACTTGTCGTCTGACCTGTGCTCGTGGGCTTTGACGCCGTGATCGCCAGGCCGGCGCACTCTCGCAACCAGCCCCGCGGGGACGTGCCCTCTCTGGTCGATGGCACACCGCCGACTGACGGTCGAGGACCCAACTTGATCGCCCTCGCCGCCGACAATCCGACCCATCGGACACCTACGCGTGAAGGCAGTGCAACAAGCGAACCCAGGCCTTGGGAGCATACCCACGTACCTAATCGCACCACAGAAACCGATCTAGAGCGCCACGACCGTCGGTGCCAACGATGTCGATGCGTTCTTAGCCGATATAACGCGGGGTCATATTGCAGCGGTTGCTCGCGCAGGGTGCGACATCGGCCTGCACCCGCACCGACTGTGTCCACTGAGGTATGGGCACGTGTTGATGTTCAGGAAGCCCTGTACACCCGCGACTTTGGCAGGTTGTGTCACCTGGTCCGCGTGACAAGCGGTCTACGCCAGAACGACATGGCCGAGCTCACAGGGCTAAGCCAGGCCTTCTTATCCATGTTGGAGTCAGGCGCTCGACGGCTGACCAACATCGACAAGATCGTAGAGCTGCTAGCTGGACTCGATACTCCGGAAGAACTCACGGGCCCCATGCTGCGAATGCCGAGGTTGACGGACGAGGCCAATCAGTGGCATGGCGTGCGCGGGCGTCACAACGCACCATAATCTCCATCTCTAATGATCTCTAGCGGCTGTCGTGCCTGGCAGCGATTCCGCCTCTCGCTACAGAGCTCGAGCCAGCAGGCAGTCGCCGCAGGTTTCCTCCGCTTCGCGGGGGCCACTGACTGCCATGTCCGCATCACTCCGGTGATATCACCCCCGATATGTGCGGTGAGCGAATCCGTCAAGCACTCTGGGCAGGCACTGAAGGCGCGCCGTACGGGGCCTGCCATTTGAAGGACAAATGGACGGCCTTCTACGCGACGACGAGCGAGAACTTGACGACGCGCATCACCGCAGTCAGGCCCGCACTCGCTCCGCATGTCGCACGCGACATGCGCCTCGCGACAGCTTCCAACGAAGTTGAAGCCGCGCTCAACCAAGGGACCACGTCTGGCGAGGGGCAGATGATGACCTTGATGCTCAACACCGGACGGTCAATGAGGCCGCCAGTGCTGCCGTGCGCCTTGGCGGCCGAACCGATCGCCGTCACCAGGGCACGCGGCCTCCTCGCTCGCGGCCATGCCGGCGGTCGGTTGAGTCCGGAAGTCGTCACGAGACTTCGGCCGAGTCCTGACCAAACTCGGCGCCAACGCCATTACGGCCTCGGGGACCGTGCAGCGGATCTCGCAGCCTGGTCATCTGGCGACGAGGGTGTCATTGCTGAAGTGAACTACCAGGTCGGCGATGAAGCTCTGATGAAGGGCGGCAACGAAACCTCCGAGGCCAGCTGGGGCCTGCTATTGGCCGTGGTATGCACCCAGACCCAGTGCTGGTCCCGGGTGGTAAAGCCTTGTGGGCGCTGACCAACACGCAGGCCGACAGCCACGCCGTTACGGAAGCCCACCCATCCGGGCGCTGCTGAGCCTGCTGCACTTCCCGTCACGCGTCGTCGTGTGGCACAGCTATGCCACTTCCATCCCAATTTCGGAGAAAGAGGCGCTATGAGAACCTCCTTATGGAGGCACAGGCCGGACGCGAACCGACCTCCCTTCCGCCGTGCCGTCGTCACCGGCGGCTGTGGGTTCGTCGGCTCGCATCTGTGCGATCTGCTGCTAGACAGCGGTGTCGAGGTGGTGTGCATCGACAACCTCCTTACGGGCACGGCGGACAACGTAGTGCACCGCCAGCCGGACGACCGATTCGAGCTGCTCATCCACGACGTCACGGATCCGATCTCGATACCCAGGGAAGTCGATCTCGTCCTCCACCTCGCCTCGCCGGCCTCTCCTCGGGACTATCTGCAACTCCCTGTCCAGACGCTTCAGGCCGGTTCTCTGGGGACTATCAACGCGCTGGAACTGGCCAGGAAGAAGAAGGCCCGCTTCGTGCTCGCCTCCACCTCCGAGGTGTATGGCGACCCGCTGCAGCACCCGCAGCGGGAGTCATACTGGGGCAACGTCAATCCGGTGGGGCCGCGCAGTGTGTACGACGAGGCGAAGCGGTTCGCGGAGGCGACCACCACGGCCTACCGCAGCAAGCACGGTGTCGACACAGCAATCGTCCGGATCTTCAATACGTTCGGACCGCGGATGCGCGCGGAGGACGGGCGTGCGGTACCGACCTTTATCCGCCAGGCGCTGGCGGATGAGCCGCTGACCGTCACCGGCGACGGTTCGCAGACGCGGTCACTGTGCTACGTCGACGACACCGTCCGAGGCATCCTTGCCGTCGCTGGGGGCAGCCACCCCGGCCCCGTCAACCTGGGCAATCCCGCCGAGACCACGGTCCTGGAACTCGCTCACCTCGTACGGGAACTGAGCCGGTCCGCCGCGCCGATCCAATTCGTCGAGCGCCCAGTCGACGACCCGAGACGCCGCAGGCCCGACATCGCACTCGCCTGGGAGCAGTTCGGCTGGAAGCCGGAGACCGATCCCCGCAAAGGACTGCGCACCACCATCGACTGGTTCGCCACGCAGCTCAACGGCACCGCAGCGAGGGAACGATGACTCGACACGCACCACGACAGCCGGAGACCGTCGAGGCGCCGTTACAGAACCACCGGTACGACGACAGGATGCTCCAAGTCTTCCGAACAGACGGCTACGCCGTCTTGCCCCAGAGGTTCACAGAAGACGCCCTTGAGGACCTCCGGGCCGAGGCCGACCGTCTGATCCGGCGCTTCACCCAGGACGGTTTCCGTTCGGACGACTACTGGCACTTCACGCCGGCGGGCACGAACGCGCCCGTCCTCTACCGCATCCACAACCTGGAGGACCAGGGCTCCCCTGCGGTGACCCGCCTCTACGCCGACGGCGGTCCCCTGCATCCGATGGCCGCTTCCGTTCTGGACGGTCCCGTACGCGCCACAGCCTGCGCCTTGATCGTCAAGCTGCCGAGGGTGGCCGCCCCGGTGCCCTGGCACCGCGACCGGACCAATGTTCCGCCGCACACCGTGTGCAACCTGAGCGTCTTCCTCGACGACTCCGACGCGGATAACGGATGCCTCGAATTCGTCCCCGGCTCACACCTGTCGCCCGACGACGAGGAGGCCGACGAGCTCCAGGTCCGAGGACCGGTCCACGCCCTCCCACTCACAGCCGGTGACACCGCCATACACGACGTGCGCATCGCCCACGCCTCGCGCCGAAACTGCTCGCCGCGAATCCGGCGCAGCATCGTCATCGAGTTCGCCCCCGCCGATCTGGAGCTGCCGTGACCAGCCTCAATGCCACTGGCCATAGCCCCGGAGTGCGGGTTGCGACTATCACGGTGGGCACCAACGAGCGTCGCTGGCTGGAGCCTTGCTTGGCGACACTTCTAAACAGCGACACCCCCGGGATCGACTTAACAGTCTGGTATGTCGACAACGACTCCAACGATGGCAGCACGGCATTCGTCGAGGACCGCTTTCCCGAGGTGCGTGTCATCCAGAATCGGAGCAACGTCGGCTTCGCCCGCGCCAACAACATCGGCATGCGAGCGGCGCTCGACGACGGTGCCGACTACGTGTTCCTCGTCAACCCGGACACCCAGACACCGAAGTCGCTTGTGCGCGGTCTGACCGAGTTCATGGATGCCTGGACCGACTACGGAGTCGTCGGCCCCATGCAGTACGAGTACGACGAGTCGGGCAACACCGCTCTGGGGGCGTACAACGACTGGTCGAGGACAGCTCTACGCTCGGGCGAGCAGCACGCCTTCGCCGGCGACTGGCCGAACCGTCCCTCACCCGCCAGCCCGCCCGAAGGCCGTGCCCCGAATACCCTGGAGCACGCATACGTCCAAGGGGCGGCCTTCTTCGTCCGCGCCGAGCTGCTTCGCACCGTCGGACTCTTCGACGAGGTCTTCCACACGTACTACGAGGAGACCGATCTGTGCCGTCGCGCCCGCTGGGCCGGGGGGCGCGTCGCCCTCCTGCTCAATGTCGGGATACAGCACTTCGGAGGCGGTGGAACCGCAGGTAGCCGCTACCGGCGTATCCAGATGCGCCGCAACCGCTACTACTACCTCCTCACCGACATCGACTGGCGCCCCCTGCCCACGCTGCGGCTGGCGAGCCGGTGGCTGAAGGACGATCTGCGCGGACGTGGCGTGGGTGGCGTGACCACCTGGTGGCGCGGGACATGGGAAACCGCCGAGGCTGTGTGCTGGCTCGTGCGCCGGGCACCGTTGATCCGAGCGCGCCGCCGCGCCCACCGCCGGCTCGGCTGGCAGACGGACGGTCACGGTCGTCCACAGGCGGGGAGCGCACGATGACCACACCCCGGATTCTGTTCGCCGGCGTCTTCCACTGGAACGCGGGCTCGAGCCACATGATCGTCGAGTACGCCCGAGTCGCTTCAGCGGCGGGATGCGAGGTCGGCGTCTCCAGCCAACTGTCTCGCCTCGACGGCACGGTGAACGTCCACCTGCCGCTCGTGGACGACCTCACCTGGGCCACCCACCTCGTCCTGGTCTTCGAGGGCAGGCAATTCCTGTCCGCCCCGCAGCGTGAACTGTGCGACGCTGTGCCCCGTCGGCGGCGCATCATCCTCGACCCCGACGGCCACTGGGGCCCGTACGTCACCGCCGACCTGGACGACAACGCGGGCGCGTACAGCATCGAGTCCTGGCACAAGCTGTATACCGACCTCAGCGATGTGATTCTTCAGCCGCGGCTTGGTAAATCACTCCCAGACGGGGCCGAGTTCTTCAGCTATTTCGGCATGCCGGACATCCACCGAATCGCCACTGACCTCCGCGAACCACAGTCCCTGCCGTACGAGCTGCAGTACGTCGGCGCGAACTGGTGGCGCTGGAAAACGATGACCAGCCTCGTGCGGGCCGCAGTCGCCGCCGAGCCGTCGATCGAGCGCATCCGGGTCTGCGGACGCTGGTGGGCGGGTGACCCGCACCCCGACCACTTGACCGCCACCGCCAACGAGCCCGGCTGGATGCAGGACCACGGTGTCGAGGTGGCGCCGCCCGTTCCGTTCGGGCATGTGGTCTCCGCCATGTCCCAGGCGGCGATCACGCCGGTGCTGGCCCGTCCGCTGCTCGCGCAGATGGAGCTGTTGACCCCCCGCATGTTCGAAACCCTGGCCTCGGGCAGCATCCCCGCGCTCTGGCCGGGCCTGGGCTACCTGTCCGCACTCTACGGCGGCGACGCGGAGCTCTTCCTGCTCGACGACGAGCCGGCCGACACCCTCGCCCGGATGATGCGCGAGCCGGTCCGGTACCGCGAGCGACTGGCGACCATCCAGCGGCGAGTCCACGAGCGCTTCAACTACCGCGCCGTTCTGACCGAACTCCTGCGGTTCACCCGATGACTCCTGCGAGGTCCGCTGTGTCGAACGTCCTGATCACCGGCATCACCAGCTGCGAGAGCCGCGGTGTCGAGGCCCTGGCCCGCACCATCGCCGAGCAACTGATAAACACCGAAGGAGTCAACAAGGTCACCGTCCTCACTCAGACCCCCGCGCTCGACGAGGGAGCCCTCGCCCCCACCGGCGCCCGCTGCGTGGCCGATCCCTTCGTCGTCTCCCGCTCCTGGCAGCAGATGCGTCCACAGGAGAGCCCTGCCGAGCTGACCGCACGCGGCGCACAACTCCTCGCCGAAACCGACTTGGTCGTCGCCACCGGGGGCGACCTGTACACCTCGGACTACGGGGTCTCCAGACCGTACCTGCGGGTCCTGACCGCAGCCCAGCAGCGGGACATCCCGACAGCGATGATCGGCCAGTCCGTCGGCCCCTTCGACGATCCGTCCGACGCCGAGGCATGGATCACGGTCGCCGCCCGGTGCCACCTCCTCACCGTCCGGGAGAGCCTCTCCCACGGCTACCTCGTGGGCAAACTCGGCCTTCCCGAGCACCGTGTGCAACTGTCCTCCGACCCCGCCTTCCTGCTGCCGACAGCCACTGGCGAGCGAACATCGGCCGTGCTCAGACCCCTGGGGCTCACCCCTCAAGACCCTTACATATGTCTCGCCCCCAGCCAGGGCATCACCCGCTTCAGCGCCCTGGAGGAGGCACAACATGCAACGGCAGTGACGCGACTGGCCACCGCCCTCGCACGCACCTGGCGGATACCGGTCGTCCTCGTGCCGCACTGCCACGACTCCCGGCGCCACAACGACGACCGGATCCTCGCCGCCCATATCGCCGAGGCCGCCGGCATGTCCCAGGTCATGACGCTGCCCGGCGCACTGACAGCCTCCGACTACAAGGGCGTGCTCTCCCGCGCCGAACTCGTCATCTCCGAGCGCCTGCACTCCGCGATCGGCGCACTCTCCAGCGGCGTCCCGGCGATCGCCATCGGCCACTCGCACAAGTTCAACGGAGTGCTCGCCGAAACCTACGGCGACACCGTCGACGTCGACGACATCCACGCAGACGTCCGGGCTTTCACCGAGGACATCACCGTCACCGACCGGATTGTCCACGACACCGACGCTGCCGTACTGCGCACCGCCCTGCAGCAGCGGCTCCCGCTGATCACCGACCGCGCCCGCAGTGACTTCGCCCAGATCAACAGTCTTCTCGGAGCCTGAACCTCCCGCTCCACGCGCGGCTCGTCTACACCGCTTACCGCACGACCCGATGCGGCCCGCTCCCGGGCAGCATCGGGGACCGACTCACGGAATGGGAGACACAACAACCATGCCCACGCATCTGGTGACCGGCGGCGTCGGCTTCATCGGGTCCCACCTTGTCGCATCCTTGATCGAGCGCGGCGACGACGTCGTAGTCCTGGACAACCTCGACGGCGGCAAGACCGAGAACGTACCCGACTGCGCGACCCTCATCGTCGGCTCGGTCGCTGACCAGGCCACGGTCGCCGAACTCTTCGCCTCGTACCGCTTCGACGGCGTCTACCACCTGGCCGCCTTCGCCGCCGAAGGCATCAGCCACGCCGTCAAGCACCACAACTACTCCGTCAACCTTCTCGGCAGCATCAACCTGATCAACGCCTCGCTGGCTGCCAAGGTCAGGTTCTTCGGTTTCGCTTCGTCGGTCGCTGTCTACGGCCACGGACACGTCCCCATGCGCGAGCACGAACAGCCCATCCCGGCGGACAGCTACGGCAACGCGAAACTCGCCGTGGAGCGTGAACTCGCCGCCACCATGAAGCTGCAGGGCCTTCCATACTTCGCACTGCGCATGCACAACGTCTACGGCGAGCGGCAGAACATGGGCGACCCCTACCGCAACGCCGTCGCCATCTTCCTCAACCAGATCATGCGCGGCGAGCCGATCAGCGTGTACGGAGACGGAAGCCAGGTCCGTGCCTTCACCTACGCCCCGGACATCGTCGGCACCTTCCTCGCCGCATCCGACCAGCCGGCAGCCTGGGGCCAGGTCTTCAACGTCGGCTCCTCGCACACCACCACCGTGCTGGATATGGCGCATGCCGTATGTACCGCGATGGGTGTTCCCGACCAGCCGATCATGCACCTGGCGGCCCGCAACGAGGTCCACGCCGCGTACACCGACAACGGCCTTGCCCGTAAGGTGCTCGGCGACTGGACCGACACCCCGCTCGCCGACGGACTTCGATGCACCGCGGCCTGGGCCCGCGAGTACGGCCCCGTGGAACCCGCGACCTCCCTCAGCATCGAGAACGACACCGAAGACAAGTCCGAGTGGTTCGCCTGGGCCTCGGGACGGGCGGTCAGGTCATGACGGCCTACACGCTCGCCATCGATGTCGGCGGGGTCATCTACTACGACGAACCCTTCGACCTCGCCTGGCTCCAAGGAGTCTGGGAGCTTGCGCAGCAGGGTGATCCCACCCTCACCATGGACGCCTTCCTCCAGGCCATGCACGACTTCTACCAGGACCGCGCGTCCGGAGCACCCAAGCCCAGCCTTTTCCCGCCCAATGGCACGAAGAGCTGGCAGCGCGTCCGCGAATGCTGGACCTCGCTTGTACAGCCCATACCAGGAGCGGTCGACGCGCTCAGCCAACTGGCCGGGGAGCACGAAGTTTGCATCGTCGCAAACCAGCCCCCGGAATGCCTCACCGCCCTGCGTGCCGTCGGCATCGAGCACCAGGTCCAACTCGTCGCACTCGACTCGCTCGTTGGCTATGCCAAACCCGACCTCCGCCTCTTCAAGTGGGCCCTGGACCGGCTGAGCTGGAAGCCGGAGCACACCGTGGTCGTCGGCGACCGGACAGACCACGACGCCGCTCCGGCACTCGCTCTTGGCTGCTCGGCAGCCATCGTCAACGTCGACAGCGGATGGAACGCGCCTGCTGGCATCGCCCCCGAGATCGTGACCGCGTACCGCGAAGCGAAAGCCCATCGTGGCTACGCAACTGAGGGAAGCGCGAGGCACTGGCCCCTTGGCGCCCTTGGAGACCTGGCCGACGTACTCCGGGCCATCGGCCGCGAAGAGCGCTGCCCATGGCCGAGCCAGGAGGTACGCCCGTGACCCTCGGCGCCGACCTACCCCTCACCATCGCCATCTGCAGCAACCGTCCCGATAGCCTACCGGGAGCCATCGCTCGTACCGCCACGGCGATCGGGCCGCGAGACCGACTGCTGATCATCGCGGATATGCCCGCTCAGCACCTTCCGGCACTGCCCACTACCTCCTCGCTTCCTCTGTCACGCATCCGTGTCATCTGCAACGAGGAAAACCAAGGACTCGCCTACAGCCGCAATAAGGCCATGAAGGAGGCCACGACGCGGCACCTCGTCTTCCTCGACGACGACATAGTCCCCACCGCCGAGGCACTGACGCAGATACGAGCCGTCCTGGCCGCTGGTGCACATGTCACCGGGACGAGGATCACCGCCCATCTTCAAGGGCGCCGTCGCCCGTGGTTCCTCACCTCGGGCCAACTGCACTACCTCGGGTCCCACGCTCCTGCCCGGCCGGCGTCGATCTGGGGCGGCAGCTTCGCCATCGACTCCGAGCACGCTCGCCTGCTCGGAGTCGGCTTCGACGAACGCCTCGGCCGAGTCGGTAGCGCGCTCACCTCCGCCGAGGACACCACTTTCGTACGGGAGATGACCGCGCGCGGCGCCACTGCGACGGTCCTGCACGATGCCGAAGTCCAACACCTGATCCCTCCCCACCGGCTTACCCTGACCTACCTGCTGCGCCGCGCCTTCTGGCAGGGGCGCAGCGAAGCGCGGCGCAACGACGCGCGGCGAGGCATCGGGAAGGAATGGGACCGTAACCGGTCCGGGGACGGAGTCCCTCCAATGCGGACCGCCCTCGCGGTGCTCTACACCGCAAGTGTCCTCCTCGGCGTCTGCTGGGAGGTCATCACACGGCGACGGACCGGCGCCGGCGACACCGAGACCAGGGGTGTCCGATGAAGGTGGCCATGGTCGTTCCGCCGTATCGGTACGGGGCCGATCCCAGGCAGTGGATCACTGTGCCGCCCCAGGGTTACGGCGGCATCCAGTGGGTCGTTGCCACGCTCATGGACGGGCTGCTGGAGGCCGGGTGCGAGATCCTGCTGCTCGGGGCCCCCGGAAGCCCCGTCCAGGAGGGCGTCACGGTGTCCGACGCGGTCGAGACAGTCGACATCCACACCGCCATCGAGGAGTTCGGCCCGGACGTCGTCCACGACCATTCGAACACCGCTGCACTTCCGTCCGGCGAGCTCAGGCCGTCCGTGAGCACGTACCACCTCAACGGCGTGCCGGAGCGTCAGACCAACGGCATCTATCTCTCCTACGCACAGCGCGCCGCCGCGGGGTCGGTATCCGCCCCGGTGATCAGGCTGCCGGTTAACCCCTCGCGATATCCGATCCAGGAGGCGAAGGACGACTACCTCCTCTTCCTGGGCCGGGTCTCCGCGCACAAGGGCGTGCGCGAGTCAGCCGCATTCGCACACGCCGCCGGCCTGCCACTGACGGTCGCCGGACCAGCCTGGGAGAAGGACTACTTGAAGGCTCTGCTGGCGGACTTCCAGCGCACCGTCCGCTACGTGGGCGAGGTCGGCGGCAGCGCCCGTACCCGACTGATCGCACGAGCCCGAGCGCAGCTCGTTCTGTCCCAGCCCTGGGGAGGCCCGTTCGGCGGGCGATGGATCGAACCCGGTGCCACCGTGGTCTCGGAGGCCGCCGCCAGCGGCACCCCGGTGATCGCCAGCGACAACGGGTGCCTGCCCGAGATCGTCCCCGGTGTCGGCACGGTACTGCCGGTCGGACAGGAGATCACGCCCGAAGACGCGAAGCGGGTGATAGCGTCGCTGCCCACGCCCCAGGCCGTACGCGAAACAGCACTGGACCGTTGGGGTCACCACACGATCGCCCGCCAGTACTTGGCGGTTTACAAGAGGGCGGTCAGCGGCGAGGTCTGGACGTGACTTCGGCTGATCACGCCGTGCGCTGCTTCGCGAGACGCTGACGGCGCGCCTCGTAGAGAACGACGGAGGCGGCGTTCGACGCGTTCAGGGAGCTGGCCGAGCCCGTCATCGGAATGCTGACCACGTGGTCGCAGAGCTCACGCCAGGCCGCACTGAGGCCCGCGGTCTCGTTGCCGATGAGCAGCAGGACCGGCTGGGTCAGGTCGAATTCCGAGACGTCGGCGTCGCCGTTCTCGTCCGTGCCGACGACAGCCACCGGTCGCCCCTGGGCGCGCCCCCGCTCCAGCCACTCCATGACCTCGTGGTGAGACTGGCTGCGGACCACGGGCACGGCGAAGAACGACCCCGTTGAGGCACGTACTGACTTGGGGTCGTAAGGGTCAGCAGCGTGCCCCGTCACGATGAGGCCGTCGGCACCGAACGCGTCGGCCGATCGCACGATGCTTCCGATGTTGCCGGGCTGTGTCGGCCGGTCAAAGACCAGGCCGAGGAAGTCGTCGTCGACCTTGATCCGCGACAGACTGTCCGGGGCCATTTCGACTACTGCCAGGACCTCGACAGCTCCGTCGGTCTTCTCGCTGAGCTCGGCGAGCAGTTGCGGCGCCACCGCTACGCGTTCGGCACCGACACGGCGTAGCAGGTCCTCGGCCCATCGGGAGAGCGGGCGGCTGGCGTCGTAGAGCAGGGAGCCAATGGTCCAGCCGTGCTCCACGGCCATCGTGATCGGACGTACGCCCTGGACCAGGAACTCCTTGGCGCGCCCTCGCTTGGTGCGGTTGTTCAGCAGCGTCTGCAGCTGCTGGAAACGGGCATTGCGGGTCGAGATCCGCTGGACTGCCACCCGTCCTCCAAGCCAAAGATGATCATTGCGAACCCGGTATCCCAGGTGGAATAGAGCACCGAGCATCCTGAAGGTTACACGGACCGGATCGTTACCGAACGCGTCCGTCCAGTAGCGTCAGGCGTCTCTGCCCGGGCCCGCGCAGAGAGGGCAGCTGGTCTCGGGCTCGTCAGGCCGAACCCCATTTCGCTTGGTCATCCATTTGTCTCAGCGTCTGAATGCGGTACGACAATTGGTCGGCAGCGGCCGTGTCTCCGCGATCCGCACGCCGAATGAAGGAGCCGAGCGTGTGCAGATCTCGGATGCCGACCAGGACCGAGAGGCCCGGCCACTCCCTGATGTCGTAGCCGTACCGGAGGCTGAAGTCATCCAACTCTGCGGAGGTGCGTCCGAAACGGACCCCTTGGAACGTGTTGGCCAGGTCGATCTCGCGTGGCCCGAGTGCCGCCTCGTCCCAGTCTCCGAGCCTGATGCGCTGAGCGTCCCACAGGGTGTTGCCTGGATATGCGTCGCCGTGGATGTGGCCGTGGCCCAGGGGGAATTCGAGCCCTGCGTAAGCATTGAGGAGTTCCTGCCTGCGCTCCATGAGCCAGGTCTGCGTGTCCGACCCAAGGTACGTGCTGGATTCCACGGCATCCTTGAGTGAGGAAAGGGGCTGGTACTGCGGCAGCGTCACCGGCGGGGCCGGCAGGGAGTGCAGGGCTCGCAGCAGATCGCCCAACCGGCCGGTCGGGGGCCGGCTGTGTGCGGGCTGTGGATAGTGCCGCCAGAACGTAACGGTGTAAGGCTCGTACACCACCGGCTGGGGTACGTCTGCGGGTTCTGTCGCCGGAAAGCCGCTCGCGACAAGCCAGCGCGTGAGTGAAACGGCCGTCGCGAGGTTGTGCTGCTGCGAGATAGGGCTCACGCGTGCCACGACGTCTTCCGCGGTGACGAGGAACACGGAGGTAGCGTGGTGGTGGAGAGGGGCGAGGGATCGGTCTGGCAGACCTGATGCCTGGCAGGCCATGCGGGCGGCGGATTCAGGAGAGACCGTCATTGTCATGAGGTGAGGGCCTTCGCTTTGGTGTCGATCGCCTGATAGCCGCGGGTGGCGTCGGCAAGCTCGCGTACAACGCGACTTCCGGCGAACCGTGGGTCTTCCAGAAGCCTAGCCACTCCTTGCACGGCGTCGCCGAGCTGTCGGATGCGACGGTCCACTGGTAGCTCGAGGATGGGTTGGAGCTGTTCGCCGACCCCCTCGATCTCGCCGACGGCGATACGCGCGGTGACGATGTCCAGGCGAGCCAGGGCCTCGTCGCCGTACGAACGCTGCTCCGCTGGGCCTGTCTCGTATAGCTCGATCGCCGCGGCAGCGTGGTGCTCGGCCAGCCCGTGTTCGCCCAGCAGGGCGTATGTTCCGCCGATGTAGTACTCCTGCTTCGCTTCCGGGAAGGTGAGCAGTCCCCCGAAACGCGTGAGTCCGTCAGGGTCTGTGTGTTGGTCGCGGGCACGTTCGAGTTCCCGGAGTGCCGCCAGTGCGGTGTTCCGGTCGCCGATACGTGCCGCTGCCCTTGCCTCGATGGCTGCTGTCCTGATCCGCGTCTCACCGTCGGGAGCGTGCCGGCTCGCCTGCTGCGTGTACTCCAGGGCTGTGAACCGGTGAGTCGACCATTCCGCGATCAGTGCGGCTGTGCCCTTGACCCATGCCCGGAGATCGTTGTGGTCGGCGTGATCGGCTAACGTCCAGGCCGCCTGGAGCTGTGCGATCGCCGAGTCCTGGTCGCCGAGGTTCTGTGACGCGTGGGCGAGGAGCAGGCAGCTCGTACCGGCGAGAAGATACAGTTCACGAGTTTGTCCTGGGGGCTGGTGACCGCTCAGGAGGGACAAGAGCTTGTCCCGTGTCGACAGCAGGTCGTGGAAGAGCGGGTGCAGAGGAGCGTGAACGTAGTCCGTCGCGATGCGGGTGATCTTGGATTGCAGCCCCTCAAGCTCGACGTCGCTCACGTTGCTCCTCGTGACCTCCTCGGTGAACTGCAGCGACTGCGCCGCGGCCTGTGCCGCGAGCTCATGCAGGTTCCCGGTCCGTTCGCCGGTCGCGACCTGACGTTCCGCTACTGGTTGTCTCCGGTGCGGCAAGGGGACGGGCGTCGAGCTCGCGTGATGCTCGCGGAACGGCGGTGGGAGGAGGACAGCAGGCGTCTCGATGCCCCTGAGGAACCTGGCGACCTTGTCGAGGCTCGACAGGCGACGGGTTCCGGCTTCGAGCATTGACAGGAAGCCCTGGCTCAGCCCAGTCAGATCGGCCATGTCGTCCTGGCGGAGCTTGACTCGCTCCCGAATGAGGCGACTGACGAGGCCGAAGTCCCATTCAGCGATGGCTCTTTGGACTTGCGCATCCTGCCAGACGGTGTCCGGGACCTGGGGTTCAAAGCGGGAGGCAAGACGCCTGTCACGTGCGCATGCGGCGCACCACTCCTCGTCGTTGTACTGGCTCAGCCGGCATCCGCAGTCTGCGCACACGCGAGCGTGCTGTCGCATCGCACCCCCGTCTTCTCGTCAGCGCACGTCAGAGTACGTGGGGTCCGAGTCGGTCGGTATCACTCCCGTAATACGCGCAGTCGCTGCCTGCGGCCGCCCGTCGGCGCCTCAGCTGTCGAGGGTCGTCGCGGTGATCGCGTTCAAGAGCTGCGAGACGTCTTCGAGGCCGTCGAGGACCACGTCGGCCCCGGCTGAGGCCAGTTCGGCGGCGGGTGTCTTGCCGGACGCGACTCCGATCACCGGAGCGCCTCCTTCAAGCCCCGTACGGACGTCCTCGAGGGAGTCCCCGATGATGACGGTGTTGGAGCGGGTGAAAACCGCCCCGTATTTGGCCTGGGCCCGTTTCTGCGCGACGGCGACGAGGGCGGGGCGGTGTTCGTCGTCCGAGGAGTAGCCGCCGATCTCCGTGTCGAGGTACCCGTCGAGGTCGAACGCTTCGAGTTTCAGCAGCGCGTTGGGCTTGAGGTTTCCGGTGACGACAGTGGGCACGAGGTTTGGCCGTGTGTGGACCGCCTGCAGAGCAGCTAGGGCGCCGGGTATGAGGATGCCCTGTTCGCGTAGATCCTTCGAATGTGCCGCAAGATGGTGCGGCAGGACTTCCACCATGCGCGGCACCAGGTGGGGGACATCCGTTTCCTGGACGCCGTTGTCCAGAAGCAGGGACCGGATGGCGAGGGGCATGGTCACGCCGGTTCCTCGTGCCGGCAGGCGTTCCGCTGGGCGCCCAACGATCTCTGCGAAGGCTTCGCGGTAGACCTGCCGGTCGATGTCGCCGACGTACAGCAGCGTGCGGTCGATGTCCCAGAGAACAAGGGACATCGGGATCTTCGTCAACTTTTTCTCCCTGCTCCCGCCGGGCCAGTGGCTCGTTCCAGTACGCCTTGAGCGTACGGGCTGTGGATCACCGGTCGGAGATGGCCGAGCATGACGTCGATGTGGTCGTTCAGGCGCGCGGACTGGAGTTGGTCAGCGAGGTCGAGGGCTTCGTGCGCTGCGACGGATCCGGCTTCGAGATCGCCGTCGGCGAAGTGGGCGGTTGCGGCGCGAGAGAGGAACAGGCCCCTGGTCCGGTGGTCACCGGGGTTGAGGGCTTCCCGCGCTTTGGTGAAGCTGGCGATCGCGCTCCGGGGGGCGCCGAGGTCGAGGTGACAGCTGCCGGTCTGTCCGTGGATCTCGCCTTCATTGATCCAGTACAGCCACTGTGGATCGTGTTCTGAGCGTCCCTGGGCACAAAGTTCGGCTGCTTGCCCGAGTGCGGCGAGTGCCGCTTGCCGCTCGCCGAGTTTCGCGTGCCCACGTGCCTGGCGGGTCAGCAACATAGCCTCGAGAGCTGGTGTGCGCAGTTTTTTGACCTTTTCTCGCGCTCGTTGGGCTGCGGTGACGGCATGGTGCGGTGCTCCGGTGGAGTAGCCGTGGATGGCGATGTAGGACAAGGCACCAGCACCGAGCCGGATATCGCTCGAGGCCTTGGCTGCACGAAGCGCGGCATACAGGTACCCCAGCGTCCGGCCCCGCTGGCCGGAGTCGAAGGCGAACCAGCCCGTCTGAGTAGCAGTGTCCGCAATGATCGCCGCGAGTCGCCGTCCCGTTCTTTCGTTGTACGTCGTGTGTTCCACGAGATGCATGAGGAACTGGAGGTGGTTGTCGCCCAGCGTTGTGAGTGTGCCGCTGCCGTCGCTCGCGTCCATAGTTCGAAGGCCGTCCGTCGTGCGCTGGAGCCCGTCGAGCACACCGGGCGAGAGGCGGCTCCCCTCAGCCGCGCGTTGAAGGGGCTCGGCCTGGGCTGACTCCCACTGGTTCACGAAAGCGGTAAACGCTATGGCGCTTCCGGTGAGGAATTGCCGACGGTCCACCGCGCTACCTCCCACCGCAAAATCCAGTGCTGCCACCATACGGGCCGTTGTCCAGGGCAGGGCGGGATCAGCATCACCGGCAAAGTGCCGCAGAGGCAGTTGCGATGGACTGGATGTGGCCTGTGGGAGAGGGAGCGGAACAAGTTCGGCAGGCACTTCCAAGCCCGTCAGGAACTCGACAATCTTGTCGATGTTGGTGAGGCGACGGCTTCCCGCTTCCAGCATGGAGAGGAATCCCTGGCTCAGCCCTGTGAGTTGTGCCATGTCCTCTTGCCGGAGGGAGCCACGCAGCCGGATCAGGCGGCTCGCTTGGCCGAAGTCCCATGCGCTGAGTGCGGCGCGAACATCTAGGTCGAACCATACATATTCCGGAACAATAGGGGTCGATTGTTCCACTTGCTGGGAGCGAGAGCACGCGAAGCACAGAGCGTCGGTGTTGTAGCTGCTCAATTGACCATCGCACTTGTCGCAGCTCCGCGGCTGCTGCTGATACACGGCATACCTCCCTGTTGAGCGAGCGCACGCAACCTCAATTACTCATAGTGGAACCGCAATCACCCAAGTGATATCACCTTCGGAATGTGTGCGCGGGGCGCTTTGTCGCCAGAGTTGGGGGACCCGCAGCGCGGCGAAGAGGCCCACCGACTGAGCCCCATCGCTCGGTCTACCTGCTGTTCGTCGTGTGGCGGGGAACGCGAAGTTGTCGCTGCTCCTCCATTGGAGTCCACGTTGCTCTCCGCCACACGATCAAGCCTGGGGCCCGCTCCTCCCCACAGCCATCGGTGACTTCGATCCCTGGTCCGGCCGTCGGGGAGCTATCGCGGTTGGGGCTCTCGGTCCCCCCGTACCGAAGCCCTTCATGCACCCCGACGGCTTTTTGTTTCTCCTCCCTCCGTTCCATCGCCGCTCGAGGATCTGATGACCCAGCCCGTAGACGCAGTGTTCTGGTTTCTGCTGCCGGCCTTGGCCGCTGTGGGAGCCGTGGCTCTCCGGTATCGGAGATTGGCCGTGGTGCGGGCCCGGCGGATAAGGGTCCTGGAGCAGGAAGCCGCGGTCCTCGAGCGGGAGCTCTCAGTGCGGAATGCGGAGGCTCGTCATCTGGTGGAGCAGCGTTTGCCTGCCGTAGTGAACCAGTTGTGGAGCAGCCAGTGTGCTGATGTGCCTGCTCTGCTGCACACCGAACTGGCGGGGACACCGTTCGCGGACTCCCAGGATGGCGTGATCCACCTGTTCACGAAGGTGCGTGAGCAGGCTGTGCAGCGGGCGGAAGAGGCTGCACAGGCCGCAGTCAAGGCGGTCACGCGGTCGATGCAGGCCCTGATCAACGAGCAGCAGGGCGCTGTGTCCGCCATGCTCGATCGCCACGCCGACCCGCGGGTCCTGGCGGATGCGAATGCGATCGACCATGCCAGCAGTCAGCTCGGCCGGCGAGCTCAGGTTCTGGGGATGCTGACTGGTTCCTGGCCTGGGCGGCAGCGGGTCACCTCTCCGTTGCTGGATGTTGTGCGAGGTGGGGCCAGCCGTATCCGCGACTACGCCCGCATAGACGTAAACGGCGAGCTGCCGGTCTCGGTGGTGAGCCGGGCGGTCGAGCCGGTGGTGCTGGCTGTTGCCGAGTTGCTGGACAACGCGGCTCGCCACTCCGAGCCGAGTTCAAAGGTGCAGGTGTGGTTCCAGCAGACCCATAACGGTGTGGGCATCGTCATCGACGACTCTGGCGTCGGGCTCAAGCCCGAAGACCAGGACTTGGCAGCAAGGTTGCTTGCCGGCCGCGATCCGGTCCTGCTGACGCGGCTGCGCAGTCCGCTGAAGCTCGGGTTCGCCGCGGTGGGACTGCTGGCTGCCCGCTACGGATTCGCGGCCAGCGTCGATGCGTCCTCGCCTTTCGGCGGCACCCGCGCGGTGGTCTACCTGCCCAAGGACCTGCTCACCACCGCCACTGGACACGTGCAGGGCACGACTTCTGCCACGGTTCCGAGTACGGCACCGGACCCGGCAGTGACAGGACCAGCCGCTCCGACGGTTGCGCCGCGGCCCACGCCGGCGACGGCGCCTGTACCGCAACCGTCTTCGGATTCGGGGCAGCCGTCTCAGCCGAGGCCCGACGGGTTGCCGCAGCGCCGCAGGCGCCAACCGCAGCAGCATTCCGCCGCCGATGGGCCGCGCATGCAGACCCCGACGAACTCCGGCCGCGGCCTCGGTGCACTCATTCGTGGCCGCCGGGCCGCGCAGGACCAGAAGAACACCGGTGAAAGGAACGTCTGATCATGAACACCGTCGCTCGCTCTACTCATCCCAGTCTGGGCTGGATCCTGGACGAGCACATCCTGTCGCTGGCTCACACCACGCGTGCCCTGCTGTTGTCCGCCGACGGCCTGACGGTCGCCAGCTCGCAGGGTGTGGACCGGGACTTGGCCGAGCGGATGGCCGCGGCTGTGTCCGGGTTGCAGTCGTTGAGCCGCGAGGCTGGCGAGTTTGCCGACTGTCAGCAGCAGCCGTGGGAGCTGACCATGATCCAGTATGGGGAGGGCTACGTCTTCCTCATGGCCGCCGCTGAGGGCACATACCTGGCTGTCTCCGCCTCCAAGAAGGCTGACATCGAGGCGATCTCCTACACCATGGAAAGGACCATTGGCCGCCTGGGTCAGGAGATGGGTGTCGGTTCTCGGGACACCTCGGGTATGGGGTCATGACCGCGTCCCGGCGCGGCCGGGATGGCGGGCTGGTGCGGCCCTACGTCGTTACGGGTGGCCGTTCCGCCCCGAGCCGCAACCACTTCGATCACCTCACGCTGGTGATCGTCCGGCCTGAGGTTCCACGCTCTCATCTGACGGCGGAGCGGCGCCAGGTGGTGGAGCTGTGTCTTCCGGGCGCCTTGTCCGTCGCCGAGATCAGCGCCCATCTGGGCCTGCCGGTCAGTGTCTTGTGCTTCCCGCTGGCCGACTTGATGGACAGCGGCCACATCACGACCCGTGCCCCGATTCCCCCCGCCAAGCAGCCCGATCCAGACCTTTTGAAGGCAGTGCTTCATGGACTCCGCGCCCTTTGACCCACCAGCCGACACCGCCTATCTGCGCGGCCACGAGACGGCTGTGAAGATCGTGATCGCGGGGGCTTTTGGTGTCGGCAAGACCACCTTCATCGGCTCCCTGTCCGAGATACGCCCGCTGCGTACCGAGGAAGACATGACCGCGGCCAGTGTCGGGACCGACTGTCTGGAGGGTCTGCCGGGCAAGACCTCCACGACGGTCGCCATGGATTTCGGCCGCCTGTCGCTGAGCGACCAGCTGGTGCTGTACCTGTTCGGCGCCCCCGGGCAGGAACGGTTCCGCCGCTTCCTCGCCGACCTCACACGCGGCGCTCTCGGCGCGCTGATCCTCGTCGACACGCGCCGCCTGGAAGACAGCTACGACATCATCGGCCGGCTGGAGGAGCTCGGCATCTCGTACGCCATCGCCGTCAACACCTTCCCTGACGCGCCGGCCTACAGCCTGGGGCAGTTGCGCGAGGCGATGGACCTTCCCGAGCGCACGCCGCTGGTCATGTGTGATGCCCGCGAGCGTCAGAGCTCCAGGGATGCGCTGATCTGCCTCGTGGAGTATCTGCTCACTCTCCACCCGGAGCCTGCCCGATGACTATGCCTCCCTCTCCTTCCGCCTCAATGTTCGGACGGCCGTCCGGCGGCTGCCCCTACGGCCGTCCTGTTGCCGACAGCTACGCGAGGCCGATCCCGATTTACGGACCGGAGTTCAGCGCCAATCCGCGTGCCACCTATGAGCGGCTGCGCGCTATGGGCCCGATCGCCCCGGTGGAGATCGCCCTCGGCGTGTTCGGGATGATTACCACCACCTACCAGGCCGCCCTCTATCTGCTGCGCAACACCCCGGAGAAGTTCGCCAAGGACCCTGTCCACTGGTCGGCGCTGCAGGCCGGGCAGGTGCCCGCCGACAGCCCGGCGCTGCCGATGATGCAGCGCCGCCCCAACGCGCTGTGGATGGACGGACCGGTCCACGCCCGTCTGCGGCAGTCCATCACCGACAGCCTGAACCTGGTCGACACGCACGCCCTGGCCGCCACGGTCACCCGCATCACCGACACCCTCATCGATGCCATCGCCGCCCGCGGGCAGGCCGATCTGGTCTCCGACCTCGCCGGTCAGCTGCCGACACTGGTCCTGATCGAGATGTTCGGCAGCCCGCCCGACCTCGGCCGGCGCATCGTCCTGGCCGTGGCGAAGCTTTTCGACACCGCCCAGGACGCGGTGCAGGCAAACGCCGACCTGGAGGCCGCCTGCCTGGAGCTGACCCGTCTCAAGCGCCACAGCCCCGGCCAGGACGTCACCTCCTGGCTGCTGGCACACCCCGCCGCGCTGAGTGACCCGGAAATGGTTCAGCAGATCCTCCTCATCTTCGGCGCTGCCAGTCAGCCATGCACCGATCTGATCTGCAACGCCTTGCTGTTGATGATCAACGATGACCGGTTCGCCGGGAACGTGTACGACGGCGTGCAGCCCGTCGGTGACGCTCTCGACGACGTGCTGTGGCAAGACCCACCAGTCGCCAACTACTGCCCGCTCTACCCCCGCAACCCCGGCACGTACGAGAACATCCCGCTCCAACCCGGTGTGCCGATCCTGGTGAGCTTCGCCGCAGCCAACAGCGACCCCCAGCTCACCGCCTACGCCGACCGGCGCGCGGGCAACGCAGCCCACCTCGCCTTCAGCGCGGGAGTGCATGGCTGTGCGGCCCCTGATCTGGCCCGGCTCATCTGCGAGACCGCGGTCGAGCGCGTTCTGGACCGGCTCCCTGACCTCACCCTCGCCTGCCCGCAGGATCAGCTCACCCGCCGACCCGGCACCTTCATGTCCGGCTGGGCCGCCCTCCCCGTCCTATTTCCACCCGCCACCGCCACTCCTGGAGGCCACTCATGGACACCCGTCACACCGCCCCCGCCTCCGGCTGCCCCTTCCGCCTCGACCCCACCGGCAGCGCCCTCCACACCGAATCCGACCATCTCCGCGCCCTAGGCCCCGCCACCCCGGTAGAGCTGCCCGGCCACGTGACCGCCTGGTCCATCACCGATCCGTATCTGGCCATACGGCTCCTCACCGACCCGCGCATCTCCAAGGACGCACACCGCCACTGGCCAGCCTTCATCCGCGGCGACATCCCCCCGGACTGGCCGCTGCAGATCTGGGTCTACGTCCGCAACGCCCTGACCGCCTACGGGCCCGAACACACCCGGCTGCGCCGCCTGCTGCGCCCCGCGTTCACCCCTCGCCGTATCAACGCTCTCGCCCCGAAGATCGAACAGATCACCACCGGCCTCCTCGACGATCTGGACACCAGCGCCCCCGGCGAAGTGATCGATCTGCGAGCGCGCTTCGCGTGGATGCTGCCGCTCCTGGTCGCCAATACCCTCCTGGGCGTCCCGGACGACATGCACGACGCCTTCCGCGACAGGATCGGCTTCATCTTCGCCACCCACCTGTCCGAGGAACAGGCCACCGCGAACAACACCGAGCTGTACCAACTCCTCGTCGACCTCGTCGCCACCAAGCGCACCGCGCTGAAGGACGACGTCACCAGTGCCCTCATCCAGGCACACGATGACGAGACCAGATCCAAACTCACCGAGCAGGAACTCCTCGACAGCCTCCTGCTGCTGATCGGAGCCGGCCACGAGACCACCGTCAATCTCCTCGACCACGGCATCGTCAACCTCCTCACCCACCCCGCCACACTCGCGCTGCTCCGAGGCGGCCACGCCTCATGGCCCGACATGGTCGAGGAAACCCTCCGGCACCAGGCACCGGTCGCCAACATCATCATGCGATTCCCGACCGAAGACATCCACGACCCCGGCACGGGCCTGACGCTGCTCCGAGGCGAGCCGATCCTCATCAACTACGCCGCCATCGGCCGCGACCCCGATCGCCACGGCGAGACGGCCGACCAATTCGACGTCACCCGGCCCACCCGCCGCGAACACCTCGCCTTCGGCCACGGGGCGCACTACTGCCTCGGGGCCGAACTCGCCCGCCTCGAAGCCCGCATCGCGCTCCGCGCCCTGTTCGACCGCTTCCCCCACCTGACCCTTGCCGTCCAGCCAAGCGAGCTACGCCCGCTCGAATCCTTCATCTCCAACGGCCACCAGACCCTCCCCGTGGTGCTACGCCCGAAGACCAATCAGGGGTTCCTGACCACAACTTAGGGCTCAGCCCGGCGGGCGCAGCACCCAATCCGCCACATCCATCAGCAGGCCCCTCATTGCCGTACCCCCCAGCCGAGACAGGCGTGTTCAGCACCGCCCTTGTCTCCTCGCAGCGCCGGACGTCCCCAGCCGGCCTTCCCGGAAAGTGACATGCTGACCACAAAATCCCAGGTGATCGCGGCGGCGCTGCGCCAACAGCTCACAGACGGCGAGCTGCCCCCGGAGGCGCTGTCCCAAAGCGGTCTTCTCGCGCGGCGCTTCAATGTCAGCCCGCCTGTGGTGCGTGCCGCCGTGAAGATCCTGACGGAGGACGGAGTGGTAGCCCAGACTCCGTCGGGCTACAAGATCGTGCCCAACCGCTCTGCCACCTGTACGACCCCGGCTGTAGACCGCGTCCAGCAACACATCCTCGAGAACATAGCCACAGGGCAGTACAAACCTGGTGACCTGGTGCCTACAGGGGCAGCACTTGCGCAGCGTCTCGGCGTGTCCACCAGCACGGCAGCCAATGCGCTGAGCCGCCTCAAAGACATCGGGGTGCTCCACGGCGGCCCGGGAAAGGCAGGAACACGCGTCGCGATCCCCGGACAGAAACGACCACCGACCACCGCTGAGCGCGTCAAACAGCTCGTCGCCATCCTCCAGAAGCAGATCGCAGACGGTACGTATCCGCCCGGCACACTACTGCCTGCCAACCGGACGCTCACCGCCGCACACCGGGTCCCCGAGCATGTGGTGTTCAAGGCCATCAAGATCCTCGTCGCCGAAGGACTCGTGGAATCCCTTGGCTCAATCGGCAAGATCGTCCGAGACCCGAAGAAGGCCGGCGAACGACAACTGCTGAGCAAGCCTGAGCAGCTCATTGCCGCGCTCCGCCGCGACATCCTCAACGGCACCCTGAACCCCGGGGACCCTTTACCGAGCACTCCAGAACTCGCCCGCCGCTATGGCATGAGTCAGACCTCCGCTAGCAAGACGCTGCCGAAACTTCTGTCCGAAAAGATCATCCAACGGGCCCGCCCGGGCAACACCACGACCACCATCCCGTCCGCCAGGCAGACGTCACCGCAGGGAAGGTTCTGGATTACCTCCCCGGACACCTGGCGCCAACCACCCACATCCGCATCGGCCACCCAGGAGTCATCCGATCCTGGGGCCGCTCGCGGCGGCACTCTCCGGCAGCCCCCCACTCACGCCTGACCACACCACCCAACCCGTAAATCCCCCACCATGCTTCACCAGCCTGTCACCGGACACCGTCAAGGAACCGATTCCATGCCTCAGGACACCGCATACATTGCCCCGGCCAGCCGCAGAGTAGGCGGCCTGGCGCTGATCACCGATGAGGCCAACAGAGTGCTGCTCGTCCGGCCCACCTACAACATGAAGGACGACGGCACCAGGGAGGACCGCTTCTATCAGCTTCCCGGCGGGAGCGCACAGCGCGGCGAGACGGACTGGGACGCCTGTCAACGGGAGGTGTGGGAGGAAACGGGGCTCTCGATCACCCCTGGCGCCCTGCTGGTCAAGGACTACATGCCCGTCACCCCCACGGCCGCTGAGGGCTACAACTTCGTCTATGACTGCGGGAAACTCACCGCCCGACAGATCGCGGAAATCAGGCTCCCCGAAGCCGCTCCCGGCGAGCAACCAGAGCTGGACGCCTTCATCCTCCTCGCACCCGAGGACCTCGCCCACCACACCGAGCCCTACCAGCAGCGCCGCATCGAAGCCGCCATGGCCGCCCGCATCGCGCGCATAACGGCGAACCTTTACGCCGGGACCCCGATCCGCAGCGCCGCATAGCCCCAACCCGCTTCCCGCTTCCCCAGCACGGTCAACCTAGAGGCCCAACATGCCCGATCTGTACCCCTTGGCGCGTCGAAACATCATGCTCGTCCGCGTCTCCTGGCACCTGGGAGCTGCGACCGGCGTTGACCGGGCCGTCACGACGCTGGCCTTTGCCCTTGCCCACGCCGGGCATCGTGTCGTCATCGCCACCGCCGCCGAACAGCCCGACGGTGTCGGGCCTCCGGGTGTACTCGTCGAGCAACTCGATCTGCCCATCACCCTGCCCTGCACACCGCAGATCCTGCGCAACGCCCTCGTCACCAGCAGCCACAAGATCCTGAACAGCCTGTGCGACTTGGTCGTTCGGCATCAAAGCGACACCGTGGTGTGCGTGGGCGCGTTGTGGGGGCTGGGCCGCCTGCATACCGATCTGCCGGACGGCGTCCAGCGTGCGCTGATGGTGTCCACGCTCCAGCAGGAACAGGAACTGGACATGCCGTCGGCCCTGGCCTACGCGGACACCATCATCACCTCCTGCGATGCCATCCGGCAGCAGGCCACGACCGTGGCCTGGCCCACCCGCAGGTGGCGCGTGGTCCCGACTCCTCCACTGCATGGCCCCGGCTGCGGACCCTCCGCCGCCCCCGTGGCGCGACAGGCCGAGGGGCCGGTGCGGGTGCTGGCTCCGGCTGGCCCGGATGTGGGTGTCATCGAACTGATTGCAGCCGCCAGAGCGTGGCATCGCACAGTGGAGATCGCTCTGGATCATCCCGGGGGCGACGTACGCGGTACGGGGGTATTGCGGCAGCAGTGCCAGATGCTCGCTGCCAAGGCCCCGAACATCACACTGCAGCCGACGCCTGGCTGGGGAGAGGTATCCGGCTGGCTGGCCGACGCCTCCGCAGTGATCATCCCGTGCCGTCGGCCCCCCAGCAGCCTGACCGCCCTGGAAGCCCTCAGCCAGGGCACACCCGTCATCGCCTACAACACCGGCATCCTGGCCGAACTGCTCCAGCCCCTCCAGCATGGTCCCCGCCGCCTGCTCGCCGACGTCATGCACGGGCCGAACGCCCTGCTCTTCCTCACCGACAGGCTGCTCGCCGACCAGGCTTCCTACCGCACAACCTGCCAGGCCGCCTTCCGCCACGCCCAGGACTTTCAGCCTGCCCGCATCGCGGACCTGTTTTGCTCCGCCGTGCCCGTGAACAACACCAGCTCGATGAACCGCCCCGCCCCATCGCGGATGGATTGATCGATGAACGACCGGATCACTGTCCAGGTGCGCGCTGACGATCCCGTCTCGGAGGCCGGGGTGGCCGGTTTGCTGCGTCCCTTCCCGGAGATACGCCTGCTGCACGACGACCCCGGCGCCGCCGTGACCGTGGTGACCACCGACGCCGTCGACCCAGCAGGCCACCAGTTGCTGCGAACTGTGCAGCAGAGCAAGCCGTCGCGGATAGTCCTACTGGTGCCCCGCCTTCAGGACCACCAGGTGGGGCTGGCCGCCGAATGCGGGATCGCCGGGATCATGTGGCGGGCTGGCGCCACTGCGCCTCGGCTGATGCAGGTAATCCAGGCCGTGGCCAGGGGAGATGGTCACATCCCGCCCGACCTTCAAGAACGGCTGCTCCGCCTGGTTGGCCGACTGTACGGAGGGCAGCACGGACCAGGCAACGCTCGTATGGCCGAACGGGAAATCGCGATCCTCAGGTTGGTCTCAGAGGGATGCGATACCTCGGATATCGCTCACAAGCTGGGCTATTCGGAGCGCACGATCAAAAATGTTCTGCACGACGTGATGAACCGTTACCAGCTGTCCAACCGGGCCCACGCCGTGGCTTACGCCCTGCGCAACGGTTTGATCTGACCCGCCGTCCCACGGTTGGCGCGGGCCCGGCAACGCACCGTCCGCTGCTCGCCCCTCTGCATCGCCACCCCCACCATGAAGACAGGAGACGTCTTGGCTCACGCGAGCTTGTGCACCGACCATCCGGGCTGGACCGAGACCGAGTCCGGCCGCTGGCAGCGGCTCCTGTCCAACGAACGGGGCGCTACCTGGGTGGCTTCCTGGAACGGGCAAGCCCTCGACTTCATGCCCCTGGCTGGAGACGGAAGCCTTCCAGACCTCACCTATACCCATTGCCATCGGCTTCCCCTGGCCGCGCCCCGTCAGCTCACCGGCGCGCTGTCCATCCTGGGAACGATCGTGCGGGTCACGAACCCTTCGCTGTGGGACGCCTTGTGCGTCGCGATCCTGCAGCAGCGGCAGGTCCATCCCGGCACCGGCCGCGACCTCTACCGCCGCTGGTGCACCCTTTACGGGCCCACCCGTGAAGGACCGCACGGACCGCTCCGTCTCCCTCCGACTCCGCAGACCCTGCTCGACCTCCCACACGGCGCCTTCGACAAGGCCAAGACGGCCTTTTTCCGTGCGTCGCTGCGGTCCGCCGCCGCGGCCTACCAGGCCCACGGCCACGCCTGGAGACAGCTCACCGGCACCGAGCTGGTCACCGCGCTGACAAGCATCAACCGGGTCGGCCCCTCGACCGCAGCCGCAGCCGCAGCCGACTACCTGGGCGATTTCACCCTCTATCCCCACCACGACCTCACCGTGCGCACCTTCGCCCACCGCGCGGCTCCCGACGCAGACCTTCCCGTCGAGGAAGAGCCCTTCGCCCGCCAGTGGACGGCCTGGGCCGCCACCCCCGGCCAACTGCGCACCCTGACGCTGGCCACCCTCGCCTTCGGCAACCACGTCCCCGCCTCCACCACCCTGGCCACATGACGAACACGCCCCCGCCCACACGCAGCGAACTCCGGGCTGACGACGAGCCCTGCACACGCGGTCACCTCAGCGAGGACGACGCCTTTCGCGCCGTGCGGTTCTGGGTCATCGACTTCGAGGGCACCACACCACGAGGCCATCGTCCTGAACCGATCGAAGTCGCTGCCCTGGCCGTCCAGCACCGGCCCGGCGTGGGCCCACTACCTACCGGATTTACCTTCTGCTCGTTCATCCAGCCGCCCGGACACGCCCCGCTCACCCCCATGGACACTGCCCAGACCGGCATCCGTCCTCAAGACCTCGCGGACGCCTCACCCGCACCCCTCGTGCTCGCCGAGCTCGAGTCGCAGGTGCCCGAGGGACCTGTGCTGCTGGTCGCCCACCATGCCCCCGTCGAGGCCGGGTTCCTGTATGCCTACCGCGACGCCTGCCCCCGGCTGGCCCGCACCTCCTTGATCGACACTGTGCTCCTGGCCCGCACGGTCCACCCCACTTTGGACTCATACCGGCTGGACGCGCTCATCAGCCACCTCAAACTCCCGCGCCCCGCCCGGCGGCACCGGGCCATGGACGACGTGGAGATCACCGCCCGCGTCTTCCGACAGCTCCTCGGCAACGCCGCGCGCTGCGGACTGCTCACGTCCCTGGCCGACCTGACCCGCATCGCCGGCCGATGCCCGAAAGCCTCCGCGCCCCACCAGCCCGGCCTCTTCTAGTCCCCTGCCTCGCCTTCTGGAGCAGCACTTCATGCCCGAAACCGCCCACGCTCCCTCACCGCCCCTAGTCCACGCCGCCGTACCCGCACCACCGGGCGGCCCGCGTGCGGCGCCGAGGCTGCGGTGGCACGGCGGCCAAGACGTCCCTGACAGCCTGCCGATCGCACGCAGTCAGGCATGGCTGTTCGTGCCCGACGGGCGGATCGTCGTGCTCACTGACGCCAGGGGCACACGGTTCTGGCTTCCCAACGGCCCGCACCCAGATGACGACACTCCTGCCGCCATGGCCGGTGCCGCCAGCCAGCAGGCACAGCTGGACACCAAGGCTCCCCACTACCTCGGGTATCTCGAATACGTCCAGGAAGAAACCAAGCAGGACGAGACCGGAACGAACGTGGAGTATCGGATCTGCGCCGCTGTCAGCCTGGCCGCGGTCATCAGCAACGTCCAGCCCAGTGCTCCAGTTTCCGGTAGCCGTCAGATGTTCAGGCGTCTGTGTGTCGCCCCGCACCAGGCCGTCGCCCTCCTCGGGCTGGGCCCGGCAGGCCACGATCAAGCCCGCACGGCGCTCACCGCCACCAACGCGTTGTGGGACGTGCCCACCATCGCTCCGTCCGCGATCGATGAACTGCCAGCCGAGGGGGGCATCCTGTGACATGGCGCCGCCGATCCGCCACGCCTCCCGCCGAAGGCACTCCGGAGTCCGAACTTCTGCTGTTCGGCGGGCCTCTTCGGTACGACCAGGGCTGGAACGCACACGACGACCAGGTCCTCCAACTCGGTCTGCGGGCGGTGGTGCGGCGGCTGCCACACCTGCTCGCCGTGACCGTGCGCCTGGCCTGGCAAGCCGACAAGCGCGCCCTTCAAACAGTGGCTGTCGCCGAGATCGGCCGCGGTATCGCACAGGCAATCGGCCTGGTCGCGGTCAACCACGTCCTGGCCGCCCTGCTGGCCGACGGCACCATGGCCGGCCGCCTCCGTGACGCCGGCCCCGCGCTCTGGACGGTCACCGTGACCGCGCTTATCGGCGCGCTGCTGACCGCAGCCTCCACCGCCCACACCGGACGCCTGGAGCCAAAGGTCGAGCGCCTGGCCACCGAGCGGTACCTGGACGGCGCCGCCCAGGTCGAGATGGCGGCCGTGGAGGACGATGAATTCCACCGGCTACTCGACAGCGCCCAGCACGGTGCCGGCGCCTCGCGCCGCATGCTCAAATACTGCACCTCCGTCGTCAACGCGCTGCTCTCACTCATCGCCGCAGCCTCCGTCCTGACCGTGCTGCATCCGCTGCTGCTGCCCCTGCTGGTCACCATGACACTGCCCAGGGCCTGGGCCACCTTGGCCATCGCCCGGCGCCACTACGCCTCCTGGCACACCTGGGCACAGCACACCAGGGCCGGACACCTACTGGGCCGGCTGCTGATCTCCACCGACGCAGCAGCCGAGATTCGCGTCCACGGCGTCGGCCCCTTCCTTCTCACCCACTACCGGTCCATGGCCTCGACCGCCGTGAAAGAGCAGACGCGCCTTGCCCGCCTCGCCGCCCGCACCGGACTGGTCGCCGCCTCTCTCACCGGAATCGCCACGGCAGCCGTCTACCTCACTCTGGGCGGCCTGCTGTGGACCGGCGCGATGTCCCTGTCCGTCGCCGGGACGGCGGTGCTCGCCATCCGCACCGGATCGGCCAGCCTGGACAACGTGGTCGTGCAGATCAACTATCTCAACGGGGAGGCTATGTTCGTCGGCGACCTCGAGCGCCTGTCCCTCGAGACCATCCGCCGGGCCATTCCCGCAGGCGGCCTGCCATTGCCTAAACAACCCACCGAGATCCGCTTCGAAGACGTCACCTTCACCTATCCCGGGACGGACAGCGAACCGTCCCTTGAGCGGGTCAGCCTGACCATCCCGACGGGGAAGATCGTCGCCCTGGTCGGCGAGAACGGCTCCGGGAAGAGCACCCTGATCAAACTCCTGTGCGGCCTCTACACCCCCGACACCGGCCACATCCGGTGGGACGACATCGACACCGCTCACGCCGACCGGCACCAGCTGTTCTCCCGCGTCGCCGTCGTCGGTCAGGACTTCTACCGCTGGCCCTTCACCGCCAAAGTCAACATCGCCATCGGTCGATCCGACGCACCCGTCACCGACGAGCAACTCGACGTGGCCACCGCGTACGCCGATGCAAAGGCGGTCATCGAGGGCCTTCCACGCGGCTGGGACACCCTCCTCGCCCGGGGCTACCGCGGTGGCCACCAGCTCAGCGGCGGCCAGTGGCAACGTCTGAGTATCGCCCGAGCCCGCTACCGCGATGCAGATATCCTCATTGTCGACGAACCCACCGCCGCCCTCGACGCCCGCGCCGAGCAGCAGGTCTTCGACCAGATCCAGCAACTGGCCGCCCAAGGCCAGACCATCGTTCTCATCACACACCGCCTCGCGTCCGTCCGCCACGCCGACGTCATCCACGTCCTCAAGGGCGGCCGCCTCGCCGAGACGGGAGACTTCGACTCCCTCATGCACGATGAGACCAAACCAGGGATCTTTCGGAGCCTCTACCGTCTCCAAGCTCGTCAGTACCAGTCTGACAAACCAACGATCCCCTCCCAGTCCGCAGGCAAGCAGACCCGCAATCCCGATGCCCTCAGCAACGGCAACCCCCGATAACCGCATCGTCCGCCAGGAGACTCGGGGTTTCCAGCTCGGTCAGCCCAGGGCAGCCAGCGGTAGCCGGGGAGCATCTCGCTACGCGGTCAGACCACTGCAGCAGCACCCGCCAGACCCTGCGGAGGAGACAAATACGGCATGAAAAGATTCATCCCTCGGTTCCGGGGCGAGCCGTGGCCGAAGGCCACGCGCGTCCTGCAGGTCTACGGCCTGCCGGACCTCGCCCGGCATCCGGCCCTCCAGACGCTGGTCGACGGCTGCCACGCCGTCATGAAGGACTGGCCGGCCCTCCCCGTCCCCCTGCACATCACGCTGGAGATGATCACCGACGCGCGCGCCCAGGACATCAGCGACAGCGAGCGCAAGGAGCTGGTCAGCTCCTTGCACGAACACCTGGCTGACGCCACCCCGTGGACGGGACTTGCCGGACCTCCGATCGCCAACAAGGCCGGAGCCCTTCTCGACCTCCATCCTGACCCGGGCCTGGAAGACCTCCACCGACGCATCCGCGCGGCCGTACACGCGCTACGCGGCCCGCAATCCACCGAGTACGACGTACTGCCCGCTCACCTCAGCATCGGATACGCCCACTCCAGGGCGGACTCCGACACCGTGCAAAGTGCCCTGCGCCGAGTCCGGCCCAGCCACGCCGCCCTCACCATCGACACCGTCGACCTCGTCGAAGTCCACTTCGACCAGGTACCAGTCGCAGAGGACGCACACCGAACCGCCTACGCAATCCACTGGAACTCGATCGCCACCATCACGCTGGGAGACCGCCATGCCTGAGACCCCGACCAACTACAGCCCCGAACCCCAGACTCCCAGCCCTGGCGAACCTGACAGCTGGTTCCGCTTCGGTACGTACAACCTGCTGGATCTGGAGATGCCGCGCACCCCGGCTCAATGGGCCAGGTACGAGCTCATCGTGACGGTCATCACCGAGATCTACCGGGGGCGAGCCGGAGCCCTCGCGGTGCAGGAGATCATCGGCGACACCCGGGCAGAGGCAGGCCGGGTGCTGCGCATGCTGGCCGACGACACCGGCCTGCAATGCAACGCCGTGCCCGCACGACGCTCCAAGCCGGTGGCCGCACTCGCGTCCAGCCAGCCCCGCGGGCGAGGCTCGCTCCGCTACCACGTGGGCATGCTCTGGACACCTGAAATACAGCCCGTACCAGGCGGGATGCGCGCCTACGACGGGGGCCCCGACTTCTGGCACGCCATGCTCACCCTGCGCCTCGACGCCGGCGGCCCCGTCCCTGTCAAATGGGCCGCCTACCACGCTGACCCCTTCCGCCCGCGCAAGAGATTCCACGAAGCCCATCGCGTGCTGTCCGCCTTCCAGGACGAACGCGTGCCCGGAGCGGTCGGGGCCGACTGGAACAACATCTCCGCGGACAGGCGCCCCAACGGCCGCTACTACGACGAAGACCCATACACACACCAGCACCACCGCAAATTGCGGTACCAGATCAAATGGAACCCGGATGACCCGGACGCGAAGACAGCCGACCGGGACTCGACCGAGTTCCTGCGCCGTGAACCCGGTGGCCTGCACGATATCGCCGCGGTCGTGGACGTGCCGTGGACGCCATCGTGCGGCCACTGGGTCGACGAACACAACCGCACCGACGACTTCGGCCTCCGTCGGATCGACACCATCCGTGCCACCGCGGAACTCGCCTGTGTCGCCCGCGCCCACACCACCCACCACAGCCCACACAGCGAAAAAGCGTCCGACCACCTCCCCGTCAGCAGCGACTTCGCTCTCGCCGAGATCGAAATAGCCGCGTGAAGCGGTTCCTGACACCCGCCCGCCTGTGGGGCACCCCGGGCGGGCCGGACGAAGATTGGATCAGGCCCCACGTCCTGTGGCTTCCCCAACACCTGCCACAGGTCCTCGCCTATTTTCACCAACTTCGCCAGATCGTCGATGCCTACCCCGATGTCGTGACACCTGTCGCTGACGAGAACCTCCACTGCACCATCCAGTCGATCAAGAACCAAGCCGCTGACGGGCAGAGCAGCAGCCCCGAGCACCTCAAGACTGCCAGTCGCGCGATCCAGCACCATCTGGCCGATCTTGAGCCTTTCGATATCGAGATCGGTCCCGCCTCGCTCAGCGGTTCCGCCGCCACCGCCGCCATCTGGCCCGAGGACGGTCCCGCAGAACTCAACAAGAGGGTCCGAACAGGACTGCTGGAAGCCGGCCTCGTACTGCCGCCGCCCGAAGAACACTTCTGGCCACACATCTCAGTCGGCTACGGCAACCAGGACTGCCACACACCCCGGCTCGCCACGCGCGCGGACGAGCTCGCTTCCGCCCTAGTCACAGGTATCCGTCCTGGCATCCGTACCACAGCAAACATCCGTTCCGTATGGCTGGTCTGGGAGCGCCAGGACGTTCCGAACAACACCTACACGTTCACGCCCGTCCACGAACTTCACCTCGGGTAGAAGGCATGAACCGCACACCAACGCACCGCTGAGCGAACACCATCCGAACCAACGGCTTACGTCGCCATACGAGCAATCCTGACGTCCTGAACCTGTGCTTCCACCCTTTGGGTTCACTTGGTCGTTCCTCACCGGTACGTCGGAGTCGGCAAGAACCGTAAGGAGATCCGTGAACCTGGGCGCGGCTCTCAGGGCCAGACCAGACAGTCAGTCCTTCGACGCGAGCCCAGGCAGCCGACTTCTGCTGGCCCCGGGCCGAGGAGCCAGAGGCGCTCGACGAGTTGGCGTCGCAGCTGATCCGAGGTGCCGAGACATGCTGCGGCAGATGCTCGCCAGGCTGTGAGGGCGGGCTTGCGCAGTGGCGCCCCAATGTGATGAGAGAGATGATTGCGGAAGTGGTTCAGATTCCATTCGGCCATAGCATGCGGCTGAGAGGTGGGCCGTTACTGTCCTAGAAGAAACCAGCACGCTCCTAAGCTCCATCAGCCGCATGTCCAGTGACTTCTTGGAGCTCGCCGCTGGCGGTGGATAGCTATGCGTAGTAGAAGAGGCAAATTTTCCCGCGCGCCCCATTCCCTACTTCCTGTTCCCAGGGTTTGGGCCTGGCTAATATCTTGCCTACTTATGGCTGGGCTCGTAAGTGCGGCTTTGTGGTGGCTAGTGAATAAAGAACATGGGGCCTGGGTTCCAATACTCTCGTCGGTATTCATGGTTTTGTTTCTCTACCCGTGCTGGCGGGCGACGCGTTCATGGCTCGCATACAAACCCGGAACAGTGGACGTGCTTAGCCTCCAAGACGCCACACCGAAGGGCACAAACCCTCCTGTTGAGGACCTCACCTCCCGTCTACGGGCCCAGTTGTCTGAAAGCAGCATGTACGCTCCTGTTACCGTACCGGCCGAGGCGCCACCAACTAGTTTTCTGGACCTGCTCGGTGATATCCAAATCGAGAAGATCGGAACTGCCTTGCCGCGTCTGCTTAGCAAGCTACGGCCGAAACTCGCATACCGCGTAGGCGGGGTACTTCAAGTACGGGACCACGAGACAGAACGATTCGGCATAACCGTGACTGTCACCGCTTATGTCCTCGCGGGCGCACACGTCACAACTCTTTGGGGAAGAGACTGGGAGCAAGTACTCTGCCGGGCCGCCCGGTGGGTAGTGGCCACCCTGGTTCCGGTGACACGAGCCGGAAAACAGCCACCTTGGCGTCACTGGTGGGGTCGGTGCATGCCATATGAGCTGCTTGCCGCCTATCAAGATGCTAAGTCCGCAAGTAGCAGACAATGCTTCGACCAGGCTTTGTGGCACTATTACCACGCACTGGAATATGATCCACAGAACCCATATTTGCGTGCCGAAGTAGCGGGCGTCCAGGAAAAACTGGGATTGCGACTGGATGCACTCGACACCTGCCAACAGGCGCTAACTCTCGACGGGCAGACCTCAGAGACGTACAACAAACGCCTCTGGACTCAATGGACCCATCACGCCCTCCGTTACCTTTTCAAACCTCGCTGCTATCGCGACACGTTCGGGCTGCGTCACCGAAATGCAGCAATTCTGGGTACATCCGAGTTGACTGTGGCTCAATGGTTCAGGAATGACGGATATTACCGAAAGAATGAACGGCAGCGAATACGCGAAAGATTGCGCCCCACCCTTGTAGACCGGTACTGGCCCGCCGCTATTGATTTCGCATTGCGCGACAGGGGAAATGGGGCAGCGCCACGCAATAAGGACACAATCAGAGAAAAGTCGAGAGAGTGGCTAGGGGATCATCTGACCCTGGACGAAAATGACCAGGAAGCCAGTGAGGCAAAGAAGCGCCTGATCCGAGTGGTTTTTCAGCGAGCTTGCAGCCAAGAGCTATTTCGGCTTGCCCGGGACGACCAATTCGCTCGATTTTCCAGCTTTTCCGGACTGGAATGGATTGGACGCCTCGCTCGCTTGTTGTGTCCCCTTGCTTCTCCTGAGCGTGTCCATCTAAGACGCTCGGCCACGCGGTCTGCGCTCCGGATCAGTCAGAATACCTGGGCGCCGCTCCGTCTATCCTGGGCCTGCGCACTTGCCGAAAAGGCTCATGTAATGCAAAATCTACGTCATCCTCAGGGCGTTCGCAAACCACGTGAGTGGCGCGGACGCGCCTACGACCGAAAAGGGAAGATCTCGTGGGATATGAGTGCACAAAAGCTCCATGGCGAAGTAGAAAAATGTCTCAAATGGCGACCTTGGCGATTTCCGTGGCTTGCTCACGAATGGCAAGATCATTACAACGCGGCATGCGCCTATGCAGTATTGATGCACAGGGGTGATGAGGTAAATGCCCCTTCGGAAAATGAGGATCTGACCAAGCTTGCGATGCGCGAACTGGAGAAGGCGGTCAAGTATTCAGAGAGCGGCTTCATAACTGTCGAACGAGCGTGGATGACTGTCGAGGATCCAGATCTCGCGATACTTCGAAGTCAACCCCGTTTTATGGACTTCCAGCATACTGCCTACCCTCGCTCTGCACCCTCTGGCCCTTATCTCCAAAATTTCCTCGTACCCCTAATGCAAGAATACGAGAAGCGGCTACTTCGAAGTGTTGCAAAGGAAATGGAGAGCGTCTGGCGTCAGCGAGGCGGGAGCCTTACAGAAGACATTCACAAAATATCGGAATGGCTTCAGGGTGAGCATGAAACGTGGGTGCGCCTAGAACGAGTCATTGCTGACCACGGGCGTCACTGGCCAGATCGTATCCAGCTCATTCAGACTGTACAAGAGAACGCCACCATTACCTCGATGTCCATGGAGTTTCCTCCACCAATGTTTCAGATCGATGCTCTTGTAGGTGGCGCGCCCGGGAATGCTGTCGACAAACTAATGGACACTCTGGACAAGGATGTTACTGGACAGCAAGCCATATCCCCAATCGAAGCAAGCCACGAATGGTATAAGGCGTTGAGTGATGCCGATGCCATCGGCATGACAACAATCTATGGGAAAGACTTCCGCTCTCTCTGTTCTCATTTCGCTGCGACTTGGCTCAGGTTCGGTAACTGCATCGAATCTCTGACTGATGAGGGGTCGGTCCGTGAGGCCCTGAAGGACGAGGAGTCTTTCCGTAAAGCCTTGAGGAGCGTTCCATTGCCTGAACGACGTCCTTGGAGGAATTCGGACCAGATTACTCTCTTGGTGCCTTCTGAATGAGCAATTGCTGATCCTTCTGCCATGAGCGGCTGGTAGATACGTGCTCGACAGCCAACGACGCATGCCCGACTCGTCCGTACCATGTCACCGCCGCGTCCTCGGCGACTTCGCGCCAGATTAGCCGCCATGTCAGGAGTGCCGCGCTCTGCCGTGAGGTTGGGGCGCTCAGGGATCCCCTCAGCAGCACACCGCGTACGGTGGTGATGACTTCGAGGACGGGGTACTCCACACCGATCCGGGTCCCCTGGTGATCAGTGGCTACCTCGCCGCTCGTCGGGCTGATGATCTGCGCAAAGCGGCCCATCATGTGGGCAGATTGCGCTCGCTCACACATCACTCTTCGCGTCGCCTTGCAAAGTGCAGAGAAGCACCCGGCACCACCGCAACAGGCCGTAACCGTAGCTCTGGCAGGTCGCCGTACTTGCATCGCCGAGTATCCGGTCCCACAGGTAGACGCTGACCGGCTCGATTTCACGTCCGGCGGCGTCCAAGACCAGCCACGGCAGCGACGGCGTCGTGCCCGCGACCACAGCCCCGACCTAGGGGCAGTCGTATCCGCCCGTCAATCAGATCTCGATGAGGCGAAGGAGTCTTATGCACGACCGCATGATCAGCATTCACGGCCCCCGGGTTGAGCGGGCCCCCGAGTTGGTGCAGTTAACAGACCGGGCGTTGCTCTTCGCATTCGTCGTCGGGCGCTTGTCGGTGCTCGGCGCCGCTATCGCCTCACGATACGTCGGGTGTGTAGGTCTGGTTCACCGGCGCGCGGGCTCAGGTCTTCCCCAAGGTTATGGGGAACCGGCGGCCACGCGGGACGACAGCGTGCAAGGTGCGGGCATGAACCTGAGCTGGGCCGACTGGGGCACGGCCCCGCGTGGATCAGCGCCGTTTGCAGCAGCATCGAGATCGCTCCCGCCTACATCATCCTGTGCGACCGGCACGACAAGCACCGGGCCGAAGATGATCCGCCGGATCGGCATCAAGAGTCTCAAGCCCGGCTACACCGGACAGTTCAAGGACAAGACACCCCCCCTGGCGCCATCGCCACCGTTCTCTCCTCGGGCGCGAGCGCCGAGGGTAGTGCGAGGTCCGCCACCGCCCGCCCGCCGAGGCCCTGGCGCGCCACGGACGGCACATCCGTGCTGAGGGCCGGTCAGCCCTGCTCATACTCCTCGCTGACCAGTTCGTCGCACAGCTCCGTCAGGGCCCACGCCTGTTTCCGGAGGGACTCGACAATCTTCTCCAGCCGTTTCTCGCGCTTTGCGCCGGCAGCAGTGCCGTCCCGGTCGACGACAATCTCGCCGATGAAGTGCGAGAGGTGGTCCAGGACCGGGGCGGTCAGGCGGAGCTGGCTGATCGGATCGAGGTCCGGCGTGGCCACCGGGCCGTTCCTCGTCGGGTAGCCGTCGGGCCGCCGCTCAGTGGTCCGGGTCTGGGCCAGCCGCAGGGATGCGGCCACCAGCCGGGCCATCTGGACGCTCTGCGGTGGCACTACAGGGGTACCGGCGTCGGCCGGGCCCGGCGGGGCGTCGCCGGGGAAGCCCACAACGCCTACCCCGAGCAGTTTGAGGATCTGCTCGGTACACCGCTCGGGCCGGGCGATGCCCCGGTCGTCCAGCGGCAGCACCTCGAATGTGTCGCGCTCGAACGCGCTCATCGTGTACGGGGTGAAGTGCCGCACCACCGTTACCGGCGGGCCGAACTCCCGCACACAGGCTCGCACCAGGCTCTCCGCCGCGTTGATCAGCCCGGCGCCCAGTTCCAGATCCGTGGCGATCGCCAGGTGCCCGCCGTCCTTGGTCGGCCACACCCGCAGCCGGACGTGCGTGCGGTGGCCGCCGATGTCGGGGAAGTGCCAGGCGTGGTCGTCACGGATCGGCGACAGCCGTGTCGGAGCAGGCAGTTCGGGCACCAGCGGTCCTCTCCTCGTACGCAACGCGGACGCCGATCACGCTAACCAGCAGCGCGGACACCCATGTCCGAACGCCGGATTTCGGCCGGATCACTGCCTGCCGGCCGCCCGTAATGGCGCGCTCCTGGCACGATGACAGTCATGCAACCGGTGCCGATTCCCTGCTCTGCCGAGCACATCCCCAATGCCACGGGCCGTGACGCCTTCGACGCCGCCTACCAAGCGGCCAAGACGGCGAACGCCGTGTACGTCGGCATCGAGCGCCGCGGCCAGCGGTGGACGGTCAAGGCCGATACGCTCACCGCTCTGCAGCACACCGTCGGCGACGCCACGCACGACGCCATCCGGGCCGCCGCCATCCGCCTGGCCCGTAGCGGCGAGATCCGCCCCGACTCCGGCCCAGGTCCGGTGCACTACACGCTGTATGGCGTGGCGAGTGAGGAGAGAGCCCGAGAGCTCGCCGCTGCGCTGCACGCCGCCCTGTACGGAGACCTCCAGCCGCTGCTACGCAGCGTTCCGGCACCCTGACGCTGAAAAACCCGACATGGTGTTGAGAGACCAGAGCTGCCCCGGTGGCTAGGAGGAACGCCACCGGGGCAGACGACCAGCGTCGTACGGCCGCGCATCGTGCTCAGCGGCGCTTTCGGCAACCTTGTCTTGATCACTGCCGTGCCTGTCAGCGCTGGCAGGCATACTGCCCGCGCAGTGGACGAAACCATGGGGGAACCCGTGCAGGAGCAAGGGCCCGAGTCCAGGCGCGGCCGAGCGTGAAGCGAGGCGGAGGATGCTCGGCTTGTCGACGGTGTGCGGGAAGGGCTCGATCTGCCGGCGCTCGCTGCACGGCGTGGCCGTTCGATGCGTGGGATCCGCGCACGCCTGGCTCTGTTGGTTCCGCAGACCGACCTGGTCGGCGAGGAGGCCCTTCAGTGGCTGAAAGCACAATTCCCTGGACCCAGCCTATTCGTGGCAAAGCATGCTGGACGAACGCCGCCGTCGCGACCGGCGCGAGCGCCGAGAACATGACCAGCGCATCCCCGCCGCCGACGGGTTAGCGGATGCGGCCAGGGCCGACGAAGTGCTGGCTGAATGGGAACAGGTGACCGGTCATGTCCCTGCGTCTTGAACGCCGTGAAGTCTTCCTCGCGCGACAGGTGGTGCACGACCTAGCGGCTGTGGCCGCGGCCGTGCGGCAATCCGCCGCCCGCCGCCTGTGACACAACGGTGAACGGCTTCGTGGCCGACGACGCCCGGGCGGTGCTGGTGTCGCGACGGCCGGAGGCATGCGAAGAGACCGCGGCACAGCTGCGAGCGTCGGGCGAGGCTAGTCCCCCAAGGCGAGCCCGCTCAGGTACCGCCCCAGGGTCTGGGCGAGCTGCTCCGCCTCTGCGGTCTGCTGCTCGACCGGCTCGGGGACATGGGCCAGATCCCAGTAGTCCAGGTCGGCTGGCTGCTCGCGCTCAGAAGCCCACAGCTGCTCGACCTCTTCGGCGCTCTCGCGAAGGGCAGCGAAGACGCTGGCACAGGCGTCAAAGACCATGCCGAGTGGCGTGATGAAGCCGCCGTGGTCGCACGGGAGGTGGCCATTGGAGATGGCGTGGAGGGTGGAAGCCAGGGCGATCAGGCGGTGGGCCCGCTGCAGCCAAGTGGGGTGATCAGGTTTGGCGGGAGTAGGAGGGTAGTCGTAGGCCGGCGCGATGTTGAGACCGACCCGTGCGGCGGCGGCCAGTTCGGTGGGACCGGCTTGCCAGCGGCCTTCCCGCCGCGCCTGACCGGCTTTTTCGATGGTGCTGTGGGCGAAGCGGACCGCGGTGGGCCAGTCCCCGCGCCCCCAGCCGGGAGTTGCCCGCAACTCGCGCACCCGGTATCCGAGACACCGCTGCGGCCTGATGGAGTGGGGCGTGGCGAGGTCCACGGCGGAGTGCTCGAGCAGGATCGCTTCAAGGCGGCTCTCCCAGCCGGCAGCCGTCCTCGGCGGTAGCGGCGCAGCAGGCGCGGGCAGCGAATCGCGAAACAGGTCAGCCGCTCCGGACGGGGTGCAGTACCGCACTCCATCAGCCGTGATCACTGAGTCCACCAGGGCATCGTGCTCCCAAGCCGTACGCCACAGCACCAGCGCCAGCAGCGTGCGATCAGCGGCCCACTCGCCTTCGGCCTCGGGCTGCTGCACCACGTGGTTGATCATGGTCTGCGCGTCGAGTCCAAGGTCGTGCTCGAGTCGCCACTCGTACAACAGCGACGCCTGCTTCACCGCACGGGCCCAGGAGCCGCAGCTGTACATGCTGACGTGCCGACCCTCCCAAGCTGCTTCGTTCATACGGGCACCGTATCGCCGTTCGCTCTTTCAACGAGGGCGGCGGCGAGCGGCCACGGCTTCGGTCAACTGGAATGCCGCGAAGGCGGCTGTCCTGCGGCACGGGCTGCTCATGGCAGAACGCCCGTCGACCTCCGACACCCAACGAAGCCACCCAACCGTGCGCTCGGGTGCACCCTAGGATCGCGGGATGGACAGCGAGCAGGTGGTGCGTCAGTGGGAGGCGGCCCAGGCCAAGGCCAAGGAGTTTCGCGGACTCTCCTGGAACGAACGCGATTGTCTCGGGCTGATTTACTACCTGATCTGTGCGAATGATCAATCAGAAGCGAGCGACGTCTCACTGCGGGCAGTGCGGTACCGGCTGTGCGACCTGCAACAACTTCGACAGGACTTGTCAGAGCTCCTTCCCGGGCCAAGAACCAACGAGTCGTGGTCTGTGCAGAAGGGACTTGCCGACCTCGCGCGCACACGGTTGTCCGAAGTCGAAGAGGATTACGGTGACTTCACTGGTCCGCCGCCCGTGGCGGGAACGATCTGGAGGCTCTGGAACTCCCTGCAAGCCCCCCACGGCGAACTTCTGGAAGATTCCCTTCCCGCGGAGATGGTTCATGAAGGCGTCTACGGACGCTATCGACCGACCGGCACGACCGTGTTCGAGCATGCAGCGCGTCGACTCGCCTGGCACATCGACATGCTCCTGTTGCCCGCCAGCGGCGCCCCGCGACTGGGATCGCGTCTTGAGGTCACCGGCGGCGCGCACACGGGGCGAACCGGCAACGTAAACGCCGTGACGTGGGGCACTGACGACGAGGAGCGCATCTGCACCGAGACGCCCGTGTCTTTTCAAGTCAGGTTCGACGACGATACGGGCCTGCTCGCCGACGTCCCGTCCGCTGACGTGGAGACGCTGCCCACCTGGGACAACCAGTTCGTGATCGTCTACGCGGGAGAGCGATTCCCCAGCGAGTGGCGTGCTGCGGTGTTGCTCACCGCCTCCGGCTCCACGACCACGTGGCATGACGAGGCGGTGCAACGGCTACAGCAAGGCTGGAGAGACGCTGGACGCCTCGTGGTCCTCATCCCCGAACTTCGCGATGGCACGCCACTGTCCATTGAGCAGACCCAGTGGGTCGAGAAGGCGGTCACCTGGGCTGACGAGATCCTGACCATGGCGCCAGCGCAGACCGATCCGCCGGTCGTGCTCACTCCTTCTGCCCCTGCCAATGCTCGGGATCAGGACGGACGCGTGATCGTCATCAATCCAGAGGCAAACGCGGCCGTCGGGACCACCGCAGCCGGGGCGCAGCTCCAGGGGATCTCAGCCGTTCCTACGGTTGCCGCGGCGGTCGGCGCGGCCTTGACGCGCATCGGGATCGGGCACGCCCGTACCGGTGGGCAGCGGGAGGTGCCGCTGCTGGTGGCCGATTCTCCCGCGTTCTACGAGTGGTCAAGGGATCTACGAGCGGCAGGGAAGTCCTTGGTCGGCGCTCGGGTCGAGTGGGCCCATGGTGAGGACACCCGAGGCCGGGCTATGTGGTGGGCGTTGCGCCCACGGATCCGGCACGCCGATCAGAAGATCACGGAGGAATTCGTCGTCGCCCATACCAGTCTCGTCAGCATCGTTGCATACTTCCCCCAGAACCCGTGGACGGATACGGAAGTCATCCTCGTTCCCACTGGCACCAACCATTCCGCCAGGACGGGGCTTAGCTACCAGACCAAGCAACGATCTCTGCGGCTGCCGACCGCTGTCAGCGCCACGATTGACAACGACAGGGCCCGCAGTCGGGCGGCATTGTCCAGCGAACTCGGTGTACCCGTCGACACCGACCGCCTGCGCTCGTTCGATGCCCGCAGCGATACCTCACTCCTGGAAACCTCGCACGGCCTTGCACATATGGAGCTCACCGAGGAAGAGATCGACGAAGCCCGCACGCGAGCGAGGACAGGTCCAGCCGGAAGTCCAGAAGTGCACCGGGTGGCGGACTTGCTGGCCGATCCCGTATGCGACTGGGCCACCCTGGGCCTGATCACCCGTGCGGTTCTGCCTACCTGGCCTCCCCGGTCCGGCGACTTCACCCCCGACCGACACGAGTGACACCGTCATCTTGGCGGCCGGTACTGATGTCGGCAAAAGCGCCGTCCACGGGGCGGCGGCCGTCAGTATTCCGTGTCCCCTGTCAATGCAGCCGTCATGGTGGACTCCACCGCCCACAAGTAGGACCAGGCCGGCTGCAACTCGTCCCACAGAGCGCGCGGAGCGTGTTCCTCCTCCCAGTGGGCTGCCTGCCAATACCGAAGGTTGGCCTCGCCTTCCTCGGGAGAAATATTTAGTCGCTTGGCCTCGTAGGCGATTTCGTCGGCGGTCAGCGCGGGCAAGATGGCGTCGCGCCAGTTCGCCAGCAGCCGCTCCGCGTGTGGCAGCAGCGGCTGGGCTCCGCGGACGTAATGCTCGACCAACTCGATCATGGGCGAGCCATCAAGCCGGTACTTCCACGCTGGCAGCAGTTCGTCCCGCACCTTCTCGACGGACCGGGCCAGCACGGCGAGGTGCTCCGTGTGCAGACGGTCCGACTGTTTCAGCCCTCTCGGGAAGTCAGGCTGTGGCTCCTCCTCGATCGTCTTGAGGTGTCGGAAGAAGGCGTTGCCGAGCTCGGTTTCCTCGGCGGTGGGCAGCCACTGCAGGCGGTTCAGCGATCGCGCGATCTCGCTCAGCCGGTCCGGCGTCGTGCTCATGATGGACACAGTAACCGCGCCTCGCGAGGCCGCCGCCCGGCAGGACAGGGCCCTCTCGACTGAGGCGCACCATCGCGATCACGCCGGACTGTTATGGCACGTGCTGGCCGACGCCTGCTGCAGTGTCAACGCCTGCTGCACCTCCAGTGAAACCGCTGTCGACCCCGCCCTGACCGTCACCCAGGCCAAGACGGCATCGCGCTACGGCTGCCAGAGCTGAGCCCACGTGAGCAGGGCCGTCGCCCAGGGGCCCTGCTCACGTACGAATACTGCGGCCTTGGAATACGTGTCTGGTACCAGCTATCCGAGCGGAGTTGCATCCGATGCCCCGGTCCCACGCCAAGTAGTCGCGCCGGTCCCGTAGGGCCGACACCGGCCAGTACACCGCCCGCTGCAAGATCCCGTTGGCGATCGCGGGCGGCAGCATCGCACACGCGTTCATAATGCCTGACCTGGGCGGCGGCAGCCGGTATTCACATCAAGGTGCCCTGCTCGTACTGATCGGCCATAGGAGCCAGCTCGCGCACTTCGTCGCCAGTCATCTCTTTCCACCAAGCGGCAAAGATCCGCCGATGGCACCACTGGGCCGGGTCGGACAGGTCCTCGAAGCAGAGCAGGACCAGCCTGTGGTCCTGCTCCGCTTCCGCGATCCCCCGAAGGAGCTCCGCTACCCGCTCGGCACCGAGGCGGTTGAGGTCTGCCCTGTATGCCGCCGTGAACTCCGGAAGTCCTTTGGAAAAGTAGTCTCGGCGCGGCGCCAGCTCCCTCACCGCGTACTTGAGGGAATAGGGGAGCTTGAAGCGGGGAGCGCCCAGCGTGATGCGTACCGCAACGCCTTGCGGAGGTTGGTACGCCTGATAGCGGTTGGTGAACAGGGTTAGCATGCAGCCGTTTCCTTTCATGCTGCCCAGCGATCTGGCCTACCCGTCGGCGCCGCCGTCGGTGGCCCGGATTCCTTCGGTGCTACTCGCTCGGGCCGGAGCAGCCCTGAGCGGCCCCGGGCCCGCACCGAGTGCGCGGGTCCGGCTCGGCATGGCCCGGCCTGACTGGTGACCCAGCCAGACCGGCCAAGGCACCTACTAACAGGGGTACTTGTAGGTCGTGGGAGCCGCCAGGTTCACGACGATGTCGAGGGCAACCCGTTCGCCCCCAATTCCAGCCGCTACCCGGAGGACCCGATTGGTCTCGCTGGAGTACAAGGAGGCCGTAGTCTCCTCGACGTCGACGACCAGCCCTGAAGCCAGTCCCGCTACGAGCTCACTCGCCTCCGCCAGCAGGTATGAGAGATGGCCAACGAGTTGACGGATTCGGTAATCATCCGACTTCAACCCCCAGTCCACATACTCTGACCTGATGTGACCAATTTCCACGGATTCCAGTTCCACCTTTTCCACCATCCCTGACCCTCACCTTAAAGACGCGAACCGGTTTTCGTGCTTTTATCCTAATTGAATTCAGAGACCCAGTAAACATTCCACCGGAATTAATTCCATGGAATTCTGATGGCACGAATTGGGCACCTCGGCACGCCCGAGCTCGCCTCGCCGTGGAAGCCGGACACACAGAGGGCGCGGCCAGGAACCCAGGCCGCGCCCTCTACGCAGAGGAAAGAGGGGAGAGGGAACCCGGGCCATGCCCGGGCCCCACTACCTCACTTCCCCGCTGCAGCCTCCGGCTTCTTAGCCGCATCGACCTTGGGCTCGGGCTTCTTGCGAGCGGGGGCCTTGTCCGCCACGTTCTTGGTCGCAGCCCCGGCCGCCGCACGGGCCCGAGCGCGCGGCGCCGCCGGCTTGGCCGCCGCCTTCTTCACGACCGGCTTCCCTTCACCCTCAGCCTTGGCCGCCGCCACACCCTCAGGCTTCGCCTCCGCCTTCTCCTTGGCCGCTTCCTGCTGGACCTCGGCCACCGTCTTGCTGAACTCTTCCCCCATGGCACGCTGAATGCCCTGGGCCTTGCTGAGCAGGTTGCGGACCAGCTGCACCTGGCTGTAGATCCTGCCGATCAGCTTGATGTGTCGGTTGAGGTCGTCGCCGAGGATGACCGCGAGGTCTTCCGGCTTCTTCTCCGCCAGGTCCTCCAGCAGAGGAAGCAGGACCTCCTCCACCTTCCCCAGCCCGTCCTTGGTCTTGGCCTTGGCCTTCTTGCGCTGCTCCTCCTGCTCGGCGGACGGCGGCTCCTCGTTGGTGAGGGAGGTTTGGTTCTCCATCAGCTTCAAGGCGTTGGCGAAATGCTGCGCCTCGGCCTCCGAGTCGAATTCGCCTCGTACGTACTTCATTGCGGCGACCATCTGGTTGCCGGGGGTGAGCTGAGCGATGTGCCAGGCCAGGTTGTTCTTTATCTGCCCCTTGTCGACCATCTCGGCAACTTCCGGGCGCAGCGTGAGCAGGCCCAGCCGCCACTTGATGTGGGTCTCGGTCTTGCCGAACTGCTTGGCGATCTTCGCCGGGGCCCACCCCGCGGCCCGGAGGTCGGCGTAAGCGCCCGCCTCCTCCATGATGGTCATATCCGCGCGGCCGACGTTCTCGGCAATGCCGAGGACGTACGCCTCCTCCTCGCTGGCGTCCTTGATGATTTTGGCCGGGATGGCCGCCATCTCGGCTGCCTTACAAGCCCGCCACCGGCGCTCGCCCGCGATCAGCATGTAGGGGGCTTCGCCGCCCTCGATCGGGCGGACGACGACCGGCTGGAGGAGGCCGTTCTCTTCGATGCTGCACTTCAACTCGTTGTGCTTAGCTTCGTCGAAGAACTTCCGGGGCTGCTCGGGGTTGGGGGCGATTTGGTCTATACGGAGGTCAGCGAACAATTTCCCGCGCCTTTCACGCTCAAGGGAACCCATTATTTGGGTTTTTCGTTTTGTTCTTACACTTATATCTTAATCGCAAAAACCGCTAATTCAAGTGGGAATTCTTTTTAATTTCGCTGATTCCTTTTTGGATTCGAAAAGCGGGCAAGCACACACCCTCAACAGGGGGCAGCGCCCCACGAACCACAAGGGGCAGGCAGAGCCATGCGAATCTGGGCGCCAATCAAAGGGCCCGCCGCGACCTCACATCGCGACGGGCCCACTCCCACCCACTCCAACGGCCGCTCCGCCGCAGCCAGCTCCCCACGAGCGGGGCGCGGGGGGGTCGGCCACCCGCAGGGAGCGGAGCAGGGACGCCGCTTGATGCGGCGTAGCCAGGCCGGGACCCCTGCATCCGTCGCTCCCAACCTGGCGGCGCCACGAACGTACAACACTCTTTCAAGAATGTCATCTATCTTGGGAGTGCAGGGCGCGCCGCCCCTCAACTCACTCGCGGGCATCACGCGGCTCCGTCGAGGACTCCGACCGCCTATGCATGACTGCTTGACACTCCAGCACCCTGCGGGCCTCCTCGCGAGCCATCGACTCCGACCCTCCACTCTCAAGCACCTGAGCAGGGCCTTCAGCCAAGTCGGCAACGCGCCGCTCATCTAACTCGGACATTGCAGTTCCCCTCACTCACAACAGTCAACACGCTCACCCCCCGACACCGAGGCACCTTCGAGGCGCCCAGCCAACCACAGGGATGTAATCGATCTTCCTGCCGCGCGGGAGCGCAACCTCGACGCCCCGACACACCCCCTCCCCTTTCAAAACCTCCACATCTCAACATCCCCTTCCGGCGACTTGCCCAAATTTTGACCACTATTGCCCATGGACCGCCAGCCTCGTCCGACAATCACGAACCCGCAGGCACGCCCCCAACCATCCACCAGCATTGCCTTGTTGACGCTTCATCAGGATGCATTAAGATGCGACGACGATGCATCATGCTGCACCGAGAGGAGGTGCCAGGTGAGCGACGCTCCATCACCCAAGGAGTTGGCAGGGCGGACCCGCGACCACCGAATCGAGCAGGCCAAGTCGGCTATAGCCAAGCGCCTGCGCCATGTCCGTCAACATCACCCTGAGGGCCCCTTCACCCTCGCCGCGCTCGCGGAACGGGCCGGTGTCTCAAAGCGCACGCTGGCCCAGGCGGAATCAGCCCAAGGCTCCAACCTGACAATCGAAACCCTCGTTAAGGTGGCCTCCGCCTTAGGCATCACACGCGATGCCTATTTCCTCGACGAACAAGTATTCCACGAAGTCAATACTGAACTGGAAACTTTGAAGGAGCTACGCGAGCAGAAGGTTGAAAGCGTCGCCTTGCGAACTTCAACCCCGACCTCCACGCTGCCACCTGGTTCGCTTGAGAAACTAACTGGCCTACTCAAGGGTATCCTCGATTCTGCGACGCGAGCCCAGGACACGCTGCAGGAACTTCCACCCGATTCACCCGGCCCATTAGACGAGAACGCCAGTTAGCGTCGTGATGGTGATGCGTTGGCGACGTAGGGAAACCGGCCAGAACATCAAGGAGCTTCGACACCGTTGCGAGGAACGGGTACGGGCCATTAACCTTCCCGACGATCGCCCCCTGACTGTTCATGATGTTTGTGAATGCCTAGGCCAGTTGTACGGCCGGCCCATTCACGTCGTTTTGCTGACGCTCCCCGTCGGTAGTCCTGACGGCCTCTTGGTGTCGGCTGATGACCGAGACTTCATCGTCGTCGAGGAGCGCCTTGCCCCCATACATCAGCACCAGGTCATGCTCCATGAACTAGGGCACTTTATTTGTGATCACGAGGCCATGCCGGTGATGACTCCCGAGGCGTCGAGATTGCTACTGCCTTCACTCGACCCAGAACTCGTGCACCGCGTTCTCGGCCGCGACCATTCTCATTCAGAGGCCGAACAGGAAGCGGAGTATGTTGGCTCCATCATCGGCAGGCAGATCAGCACCTGGACCACCCAGCGCACCTTAGAAGTTCCACCAGAGGCCCAGGAACTTGTGGCACGGCTGGCTGCGTTAGAAAAACACCCCCCACACTCAAGGTAGTAATGAACAACGTCCTTTACCCCTTATGCGCGTGTGTTGCATTTCTGGGGTTCACCTATAAGCTCAGGGTTCTGCGAACCAATCATTCGCCTGCCCAAATCGCCCTGATCGGCAACTTCTTCTTTCAGGGCGCAACATTTACGGTCTCCTCCCCACCTGTGTGGGTAGCAATCAGCCGCAGCGTAGGTATCGTCAACTTTTCAGGGCTACTCTCGCAGAGTACCGTGATCCTCTTGACTGCGTGTCAGCAGCTGGTGCTGCTGCACCTCACTCACGAGCGGCGCGTGGCATGGAGAAAGGCCAAGCCGCGCCTGATAGCCCTCTTCCTCATTCTTGCGGCAATGGTGACGCTATTCTCCATGGCCACCAGCTCTCACGAAAATCCGAATGACTTCGCAGTATCCAAGGCCCAGTACTATCCCGCATACCTCAGCGTCTACTTGGTCGGCTACACGATCAATCAAGTGGACGTCGGCCTGATGGGTTGGCGCTTCGCCAAGGTGGCACCGTCACCGTGGCTTCGACGCGGATTCATCGTGGTCGCTATATCGATGCCGCTCTCCATGGTTTACGCCGGTTGCCGGGCGGCGGACATCATTGCTGGGCAGTTCGGTGTCAGTGGGCACTCCTGGGAACCAGTCGCCCAAGTCTCGGTTGCCGTGGCGTCAATCGTTCTTGCCATCGGGTGGACGTTGCCGGACTGGGGCCGTCATCTCAGTACAGTCTGGGAGTGGGCCAATTGTCAGTGGGCTTACCGCCAACTCTCGCCATTCCACGCCAGGGTGACATCTCAAGCCGCCGACGTCGTCCTTGATCCTGGACCTACCGACATTCGCACCCGCCTCTACCGCCTCGTGGTGGAACTCCGTGATGCCCAGTGGGCACTGCGCACTTGGATGAGCCCATCCGTCGCTGAGGAGGTTCGACAGAAGGCCGTAGCCGCTGGGCTACAGGGCGATGAACTCGCCGCCACCGTCGAGGCAGCCCGGCTCGCAGCCGCGCTACAAGCCAAGACTTGGGGCATACGGCCAGTCAAGCACTCGGACTCCCCGCTTGAAGCCGAACCACAAGACCTCGCCGCCGAACTCACATTCCAGCGCAAAGTCGCCCGTGCCTTCACCACATCACCCATCGTTTCGGCAGTCCTGATGCCCACCCCTGGCAGCCGTCCTTTTCAGGAGCACGCGTGACACGCCTTTCTCGCGACGAGAAGCTCCCCCAGCCTTTCGACAGCGCATTTCTCGCCGACCCTTATCCGGGGTACGCACAACTACGTGAGTACGGGGCTGCGCACCGAGTCGCCCTACCAGATGGGTCCCCGATCTGGTTCGTTCCTGGGGAAGCCGACGTACGTGACTGGCTCACGGACGTGCGTCTTTCGGTGAACAAGGCTCATTCCGGCATCGGGTACAAAGGCTTCTCGCTTCCGCCAGCCTTGGACGCCAACCTCCTCAACGTCGACCCTGACGATCACCTGCGCCTACGTCGCCTTGTCTCCAAGGCCTTCACGCCGCGCCATATCGAGGACCTTCGCGGCAACGTGCAGGCCGCTGCTGACCGTCTCGCCGACGACCTCGCCGAGCAAGGCACCGGGGACCTCGTGGCTACCTTCGCTCTTCCACTGCCGCTCATGGTCATTGGGGACATGTTCGCGGTACCCGAAACCGATCGCCATGCCTTCGCCAGCTGGGTGAACACCATGCTCATCCCAGAGAACCTCCACCAGGTCACAGAGGCCGTGGATAACATCCATGGCCTTCTCGTCGACCTCGTCGCTACCCGGCGGGCGGCTCCCGGCGCGGACATGCTCTCGACGCTCATCGCGGCCCGTGATGAGGGCGATCGGCTCACCGAGGACGAGCTTGTCTCACTGGCCTTCCTCATCCTCATGGCCGGTAGCGAGAACGTCCAGCACCTCATCAGTGCCGGCATGGTCACCTTGCTACAGCACCCCGAGCAACTCGTTGAGCTGCGTGCAGACCCCAGCCTCCTTGCCTCCGCTGTCGAAGAGCTACTGCGCTACGCGCACCCCAACTTGATGGCCATCCGCCGCTTCCCCACCGAGGCCATCGAGATCGGTGGCACAAGGATCCCACCAGGCGACACCGTGATGTTCTGCCTGGCCTCCGCCAACCGCGACCCAGAGCGTTATGTCTCCCCGGACCGTTTCGACATCTATCGAGCGGACAAGACCCACCTGGCCCTGGGGCACGGAGTTCACTACTGCCTCGGGGCTCCATTAGCTCGCATGGAACTACAGATTGCCTTCGGCACTCTGCTGCGGCGCTTCCCCGATCTGGCTCTCACGGTTCCGGCTTCACAACTCGAGTGGCGCTCCTCGTTCCGCTCGCGTGCTCTCAAGGCACTCCCTGTCGCCACAGGTGCGGACATGCAGCGGCTCAGAAGAAGTTGACTCAGGACCTATTTCGCAGGGAGATTCCACTTCCGCCACGTGAAGGAAACCCGGTCGGCATCGACGGTGCGCGACCCCCGCGATGCGGCCGGGTACACCGCCACTTGCTCAAGCATGAGCGCCAAAAGACCCCTCTTCGACGCGAGGGGCGCGTGCTTCCACCACCGGATGAGGTCTGGAATGTCACCAACCGGTACGTTCTCAACTTGCTCAAAGAACCGTGCTTGAGCGGCCTTCTCCCGAATCCGCTTGGTCAGTTCCTGATCGGCAGCCTTGAACGCGCTCAGGGAGAGGTCCGCCGAAGCGGCGTAGCTTGTGCCCAGTTCCTTCTGCCGCGCCTTGTCATTCTCGACCTGCCGGCGGAGTTCGGCAGCCTTCGCCAGTATCTCTTCACGCGCCTGCCCGATCAGGGCGCTGACTTCCGGCTTGGCCAGCTCCGCCAGGACGTGCTCGGCTACGTAGGTCTCGAACAGGTCTGCGTTAATGCGAACCTTTCCGCATCCGCCGGGGTGTTGTGCTGTGCTCGGTGAACAGCGATACCCGCGGTTTCCGCTATTCGAGGGAGACGCGGTAAATGGACCAGCACACAGACCGCAGACTGAGAGAGTCGCCGGCATCAGGTACTCGCGCTGGTCGGCCCGGCTCGCGTCAGGGTTGTTCGAGGGGCGAAGGGCGCGGATGGCCTTGAACTCCTCGGGAGAGATGATCCGCGGCCCGCCGGTGTCCACGAGGTTGCCGTCCTCGTCCTCGGTGAGGCCAGCGATAGCTGGGTTGTCGAGCAGGCCCGCAAGAGTCGCCGGCCGCCACTTCCCTCCCCGAGTCGTCAGGTGACCCTCGGCGTTCATCCAGTCAGTGATCGCGGGATAGCTCTGTTGTTCGAGGCGGCGGCTGGCAGCTTGCCGAACCACGGCTGCCTCTGGCTCACGCACCCGCCGGTGCGCCATGTCCTCGAACCCGTACAGCCGTGGCATCCCGTGATCTCCTTGCCCCTCTGTCCGACCCCCTTAGAAGCCCAAGCTTAATCCAAGGTAGGTCACACTGTTGTAAGGCAAACGAATCACCTCAAGCCCACACAACAGTCACAACTACATGCTCACTCCCCGCGCTGCCGCACGCCAAGGACCTTCCAAAGCTCCGCAGTCGGCACCCGCACCGTAGCGCCCAGAGGCAGGGTCCGGACTGGAAACTGCCCAGATCGGATCAGCTCATACGCCTTGTCACGGCCGATCCCTAGTGCCCGCCCGGCGGTTGTCACGTTCACTGTGGCGGGGAGGGCAAGCAGCTCTTCCAGACTCATCGCCCCGGCCATGGCGCGTTCGGTGGCTTCCTGAGCAGTCATTTCGTTGGTCGCCTTCTCCCCCGCGCCAACTTGGAAGTGACTTTACAACAGTGTCCGACAGCCCCGGCAAGATGAAGACCGATCTTGTCAGACACGTACGGATGCGTACGGCACATCGCGGCTGACCAGGAGCCAGCCGACAGCAGGGGGTCGGATGAACTCGCCGAACTTCTACCGGCGATGCCAGTGCAAGGGGCCGCTCACGGACAAGGCGGGAAAGCCCGTCCTCAACGGCGACGGCAGTCCGAAGATCGGGGACATCGGGCTGACGTGCCCGAAGCTCCGGCGTAAAGGCCACGGGACGTGGTACTTCGCTCTGGAGCTGGAGCCCGGCGAGAACGGCAAGCGGCGCCGCCCCAAGCGCGGCGGTTTCCCCACCAAGGAGAAGGCCGAGGAGGCAGCCGAGAAGCTCTACAAGGAGGCGGAACGCGGCGCCGACGTCCTGTCCGACGAAACCATGGCCGACTATCTGCGGCGCTGGATCGAGACGAAGAAGAAGCTGGCCCGCACCACCCGGCACGGCTACCAGGAGCACCTGGACAACTACCTGGTCCCTCACCTTGGGCACATCAAGCGCCGCGACCTGCGAGTCCGCCACCTCGACCTCATGTACAACGCCATCGAGCGCGAGAACGCCGAGCGGATACTCCACCGCCTGCGCGTCGAGGAGCTGACCGAGGCCCGCGACGCCGCGCACCGGGCCTGGGTTCGCGCTGCGGGGAAGAAGGAGGAACGGCGCCGCACACGGCGCGCCTACCTCGACGCCAACGCCGCCCTCCGCGAGGGCCGCCGGGGCCTGCGGAAGGTCACGTCCGCCGCAACCATGCATCGCATCAACGACACTCTCAGCTCAGCGATCACTTGGGGGATGAAGCGCGAGGACGCGTTCAGCAGGAACTGGGCGCGCCTTGTCGAGCTGCCGACGGTCACTCGGCCCAAGCCGCTGGTGTGGACACCCGAGCGCGTCGACCACTGGAAGCGGACCGGGGAGAAGCCGGGCCCCGTCATGGTCTGGACGCCTGAGCAGACCGGCGCCTTCCTGGACTTCGCCCGGGACGACTGGCTGTACGACCTGTGGCACTCCTTCATCTTTCTCGGGCCCCGGCGCGGCGAACTGTGCGCCCTGCCGAAGCGGGAGGTCAACCTCGGCGCTCTCTGGCTACGCATCTCGGCCCAGATTGTTGAAGTGGCGTACCGGTTGTACGGCGAAGCTCCGAAGGCCGACAGCCTCCGCACCGTCAGCCTGAGCCACGAGTCAGCCGAGGTCCTGGGACAGGGGCGGGCCAGGCGGGACAAGGCGCGCGAGGAATGGTCCGGTGTAGAAGCCTGGGTCGAGTCAGACCGGTTCTTCACGCACGAGAACGGCGAGCCGCTTCACCCCGACTGGATGAGCCGACGCTTCAAGCGCCTGGTGGAGCTGTCGGGCCTACCCCCGGTCCGGCTCCATGATCTCCGGCACATATCAGCCAGTCTGTCGTTGCTCCAAGGGCATGACATCAAGGTGGTCCAGGAGCGACTTGGGCACAGCTCACGCCAGATCACCTCGGACACCTACACCAGCGTGCTGCCCGAGCTCGCACGGCGCGAGGCCGAGTCCATCTCGTCCGTGATCCCACGCACCGTGCCCTACGACGTGCTGCGGCCGCTCGCCTTTCCTCAGAAGCTGTTCAGCGACGGCATGGCCGTTGTCTATGCCGAGGCTGCCCGCACCCGCGCCGGCGTCTGGACGATCAGCGTAAAGGCTCGGCACGACGGCCGCTCGCTCGGCAAGATCAAGACGGCCGCAACCGGCCAGGAGAACGCGACGCTGGCCGCGGTCCAATGGGTGCGAGACCACTGCCAGCATGCCGAGCTCCGGATCTTGTCGGCGGACAAGATGACCGCGCACGTCTCAGAGCGGGGGCAGCCCGGTCACCTTGCTCGCTTCGTCATCGACGGCGGCATGGGGATGGACCCTGAAGGATGGGCTCCGGTGCCTTTGGGGCCCAGTGACTCCGACACCAGCAAACAAGATCAAGAACCTTCTCAAGGGGCCGTGTAGGCCCTCAGGGACCCGACCGGCGCCCTCCGGGCCCCTGTAGGGCCCCTGGATCTTGATTCAGGGGGTGAGGCGAGGGTCGCCGGGCAGATGCGGCAGCCCTCGTCTCGGCATTTCCGCAGGTCAGAGCGTTTTCATCGAACGCTTCGCCGGTGGGGCGGGTGGGACTCGAACCCACGGCCGACGGATTATGAGTCCGCTGCTCTAACCGGCTGAGCTACCGCCCCGTAACGGCGCGTCGCACACATTCGTGCGCGCCGTCTGCCGCAGCATAGCCGCTCATACGATCTGTTGCTTCGGGGGGCCGGGGATGGGCACCCCCATGCCCGCGTACAGGGGCCGGCCACACTGGCACGTGACAGTGTGGCCGGAAATGAAAAAGGACCCCGTGGGGTCCTCTCCCGCTGCTCCCCCGACTGGACTCGAACCAGTAACCCTCCGGTTAACAGCCGAATGCTCTGCCAATTGAGCTACAGGGGACCGAGCTCCCCCGACTGGACTCGAACCAGTAACCTGCCGGTTAACAGCCGGCTGCTCTGCCAATTGAGCTACAGGGGATTGCTCCGTGTGCACCGACCGCGACCCCGTCCGGGGCTTCCGGACGGCGTGCGCTCGCTGCGACACATACATTAGCGCAAGCAGGGGGGTGCTCCGCCAATCGGTAAACCTCGTGGGTCTCCGCGGCGACCGTGGGTGATCTGCGGCCGGGGCGGGTAGACGCAGCACGACCCCAGGGTTTGACGCGAAGGACAACCAGAAGGGCAGGTCGATGCGCTACCGGCTGACGTTCATGACGGGGCTGGCTTTCGGATACGTGCTCGGCACGCGGGCCGGCCGCGAGCGGTACGAGCAGCTGCGTAAGTGCGCGCAGCAGTTCGTACGGAATCCGGCGGTCAGGAACACCGCCGAGACAGCCGCGCTGGGCGGGCGGCAGGTGGCGGCCAAGGCCTTCGAGAAGGCCAAGCCGCTGCGCGAGCGGATCGGGCACCGGGAGAGGCCCGCCGACGGGGAGGACGACTGGGGGACGAGCAACACCTAGCCCGCCGCGGTGGCATGATCTGGTCCATGGGGATAGTCGCCGGGTTGGACAGTTCGTCCGAGAGCACGCGGATCGTCGTCTGCGATACGGACACGGGAGCCGTACTCAGGCAGGGTTATGCCCCGCACCCCGCGGCCGAGGCCGCGGCCTCCCAGGGGGTCTCCCCCTCGTCGCCGTACGACGTGGACCCCCAGTCCTGGCTGCTGTCGCTCGGCGAGGCCGCCGAGGGCAAGCTGCTGGAGGGGGTGCAGGCCATCGGCGTATCGGCGCAGGGGAACGGGCTGCTCGCGCTGGACGCGGGCGGGGTGCTCGTCAGGCCCGCCCTGGTGGGCAACGACAAGCGCGCCCAGTCCGCGGCCGCCGACCTCACCGAGTCGCTCGGCGGCCGCGCCGCGTGGGCGCAGGCGGTGGGTGCCGTGCCGGCCGCGACGCAGGCCGTGGCGAAGCTGCGGTGGCTGGCCCGCACCGAGCCGGACGCGGCGCGGCGGGTGGCCGAGCTGCTGCAGCCGCACGACTGGCTGGTGTGGCAGCTGCTGGGGCGGCCCGCGCGGCGCACCACCGACCGCGGTACGGCCTCCGGCACCGGCTACTGGTCCGCCGCGACCGGCTCCTGGCGCCCGGACCTCATCGAGCTGGCGCTCGGCCACCAGGTGCGGCTGCCCGAGGTCATCGGCCCGGCCGAGGCCGCGGGCCGCACCCCCGAGGGGCTGTTGATCTCCGCCGGGACCGGCGAGACCATGGCGGCCGCCTTCGGCCTCGGCGTCGGCATCGGCGACGCGGTGATCTCGCTGGGCGCCTCGGGTTCGGTCTTCTCCGTCCACCACGAGGCGCTCGTCGACCCCTCCGGAACCATCACCTCGTACGCGGACGCCACCGGCATGCATCTGCCCGTCGTCCATACGCTCAACGCCGTGCGCGCGCTGCGCGGCACCGCCGAGCTGCTGAGCGTCGACCTGGAGGGGCTCTCCGCGCTCGCGCTGAAGTCCACGCCCGGGTCGTACGGGCTGGTGCTGCTGCCCTACCTCGAGGGCGAGCGCACCCCGCATCTGCCGCACACCGCCGGGACGCTGACGGGCCTGCGGCGCGAGAGCATGAAGCCCGAGCACCTGGCCCGCGCCGCCTTCGAGGGCATGCTGTGCGGGCTCGCGGACGCGCTGGACGTGCTGCGCGGGCGCGGGGTCGCGGTGCGGCGGGTGTTCCTGCTGGGGCCCGCGGCGGACCTTCCCGCGGTGCGCGCCATCGCCCCGGCGCTGCTGGGCGCTCAGGTCGTGGTGCCACAGCCCGCGGACTACGCGGCGCTGGGCGCCGCCCGGCAGGCCGCCTGGGCCCTGGGCGCCGCGCACGGCACCCTCTCACCGCACCAGCCGCCGCTGTGGCCGGCGGCCGCGAGCCAGGTCTTCGAGCCCGGCGAGGAGCTGGCGGTGGGGCAGGCGGTGCGGCAGCAGTACGTCGCGGTCCGCGAGCAGATCCACCCGGGCGCGTTCGAGTCGGGCCTGGCCCTCGGGTAGGCGCGGTCAGTCCAGGTAGCCGCGGAGCTGGTCCGCGAACGCGTGGTCCCGGAGCTTGTTGAGCGTCTTCGACTCGATCTGCCGGATCCGCTCCCGCGTGACCCCGAAGATCCGCCCTATCTCCTCCAGCGTCCGGGGCCGCCCGTCGGCCAGCCCGTACCGCAGCTGCACCACTTTCCGCTCCCGCTCCCCGAGCGTGGAGAGCACGGCCTCCAGATGCTCCCGCAGCAGCAGGAACGCCGCGGACTCGACCGGTGAGGCGGCGTCCCCGTCCTCGATCAGGTCGCCGAGCGCGACATCGTCCTCCTCCCCGACGGGGGCGTGCAGCGACACCGGCTCCTGGGCGAGGCGCAGCACCTCGCTCACCCGCTCCGCGGGGAGGTCGAGGTGGTGGGCGACCTCCTCGGACGTGGGCTCGTAGCCGCGCTCCTGCAGCATCCGGCGCTGCACCCGCACCACCCGGTTGATCAGCTCGACGACATGCACCGGGACCCGGATCGTGCGGGCCTGGTCCGCGAGGGCACGGGACATGGCCTGGCGGATCCACCAGGTCGCGTACGTCGAGAACTTGTACCCGCGGGCGTAGTCGAACTTCTCCACGGCACGGATCAGCCCGAGGTTGCCCTCCTGCACCAGGTCCAGCATGGTCAGGCCTCTGCCGACATAACGCTTGGCGACAGAGACGACGAGGCGGAGGTTGGCCTCGATGAGGCGGCGCTTGGCCATGCGGCCCAGGACGACCAGCCGGTCGAGGTCGAGGGCGAGCTGGGTGTCCAGGTCGGGGGCGTTGCCGAGCTTCTCCTCGGCGAACAGGCCCGCCTCCACCCGGCGCGCGAGATCCACTTCCTCGGCGGCGGACAGCAGCGGGATGCGGCCGATCTCGCGGAGGTATTGGCGGAAGAGGTCGGAGGAGGGGCCGCTGGAGGTCTCGGCGCGTGCGGCCGGCTCGGCGGCTTCGGTGGCCTCGGCAGCCTCGGCGTCTTCGGGCGGTTCCGCGGCCTCGGGAGGTTCCGCGGCTTCCGGGGGCTCCGCTTCCGGGGCGGCGGTTACGGCCGCCAGGGCCTCCACCGCCTCCAGCGCGGCTGGTGCCGAAGCGTCGGGGGACAAGGACTGCGGCGGCGTCGCTGTCGGGGCCGCGTCGGTCAGGGTCTGGGTCTGCACGGGGGCGACCTCCAGGGTGATCGCTGCTGAGGCGGCAGAACGATCGGGTACGGCTGCGGCGGCCACGCCACCATCCGTCCCGTACAACATGAGCGGATCTGCGGGGGAATCCGGCCCTTCCTGGCCAACACCGCCGCGCTCCGAGGACTCAGGCACCGCAACCCAGTGTGGAGTACGACGCACGCCCGCCACGAGGGGCGTGCGAGCACTTTTTGCGCTGCGAGCCGTGACCGGGCGGTTACAGCACAGCGCCGCGGCCCCCTACAGGGCCGTCGCGCCCTTCTCGCGGAGGGACTGTCCGTACTGCTGCAGGACCCACAGCTCGTTCTGCACGGCGGCGAGGTGGGCGGGGTCGGCGCCGGCGCCGAGGCGCTGGAGGGCGCCCCGGACCTCGCCGATCCGCTGGTTCACCGCGGCCAGCCGGACGGCCACCAACTGGACGCCCGCATATGCCTCATCGGGATCGCGGCGGGTGTGCGGCGGCTCGACCGCGAGCTCGGTGACCATCGCGCGCACCGTGTCGTCCGGGGCGGCGTCGCGCACCCGCGCCAGATAGTCGCCGTCGGCGCCGCTCGCCCCGCCCGCGTCCTCGATGGCGCGGCGCACGGCGGCGTACGGCGGGGCGGTGAACTCGTCGATCCCGTAGGCGTCGAAGGTCGGGGAGACCAGCTCCGGGCGCTGCAGGGCGAGCTTCAGCAACTCGCGCTCGACGCGGTGGGCGGGGCTGCGGAGGTTCAGCGCGGGGCCACGCGGGGGCCGCGGGCCGCCGTCGGGGCCGCCCGGGCCCGACGCGCGCCCGGCACCGGGGCCTGGGCCGGCACCGGGGCCGCCATAGCCCCCGCCCGGGCCGCCCGGCCCGTCCGGGCCTCCTGGCCCGCCCGGGCCGCCGCGGCGGGCGCCGCCCTGCTGGGGGCCGCCGCCGCGCTGGCCGCGCTCGCGGGCCCACTGGGCGAGCTGCGAGACCCGGCGGACGACGAACTGGGTGTCGAGGATGCCGAGCAGCCCCGCGAGATGCACCGCGGACTCATGCTGGATCGATCTGTTCTTGATCCCGGCGACGACGGGCGCGGCCTCCTCCAGCGCGGCGGCCCGCCCGACCGCCGTATCCAGGTTGTGCCGGGCGATGATCTGCCGGATCGCGAACTCGAAGAGCTGCGTACGGCTCTCCACCAGCGCCTTGACGGCGTCGTCGCCCTCGGCGAGGCGCAGCTCGCACGGGTCCATCCCGCCGGGCGTGATCGCGATGTAGGTCTCGGCGGCGAACTTCTGGTCGTCCTCGAAGGCCCGCAGCGCCGCCTTCTGGCCGGCCGCGTCGCCGTCGAAGGTGAAGACCACCTCGGCGCTGGAGTTGTCCATCAGAAGCCGCCGGAGGATCTTGATGTGGTCGCCGCCGAAGGCCGTGCCGCAGGTGGCGATGGCGGTGGTCACCCCGGCGAGGTGGCAGGCCATGACGTCCGTGTAGCCCTCGACGACGACGGCCCGGCTGGTCTTGGCGATCTCCTTCTTGGCGAGGTCGATGCCGTACAGCACATGGGACTTCTTGTAGAGCGGCGTCTCGGGGGTGTTCAGATACTTCGGGCCGTTGTCGTCGTCGCGCAGCTTGCGCGCGCCGAAGCCGACGACCTCGCCGGTGATGTCGCGGATGGGCCACATCAGCCGGCCGCGGAAGCGGTCGATGGGGTTACGGCGGCTTTCCTGGGCGAGGCCGGAGAGGATCAGCTCCTTGTCGGTGAAGCCGCGGCCGCGCAGGAAGCGGACGAGGTGGTCCCAGCCGGCCGGACTGTAGCCGACGCCGAAGTGCTGGGCGGCGGCCTGGTCGAAGCCGCGCTCGGCGAGGAATCTGCGGCCGATCTCCGCCTCGGGGCTGTCCAGCTGCTCCACATAGAACTGGGCGGCCGCCTTGTGGGCCTCCACCAGGCGGGTGCGCTCGCCCTGCTGCCGGCCGGGGGTCGCGCTGCCCTGCTCGTAGCGCAGGGTGATGCCGGCCTGGGAGGCGAGCCGCTCGATGGTCTCGGCGAAGGAGAGGTGGTCGATCTTCATGATGAAGTCGACCGTGTCGCCGCCCTCCTGGCAGCCGAAGCAGTAGAAAAGCCCCTTGCTGGGGCTGATCTGGAAGGACGGGGACTTCTCGTCATGGAAGGGGCACAGGCCCTTGAGATTGCCGCCGCCGGCGTTGCGCAGTTGGAGGTACTCGGACACAACGGCGTCGATCGGGACCGCGTCCCGCACCGCCTTCACGTCGTCATCGTTGATCCTGCCTGCCACGCGTGAATTCTACGGCCGGGCTCCGACACCGCCGGAGCCCAGCCGGGCGCGCGCGACCCGCCTTACGGCAGCAGGGACGCCAGCGGGACGGACGGGTTCGCCAGGTCGTCGGGGTCGAGGCGGACGCCGCCGCGGATGAGGCGCTGGATGGGCTCGACGACGTCCCACACATTCACATTCATCCCCGCCAGCAGGCGGCCCTCGCTCAGCCAGAAGGCGATGAACTGCCGCTTGCCGACATCGCCGCGGCACACCACCTGGTCGTATGAGCCGGGGGGCGCGTAGCCGGAGTACTCCAGGCCGACGTCGTACTGGTCGGAGAAGAAGTAGGGCACGCGGTCGTACGTCACGTCCTGCCCGAGCATCGCGCGGGCGGCGACCGGGCCACCGTTCAGCGCGTTGGCCCAGTGCTCGACGCGCACCCGGCCCCCCGGCGGCTCGATGCCACCCGGGAAGGCGAGGGGGGCCGCGGCCACATCGCCCGCCGCGAAGATGTCCGGATCGCTGGTGCGCAGCGATCCGTCGACCACGATGCCGCCGCCCGCCGCGCGGTCCATCACCTCCAGGCCGGAGGCCTCCGCGAGGGCGGTGCGCGGGGCGGCGCCGATGGCGGCCAGGACGTCGTGGGCGGGGTGCTCCTCCCCGTCGTCGGTGCAGGCGGCCAGCACCACGCCGTCCTGCCCGGTGATCCCGGTGAGCCGGGCGCCGAAGTGGAAGCGGACGCCGTGCTCGCGGTGCAGGTCGGCGAAGAGGGTGCCGAGCTCGGGGCCGACGACGCGGTACAGCGGGGTGGGCTCGGGCTCGACGATCGTCACCTCGGCCCCGTAACCGCGCGCGGCGGCCGCGACCTCCAGGCCGATCCAGCCCGCCCCCGCGATGACCAGCTGGCCGTTGTCCCGGCCGAGAGCGGCCAGGACGGACCGCAGCCGCTCGGCGTGGGCGAGGCGGCGCAGGTGGTGGACGCCGACGAGATCGGTGCCGGGGATGTCGAGGCGGCGCGGCTCGGCGCCGGTGGCCAGCAGCAGCCGGTCGTAGTGGATGCGGGTGCGGTCGCCGAGGACGACGGCCTTGGCGGCGCGGTCGAGCTGGACCGCGGTCTGGCCGAGGTGCAGCTCGATGTCGGCCTGGGCGTACCAGGCGGGCTCGTGGACGAAGACGCTGTCGCGCTCCTGGCTGCCGGTGAGATAGCCCTTGGACAGCGGCGGTCGTTCATAGGGGTGGTCGCGCTCGTCACAGATCAGGATCACCCGGCCGGTGAATCCCTCGGCCCGGAGGGTTTCCGCGGCTTTCGCCCCGGCCAGACCCCCTCCGACGATGACGAACGTCTGGTCTGCGTCGACCACTTGTCTCCTCCTCGCTGCCGCGCGATGCCCGTGCGCGGCTACGCCGTGTCAAGGCCGGTCGTGTGAGCCCCGGTCGTGTGAGCCGATGTTCGAGCCTCCCGCACCGCGCGTGCGGCGGGAAGGGGCAGTACGCCGTACGGGCCAGCGGGCCGTGTCGGGTCCGGCCGGGCCTGCGGCGCGGGCGGCCGCTACGCACAAGCCCGCCGCGCAGGCGGGACGGGCCGGTGCCACCCGCCGGGCGGCGGGTGGGGAAGGCCGGTGAGCAGGGCCGGTGGGCAGGGCCGGTGGGGAGGCCACTGATACCTGCCGCACGCGGGCGGGTCCAGCCCGGGCGTGCCGACGTGGGACAGCCCGCGCGCGTGCCCGCGGCGCGCGCGGGCGGGGCAGGCTGTCGAGGCCCGCTGGGCGCGGGCGTGCCGGTGCGCTCATGGCCGGCGGGCCACGCGGGGTGCGGTCAGCCGCGCGTGCAGGGAGCGGGCGGAGGCGTCCGTGAGGGCGGCGATCTGGTCGACGATGGCGCGCAGCCGGCCCGCGTCGTCCCCGGCCGCGTCCGCCTCGTCGAACAGCGCGCGGAACTGCGGGTCCAGGCCGACCGGGGCGCGGGCGATCAGCACCTCGCCGAGCTCGGCGATGATGACCCGCTGGTCGGCGCGGACCGCCTCCTGGTCGGCGCGCTGCATCACATACCGGTCGGCGACCGCCTTCAGCACCGCGCACTCCAGCCGCGCCCCGCGCGGCACCACCAGCTCGGCGCTGTAACGGGTGAACCGGCCGGTGCCGTAGGCGGCGCGGGTGGCCCCCTCCGCGGCGAGGCAGAAGCGGCCGATGAGCTGGCTGGTGGCGTCCTTGAGCCGGGCCTGGGCGACGGAGGACCCGTCGTAGCCGTGTGGCCACCACTCCTGGTCGAGCAGCCGGTCCAGCGCCTCGGCCAGCTCGTCCGGCTCGGCGCCCGGGGCGTAACGGTCGGCGGCGACCGCGAACACCTCGCGCCGCTCGGGCTCGGCGAGCAGCAGGCCGGGGTCGAGATGGCCGGCGTGCAGGCCGTCCTCGACGTCGTGGACCGAGTACGCCACGTCGTCGGACCAGTCCATGACCTGGGCCTCGAAGCAGGTGCGGTGCTCGGGCGCGCCCTGCCGGAACCAGGCGAAGACCGGGATGTCGTCCTCGTAGACCCCGAACTTGCGGGACCCGGGGTCGCTGGGGTGGCCGCCGCGCGGCCAGGGGTATTTGGTGGCGGCGTCGAGCGCGGCGCGGGTGAGGTTGAGCCCCACGCTCACCGGCGCGCCGGTCTCCGGGTCGGCCACGAACCGCTTGGGCTCCAGCCGGGCGAGCAGCCGCAGCGACTGGGCGTTCCCCTCGAAGCCGCCGCAGGCCTCGGCGACCTCGTTGAGCGCCTGCTCGCCGTTGTGCCCGAAGGGCGGGTGGCCGAGGTCGTGGGCCAGGCAGGCCATCTCCACCAGGTCCGGGTCGCAGCCGAGGGCGGCGCCGAGCTCCCGGCCCACCTGGGCGCACTCCAGGGAGTGGGTCAGCCGGGTGCGCGGGGTGGCGTCCCAGGCCGGGGCGCCGGCACCGGGGCCCGGGTCGGCCGCGGGGGCCGCGGGGACGGCGGGGACGACCTGGGTTTTACCGGCCAGCCTGCGCAGCGCGGCCGAGTGCAGCACCCGCGCCCGGTCCCGCTGGAAGGCGGTCCGGCCCGGACGCTTGTCGGGCTCGGCCGCCCATCGATCGAGGTCCGCCGCCTCGTAGCCGGGGCTCGCCGAGGCTGAGGCTGCGGACTCGGTCGGCTGGGAAGTCGGCTGGGGAGTTGGCCTGGGGGTCGGCTGGGCTTGTTCGGCGGACTCAGCTGATGGATCGGATGCCGTGGGTCCAGTGCGGCTCATACACCGACGGTAACCGCCGGGTGTGACATGGGTGCAGAGGCGAGCGCCTGTTCATAGCGGTGAATCACGAGCCGGGCGACGGCGGGATGGTCGCCGAGCGGGCCGGAGGCGATGCCGGGCGCGGCGGCCGCGCACTGGGTCGCGAAGCGACCGGGCGCGGCGAAGTACGAGGCCACCGCGATGCGCCGGCCCCGCCCCAGGTCGGTCAGGGCGCGTGCCGCCTCGGCCACGGTGGGCGCGGCGGCGGAGGCGTAGCCGGGCAGTACGGGCACGCCGCCGAGCCGGGCGCTGAGCAGGGCGGCGGTACGGGCCGTATCGGCGGCCGAGTCCCGGTCGCGGGAGCCCGCCGCCGCCAGGACGACGCCCGCCCCGGACAGCCCGCCGGACGGCCACCCGGCCTCGGTGAGGCGCGCGTGCAGGGCCTCGGCCAGCAGCGGGTGCGGGCCGAGCGGGGCGGCCATGCGGACCGACAGGTGGGGCGCGGCGGCGATGGCGTCGGGCAGGTCCCGTTTGACGTGGTAGCCGCGGCCGAGGAGGAGCGGTACGAGGACGGCCTCGCCGTGCAGCGCGGCGAGCGTGTCGGCGAGCAGCGGATCGTTCAGCTCGACGTGGCCGATCCGTACGGGCAGGTCGGGGCGGAGCGCGCGGACGCGGTCCACGAGCGCGGTGACCGTGCGCAGCGCCTCGGGGTCACGGCTGCCGTGCGCCACGGCGACGAGGGTGGGCGGCCGGCGCGGGGCGGCGGGCCGGGGCCGGCGCCGGGTGCCGCCGAGGGACAGATGGCCGAGTTGCGAGCTGAGCTGTGCGGTGATCCGGGTCATGAGCTGAGCCGTACTGTCGAGGGAGCCGGAAGGGGCTGCGGGGCCGGGGGCGGCCGAGGAGGCCACGGGGGCGGGGGCGGCTGGGGTGCTGGCGGGACCGGGGTGGGGCGACGCCGTCATGACAAGAGCCTCGCAGGGGGACATTGCGCCCCCGTTGCGTGGCCGTCACAGGTGATTGCCATGAGTTCACCGATCCCCGCGGGCCGCGCTGAGGTCCGGTTGCCCGATGCGTAACGCGAGCGGACGTGCCACGTAACACGGCCGTAGCACGCTGACCGCATGCCGCACGCGACCGCCATGACACCCGACCTCGCCGTCGACACCCACTGCCCGTACTGCTCGCTGCAGTGCGGCATGGCGCTGCGCCCCGCGGCGGGGACTGAGGGGGTGGTGGAGGTGGTGGAGCGACCGGCCTTCCCCGTGAACCGCGGCGCGCTGTGCGGCAAGGGCCGTACGGCGCCCGCCCTGCTCTCCTCCCGGGTGCGCCTGACCGAGCCGCTGGTCCGCCGCCCTGACACCGGCCGGCTCGAGCCGGCCACCTGGGAGGAGGCCCTGGACCGGGTCGCCGAGGGGCTGGCGGGCACGGCGGAGGCGCACGGGCGGGACGCGGTGGGGGTCTTCGGCGGGGGCGGGCTGACGAACGAGAAGGCGTACGCGCTGGGGAAGTTCGCGCGGGTCGTGCTCGGCACCTCGCAGATCGACTACAACGGCCGCTTCTGCATGTCCTCGGCGGCCGCCGCGCACAACAAGGCCTTCGGCCTGGACCGCGGGCTGCCGTTCCCGCTGGCGGACGTGGCCCGCACGGGGTGTGTGATCCTCGTCGGCTCGAACCTGGCCGAGACCATGCCGCCCGCGCTGCGCTATCTGACCGAGCTGAAGGAGTCGGGCGGCAAGCTGATCGTGGTCGACCCGCGCCGGACGCGGACGGCCGAGCAGGCGGATCTGCACCTGGCGCCGCGCCCCGGGACGGACCTGGCGCTCGCGCTGGGGCTGCTGCACCTGGTGGTCGCGGAGGGGCGGGTGGACGAGGAGTTCATCGCCGGGCGTACGAGCGGCTGGCCCGAGGCGCGGGCCGCCGCGATGGCGCACTGGCCGGAAATGGTCGAGCGGATCACGGGTGTACCGGTCCCCGAACTCCGCGAAGCGATGCGGATGTTCTGCGATGCGGAAAGCTCCATGGTGCTCACGGCGCGCGGGCCCGAGCAGCAGTCGAAGGGCACGGACACGGTCGGCGCCTGGATCAACCTGTGCCTGGCCACCGGCCGCGCGGGCCGCCCGCTGTCCGGCTACGGCTGCCTCACCGGCCAGGGCAACGGCCAGGGCGGCCGCGAACACGGCCAGAAGGCCGACCAGCTGCCCGGCTACCGCAAGCTCGACGACCCGGCGGCCCGTGCCCATGTGGCGGCCGTGTGGGGCGTCGACCCCGACGCGCTGCCCGGGCCGGGGCGCAGCGCGTACGAACTGCTGGACGCGCTCGGCGGCGATGTACGGGCCCTGCTGCTCATGGGCTCCAACCCGGTGGTCTCCGCTCCCCGCGCGGCCCATATAGAGGCGCGGTTGCGGTCGCTGGACTTCATGGCGGTCGCGGACGTGGTCCTCTCGGAGACCGCAGCGCTCGCGGACGTCGTCCTTCCGGTGACCCAATGGGCGGAGGAGACGGGCACGACGACCAACCTGGAAGGCCGGGTCATCCTGCGCCGCACCGCCGTCACCCCGCCGCCCGGCGTCCGCTCGGACCTGGAGGTGCTGAACGGGCTTGCCGCCCGGCTGGGCTGGGAGAAGGGCTTCCCGGCGGACCCGGAGGAGGTCTTCGACGAGCTGCGCCGCGCGTCGGCGGGCGGGGCGGCGGACTACTCGGGCATCACGTACCGCCGGATCGCGGAGGAGGACGGGGTCTTCTGGCCCTGCCCGGAGGGACGGGAAGGCGCCGGGGCACAGGCAGCCGGGGCAGAGGCTGGTGCGGCAGAGGCTGGTGCCGCACAGGCTGGTGCCGCACAGGCAGCCGGGGCAGAGGCTGGTGCGGCAGAGGCAGCCGGGACCGGGGCGGAGCCCGGCCCGCACCCCGGTACGCCGCGCCTCTTCCTCGAGCGCTTCGCGACCGACGACGGCCGGGCCCGCTTCGTACCGGTGACCCACCGCCCCGCGGCGGAGGAGCCCGACGCGGAGTACCCGCTGTTCCTCACCACCGGCCGGGTGCTCTCCCAGTACCAGTCGGGCGCGCAGACGCGCCGCGTCGAGGAGCTGAACCGGGCCGACCCCGGCCCCTTCGTCCAGCTGCACCCCCTGCTGGCCGAGCGCCTGGGAGCCTCCGAGGGCGCCCCCCTCGCGGTGATCTCCCGCCGCGGGCGGGCCGTCGCCCCGGCCCGCATCAGCCGGGACATCCGGCCGGACACGGTGTTCATGCCCTTCCACTGGGCGGGCGAGGGACGGGCCAACACACTCACGAATCCGGCGCTGGATCCGGTCTCCCGGATGCCGGAGTTCAAGGTGTGCGCGGTGCGGGTGGAACGGGCCGCCGGATAGTCCCCGGCCCGCGCCTCACCCGCCGTGCGCGTCGACTTCCTTCAGGTACGCCGCCCGCACCGCCTCGTCCAGGAAGGACGCGCGGAAGGAGTTCCGCGCGAGCGCCCGCAGCGTGGTGTCGTCCAGGCGCAGCGCGTCCCGCACCGCGTCGAAGTTGTCGCCCGCGTACCCGCCGAAGTACGCCGGGTCGTCGGAGTTCACCGTCACCAGCAGCCCCGCGTCCAGCATCGCCCGCAGCGGGTGGTCCTCGAGCCGGTCGACGACCCGCAGCCGGACGTTGGACAGCGGGCACACGGTCAGCGGGATCTGGTCCGCCACCAGCCGGGCCACCAGGGCCTCGTCCTCCAGGGAGCGCACGCCGTGGTCGACGCGGTCGACGCCGAGGACGTCCAGCGCCTCCCACACATACGCGGGCGGCCCCTCCTCCCCCGCGTGCGCCACGCATTTGAGCCCCGCCTCCCGCGCCCGCGCGTACACCTCGCGGAACATCGACGGCGGATTGCCGACCTCCGCCGAGTCGAGCCCGACGGCCGTGAGGCGGTCCAGGTAGGGGCGGGCCGACTCGAAGGTCTCGAGGGCGGACTCGGCGCTCTCGTCGCGCAGGAAGCACATGATCAGGCGGGTGGTGATGCCGTACGTCTCCTCCGCCGCGTCCAGCGCGCGCGACAGGCCGTCGATGACCGTGCCGATGGCGACGCCGCGCGCGGTGTGGGCCTGCGGGTCGAAGAAGATCTCGGCGTGCCGGACGCCCTGCGCGCGGGCGCGGGCGAGATAGGCGTTGGTCAGGTCGGCGAAGTCGTCCTCGGTGCGCAACACCGCCATCAGCGCGTAGTAGAGGTCCAGGAAGTCCTGGAGGTCGGTGAAGGAGTACGCGGCGCGCAGCTCGTCCTGGGTGGCGTACGGCAGCTCGACGCCGTTGCGCTCGGCGAGCGCGAAGGCCAGCTCGGGTTCGAGGGTGCCCTCGATGTGGAGGTGGAGCTCTGCTTTGGGGAGCGGGGGCACGACGGATCACCTGCTGTTTTCGCTGACGGGGAGGGTCACAAGACTAATGCGGCGGCGTCCGCCGGCCGAACCGATCAAGCAACCGATCGGCCGTGATCAGCGTCAGTCCAGTCGGACAGCGGAGAAAGCGGTGGACGGATGGGTGTCGGAGAGCGGATACGGAGAGCGGCGCGGGCCGGGCGGGCGCGGCTGCGCCTCCCCAGGACCCGGCGCGGGCAGCGCCGCGCCGTCCAGGTGGTGATGGCGCTCAGCGTGGTCGCGCTGCTGCCCGCGACCTGGCTGCGGCTGTCCACCGACGCCCGGGTCCGTACGGTCGCGGATGTCCCCAAGACCCCGGTGGCGGTGGTCTTCGGCGCCGGGCTGTGGAACGGCGAGCCGTCCCCGTACCTGGCGCACCGCCTCGACGCGACCGCCGAGCTGTATGAGCGGGGCAAGGTCCGCGCGATCCTGGTGACCGGCGACAACAGCCGGCACGACTACGACGAGCCGGACGCGATGCGCGCCTATCTCGTCCGGCATGGCGTGCCGGACGAGCGCATCGTCAGCGACTACGCGGGCTTCGATACGTGGGACTCGTGCAGCCGCGCCGAGCGGATCTTCGGCGTGCACCGGGCGGTGCTGGTGAGCCAGGGCTTCCACATCCGCCGGGCGCTGGCGCTGTGCGAGGCGGCGGGCATCGACGCGTACGGGGTCGGGGTCGACGAGCCGCACGATGTGACGTGGTTCTTCGGCGGGGCGCGAGAGGCCGTCGCGGCGAGCAAGGCCGCGCTGGACGCGGCCTTCAAGCCGGACCCGCACTTCCTGGGCCCGCGCGAGCGGGGGATCCAGAAGGCGCTGGCGGGCTCCCGCTGAGCCGCACGTTTCAGCCGTACGTTCAGTCGCGGCTACAGCCTTACGTTTCAGCCGATCGTCGTCTCCTCCACCACCCACGCCAGGTAGTCATCGCTTCCCTGCGTGATCGGCGTCGCGATGATCTCCGGCGTCTCGTAGTCGTGCGCCTCGCGGAGGTGCGCCTCCAGCTCTCCGTACCGCGCCGCGGTGGTCTTGAACAGTACCTGCCACTCGGCGGCCGTCTCGATCTCGCCCTGCCACCGGTACACCGAGGTGACGGGCTGGCTGATCTGCGCGCAGGCCGCCAGCCGCGCGGTCACGGCCCCGCGCGCCAGCGCCTCGGCCTTCTCGGGGGTGTCGGTGGTGGTCAGTACGGTCAGGAAGTCGGCCACGGCTGCGGCACCTCTCTTCTGTGCGACTGGCGCGCCCCACGCTAGCCGGTGAGGATTGAGGGAACCCGGCGACGATCAGACCAGGCCGATCGAGGGACACTCATGGACGACCTCACCACACTCGCACGCCACCACTTGGACCGGGCCAAGACCGACCCCCACGGCCGAAGCTCACATCTGTTCCTGCACGACGGGCCACTGCGGCAGAGCGTGATCGCCATGGTCGCCGGCTGCGAGCTCGACGAGCACAACGCGCCCCCGGCGGCCAGCCTTCAGGTACTGCATGGACATGTCCGGCTCACCACGGGCAAGACCGGACACGGTCGGCTGGATCTCATCGCCGGGCAGGTGCAGCGCCTCCCGCAGGAGCGCCACGGGCTGGTGGCGGTGGAGGACTCGGTGGTGCTGCTGACCGCCGTGACCGCCACAGTGGGCTGCCCCACTCCCACCGAGGAGGCCGCCGCGCACCACCACGTGACGCGCTGACCCGCGCCCGATACGGCGGCGCCCCGATACAGCGGCGCCCCGGCACGGCGGTGTGCCGTGCCGGGACGCGCTCCGTGCCCTCGCTCAGCCCGTCACCGGGGCGAGCTGGACGCGGTCGATGTTCGGGGCGTACGAGCTCGCGTTGGAGAACGTGAGCGTGTTCGCGCCCTTCGTCAGGTCGACCGGGACGCCGAGGCCCCAGTAGTCGTCCCAGGTCCAGGTGTTCTTGAACGCGACGCGCTGGGCCGCGCCGCCCCCGACCGCGATGTCGGCGGTCCGGGAGATGATGTTGGTGTTGTACTGGTGCCCGTCGGCGCGCTGGTTGTTGGCGTAGTGGACGATCAGCATGTAGCGGCCCGCCGAGGGGGCCTGGACGGTCAGCTTGAGGTTGTTGGCCGCGCCGTCGCCGAGGGAGCCGACGTAGGCGCCGCCCGAGGCGTAGTCGCTGGAGGTCTTGGCGGCGGCCCCGCCCAGGGTGCCGCTCTCCGCCTCGTACGAGGCGAGCCCCTTGGTGTCGCCCGCGCCCGTCACCTCGAGGGAGGAGAGCCGGACGGCGGACCCGGTGGCGGAGGTGGCGGTGACGCGGTTGTTGCCCGCGGTGAGGAAGAGCCGCTCGGCCTTCCCCGGGGCGGTGGTCGTGGTGGTGCCGTGCAGGGCCAGCTCGACGGGGGCGCCGGGAGCGCCGGAGCCGCTCGGGGTCACCGTGTAGTAGCCGTCACGCGGGGCGTAGACGTCGAAGACAGCGGAGTCCTGGCCGTCGAGCACCAGGGACCCCGTGCCGACGCCGGCCGCCGAGGAGTAGTCGTAGCGCGGGCTGCCGGAGGGGTCGGCCAGGGTGGCCTCGTAGGAGGCGGCCGGGGTGGTGGCGGCGGTCAGGTCGATCTTGTCGAGGGTGGCCTCACCCTTGTCGTGGGCCAGGGTGAGGGTGTGGCTGCCCGCGCTCAGCCGGACGGTGACGTGCTGGATGCCGCGGTAGGTCCAGTTGAGTGTGGAGGGGTAGGTGACGGTCCGCTCCCCGGACGAAGCCGAGCCGCCGTCCACGGTCAGGGTCTGGGTGGAGGGGGCGCCGGTCTGGTTGCCGTAGAAGATCGCCAGGTCGTAGTCGCCGGCCTTGGGGACGTCGACGTCGAAGGCGACCTTGCTGGAGGACTTGTTGAGGGAGCCGACGTCCTTGGTACCGGAGGCGGCGTAGCCGTTGGCGTTGGAGACGGTGCCCTGGGTGTAGACCTGGCCGTCGGTAATGGTCGCCTTCGCGGGGTCCTCCGCCTCGTATGACGCGCTCCACGGCACGGTGGCCGCGCGCGGGGTGCCGGTGCCGGCCGGGGTGAGCGTGATCCGGTAAGCGGACATCGTCTTCATGCCGGTGAGCGGCACGGTCACCGAGCCGTCCGCGCCGACCTTGACCTCGCTGCGGGACAGCACGCGCGGCGGCGCGGCCGCGCCCTCGTAGCCGGACCATTCGGCCTCGGAGACGGTGGCCACGACCCGCGAGCCGAAGACGCCGCGGTCGACGTGCTGGACGGCCACGTCCGTGTCGCCCGCCGAGCCGCCCACGAGGATCTGCGCCTGCTTGCGGGACGGATCGTACGAGGCCAGGCCCTGCAGGGTGTCGATGGCGTTGGCAGTGGGCGGGGTGACCTTGACGGTCCGGCCGGTCATCCCGGCGTACCAGCGGAAGAACCACCAGCCGCCGTTGGGGATGTTGGACCGTACGACATTGCCGCTGAGGTTGCCGGCGGCGTCCCAGTAGGCCTGGTTGGCGTACACCTTGTTGCGCTCGAACATCGACACCCACTGGACCAGCTGGCCCGGGACGGACAGGTCGCGGCGGTTGGCGTACTCGTCGATGCTGATCGGGCGCGGCGATATCCCGACGCTCTTCTCCAGCGCCCGGTAGTGGTCGTAGTGGCCCTGGAAGTCCTTCAGCGAGCCCGACGACAGCTCATGCCAGGTCATTACGTCCGGCAGCACGTTGTTGGCCTTCGCCCAGGTCAGGAACTCCGGGAGGAAGCGGGTGTCGTAGCCCGCCTCGTTGGGTCCGGCGATCCGGGCGTCGGGGTCGATGGAGCGGATGCGCTGGTGGACCGTCTTCCACTCGGCGAAGAAGCGGTCCCGGCCCTTCTGGTAAGCGGCGGGGTCGGAGGAGTTGAGCTTGTACCAGATCTGGTCGGGCTCGTTGAACGGCACATAGACGAACCGCTCGCTGTGCGGCGCGCCCGCCACGTCCTTGGCCATCTTCTCGACCTTGGGGAGGTAGTCGTCGATCCCCAGGTCCTGGTACGGCCACTGCGTGTACATGTCCTGGAGCAGGATGTAGATGTCGTCCCCACCGTTGCGGAAGAAGGACTTGGAGACCGTCAGCGCGTCCCCGTTGGGGTGTTGCGCCCCGCCCTCCGGCTTCTGCGAGATGGTGGTCAGCTTGAGCGGGGCGAGGGCGGCGTCGCTGGGCACGCCGTCGTCGCTCAGCCCGTACAGCGCCCCATTGGCGCCGTGCAGCACCGGGCCCTCGCTCGCGGCGAGGTCGACGGAGATGCGCTGGGCTGCTGCTTTCGACTTTCCGGGGTTTTGGTTATCCGCGTGCGCGGCGCCGGGCAGCGTGGCGGCGATCAGCGCCGCCGCCCCGGCTATCACGGTGGTGAGGGCTCGTCGCTTTTTCATGGGGACTCTTCTCACAGGACCTCCGGTTACTTGACGGCTCCACTGGTGATTCCGGAAACGATCTTTCGCTGGGCCACCAGGAACACGGCGACCATGGGCAGGCTCATGACCACCACATAGGCGAAGACCAGATGCCAGTTGTTGAGGTAGAGCTGTGCGCTGGCGACCTTGTAGAGGCCCAGCGGCAGCGTCGCCTTGTCCCCTCCGCCCAGGATGAAGAAGGCGTAGAAGATGTCGCTCCAGGCGTAGAGCATCACCATGATCGTCGCGGTGGCGATCACGGGGCGCAGCAGCGGCAGGATGATCCGCGCGAAGATACGCAGCGGCGAGGCGCCGTCCATCCGCGCGGCCTCCTCCAGCTCCAAGGGGATGGTGCGGATGAAGCCGGTCATGAAGAAGATCGACGTGGACAGGTACATCCCGGTGTAGACGGCGATCATGCCGGGGCGGGTGTTGGCCAGGCCCAGCTGCCGCAGCTCCATGACGATGGTGATCACGGCGGGTGGCAGCAGCAGCCCGCTGATGGTGAGGGCGTACGCGGCCGTCACCAGCCGCCCCCGGCGCCGGGCGAAGACCCAGGCGGCGCCCGCGCCCAGCACCAGGACCAGCACCACCGAGGGCGCCACGACCAGCAGGCTGTTGACGAAGCCGCGCACCATCTCGCCCTCGCTGAGGGCCTTGTCGTAGTTGGCGCCGGGCTGCCAGTGGCCGGGCAGGTCGAGGTTGGGCTTGACGGCCTCGACCTGGGACTTGGCCGAGGTGGCCAGGACCAGCCACAGCGGTACGCCGACGGCGAGCGCCGCGATCAGCAGCACGAGGGCGGGGCGTGCGTACCGCCAGACGCGGGCGGCGGGAGAGACCGGCAGGGTGCGCGCGGTACGCGCGGTAATCGCCGTGGTCACAGCATCTGCTCCCTTCGGCGCAGTCCGATCACGAGGGGGATCGCGACGGCCACGACCACCAGGAAGAGCACCAGGCTCATCGCGGACGCCTGCGCGTACAGGCCCTGTCCGAAGACCCGGAACATGTAGATGTTGAAGACCTCGGTGGAGGCCGCCGGGCCGCCGCCGGTGGTCGCCTGCACGATGTCGAAGGTGTTCATCGAACCGATCAGCGCGGTGGTCACGTTGAAGGTGACCGCGGGCGCGAGCATCGGGAAGCGGATCGACCAGAAGGTCCGCCAGGCGCCGGCGCCGTCGACCTTGGCCGCCTCCAGCATGTCGCCGGGGATGCCCTTGAGCCCGGCGAGGTAGATGAGCATGGCCAGCCCCATCCACTTCCACCCGTGGATGGCGCTGACCAGCACCATCGTCCAGGTGGTGGAGCCCAGCCACGGGATGTCCGTGCCCAGGAGCTGGTTGACCGCGCCGTCCTGGTCGAGCAGCGCCTGGAAGACATAGCCGACGGCGAGCGCCGAGATCAGGACGGGCAGGAAGAACACCGCGCGGAAGAACCGGTTGAAGCGGGTGTCCTGCTCCAGCAGCAGGGCCAGCACCAGCCCGAAGACGTTCTGGAAGAGCGCCGCGAGCACCGCGTACACCAAGGTGGTGCGGATGGCGCGGAGCAGCGAGCCGTCGTCGGCGATGGTGGTGAAGTTGTCGAGCCCGGCGAAGGAGATGTCGGGGTGGTACGCCGACCAGTTGGTGAACGGGTAGAAGAAGTTCAGCAGGTTCGGCAGCAGGAAGAAGCCCGCGAAGACCACCACGGCCGGCAGCGCGAACCACCAGGGGTGGTGCACGGCTGCTCTGGGCAGCCGCCCCACGCTCTTCCGTTGCCCGGCCCCTTTGCCTCCGCCCCCGGCGGCCCGGGCGCGTGTTCGTACGGCGGTGTCTGCCACGGCTGGCCCTCCTCGCTCAGAAACCCGGAGCGCCCTGGGCCTTGGCCACCTGGGCGAACTGGTCCTGCACCCACGTGGCGACCTGCTTCGGCGACTTCTTGCCGTAGATCATGTCGGCCAGGGCGAGGTGCAGATCGGGGGCGACGATGGCCTTGGCCTGGAACACGCCGATGGCCTTCGGCAACGCGGCGACCTGGTCCTTGGCGGTCTGCGGCAGCCCGTGGGGGGTCGGTACGGACGGCTCGACGGACGGGATCTTCATCGTCTTGATGTAGTCGGCGTAGTCGGGGCCGAGCCAGAAGGCGAGGAACTGGCGGGCCGCGTTCTGCCGCTTCTCGTCACCGGTCTTGAAGGCGACGACGCCGTTCGTCTGGTCCGGGGAGTACAGGCCGTCGGCGCTGGAGTTGGCGACGGGGAACCAGCCGAGCTTCTTGTCGATCTCGGCGGTGCTGTGCTTGGCCTGGATCTGGGTCTGGAAGGACGTGACGTTGAGGACCATGCCCGCGTCGCCGTTCCAGAGGGCGTCCGCGGAGTCGGTGAAGGTCCCGGTCCGGTAGTTCTTCTGGGCGAGCCCGGCGCCGAGCAGCTTGTCCTTGTAGGTGGTGATGGCCTTGACGACGGTCGGGTCGGTCCACTTGTTCTCGTTCTTGTTCAGCCCTTCCCACCATTGCTTGTCCAGGTCGGTCAGCTGCACCTGGACCTGCCACTGCAGCGGCCACTTGTCGCCGCCCACCTCGTAGAAGGGCGCCGTGCCCGGCACCTTGTCCTTGATGCGGTGGCCGAGGGCGAGCAGTTCCTCGTAGCTCTTGGGGAAGTCCTTCTCGGCGATGCCGGCCTTCTTGAAGACGTCCTTGTTGTAGTAGACGCCGAGCATGGCGGGGCTGGTGACGATGGCGGCGTAGCGCTTGCCGTCGATCACGCCCAGGCTCTTCTCGGTGTCGCCGAGCTTCGACTCCCAGGGCTCTCCGTCCAGGGTGAGCAGATTCCGCTGCGGCTGGATGAAGGGGAGGGTGGAGATGCTGGGCTGCCAGAACATCAGGTCCGGCCGGTCGCCCGCGGCGAGCTTGGTCGGGACGTTCTGCTCGTAGAGGTCGGGGATGGGCTGGACGTCGACCTTGGCGCCGGTGGCCTTCTCGAACGCCTGGATGACCTGCTTGGGGGCGTTGACCGTGTTCTGCGCGGTCCACATCGTCAGCTTGACGCCGTCGAGCCGGGCCGTGGGGTCGACCTTCGTCTTGGCCGCGCCGCCCGTGTCGTCGCCGCCCGCGGAGGTCGCGTCGCTGCAGGCGGTGGCGGTCAGGGCGGTGGCGCATATCAGCGCGAGGGCGGGGAGGACTCTTCTCATCGCGGTTCTCTGCCTCACTGCGTCGTCGGAGTGTGGGGGTGGGGCGGGGCGAGGGGTGTACAGGGAGTGGGGGTTGAGGGCAAGGGAAGGCGTGGCGCTCACGGTGGCGGGCCGGAGCTCTCGCGGACGATCAGCTCGGGTACGGACACGGGGTGCGGGGCGACCGGCTCGGCCTGTTCGACCAGCCCGTACAGCAGCCCGAAGGCGGCCCGGCCCAGCCCCGTGAAGTCCAGCCGGACGGTGGTCAGGGAGGGGGTGAGGTACGCGGAGTGCGGCGCGTCGTCGAATCCGGCCACGCTCACCTCGCCGGGGATCGCCCGGCCCGCCTCGTGCAACGCGCGGATCACGCCGAGCGCCAGGTCGTCGTTGCCGCACAGGATCGCGGTGACCGACGGGTCGCGGGCCAGCTTCCACCCCGCCTGGTAGCCGCTGGCCGGGTCCCAGCTTCCCGCCACCGGCCGCGGTTCCGGCGCTCCGGCCTCGCGCAGCGCGTCCCGCCAGCCCGCGGTGCGCTGGCCGGTGCGGCGGGTGCTGGAGGGGATCGCGACGTAGTGCACGGTCCGGTGGCCGAGGCCCAGCAGATGGCGGGTGGCGGCGCGGGCCGCCTCCCGGTCGTCGGTCCACACCCAGGGGCGGTGCTCGCCGGGCGGGCTCGCGGGGGTCTCCACCACGCCCACCACCGGCAGCTCCTCGGGGATCGCCTCCAGAGCCCGTACGCCCGCGGTGTCGTACGCCATCACGATCAGCCCGCCGCCGGTGTCGGCCGCGCGCTGCACCTCGGCGCGTACGGCCGCCTCGTCGGCGGCCTCCAGGACACCGATCCCGACCGCGTAGGAGGAGGCGCGGGCGGCCTCCTCGATGCCCTGCAGGGTCGCGGCGTAGCCGTAGTGCGTGGTGTTGGCGGTCAGCACGGTGACTGAACGCACCCGCCCGCTGGCCAGCGCGAGGGCGGTGGCGCTGCGGCGGAAACCCAGCTCCTCGATGACGGCGAGCACGCGCTCGCGGGTCGACGGCTTGACGCTCGGATGGTTGTTGATCACCCGGGAGACCGTCTGGTGGGAGACTCCCGCCGCCGTCGCCACATCGCGGATTCCTGGCCGCCTTGTGTGACCGGTCACATTCATGCCAGGATTGTGACCGGTCACATAGGGGTCGTCAAGAGAACGCAACGGGGAATCACAGAACGCACCAGGAGGGCACACCTTGACCGGTACGGCATCCGCAGCAGAAGCAGAAGCGGCGTCAGGCGGCGCCGGACAGGCGTTCGCTTGGGGCCACGCGGGGCTCACCGCCCACTTCGCGACGGACCCCGACGGGGTGGTACGGCTCGTGCGACTGGCGGTTCCCGAAGGCGGCAGGGACGGCAGCGGGGACGCCGCCGCCCCCGCCGGCCGCTCCGCCGACGGTCCCCACACCGCCCCGCTGCCGCTCGTGGAGGTGCTGGCCCTCGGATACGGCAGCGAGTGGTCCGGGCAGCGCGGCATCGAGACCGCGCTGGGCGCCCGGCTGCGCTACCGGGGCCACCGGGCCGTACGGGACGACGAGGACCGGCACCGGCTGACGATCGACCTCCACGACCCCGACTCCGGCCTGACCGCCGAGGTCCGGCTGTCCTCCCCCGACGGGCTGCCGGCGCTGCGCGGCGAGGTCCGGCTCACCAACGAGGGCACCGCTCCGCTGGTCGTCCAGGCCGTCACCAGCCTCACCCTCGGCGGGCTGCCCTCCCCCGACGCGCTCGACGTGCACGTGGCCCGTAACGACTGGCTCGCCGAGTGCCGTTGGACGAGCGAGCCCCTGCGCACCCGGATCGTCGACCTCAACCGGGACGCCCACCAGCACGACAGCCGCGCCGCCCGCACCCTCCACAGCCGCGGCAGCTGGCCGTCCGACGGCCACCTGCCCATGGGCGCGCTGACCGACCGCACCACAGGCGACGCGTGGCTATGGCAGATCGAGTCGCCGACCGGCTGGCGGTGGGAGACCGGAGAACGGGCTCATGGCAGCTACGCCGCGCTCCACGGGCCGACCGACGCCGAACACCAGTGGCGCGAACACCTTGCCCCCGGCGCGTCGTTCACCACCGTCCCCGCCACGCTGGCGCTCGCCCGGGGCGGCGGCCTCGACGAAGCCGTGGCCCACCTCACCGCCTACCGCCGGGCCACCCGGCGCCCGCACCCGGACCACACCACCCTGCCCGTGGTGTTCAACGACTACATGAACACCCTCATGGGCGACCCCACCACCGAGCGCCTGCTGCCGCTGATCGCCGCCGCCGCCGAGGCCGGGGCGGAGTACTTCTGCATCGACTCCGGCTGGTACGACGACGACGCACAGGGCTGGTGGGACAGCGTCGGCGCCTGGCAGCCCTCGACCCGCCGCTTCCCCGGCGGCGGCATCCAGGCCGTACTGGACCACATCCGCTCACACGGCATGGTCCCGGGGCTGTGGCTGGAGCCCGAGGTCGTCGGCGTCCGCAGCCCGGTCGCCGCCGAACTGCCCGACGACGCCTTCTTCCAGCGCGACGGGATCCGCCTCACCGAACACGGCCGCCACCACCTCGATCTGCGCCACCCGGCCGCCCGCGCCCACCTCGACAAGACCATCGACCGCATCGCCGGCGAGTGGGGGGTGGGCTACCTCAAGCTCGACTACAACATCAGCATCGCGCCCGGCACCGACTGGCACCCCGAGACCGGCCGCACCGCCCCCGGCGCGGGTCTCCTCGCCCACGCCCGCGCCTACCAGGACTGGCTGGCCACCGCGCTCGACCGCCACCCCGGGCTCGTCATCGAGAACTGCGCCTCGGGCGGGATGCGCATGGACTGGTCCTCGCTGGCCGTCACCCAGCTGCAGTCCACCAGCGACCAGCAGGACCTCCTCCGCTACCCGCCCATCGCCGCCTCGGCGCCCACGGCGGTGCCACCGGAGCAGGGCGCGGTATGGGCCTACCCGCAGCCCGCATTCACCGACGACGAGATCGACTTCACCCTGGCGGGCGCCCTGCTGGGCCGCGTCCACCTCTCCGGCCACCTCGACCGGATGTCACCGCCACAGCTGGCCCGGGTGCGGGCGGCTGTCGCGGCGTATCGGCGGCTGCGGGGCGATCTGGCCACGGGGGTGCCGTTCTGGCCGCTGGGGCTGCCGGGGTGGGACGACGCCTGGGTGGCGCTGGGGGTACGCGGTGGTGAGGCGACCTATGTGACGGTGTGGCGCCGGGAGGGCGGCCCGGCGGACTGCGTTCTCCCGCTCGGGCACTTGGCAGGCCGTGAGGTGGAGGTCGAGGTGCTGCACCCGGCTGCCGCGTCGGGTGGCGAGGCGCGGTGGGACGCGGGGCGGGGCGAGTTGGCCGTGGCGCTGCCCCGTACGCCGATGGCACTGCTGCTCCGGCTGACGCCCGCCGGCTAGAGGCGCTCCCGGCGGTTCTGACTCCGGTTCCGCCTCGGTTCCGCCTCGGTTCTGACTCCGGTTCCGCCTCGGTTCCGCCTCGGTTCCGCCTCGGTTCCGCCTCCCCGGAAAGTCGCCGAACGTCACCGGACGGGCTGCCTCGCGCCGCCCGTCCGGCGTCGGTTTTCCGCCGGCCCGGCCCCGGCCCTTCCCCTGTTGGGAACGTCGGCTACGTCAGTCGCCGCCGCCTCCACCGCCACAGCCACTCCCGCAGGAGGCATGGCCGGAGCCGGAGTGGGAGCCCCAGTCCGAACCCGAGCCCGAACCCCCATCCGAGCCCGTGTCGTCCTCATCCTCGTACGCCAGCTCGAAGGCCCTGCCCATCTGAAGCAGACTCGGGCTGGAATACGGCACCGCTCTGACAGCGGAGCGCAACCGCCTGTCCGGAAGGGCGGCAGGGCCGTCGAAAACATACGCGGGAAGTGCCCCCTCCTCCTTGGCCGACTCCAACTCCCGTTCACCCGCGGGGGTGAGGCGCCGCCGGGAGCGGCTGAGCAGGCCGTACGAGGCGAGTCGGCGCCCGATCCCCTTGACCTCCGGGCCGGACAGCACCTTGGCTGTCGCGGGCAACGTGTACTTTCCGATCGGGTGACACAGCTCGATGAGCGCGCGCTCAACCGGGTGGTCGGCCGGTTTCCCGGCCCTGAGCGCCCGCACCCGACGACCGGCGAGCTTGATGGCACCGCGCTCGCGCAGCGTGATGAGGGCGGTCTGGACCACGCCTCGCGGACCGCCCGCCAAGTAAGCGATGTCGTAGATGTCCAGTGTCCGCGGCGCCGCCGACTCGCGGCGCCGAAATATCGTCCGCACAGGAATGCCCCCGTCCATCCCACCCATTCCTTTACCGCCAGTATGTCCGGCCGTCGGCCCGTGAATCCGGGCCGACGCCACTCCAGAGGAAGACTTGGCCTGGCGGCGGCGCAGCCAACCGCGCAGGGCCGCATCAGGGCTGCCTGTTCGTTGGGGAGAGGGTGTCCATTCGAGGTAGTTGTGGGGTGGGTTGGTGTAGGTGTGGCCGGTGGGCGCGGTCCATGTGGTGATCCCGGTGTCGGCATCCCGGGTGACCCGCCAACCGGGATGGCGGGTCTTCATCAGGTGATGCCGCCGACACAGCGGGCCCAGGTTCTCGGGAACGGTTTGTCCCCCAGCCTGTGGGGTGTAGCGACTGAAGGGTTGGATGTGGTCGAGGTCGCAGCGGTGGGCGGGCATCTGGCAGCTGGGGAAGGTGCACCGGCCGTCCCGGGCGATCACATGCCGCTCCGTCTCGGCGGTGGGCTTGTACGTCGTCAGATCCGTTTTGACGAGCATCCCGGTCTTGGGCTCGATGATCAGCCGCCGCCAGATCGTCCCCTTGGCGAACGCGATCTCCCGCGCCTGCCCCGCGGTGATCGGCCCGTACCCCTTGAGTCGCGCGGGCTCCTCACTCTCCCCGATCAGGACACGGCACGATGGCGCCCGCCCCTTCCTCCCTGTTGCCGTCCGCTTTGCGCCGCAGGCGCGAGACGGAACCCGCACCCGCCGAAACCGAATGCCGCCCAACGGAGCCCAGGAAGCCCGCAGCACGGCGGAGGGCTCAACGGCTGACGGCAAAGAGCTCAATACCGTGAGGGACGGCGAAGGAGGCTCCGGCTCTCCACCGACCCTCGCACCCGAGAGCAGTTGGAGCCTGCGGGCTATCCCGGTTCGGGTCGGACCCGGACGACATCGCAGACCATCGCCCCGATCGTCGACTTCATGTTGTGGCGCAGCTGGTCCAGCCGCCCCTGAAGGATCGCCGTGGCGTTGGCGGGGTCGGCGCGTACGGCCGCGCGGGCTCCGCTGTCGCCCGGGCCGTGGGTGAACGACTGGCGAACCACTGTCTGTTCGGGCCGCACAGCGGGGCGCAGATCATAGCGCCAGGCGGCGAAGGGTTCATGTGTCTCCGGGTCGCCGCCGTACACGTCCCAGCCGAACGAGTACGGCGGATCGGCGGCGGTGACCACGCACAGCACCTGCGTGACCAGGCCGTTCGGGAACCGGTTGCGGGCCTCGTACCGCGCGCCGACCGCCGGTTCGGTCCAGCCGTCCAGCCAGGCCGCGTAGGTGCACTCCGGGCTCCAGTCGCCGTATCGCGAGAGGTTCGTGATCGCGGACCAGACCTCATCGACAGTCAGGTCGACGAGCAGTTCGACCTCGGTGTGGGCGCCGGTGACGCCCAAGTCTTCATCCATGTGGGTATAGACCGGCCGGGTGCCGGAAACTCATCGCGGCGCGCGGACAGTGCTGGGACAGCACCCGCCGTGGACGGCATCAGAGTTCGACGGGTGAGGCAGCCAGGTCGAGCTCGACCCAGACTTCCTTGCCCACGGTCCGCTCGCGTACGCCCCAGCGGGTGGCCAGCGCGCGGACGATGAGCAGCCCGCGCCCGAATTTGTCGTCGGGGGTGGGGCGGCGCGGCCGGGGGAGGCGTTCGCCCTTGGCGTCGGATGCGGCGATGCGCAGGCGGTCTTTTGGTGAGGGTGAGGGACACGGAAGTTGCGCCCCGGGACGCTGCCGTGCCCTTCCTTGGCTCGCGGGCGCAGCGGTGGAGGTGGTGCGTCGAGGTAGCCACCAACGCGCCCGACACCGTCGCGATACGGGACTCCAAGCACCCGGAAGGACCGATACTCGGCGTGCCGCCCGCCGCGTGGGCGGCCTTCCGGGCCGCCGTCGCCGACGGGCGGCTCGCGTAGCACACGAGCCACGAAGGGCCGCACCGCGCGGGCGAGGGGTCCGTTGTCCCGGGTAAAGTGCCTGAACCCAGGGCCTTTACAAGAGCGAGCCAGCTGGTGGTCTGTTGGCCCTGGACCGTGGTTGGGACCAAACGGGGGTGGCCGTGACACGGAACGCGCAACCGGGCCAGGTGATTGGAGGCCGCTACCGGCTGGTCTCCGACCTTGGCTCAGGAGGATTCGGGCGGGTCTGGAAGGCTCACGACGAGACCCTGCGCATCGACGTGGCGGTCAAGGAGCTGTGGCTGCCCACGTCGGTGTCGGAGGCCGAGCAGGCCGAACGGCTGGCGCGCGCCGAGCGTGAGGCCCGCAACGCCGCCCGGCTGCGCGACCACCCGAACATCGTCGCGGTCCACGATGTCGTCATCGACAACGACCGCCCCTGGATCGTCATGCGACTGGTCGACGGCTGCTCGCTGGAGAAGCGTCTCGCCGAGCACGGACCGCTGTCGGCGGAGGAAGCGGCGAACGTCGCCGAGCGGCTGCTGCTGGCACTCGGCGCGGCACACGACGCGGGAATCGTGCATCGCGACGTCAAACCGGCCAACGTCATGCTCGCCTCGAATGGCGATGTCCTGCTCACCGATTTCGGGATCGCGGTCCACCATTCCGACACCGCCCTGACCGCCACAGGGGCGATCATCGGCTCAGTGGAGTACATGGCCCCCGAACGGGTACGTGGCACCGACGGGCTGGCCTCCAGCGACCTGTTCTCCCTCGGGGTGACGCTGTACCAGGCCGTCGAGGGCGTCTCGCCGTTCCGCCGCGACACCCCCACCGGATCGCTGACCGCCGTCCTGTTCGACCAGGCGCCACCGCCCCGGCGAGCCGGACCGCTCGCACCGCTCATCACGAAGCTCTTGGAGAAGGACCCGGACCTGCGTCCGACCGTCCCGGCGGCCCTGGCCTCGCTCCGTTCGCCGCTGACGGACATGACCACGCAAACCGCTCGCCGCCCGCCCGAGACCGTCACCATCACCTCACAGTCCAGCGCTGTCACTTCACGGCCCCGGCGCAGGGCAGGGGCGCTCGTCGCCGCGGGCGCCTTGGTTTTGGCCTGCGTCGTGACCGGCCTGGTACTGAAGTGGCCGTTCGGGGATTCGGATTCCGATGGCAAGGCCGCCGATAAGAACGTGGGCACCAGTACCCATGGCGGCACGGTCGGCCTGGCGATGCCGACCAAGTCCTCCGAGCGGTGGACAACCGACGGCGAGGCCATGAAGAAGCAGTTCGAGGCCAAGGGCTACAAGGTCGACCTCCAGTACGGCAACGGCGACGTCAGCCGGCAGGTCTCGCAGATCGAGAACATGATCGACAATGGGCACAAGCTGCTGGTGGTCGCCCCGATCGACGGCATCGCCCTGGGCGATGTGCTCGAGCGGGCCAAGAAGGCGGGCATCAAAATCATCGCGTACGACCGGCCGTTGCTGAACACCGACGGGGTCGACTACTACGTCAGCTTCGACAACCGCGAGGCCGGCCGGCTACAGGGCGACTACATCGTCCACAAGCTGGGGCTCGACAGGGGCGAGAAGGGCCCGTTCAACGTCGAGCTGTTCGCCGGTTCCGCCGAAGACCCGAACACGCCGTACTTCTTCGACGGTGCGATGGACGAGCTCAAGCCGTACATCGACAAGCACCAGATCGTGGTCCGCAGCGGCCAGACCGAGCTCAATCAGCTCACCACCCTTCGCTGGGACGGCGCTGCCGCCCAGAAGCGGATGAACGAGCTGCTCAGCGAGTCGTACACCAAGGCCAGGGTCGACGCGGTGCTCTCGCCGTACGACGGCATGTCCCTCGGCATCGTCTCCGCGCTCAGGGGCGCCGGTTACGGCGGCGAGGACCGGCCGTATCCGATCGTCACCGGGCAGGACGCGGAGCTCGCCTCGGTCAAGTCGATCAACAAGGGCGAGCAGGCGCAGACCGTCTACAAGGACAGCCGCAGGCTCGCCAAGGCCGCTGTACGGATGGGCGACGCGATAATGACGGGCGGCAAGCCGAAGGTCAACGACACCACGTCGTACGACAACCACGAGAAGGCGGTCCCGTCCTATCTGCTCCAGCCGGTGAACATCGACAAGTCCAACACCCGGATTCTGGTGGCCGACGGCTACTACACCGCGGCCGAGCTGGAAGAGTAGGCGCCCCCCTGCGCACCGGCCGCCATCACCCGGCCAGCCACTGGTCGTACGCCAGCTTGCAGACCAGCGAGACCACGACGACCACCAGCACCCCCCGTACGAACCCGCTCCCCCGCTTCAGCGCCATCCGCGCGCCCAGCATCCCGCCGCCCAGGTTGAAGAGCGCGAGCAGCGCCGCCATGCGCCACAGGACCGTGCCCTGGACGGCGAAGGTGACCAGCGCGCCGAAGTTGGTGCAGACGTTGACGACCTTGGCCGTGGCGGAGGCGGTGACCAGGGTCATATGGAGGGTGGCGACGAGGGCGATGACGAGGAAGGTGCCGGTGCCGGGGCCGATGAGGCCGTCGTAGAAGCCGATGCCGAGGCCGATGGCGAGGATCGCGGCCAGGACGCGCTGCCGGCTCACGGGGCCCGACGGGGCCGGGGCGGTGCCGAAGGCCGGGCGGAGGAGGACGAACGCGAGGACGGCCAGCAGGACCACCATGATCAGCGGACGCAGCACGGCGCTGTTGATGCCGGAGGCGAGAAAGGCGCCCGCGAGGGAGCCGGCGACGGCGGCGGCGCCTATGCGCGTGGCGAGCCGTATGTCGATCGGGGTGTTGCGGGTGTAGGTGATGGCCGCGCCGGTCGTGCCGACGATGGCGATCGCCTTGTTGGTGCCGAGGATGTAGGTGGGCTGGTAGTGCGGCAGTCCGACCAGCATGGCGGGCAGCAGGAGGAGGCCCCCGCCTCCCACTACGGCGTCGATCCAGCCGGCCCCGGCCGCGGCCAGGCAGAGCAGGAGCAACGTCACCAGCGATATGTCAGGCATGGCCGGCAGCCTAGCCAGTGCGATGCGCCAGAAATCCTGCGGTCCGGCTGCGCTCTGTTGTGTCGGCGCTCGGCCCGGCCTTGGATGGTGGGTGCCGCCCTGCCGGCGCTTACCGACGGTGTACGCCCTTCTCGTGCGGAGCGGGGACGGGGAAGTAGGCGTTGAGGAACGGCCCGAGGAGGGCCTGTTGTGCGTCGATGTCCTGCTCGCCGGAGACGGTGTCGTTGAGGCAGAACACCTGGCGGTCCCGGCGCGCCAGCAATCTGGCGAGTCGTGTCGCGGTGTCCGGGTGGGACAGGTCCAGGTAGGCGTAGCGGAGGCTGCCGGGGACCGCGCGGGCTGTGTGGAAGGCGTAGTAGTGGTGGAGCGAGGAGGCGACGGACAGATCGTCCATGCTGCGGAACGCGTTGCCCGCGGTAGCCCGGTGGCGGTCGGCGTAGACGGTCTCGATCTCTTCCAGGACGCTGCGCCGCAGCGGGTGCGGAGTGTGCTTCATTTTCTGAGTGATCACGGAGCCGAAGCGGGCTTGGAGCACTGCCCGGTTGTTCTTCCCGGCGACCGAGACCGGCACGTCCTGGCTCGACGGCTCGCCGGGCGGGAGCAGCGCGGGGGAGGGGAAGAACTTGGTCAGCCCATTGGCGTGGAAGAAGTCCTGCGGGGTGGTGGGCCGGCCGAGGAAGACATCGTCGTTGAAGTAGAGGAAGTGTTCGGACAGGCCGTCGATGTGGTGCAACTGGCTTTCGATGGCGTGTGAGTTGAAGGTCGGCAGCACGCTCGGATCGGCGAAGATCTCCTTGTGGCTGACCACCTGGAGCCCTGGGGCGTCCGGGTCGAGCCAGGACGGTATCTGGTCGTCGGTCACCAGGTACACGGTGCGGATCCAGGGCGCGTTCTGGTGCAGGGAACGCAGTGAGTATCGCAGCTCGTCGCGGCTGATGAACCGCGCCGCGTTCGCGGCCTCCTCGTGGTACGCCTCCCCTGCTGCCTCGGCCCGGCGGCGCAGCCAGGCCGGGTCCTGGCCGTCGACCCAGGTGTAGACCACGTCGATGGGGAACCGGATGTCGTCCGGCCGGGGCGCGGTGAACTCCCGGCGGGTGCGTACTTCGGGCAGCGGGCGGCCCTCGGTCGGCGCGAGCCGGGTGAACACCGAGTCGGAGATTTGCTGCGGCGCATCGCTACGGGGCACCTGATCGGTCACCCGGTTCGGGCGGGGAGCGAGTAGCCGGTCTTCGTCTGCCGGCCAGAACTCCACGTCGCAGCCGTGTTCGGGGCCCAGCACCAGCCGGCCGGTGGGGTCGCTGTGGTACCAGGTCATGCGGATGACCTCCGCCGTGGCGAGCCTCTGCCAGGAGGCGGGGGCGAAGCCGGGCTCGGAGGTGCGGGGCGTACGGGTCCGCCGGTCCATGGCGGAGACATAGCCGGGCAGGTTCGCACAGAGTTCGGCCAGGGCCTGGTGGACACGGGGACGGTCCTCGGCCGGTGTCGCGACGACGGCGGAGCCGTCCCGGCTGCCGCGCACACAGAAGTAGTCCACGTGCGCCGCGTCCAGGGCCCGGCACACCGCTGCGAGGTTGTCGCCGCGCGCCTGCAGCGGCGAGACGGCCTGGCGGACCAGGGCGACCTTGGGGACGCCGCGCACGCTGTGCAGCGCCCGGTCCGGGCCGGTGAGCAGGTCCTTGAGGCGCCGCAGTTCGCGGGCGGCCCGCACTCGGCCCACGCCGGACGAGGTCGTCGGGAGGGCAGCGAGGCGCCGCTTGACCTGCCTGCGCACCTCGGGGGAGAACCGCTGGGCGAGCGCTCGGCGCGTGCTCACCGGAAGACTCCGCCGGTAGACGCCGACCCACCAGGACGTTTCGGGGTTCCGCTGGACGAGCGCCGCCGCGTGGGCGCTCCACGGCGACTCCTCGGACGGCGCCGCCCCCGGCACAGATTGCTTCTTCACGTGTCCCGACCTTTCGAACCGATGAGCATGTGCTGCCGGATCAGGCGTCGACGTCGACGGAACCGCAGAAGACACAGGTGTGGAAGCCGTCCCCGGAGGCCTCCGACAGCTGTATCCGGCCACAGTCGTCGCAATGGCGGACGGGCCGGTCCGCCGCTTCGTGGAATACGTCGTCGGCCGGCGCGGGGAACCCCGTCCGGACCCGAACCCGGCTGGTCAGACGGGTCAGCGCGGCCATCGGGCAACGGAAGACGAACACCGCGGACACCTCTCGTCGCACAGACCGGTCACCCTTACTGGCCCGATGGGTGGAAAAGCGTTCGCGGGCACCACGGATCACCGCCATCCGGGCACCACCGGACGGACCCAGGCCTGGGACCGCCGGCCATGAGCGGTCCGGCGTGCGGCACACGGCCGCGCGCTACTTCGCCCTCGGGGTCGCCGGGACGGTCTTGGCGCGGCATTCCTTGACCGGGAACTTCTTCCATGCCTGGTCGGTGCCCTTGACCACGAGGACCCGGCACTTGCCCGTCTTGTCCGGGAAGGGCGGGAAGGGCGGGAAGGGGCACATCATCGTGCGGATCGGCCCGTCGGTAACGGTCTCCGCCGCAATCAGCTTGCCGGGCTTGGCCGCCTCGGTGACCTTGGTGGCCTCGGCGTCCCGGACCGCCTCGTCGAGCTCGACGGCCTTGGCGGCCGGAACGGGCCTGCCGTCCGTGACCACGCAGGCTTTGGGCCCCATGGCCGTGATCACCGCGTCGGCCCCCCTTCGAGGCGGTGTGCGACGGGCCGGCGGCCGAGGCTGCGGCCGTGGCCCCCAGCGTCAGGACGCCGACGGCGGCGGCGAGCACGACGCCTCGGCGCCTCGTGGCGGTAGAGCCGCAGCGAGTCACAAGTGTCTCCTTACGCAGGGCGGTGGTGACCGGCGGACGCTCGATCCGTCGGTGCACCCACCGTGGCGTACCGACGCTGAGTCCTCGCTGAAGGCTCTTCAGCGGAGGCTCAGCTTGTGCGTGCCATGCTGCTCCCGTGCGCATTCTCGTGGTGGAAGACGACCTCCGGCTCCGCGAACTCCTCAAGGAAGGCCTGGAGCAGGAGGGTTTCACCGTTGAGACGGCCGGCGACGGGCGCGGTGGCCTGGCGCTCGCTCGGAGCACCGAGTACGCGGCGATCGTGCTGGATGTGATGCTGCCCGGGCTGTCCGGCTATCAGGTCTGCTCCCGGCTGCGGGAGGCCGGCGTCTGGACGCCGATCCTGATGCTGACCGCCAAGGACGGCGAGTACGACGAGGCCGACGGGCTCGATGTCGGCGCGGACGACTACCTGACCAAGCCGTTCTCCTACGTCGTCCTGATCGCGCGAGTGCGGGCCCTGGTGCGGCGCGGCGGCCTGGACCGCCCCGAGGTGCTGGAGCTGGGTGATCTGAGGCTGGAGCCAGCGGCCCTGGCCTGTAGCCGCGGGAACGCGGGCATCACGCTGACGGCCAAGGAGTTCGCCGTACTGGAGTGCCTGGCCCGCCGCGCCGGACAGGTGGTCTCCAAGACCGAGATCGTGCACACCGTCTGGGACACCGCCTACGAGGGCGGGGCCAATCTCGTCGAGGTCTACATCAGAACCCTGCGCCGCAAGATCGACGTGCCGTACGGCAGGCAGGCGATCCGCACGATACGGGGCGCGGGGTATCTGCTGGCCCGCGACGGGGGGTGAGAGCGGCATGAGCCCGCTGACCGGGATGAGTGTCCGCGCCAAGGCCACGTCGGCCGCCGTCGGCACCGTCACCCTCGCCATAGCGTTGTGCATGCTGGCCCTGGTGCTGGTCATGCGGCAGAACCTGCGCGACAGCGCGGAGGCGGACGCCAAGCACACCGCCGTCAGTGTCGCGGCCCAACTGACCAAGTCCGGGAAGATGTGGCAGGCGGACAAGGCGGTGGTCGTCACGCCCCCATCGGTGGTCGCGGCCCAACTGACCAAGTCCGGGAAGATGTGGCAGGCGGACAAGGCGGTGGTCGTCACGCCCCCATCGGTGACCATCAAGGAGGCGACGGGACAGGCGATCGGTCGTCCGGCGAAAGCCCCGTGGCGCGGCACGTTCGACAGCCAGGCACCCACCGTCCTCTCCGTGGGGAACCACACGCCGTACAGCGTGGACGTCGCCCCCTCGACCACCGCCCTCGACAACGCCACCCGGCTGCTGCTGCGCCAGGTCGCCCCTGCGGCCGCCGGGCTCGTGCTGTTCGTGGCGGCCCTCACCTGGCTGCTGGTCGGCCGCGCCCTGCGCCCGGTGGCCGCCATACGAGAGGAGTTCACGGAGATCACCGAACGCGATCTGCACCGCCGCGTCCCGGTGCCCAAGGCGCGCGACGAGATCTCCCGGCTGGCGCGGACCATGAACGCCACACTGGACCGGCTGCACCAGGCCATGACCCGGCAGCGCCAGTTCGTCGCGGACGCCTCCCACGAGCTGCGCAGCCCCATCGCGGCCGTACGGACCCAGCTCGAACTCGCCCTGGCCCGCCCCTCGCGGACGGACTGGCCGACCGCCGCGCACAAGGCCCTCCAGGACACCGAGCGCCTCCAGGCCGTCGCCTCCGACCTGCTGCTGCTCGCCAGACTCGACGCCCAGGAGGCGCCGCCCCGCTCCCCCGTGGACCTCGCGGCGCTGGCGGCGGAGGAGGTACGGCTCCATCCCGGCACGGTGGTGGCCTGCGCGGACGCCTCCGGCGAGGACGCCGGACAGGCTGCCGCCGCCGTCGTGCACGGCAGCCGCGTACAGCTCTCCCGGCTGCTCACCAACCTCACCGACAACGCCCGCAGACACGCGCGCACGACCGTCTCGATCGGTGTCGCGGTCCGCGACGGCAGGGTCGAACTCTCCGTGGACGACGACGGCCCCGGCATCCCCGAACCCGACCGCGAGCGCGTCTTCGAGCGCTTCACCCGGTTGGACGACGCCCGCGCCCGGCAGGACGGCGGCACCGGCCTCGGCCTCGCGATCGCCAAGGACATCGCGCACGCCCACGGCGGCACCCTGACCCTCCACACCAGCCCCCGGGGAGGGGCCCGGGTGCTGCTGAGGCTGCCGTGTCAGATGCGACTTTGACAACAACCGGAACAGACTGATCAGTTGGTCAGTAGTATCTGCCCGTTCTTGGCCGCGTCGCGGGTGGAGGTATACGAAGGTGTTGTCGGGGACGGCGGGAGTCATCGCCGTCGCATCCGCTCTGCTGGTGCTGACGTCGCTGCTGGGCTCGTTATGGGTCGCCAGGCTGCGCAAAGCGGTCGCCGGGGCGCGTACGGCGGCCGAGCGGGAGCGGGCCGCCGCCGCTGAGGCGCGGGCCGAAGCGGAGCGGGAGCGGGCCGCCGCGGAGCGCGAGCGGGCCGCCGCGGCCGAGCGGGGCGAAGAGGTGGCGCGGCTGGCCGCCGTACGGGCCGAGTTGGACGAGGCGGCCCGCCGGGAGCGGAGCCTGCGCGACTCCGTACAGGCGTCGTTCGAGTCCGTGGCCAGGAACGTGCACGCCATGGCGGTGGTGCAGCAGCAGGTGCTCGACGGCCTCGAACAGCGCATCAGCGAGGCGGCGGTGATGGCCGAGGTGATGAAGGCCGACCACGCCGCGGCCCAGATGACCCGCAAGGCGCAGACCCTGATGGTGATGTGCGGGATCTGGCCCGCGCGGCGCGAGACCCGGCCGGTGACGCTCTTCGACTGCGTGCGCGGCGCGCAGTCGCGGATCGTGGAGTTCGGGCGGGTGGATGTGCACGGCGGCCAGACGCTGTACGTGATGGCGCCCGTGGTTGAGGGGCTGATGCACGCGGTCGCCGAACTGCTGGAGAACGCCACGGTCTTCTCCCCCTCGCGCACCCAGGTCGCGGTCTCCATCCGGGAGGTCGCCGCGGGCGCGGTCATCGAGATCGACGACGCGGGGCTCGGTATGCCGCCCGAGGTGCTGGAGCAGGCCGTCGCCCAGCTCCAGGACGGGCTGGACCTGGCGCAGCTGGGGGCGGTGCCGCGGCTGGGCCTCGCGTGTGTCGGGCGGTGGTCGCGGGAGCTGGGCTTCGGCGTGGAGCTGTCGACGGCCTCGGCGTACGGCGGGACGCGGGTGGTGGTCTTCGTACCGCACCGGCTGCTGGGCGGGAGCGCCGAGCCGGTCGTGAACGCGGAGCCGGTCGTCGTCGAGCCCGTGACCGTCCCGGCCGCACCCGCGACCGCACCCGCCGGGACCGAGTCCGGGGCCGGTGTTGATTCCGGCTCCGGGGCCGGGCTGCCGCAGCGGCGCAACCGCCGCCGTACGAACCCGAAGGCGCCCAGAGCCGAGGCGCACGTCCCCGACCCCGGTTCCGCCGCATCCACCGGTGACCCGTGGACCCCCGAGGCCGCTCGCGCCTCCATCGCCAGCATCGTCTCCGGCACCCGTCGCGGGCGCGCGGAGGTGGCTAAGTCCGACCGACAGGACCGAGCAGATCGAGAAGGAGGCCGGTAGTGGCCGGAACCATATCCAGGCTGCCGGACGTTGGATGGATGCTGCGTCCGCTGACGCAGATCCCGGGCGTGCGACACGCCGTCGTCGTCTCGGAGGACGGTCTGCGCATGGGACACGGCTCCGCCGAGGGGCTGACGGGGGACGTGCCCCGGCTGGACGTGGCGGAGGCCGAGTCGCTGGCCGCTGCCTGCGCGGCGCTCACGGTGACCGGCCAGTCCACCGCGGCACTGTTATTCGGGGACGACGCGGGGGTGCGGCAGCTGATGGTCGAGTCCGACAAGGGCTTCGTCCTGTTCACCTCGGCCGGCCAGGGGACGTCCCTGGGCGTGGCCACCGATATGGAAGCGGATGTCGGTCTGGTCGCCCAGCAGATGCAGCTGCTGGTGGCGAAGATCGGCGCCCATCTGAGCAGCCGTCCTCGGGAGCCGATGAACCCGACGTCATGACCGAGCCCCGCGAGGAACGGACCACCCCGGCCGTGCGGCCCTACGTGATCACACGTGGCCGCGCGGGTTCCTCACGGGACGACCTGCCGTGGGAGACGCTGGTCATGGCCTCGGGGAGCGTGCCGCCTCCGGATCTGCAGCCTGAGTACCGGCGGATCGTCGACTTCTGCCAGGGTCTGCTGTCGGTGGCGGAGGCGGCCGCGCACCTCGGCCAGCCGCCGGCCGTGGTGCAGGTGCTGCTGGCAGATCTCATCGAGTGGGGGCACATCGTGGCGCGCCCGCCCGTCCGGGCCGCCGAGCGTGCCGATAGGGACTTGCTGAGGAAGGTGCTCGATGGGCTTGAGAGCAAGCTCTGAGATCTCGGACGGGGCGGACGGGACGGACGGCACGGACGATGCGGACGGCGCCGATGACATGGACGGCGTGCACGGCGTGAACGGCATGGACGACGAAGACGGCGAGGGTGGCGGGGACAACGTGGACGACATGAAGGACGCGGACGACTCGGCCGACGCGGACGATCTGGCCGGGACACCCGTCATGTACGTGCAGTCCAGCGTGTCCGGCGCGGCCAAGATCCTCGTCGTCGGCCCCATGGGCGTCGGCAAGACCACGCTGATCGGCACGGTCTCGGAGATCAAGCCGCTGTCCACCGAGGCGACCATGACCCAGGCGGGCGCCCGGCTCGACACCGCCGTACGGCCGTCCAAGATCACGACCACGGTGGCCCTGGACTTCGGGCGGATCACGCTCGGCGGGGAGTTGGTGCTCTACCTGTTCGGCACGCCGGGTCAGCAGCGTTTCCTCCCCGCGTGGAAGGACCTGGCGCGCGGCGCCCTGGGCGCGCTCGCGCTGGTCGACACCCGCGATCTGGAGGCCTCCTTCGACGCCATCGGGCATCTGGAGGACCTGGACGTCCCCTTCTCCGTCGCGGTCAACGCCTTCCCCGACAGCGTGCTGCACAGCGAGGACGATCTGCGCTCCGCGCTCGACCTGCTCCCCCATACGCCGCTCGTCATCTGCGACGCGCGGGAGCACCAGTCCTCGGTCAAGGCGCTGATCTCGCTGGTCACCCACCTCATAGAGACCGTCTCGGAGGCATCATGACGGCCGGTGGGGCGGACGGTGGGGCGATCGGCGCGCTGCCGGCTCCGGTGCCGCTGTACGGGCCGACGCTGGACGGCGACATGCCCGCGCTGTACGAGCGGATGCGCCGCGAGCACGGCCCGGTCGTGCCCGTCGCCATCACGCCCGGCGTCGAGGCGTGGCTGGTGCTCGGCCATCGCGAACTGCTCCATCTGACCCGCGACGAGCAGTACTTCTCCCACGACCCCAGGCGCTGGACCCCGCTGCGCGACGGCCGGGTGCCACCCGATTCGCCGCTGATCCCGCTGGTCGGCTGGCGCCCGGCGCTTCTGTTCGCCGACGGCCGGCAGCACCGCCGGATGCGCTCGGCGGTCGCCGAGGCGCTGGGCCGGCTCGACGGCCACGAGCTGATCCGCATGGTGCGGTCCACCGCCGAGCGGCTCATCGCCGGGTTCGCGGACCGGCATGAGGCGGATCTGGTGCCGCAGTACGCGCGGATGCTCCCGCTGCAGGTCGTCACCCAGATCCTGGGCCTCGACGAGGAGCGCGGGCCGCGGCTGGTCGAGGCGATCGCCGCCATCGTCAACCCCACTGCCGCCGCCACCGGCGCCAACCGGCGCATGGGCGGCATCCTGCTGGAGCTGATCGAGCAGAAGAAGCGGCGGCCGGGCGCGGATGTGACCTCCTGGCTGCTGGAGCACCCGGTCGGCCTCAGCGACCAGGAAGTCCTGCACAACCTCGTAGTGATCATCGTGGCGGGGAACCAGACGACTGTGAACTGGATCGCCGACACCGTTCGGATCCTCCTCACCGACCCGGGCTTCCGCTCCTCGCTGGCCCGCGGGCACCTCACGGTCGACGACGCGCTGGACCTGGTGCTGTGGCGCTATCCGCCCACCGCCAACTTCCCCGGCCGCTACGCCACCCGCGATCTGCGCTTCGGCGGGCAGCACATCCGCTCCGGGGACATGCTCATCCTGGGCCTGGCGGGGGCGAACGCCGACCCCGAGGTGCTGCCCGAGGACGGCCGGCCGGTCGTCGGCAACCGCTCGCACCTCGCCTTCGGCGCCGGCCCGCACACCTGCCCGGCGCGGGACCCGGCGCGGCTGATCACCCGGACCGCCGTGGACACGCTCAGGCACCGGCTGCCCGACCTCGAACTCGCCGTACCGGAGGACCAACTCGCCTGGATCACCTCGCCCTGGTCCAAGAACCTGGCCGGGCTGCCGGCGCGGTTCACCGCCCCGCAGCTCGCGGCGGGCGCGGCGACGGCCACCCACACGGCAGACCCAGGAGGCTCACGATGACCGACGGCCGACGCCCCGTAACGCACGCCGAGCCCGCCCCTCACCACCCGGCCGCCCCGCACCGGCTGGACCCCACCGGGGCCGGCCAGCACGCGGTCAACGAACGGCTGCGGGAGCGCGGGGCCGCGGTCCCGGTCCTGCTGCCCGGCGACGTCACGGCCTACGCCGTCACCCGGCACGAGGAGCTCAAGGACTTCACCACCCACCCCGAAGTCGCCAAGAACGCCCGGCACTTCGCCGCGCTGCGGGACGGAGAGATCCCGCCCGGCTGGCCGCTGGCGACCTTCGCCACCGTACGGGGCATGACCACCGCCGACGGCGCGGACCACAAGCGGCTGCGCTCCCTGGTCACGCGGGCCTTCACCCCGCGCCGGGTGGAGGCGCTGCGCCCCGCCGTCGAGGAGCTTGCCACCTCCCTCCTGGACCGGCTGGCCGAGGCCGCCGCCGCGGCCCCCGACGGCGTCGTCGACCTGCGCCGCCACTTCGCGCTGCCGCTGCCCATGGGCGTGATCTGCCGGCTGCTCGGCGTCGACCCCGAGCACCAGGAGCGGCTGCACGCCCTCTCGAACGACATCGTCGGCACCAGGACCGCCCCCGAGCGGGCGCTGGCCGCCAACCGCGAGATGCCGGCCATCCTGGCCCAGGTGGTCGCCGCCCGGCTGCGCTCCCCCGGCGACGACCTGACCAGCGCGTTGATAGCCGCGAGGGACGTCCGCGACGGGGAGGAGAACGGCGACCGGCTCAGCGAGGAAGAACTCATCGGCACGCTGCTGCTGATGATCATCGCCGGGCACGAGACCACGCTCAACCTGATCACCAACGCCGTGCGGGCGCTGTGCGCCCACCGCGACCAGCTGGAGCTGGTGCGTTCGGGCAAGGCGTCCTGGGGCGATGTGGTCGAGGAGACCCTGCGCTACGACAGCCCCGTCAGCTTCTTCCCCTTCCGCTACCCGACCCGCGACCTGACCGTCGGCGGCACGGTGATCCCCCGGGGCGCCCCCGTCCTCGTCTCGTACACCTCCGCCGGACGCGACCCCCGCGCCCACGGCGCGGACGCCGACCGCTTCGACATCACCCGCCACACCCGCCCGGACGCCGCCCGCCATCTGTCCTTCGGCCACGGCTCGCACTACTGCGTCGGCGCGCCGCTGGCCCGTATGGAGGCCACGATCGCCCTCGACGCACTGTTCACCCGCTTCCCGGGGCTGGACCTGGCCGTCCCCGACGAGGAGCTCGTCCCGCACCCCAGCTTCGTCGGAAACAGCCCCCAGGAGCTTCCGCTGCGGCTCGGCGGCGTGCGGCCCGCGGCTCACAGCGGCTGAAGGGGCGCGCTGAGGGCAGCGTTGCTTCAGGGAAACGGCGGTGATGCGGTCGGGTAACAGGCACCACGCACGCTTCCTGCATGAGGTCGAACAGGGAACCGGGCAGCGGCCGGCGGGTGGTGATCGTCGGCGGCGGCATGGCCGGAACGCGGCTGGCGCAGCAGCTCGCCGCGATGTCCGCCGAGAGCGCCGAGGGCGCCGACAGTGCCGTCGAGGTGACGGTCATCGGCGAGGAGCCGCACTTGGCGTACAACCGTGTGCTGCTCGCCGAGGTCCTCGCCGGGCGGTACACCCCGGATGTCATCGCCCTCCCGGCCCCCGCCGCGGTCCGCCGGATCAGCGGCGTACGCGTGGTCCGGCTCGACCGTGACCCGGGGGAAGTGGTGTGCGACGACGGACGCCGCGTCCCGTACGACTCGCTGGTGCTGGCCACCGGCTCCAACCCGGTGCTGCCCCCGCTGCGCGGGCTCTTCGAGCCCCACGGCCACGACCTGCCGGACGGTGTCCACGCCTTCCGGACCATGGACGACTGCCTGGCCCTCGCCGCGGCCGTCCGCCCCGGCGTCCGCGCCGTCGTCATCGGCGGCGGCCTGCTCGGCGTCTCCGCGGCGCGGGCCCTGGCCCAGCGCGGCGCGCAGGTCGTCCTCGCCCACCAGGGCGAACACCTCATGGAACGGCAGCTGGACACGGGGGCCGCGCAGATGCTGCGGAGCCATGTGGAGGCGCTGGGCGTGGAGGTCCACACGGAGTGCCGGGTGCGGGGCCTGCGCACGCGGACCTCCAACGGAGGAAAGGCCGACGGCGGCGGGCGCGCCGTGAGCGCCGTGGAACTGGCGGACGGATACGCGCTGGACGCCGACCTCGTCATCCTCGCCTGCGGCGCCCGCCCCCGCGTGGGCCTGGCCCACGCGGCCGGGCTCGACGTGGCGCGCGGCGTCGTCGTGGACGACCAGCTGCGCACCAGCGACCCGCGGATCTTCGCGATCGGCGACTGCGCCGAACACGACGGCGTCCTCTACGGCCTGGCCGGCCCGGCCCAAGACCAGGCGGACACGCTGGCGCACGTTGTGGGCAATCGTGCCGCAGAGGGGGCACCTCCCAGCGGTAGCTGGGGGAAGAACCGGTGGGCACAACCCGGCCACCGGGCCGCACACGGCGGCGATACCCGGCCCCGCTACTCGGGAAGCCGCACCCTCACGCGGCTCACGCTCGCGTCCGCGTCCGCGGCGAACCCGCTCGATCTCGCCTCGTTCGGCGAGACCACCCCCGCCCCCGGCGATGACGTCGTGCATCTGACCGACGCCACGCGGAACGCGTACCGCAAGGTCGTGGTCCGCGGGGACCGCCTGGTCGGGGGCATTCTGCTCGGCGATCTCGGCAGCGTCGGCGCGCTCGCCCGCACCTGGGAGGGTGACGAGCCGCTCCCCTCCGCCCCCTTGCTCCACCTGCTGACCAACGATGGAGGCTCCTGACGATGAGCGCACCGAACCCCGCCACCACCGCCACCGCCCCCACCATCGTGCTCGTCGGGCACGGCATGGTCGGCCAGCGCTTCCTGGAGGCCCTCGTCGAGCGGGGGGTGACCGAGCGCGCCCGGGTCGTCGTGTTGTGCGAGGAGCCGCGCCCGGCCTATGACCGGGTCCAGCTGACCTCGTACTTCTCCGGCCGGACCGCCGAGGATCTGTCCCTCGTGGAGGACGGCTTCATGGCCCGGCACGGCATCGAGCTGTACCTGGGCGACCCGGCCGAACACATCGACCGCGCCGCGCGCACGGTCACCGCGCGCTCCGGGCTGACCGTCGCGTACGACACGCTGGTGCTGGCCACCGGCTCGTACCCGTTCGTGCCGCCGGTGCCCGGGAAGGACAGCCGGGGCTGCTTCGTCTACCGCACCATCGAGGACCTGCTGGAGATCGAGGAGTACGCCAAGAACTGCTCGTCCGGCACCGTGGTCGGCGGCGGGCTGCTGGGTCTGGAGGCGGCGGGCGCGCTGAAGGGGCTCGGGCTCACCACGCACATCGTGGAGTTCAACCCGCGGCTGATGGCGATCCAGGTGGACGAGGGCGGCGGCGCCGCGCTGCGCCGGACCGTGGAGGACATGGGCCTGGTCGTGCACACGGGCGTCGGCGGCAAGGAGATCACGGCGGACGCGGACGGCGCGGTCACCGCGATGGCCCTGTCGGACGGGTCGTCCATCGACACCGACCTGGTCATCTTCTCGGCGGGGGTGCGCCCCCGCGACCAGCTGGCGCGCGAGTGCGGGCTGACGGTCGGGGAGCGCGGCGGGGTCGCGGTGGACGAGCGGTGCCGTACGAGCGACCCGGCGGTGTACGCGATCGGCGAGTGCGCGCTGGCCGCCGACGGCCGGGTGTACGGGCTGGTGGCGCCGGGGTACGAGATGGCGCTGGTGGCCGCCGACGAGATCGCGGAGGCAGCCGGGGCGAGCAGTGAGAGCGGCTTCACCGGCGCCGACACCTCCACCAAGCTCAAGCTGCTGGGTGTGGACGTGGCCTCGTTCGGCGATGCGCACGGCACGGCCGAGGGCTGCCTGGACGTGGTGTACTCCGACTCCCGTGCGGGCGTCTACAAGAAGCTGGTGATCGGCGCCGACGGGGCGCTGCTCGGCGGGGTGCTGGTCGGCGACGCCGAGTCGTACGGCATGCTGCGGCCGCTGACCGGCTCGGTGCCGCCGGTCGCCCCGGAGCAGCTGGTGCTGCCGGCCGGTCTGGGGGCGCCGGTGGCGATCGGCCCGTCCGCGCTGCCGGACGAGGCGGTCATCTGTAACTGCCACAACGTCACCAAGGGCAGCATCCGTTCGGCCGTCACCGACCACCAGTGCACCTCCGTCCCCGAGGTGAAGAAGTGCACCAAGGCGGGCACCGGCTGCGGCAGCTGCCTCAAGGCGCTGACCACGCTGGTCAATGACGAGCTCGAGGCGAGCGGCGTCAGCGTCGACAAGGGGCTGTGCGGCTGCTTCTCCTACACCCGGGCCGAGCTGTACGAGATCGTCCGGACGCTGCGCATCACCTCGTACGCCGCGCTGCTGGACAGCCACGGCCGCGAGGAGGCGCGCAGCGGCAACGGCTGCGAGGTCTGCAAGCCGACCGTGGCGTCGATCATCGCCTCGCTCGCGCCGACGGTGGGCGCCAGCGGCTATGTGCTGGACGGCGAGCAAGCGGCGCTGCAGGACACCAACGACCACTTCCTGGCCAATCTGCAGCGCAACGGGTCGTATTCGATCGTGCCGCGCATCCCCGGCGGGGAGATCACGCCCGAGAAGCTGATCGTCATCGGCGAGGTGGCGCGCGATTTCGGGCTCTACACGAAGATCACCGGCGGGCAGCGGATCGATCTGTTCGGCGCCCGCGTGGACCAGCTGCCGCTGATCTGGTCGCGGCTGGTGGACGCCGGGTTCGAGTCGGGGCACGCGTACGGCAAGGCGCTGCGCACCGTGAAGTCCTGCGTGGGGCAGACCTGGTGCCGCTACGGCGTACAGGACTCGGTCCGGATGGCCATCGACCTGGAGCTGCGTTACCGGGGGCTGCGCTCCCCGCACAAGCTGAAGTCGGCCGTCTCCGGGTGCGCGCGTGAGTGCGCGGAGGCGCGCGGCAAGGACTTCGGGGTGATCGCCACCTCGAACGGCTGGAACCTGTACGTCGGGGGCAACGGCGGCGCGGACCCGCGCCACGCGGACCTGCTCGCCCAGGACCTCGACGACGAGCAGCTGATCCGGCTCATCGACCGGTTCCTGATGTTCTACATCCGCACCGCGGACCGGCTGGAGCGCACCTCCGCCTGGCTGGAGCGGATCGAGGGCGGCCTGGACCACGTACGGGACGTGGTGGTCGACGACTCGCTGGGGCTGTGCGCCGAGCTGGAGGCGCTGATGGCCGACCATGTGGCGGGCTACCGCGACGAGTGGGCCGAGACCCTGGACGACCCGGAGCGGCTGCGGCGCTTCGTGTCCTTCGTCAACGCGCCGGGCGCCCCGGACCCGACGGTGCGGTTCGTGCCCGAGCGCGACCAGGTCAAGCCGGACCTGACGATCCTGTCCGGCCCCAACATCCCCATCCGTACTCTCGAAGGGACCGCAAGCCGATGACCATGACACTCGAGCGGACCGCCGTCCGCGTGGAACTCCTCGTCGACCACGGATGGTTCGCGGTCTGCGAGCTCTCGGACCTGATCCCGGGGCGCGGAGTGGCCGCGCTGCTGCCGGACGGGACCCAGGTCGCGATCTTCCTGGACCGCGCGGGGCAGGCGTACGCGATCGACAACCGCGATCCGTTCACTGGCGCGTATGTGCTCTCGCGGGGTCTGCTGGGCTCCGTGCAGGAACGGCCGTTCGTGGCCTCGCCGCTGCTGAAGCAGCGCTTCGACCTGGAGACGGGGCGGTGCCTGGACGACGAGGGGGTCGCCGTCCAGGCGTATGCGGCCCGTATCGACGACGGGGTGTCAGCCCAGGTCGCGTGAGACCAGCACCCCGCACTGGACGGGGTCGCTCGCGCAGCCGGCCGTCCCCGCGGCGAACACGCCCTTCGTCCCGGGGACGCCCGCGATGCCGAGCACCGTGGACATCTCGCTGTGCCCGGTGACGTCGGCGGGAAGCTCCTCGGTCGCCCACTTCGTGCCGGTCCAGCGGGCCATGACGGAGTGGGGGTTCCCCGGGGTCCAGCCGGCGATCCACAGCCGCCCGGCGCCGTCCGCGCCCGCGGTGTTCGCCTCGTCGACGGGGAGTTCGGCCAGCGACTGCCAGCGGCTGCCGTTCCAGTGGGCGGCCATGGTGGCCGTGGGCGCCTGCGGGTCATTGGTCTTCCCGAGGACGTAGACCGAGTTACGGCCGGTGGCCACGGCGCGGTTGGCCACCCAGCCGGTCGGGTGCTCGGCGGGGACGGGCACCTCGCGGACCGTCCAGCGGCTGCCGTTCCAGTGGTACAGCAGCGGTACGGCCACCTCGCCGGTCACGGCGTCGGCGGTGACCCAGACGTCGTCCGGGCCGGTGCCGGTGATGTCCCAGGGCTGCGCCCGGCCGCCGCCGGGGGCGGCGGGCAGGGACACCTTATGCCACGCGGAGCCGGTCCAGCGCTCCAGGCGGTATTCGGAGGTGTTGCCCGCCGGGTCCCAGTCGAAGCTGGTCAGCCAGGCCGCCTTCGTTCCGAACGTGGCGATGTCGCCGACGAAGCTCAGCGCCCCCTCCGCGGGGGCCGCGTGGTCGACCTTCGTCCACTTCTTGCCGTCCCAGTGCTGCAGCACGATCGGCGTGGAGTCGTTGTCGACCAGCGAGCCGGCCGCCCAGGCGTCGTCGGGCGCCGAGGCCGCGACCTTCTCCAGCTGCGCGGCCTTGCCGCCCGTGGTGGCGGCGGGCACGTCCGTCCACGCGGTGCCGTTCCAGTGTCTGATCAGGGGGGCGGGGCCGGCGGCGCCGTCCGTCCTCCGGCCCACCGCCCAGGCGTCCTTGGCGCCGGTCGCGGCGACGCCCCAGAACTCCCGGGAGGCGGTCTCGCTCATCGGCGTCCGCAGCTTCCACGGGGTGTCGGCGCGGGCCGCTCGGTCGGACGAGGCGCTGGGCGCGGCACCGGTCGCGGCACTCGCCTGCGCCCCGAACGAGCCGAGTGCGATCGCGCACACCGCGACCGCTGTGCGCAGCCGCATCCGGCGTGTCCCGGGTCGCCCTGCGTTCCTGGCCATGCTGCTCCTTCTGCTCGGTGTGGGTTCTCAGAAGGAATGGCCGCTGACCGACGGTTATTACAGCTGACCTTGCCCGGTCACTTGGGGGTCTCCAGCTGCCGGTCCGTCCACTCCGACGTCACCGTGGCGGTGTGGTTCACCACCGTGCCGGCCGTGAGCCCCGCCTCGGCGGCCTTGGCGTTCGGCTTGGTCAGCACCTCCTGGTCGGACAGCAGGGCCCCGGTCGCCGGGTCCACGATCAGCTCCGACCGCGCGGCCCCGTAGTCGGGCCGGTCGGTCGCGGGCAGGGCGAAGCCGGTCCCCTTGCGGCCCAGCGGGTCGGTCACCTCGCCGAGCGACCGGATGCCCGGCAGATCCGCGATGACGCGGTACGCGGCGGCCCGGACCTCGGGCCTGACCGGGAGGTTGATCAGGTTGGCCGCCTGCCGCCACGTCCACTCCGTGCGGCCAAAGATCTCGCTCCCGCGGTCCTCCTCGTACAGGTCCGCCAGCACCTCCTTCAGCTTCGCGCTGTGACCGGGGAGTTCGCGCAGCTCCGCGTAGGTCACATTGCGCGCGCCGAGGGCGGCGATCTTGTCGCCGCTGTTGATCCGGTCCACCGTCGGCCGCTTCCTCGCCCCCATCTCCATCCGCAGACCGAGCTTGCCGCCCGACCCGGATTCGGCGAGGGTCAGGTCCTTCGGCGATCCGGCGGCCCGCCAGCGCGCCGTGTCGCGCTCGGTACGGGGCTCGGTGGTGGCATCGATCCCCGAGACCCACAGGCTCTGTGTTCCGGCCCGTACCCCGAAGGACCACTGCTGCGTCTCGGAGGACACCACCGCGAAGGCCGACCCGGACTCGGCGACGACGCCGATCCAGCCCGACCGCGTGGTCGTCTGCCAGTACGTGCCCTCGTCCGCGGCGCGATCCACCCGGGCGGCCACGTTCAGCAGTGCGAGGCGGCCGTTCTCAGGGGTGTGCCGGGGGCTGTCCGTGGTGGGTCGGGCGGTGGCGCGGGGACCGCGGGCGTCCTGGGTGTCCGAGCCGCCCCGGGGCAGGGTGGCGACCAGCACCCCGGCCACGGCCGCCGTCGCGGCGACGGGCAGCGCCCAGCGCCAGGTGAACGGCCGGGCGGACCGGGACGTTCGGGGCGCCTCCGGGGCGCTGCTCAGGATGGTGATCAGGTCGTGCCGGGCGCGTTCGGAACCGCCAAGGTGCTCCGGGTCGAACTCCGGGGGCCGGGCGTCCGCCAGCGTCTTCATGACATCGGGCCGCTTGCGTGCCATGTCAGTGCTCCTTCACTGTCGCTTTGGGGCGAGGGCCGCGCGGGTCGCGAGAGAGTCCGGCCGCGCCTGTAACCGCGACCCCGGCCGCGTTGACGGCTCGCTCCAGCCGCCGCCTGGCCCGGTGCAGCCGCACCGAGAACGCAGCGGTGGTGCAGCCGAGGACGCGTGCCGCCTGTCTCGGGCCGAGCCCGTGCCAGGCGACCAGCGTCAGCACCTCGCGATCCGTGTCGGACAGCGTGGCCAGCGCCTGGAGCGCCGCCTCGCGCTCGGTCACATCGGCGGCCACGTCCCCGACCTGGGCACCGGAGGTGATGATGCGCTGGGCCTCCGCCACGGCCAGGGCGTACTGCCTGCCGTCGCGGCGGCGCAGCTCGCGGGTCAGATTCCGGGCCACGCCGAGCAGCCACGGCAGCGGCGGCGTGGGGATGTCCCGCATCCGCCGCCAGGCGACCGTGAAGGTCTCGCTGGTGATGTCCTCACCGACCTGCCGGCCCACCAGGCTCGAGGCGTAGGCGAGCACACGGGGATGGCACCCCTCGTACAGGTCACGGAAGCGTTGGGCGTCGGTCACGCACCGTCTCCTCATCTCGGCTCTCTCACCTGGCAGTGGTCGAGAACCGCGATTTCTTACACCGCGAGGAGAAAGTTTTCTTGGTGCCGTCAGGGTTGCTGCGCTGGGGGCAGGGAGAGACAGAGGCGAGTGCCTTGTGGTCGAATAGCCGGCGCGCTCGTAGACGCGGCGGGATCCCTCTCCGGAGTACTCCAGCCAGAGTGATCCGGCTCCCTGGGCGAACATCGCTTCGGTCAGCGCGGCGGATACCGCGGCGGCGATGCCGCGGCCACGGTAGGCGGGGCGAGTGCCGACGCCGGACCATGCGGCGCCGGATGGGGCGCGGTGCCTGGACGGCGGGGCGGGTCACCGCCGTCCAGGCGGATAGGGGGCGCTCAGCCCGTGGTGCAGGTCGCGCCGTTGAGGGTGAAGGCGCTGGGCGGGGTGTTGGTGCCGGACCAGTTGCCGTTGAAGCCGAACGACACCGAGCCGCCGGCGCCGATCGTGGCGTTGTAGCCCGCGTCGGCCGCCGTGACCTGGGAGCCGGTCTGGCTCACGGTGGCGTTCCAGGCGGAGGTGACCTGCTGGCCGGAGGGGTAGGTCCAGGCCACCTTCCAGCCGCTGATGGCGCTGGATCCGGTGTTCTTGACGGTGACGTTGGCCGTGAAGCCGGTGTTCCACTGGTTGGTGACGGAGTAGGTCACCGCGCAGTCCGTGGTGGGCGTCGGGTCCTGACCGCCGTCGCCGCTCCAGCCGAGGGCTTCGGCGATGCCGTAGTACGCCGGTTTGGGCCGGTAGCTCTCGTCGTACGGGGTGGCGGCGCCCTGGCCGTCGAAGACGTCGGGGATCCAGGAGTCGGAGTCGGTGAACCCCCAGACCGTCACCCCCTTGCAGCGGGTGACGGCTACGCAAGCGCTGGTGACGGCCTTGTAGTCGGCCTTCTGCTGCGCGAGCTTGGCGTCGGTGACCGGCAGCTGCATCCGGATGTCCAGCTCGGTGACGGCGACGTCCACACCGAGGTCGGCGAAGCGCTGCAGATTGGCCTGCATCGTGGACGGCACCTGGCCGAGGATGAGATGGCCCTGGAAGCCGACGCCGTCGATCGGGACGCCTTGCGACTTGAGCGACTTGACCAGGTTGTACATGGCGTTGCTCTTGGCGCTCGTGCCGTCGGTGTTGTAGTCGTTGAGGTACAGCTTGGCGTCCGGGTCGGCGGCGCGGGCGGCGCGCAGCGCGTCGGCGATATAGCCCTCGCCGAGCTTGGTGTAGAACAGCGACTGCCGGAAGGTACCGTCCTCGTTGAACGGCTCGTTGACCACGTCCCAGTGCGAGATCTTGCCCTTGTAGCGGCCGACCTCGGTGGTGATGTGGTCGGTCATCAGGGTGCGCAGCTGGTCGGCGGTCCAGGTGCCGGAGGTCAGCCAGCCCGGCAGCTGGCTGTGCCAGACCAGGGTGTGGCCGCGCACCTGCATGGTGTGGGACTGGGCGAAGCTGACGACGGCGTCCGCGCCGGACCAGTTGTACTGGCCGCGGCTCGGCTCGACGGACTCCCACTTCATCTCGTTGCCGGGGGTGATGGAGTCGAACTGGCCGCCGGCGATCGTGGCGTAGGTGCCGTTCAGCTTGGACGCGGTCACGGCGGTGCCGTAGTACTTGCCCTTGGCCTGGGCCAGATCGCGCAGCACCGGGTCGGCCGCGCTGCTGGGGGTGGCCAGGCCCAGCAGGAGTGCTCCGGCGGCGGCCAGGCCGAGGGCGGCTCTGCGTATGCCGCGGCTGCGTATGCCGTGCGGGTGAAGTCTCATCGGTTGCGCCCCCTAGGATCCGGCCAGCCCGTCGCGGAACGCGGTGTAGGCGGGCTTGGGCTGGTAGTTGTTGTCGTACAGGTTGGCCGCGCCCTGGCCGGGGAAGGTGCTGGGGACCCAGGAGTCCCGGTCACCGAAGCCCCATACGGTGATGCCGACGCAGCGGGAGATGGCCAGGCAGGTCTGGGCCACGCTCTTGTAGTTGGCCGCCTGCTGCTGGAGCTTGGTGGAGTCGGCGGGGGTGGCCATGCGGATGTCGAGTTCGGAGACGACGATGTCGAGGCCGAGGTTGGCGAAGCGCTGCAGGTTGGCCTTCATGGTGGAGGGCACCTGGTTCACGATGAGGTGGCTCTGGAAGCCGACGCCGTCGATGGGCACGCCCTGGCTCTTGAGCCGCTGGACCAGGTTGTACAGGCCGTTGCTCTTGGCGCCCGTGCCCTCGGTGTTGTAGTCGTTGATGAAGAGTTTGGCGCTGGGGTCGGCGGCGCGGGCGGCGCGGAAGGCGTCGGCGATGTACGACTCGCCGAGCTGCTGCTGGAACTTGGACTGGCGCAGCGTGCCGTCCTCGTTGAACGCCTCGTTGACCACGTCCCAGCGCTGGACCTTGCCCTTGTAGCGGCTGACCTGGGTGGTGACGTGGTTGGTCATGATGGTGCGCAGCTCGGAGTTGGGATACGAGCCGTTGGCCAGCCAGCCCGGCAGCTGGCTGTGCCAGACCAGCGTGTGGCCGTAGACCTTCTGGTTGTTGCTCTGCGCGAAGGAGACCAGCCGGTCGGCGGCGGCCCAGTTGAACTGGCCGCGGTTCGGCTCGACCGAGCCCCACTTCATGGCGTTCTCGGCGGTGACGCTGGAGAACTCGCTCTTGGCGATGTTGGCGTACGTGGCGTCGCCGAGCCGGCCGTCGTTGATCGCCGTGCCGACGAAGCGGCCGGTGCGGGCGGCGACTTCGCGGAGGGTGGGGTTCGCCTGGACACGGGTGCCGCCACCGGTTCCGGCGGTGGTGGAGGCCGCCTTTCCGGCCGGGTGATCTGCGGCCTGACCAGGGGCGGTGAGGCCGAAGACCAACGTCGCCACGGCGGCCGAGGCCACCAGTGCGCCGCTGCGTAAGCTCATGAGCTTCATGTACGTCCCTCTCTTCTCTTCACGTCTGATCCGGTTTTCCGGAAGACTTCTGCAAGGTTCCGAGGGTGCGCCCGGAAAGCTAGAGGCGGGAGTGACTCTCGTCAACGGAGGAGGCGGAAATGGCTACGGAGAGCGCGGGGTCCGAGGGTGGCGCCCGGCCCAAGGTGACGATCACGGCCATCGCACATGAGGCCGGGGTGTCGGTGCCCACGGTCTCGCGGGTCGTCAACGGACGTTCGGACGTCTCGCCCGAGACCCGGGCCCGGGTGGAGAATCTGCTGCGGCTCCACGGCTACCGCCGCCGCCAGACCGCCCCGGGCGACCGGGCCGCCCTGCTGGACCTGGTCTTCAACGACCTGGACAGCCCCTGGGCGGTGGAGATCATCCGCGGTGTGGAGGAGGTCGCCCACCAGGACGGCGTGGGCACGGTGGTCTCCGCCATACACGGCCGGGCGGGCGCGGCGCGGCAGTGGATGAAGAACCTGCGGGCGCGGGCCTCGGACGGGGTGATCCTGGTGACCTCCGTACTCGAACCGGTGCTGCACGAGGAGTTGCGGCGGCTGAACGTGCCGATCGTGGTGGTCGATCCGGCCGGCGCCCCCGCCCTGGACGCGCCCACCATCGGGGCGACCAACTGGGCCGGCGGGATGGCCGCGACCGAGCATCTGCTGGGCCTGGGCCACCGCCGGATCGGCTTCATCGCCGGCCCGCCACGGCTGCTGTGCAGCCGGGCCCGGCTGGACGGCCACCGGGCCGCTCTGGAGGCGGCGGGTGTGCCGTACGAGCAGGCGCTGGTCGCGCAGGGCGACTTCTACCACGAGTCCGGTTTCGTCGGCTGCGATCAGCTCATGGACGCGGCCACCCCGCCCTCCGCCGTGTTCGCCTCCAGCGACCAGATGGCCCTGGGCGCGATCGAGGCCCTGCGCCGCCGGGGACTGCGGGTTCCGGAGGACGTGAGCGTGGTGGGCTTCGACGACCTTCCGGAGGTCCGCTGGTCGGCCCCGCCGCTGACCACGGTGCGCCAGCCGCTCGCGGAGATGGGCAAGCTGGCGGCCCGTACGGTGCTGCGCCAGGCGCGTGGCGAGGAGATCGAGTCCCCCCGGGTGGAGCTGGCGACGGCGCTGGTCGTCCGCGCCAGTACGGCCCCGCCGAGCGCCCCGTAACCAGCCCGTCCGCCCGGCCGCCCGTTCCCCCCACGTCCCCGTACTCCCCCGTACTGTCCCGGCCCTTTCTCCGCACCAACAACCGTGACCGCGCGATCCCTTGACACCACCTCGGCAGGCTCATACCGTCCACGCAATCAACTTCCGAGAATTATCGGGCTTCTTCCGGAAGGCAAACGCGACGATGACGATGCGTACACCCAGATCACGGTCGATCCTCCGTGCGTCCACCCTCGCTGCCGCACTGCTCCTGGCCACCACCTCCCTCACCGCCTGCGGCAGCTCCGGCCCCGGCGGCTCGGACGACGACTCGCTCGACGTCTGGGTCTACGGGGACGCCTCGACCAAGGTGCAGCGCGCGGTCGTCAAGCGGTTCAACAAGACCTCCGATGTGAAGGTGAATCTCACCGAGGTGGCCGGCGAGGGCTACTCGGACAAGCTACGCACCTCCATGGGCACCCCCAACGCCCCGGACGTCTTCTTCAACTGGGGCGGCGGCAGCATCAGCGACTTCGCCAAGGAGGACATGCTGGTCGACCTCGGCCCGACGCTGGAGAAGGACCCGGAGCTGAAGAAGGCGTTCATCCCCTCCATCCTCAAGGCCGGGGCGGTGAACGACACCTATTACGGCATCCCCATGCGCGGCATGCAGCCGGTGATCCTCTTCTACAACAAGAAGGTGTTCGAGGACGCGGGGGCGCAGCCGCCCAAGTCCTGGGACGACATTCTGGGCCTTGTCGACACCTTCAAGAAGAAGGACGTCACCCCCTTCGCGCTCGCCGGCACGGACCCCTGGACCGAGCTGATGTGGGTGGAGTACCTGGTGGACCGGTTCGGCGGGGCCGGGGTCTTCAAGAAGATCCAGAACGGGGACGCCGCCGGGTGGGACGACCCGGCCGTACTGAAGACCGCCGAGACGATCAAGAGCCTGGTCGACCGGGGCGCCTTCGGCAAGAACTACAAGTCGGTCAACTACACCGCGGACGGGGCCTCCACGCTCTTCGCCAAGGGCAAGGCCGCGATGCATCTGATGGGCTCGTGGGAGTACGCCAACCAGAAGGCGAACCAGCCCGACTTCGCCAAGTCCGGGCTCGGCTGGACCACCTTCCCGGCCGTCCCGGGCGGCAAGGGCGACCCCAAGAACGTGGTCGGCAACCCGACCAACTACTGGTCCGTCAACGCGAAGCTCAAGGGCAAGAAGAAGGACGCGGCGATCGAGTTCGTGAAGTTCGCCGCCAAGCAGGACTACTCCAAGGACCTGATAGCCAACGGCGATGTGCCCGCCACCTCCGACGCCACGTCCCTGCTGAGCAAGCACGAGAACCCGACCTACGCGCAGTTCCAGTACGACATGGTGCGTGAGGCCCCCAGCTTCACCCTCTCCTGGGACCAGGCGCTGTCGGCCAAGAACACCCCCTCGCTGCACACCGACATCCAGAAGCTGTTCAACGGTCAGCTGAGCCCCACCGGGTTCGTCGCGGCGCTGAAGAAGGACATCAAGTAATGGTGACCGCGGACCACAAGGGCGCGCCCGTCAAGGGCGCGCCCCGCCGCGATGTGGGCGGCCGCGGGGTGGGCGGCCGCGGCGCGGGCCGCAACGCGGTGGGCCGTAACGCCGTGGGCCGCCCCAGCGCCGCCTGGGCGCTCCCCGGGGTGCTGTTCTTCGCGTGCTTCGCCGTCCTGCCCATGCTGTTGGTCGGCTATCTGGCCTTCACCGAGTGGGACGGCATCGGCTCCCCCCAGTGGACCGGCACCGACAACTGGTCCCGGCTGTGGCACGACCCCGACATGCGCCAGGCGGTCTGGCTCAGCCTGCTGCTGACCGTCCTGACCTGGCTGGTCCAGACCCCGCTCGCGCTGCTGCTGGGGGTGTGGGCGGCCGGGCGGCAGCGCAACCGCGCCGTGCTGTCGGCGATCTTCTTCCTGCCGCTGCTGGCGTCCTCCGTCGCGCTGGCCCTGGTGTGGAAGCAGCTGCTCGACCCCAACTTCGGCCTCATCGCGGAGATCGGGCCCGCCCTCGGCTTCGAGGACGGCGATCTGCTCGGCGACTCCCAGGGCGCCCTCGGCGCCATCCTCTTCGTCACCGCCTGGCAGTTCATCCCCCTCCACACCCTGATCTACCAGGGCGGCGCCCGGGCGATCCCGCGCTCGCTCTACGACGCCGCGGCCATCGACGGCGCGGGCACCGTCCGCCAGTTCTTCTCGATCACCCTGCCCCAGCTGCGCAACACCGTGGTCACCTCGTCGGTGATCATGGTGGTGGGCGCGCTGACCTTCTTCGACACCGTCCTGATCCTCACCAAGGGCGGCCCGGGCACGGACACCAGCATCGTGCCCTACCTGATGTACAAGAACGGCTTCCAGGCCTTCGACCTCGGCTACGCCAGCGCGGTCGCGGCCCTCCTCGTCGTCGTCGCCACCGCCGTCTCGCTGCTGCTGGTGCGGCTGACGGGCTTCAGCGCGATGCGCAGCACCCGGGAGGGGATTTGAACCCTCCCCCAGCTGAAGGCAGGGGGATTCCTGGCTCACGTCGCCTGCGGCCCTGCGGACCGACGGGTCTTACACGATCAACACCAGCCGGGTTGGAACCAGCCCGGTTCGGTACTGCAAGCAAAGGAGCTGCTGTGCTGGCTTGGTTCTCGCTCAGCACGTCAGAAATCGTACCAGCCGTCTCGTGGGCGGTCTTGCGCCTCGGAGATTCACGGTGACCGACGTGCTGCACCAGCGCCCCGAGGCGGACCGTACGGCCGGCGAGGCGGCCCCGCCGCCGAAACCCCGCCGCCCGGGCCTGCCCCGTCTCCTGAAGAGGAGCGGCCCCCGGAGACCCAACTACCCCGCCGGGCTGGCCTCCCTCATCTGGCTGGTCATCGTCGGCGCCCCGCTGTACGTCCTGGTGGCCACCACCTTCCGCACCCGCGACGGCTATATCGACGACGGCCCGCTCTCGCTGCCCACCCACCCCACCCTCACCAACTACGACCGGGTGCTGAGCAGCCACTTCTTCACCTACCTGGGCAACACCCTGGTCGTCACCGCCGTCTGCGCCGCCATCGTCATCGTGCTGTCGGTGACCGTCGGCTACGCGGTGGTGCGCGCCCGCAGCCGGATGTCCCAGCGCGTCTTCCAGATGTTCCTGCTCGGGCTCGCGATCCCGTCCCAGGCGGTGATCATCCCGATCTATCTGGTGATCACCAAGCTCCAGCTGTACGACACCCTGCTGGCGGTGATCCTGCCGACGGCCGCCTTCTCCCTCCCCGTCAGCGTGCTGATCCTCGCGGGCACCATGCGCGACATCGACGAGGAGCTGTACGAGTCGATGGCGCTGGACGGCGCGGGGCCGACCCGGGTGCTGCTGCGGCTGGTGGTGCCGATGTCGCGGGCGGGGATCTCCACCGTCGGCGTGTACTCGGCGCTGCACGCCTGGAACGGCTTCATGTTCCCGCTGATCCTCACCCAGTCCAGGAGCAACCGGGTGCTGACCCTGGGCCTGTACGACTACGTCGGCGAGTTCCGGGTGGACACCCCGGCGCTGCTCACCGCGGTGGTGCTGTCCATCGTCCCGATCTTCGTCGTCTATCTCTTCGCCCGCCGTCAGTTGATCAACGGCCTGATGGGCGTGGGCGGCAAGTGAGCAGCCCGCCAAGCAGCCCCGAGCAGCCCGAGCAGCTTTGAGACAAGGAGCTTCATGCCTCACCCCTGGCAGGACACCTCCCTTCCCGCCGAAGACCGCGCCGCGGACCTGCTCTCCCGGATGACCCTGGAGGAGAAGCTCGCCCAGCTCGCCGGCGTCTGGCCGGGCTCCGGGTCCGGGGACGACGACGGCGAGGACGTCGCCCCGCTCCAGCACCAGGTCAACGAGGAAGTCGACCTCGACATCCTGCTCCGCCACGGACTCGGCCAGCTGACCCGGCCCTTCGGCACCACCCCCGTCGATCCGAGCGAGGGTGTCGCCGCCCTCGCCCGCGCCCAGGCGCGGGTCGCCGCGGGCAACCGCTTCGGGATCCCGGCCGTCGCCCACGAGGAGTGCCTCACCGGGTTCTTCGCCTGGGGCGCGACCGTCTTCCCCACCCCGCTGGCCTGGGGCGCCACCTTCGACCCGGCGCTGGTGGGCCGGGCCGCCGAGCTGATCGGCGCCTCGATGCGGGCGGTGGGCATCCACCAGGGCCTGTCTCCGCTCCTCGACGTGGTGCGCGACCCGCGCTGGGGCCGTACGGAGGAGTCCATCGGCGAGGACCCGTACCTGGTCGGGACCGTCGGCACCGCGTATGTACGCGGCCTCCAGTCGGCCGGGATCATCGCCACCCTCAAGCACTTCGCGGGCTACTCCGCCTCGCGCGGCGCCCGCAACCACGCCCCGGTCTCCATCGGCCCCCGCGAACTCGCCGACGTCATCCTGCCGCCGTTCGAGATGGCCGTACTGGAGGGCGGGGCGCGCTCGGTCATGCACGCCTACAACGACCTCGACGGCGTCCCGTCGGCCGCGAACCGATGGCTGCTGACAGAACTCCTGCGCGAGCGCTGGGGCTTCACCGGCACCATCGTCTCCGACTACTTCGGCCTCTCCTTCCTGGAGCTGCACCACCGCGTCGCCGACACCCCGGCGCGCGCCGCGGCGCTCGCGCTGGAGGCGGGCGTGGACGTGGAGCTGCCAGCCGTGCGCTGCTTCTCCACGCCGCTCCGGGACGCCGTACGGGCCGGGGAGGTGGACGAGGCGCTGGTGGACGGGGCGGCGCTGCGGGTGCTGCGGCAGAAGTGCGAGCTGGGCCTGCTGGACCCGGACTGGTCGGCCACGCCGCCCGCGCTCCCCCAGGTCGTCGACCTGGACCCGCCGGTGATGCGGGAGGTGGCCCGGCAGCTGGCCGAGGAGTCGGTGGTGCTGCTCGCCAACGACCGCGACGCGCTGCCGCTCGCACCCGACACCCGGATCGCGGTCGTCGGCCCGCTCGCCGATGACCCCGCCGCGATGCTCGGCTGCTACACCTTCCCCCGGCACGTGGGCGTCGAGCACCCCGAGCTGCCGCTCGGCATCGACGTGCCGACGGTGCTCGCCGCGCTGCGCGCCGAACTCCCCGAGGCACGCATCACCCACGCCGAGGGCTGCGCCCCGCCCGGCCCGGCCACGCCCGGCGCCGCGACGGGCGGCTCGACGGGCGGGGCGGCCGCCGTCGCCGCCGAGAGCCGCCTCGCGCGGGCCGCCCGCGCCGCCGCGGACGCCGATGTCTGCGTCGCCGTGCTCGGCGACCGCTCCGGCCTCTTCGGCCGGGGCACCTCGGGCGAGGGCTGCGACGCCGCCGACCTGGAACTCCCCGGGGAGCAGGGCGCCCTGCTCGACACCCTCCTGGCCACCGGCACGCCCGTCGTGCTGGTCCTGCTCACCGGCCGCCCGTACGCGCTCGGCCGCTGGTCGGGCCTGCTCGCCGCCACCGTCCAGGCCTTCTTCCCCGGCGAGGAGGGCGGCCCGGCCGTCGCCGCGGTCCTCTCCGGCCAGGTCAACCCGTCGGGCCGGCTGCCCGTCAGCCTCCCGTACGCGACCGGCGGCCAGCCCTGGACGTACCTGCAGCCGCCGCTGGGCCTGCGGGGCGAGGCCAGCAACGTCGACCCGACCCCGCTGCACCCCTTCGGCCACGGCCTCTCGTACACCTCCTTCGCCTGGGATGCCCCGGAGACGGACGCGACGGACGCGGCCACCCTGGCCACCGACGGCGAGACCACGCTGCGCCTGACCGTCCGCAACACGGGCGAGCGCCCCGGCACCGAGGTGGTCCAGCTCTATCTGCACCAGCCCGTGGCCCGCACCGTCCGCCCGGTCACCCGGCTCATCGGCTACGCCCGCGTCCCCCTCGCGCCCGGCGAGAGCGCCGAGGTCCACTTCACCTTCCACGCCGACCTGGCCTCCTACCCGGGCGCCCCCGACGGGGGCCGGATCGTCGAACCCGGGCCCCTGGAGCTGCGCCTGGCCGCCTCCAGCGCGGACGCCGACATACGGCACACGGTGCCGCTGACGCTGACCGGGCCGGAGCGGACGGTGGACCACCGGCGGCGGCTGGTGTGCGAGGCGGAGGTGAAGTGACCGGGGGCTATATAGAGGGACCGGCTCCGTCCTCGACCAGCGCCCAGGCGTGGGCGAACAGCTCGGGCAGGGTGCGGGTGGGCAGCGGAAGGGGGTTCTCCAGGCGCCCGTTGTAGGAGCGGGGCACCCCGATGAGCTCCGCCTTCCACGCCTCCATGGGCTGGTAGGGCTTCTTGGCGTGGATCCACTCGCCCGGCAGGAAGATCTGACGGCCCGCCCGGGGGCGCTTGTCCCAGGCGACCAGACCCCGCTCGACCAGCACAGCGGCGGCCTTCTGGTGCCGGTCGGCCTTCCACCCGTTCCACCTGCGGACGTTGCGGTCGGTCGGCGCGGGCACGGCCAGCAGCTGCAGGTAGAGCGCCGCCGCGTCCTCGTCGACGCCGAGCCCGCCCGCGGCCCGCGCCACCACATCGGGCGCGGAAGCCGCCGGGTTCGTCTCGTACGCGCCGTCGGGCAGCGATGCGCTCTCGATCCGCTCGATGATGCGCGCGCAGACCGGGCCGCGCAGCCACTCGACGAACCCCAGCTCACGGTCGTAGGGGGAGTCGGCCCTGGCCGCCAACAGCGCCCGGGAGCGCTCGTCGTCGCCGTAGAACGCCGGGCGGAAGTACAGGCGGGTCCGGGTCAGGTCCCCTCTGCGGTCGATGATGCCGTCCGTGACCACGGTGAGCCCGTCGTCGATGGACGCCACGTCCAGCCGCTCCGGCCCGGCATACGGCTGGTACCCGAATCGCTCGTGCACCTCGGCGACCGAGGCCCCCACCTTGTGGTCGAGCCTGCCGGCGTCCAGCAGCAGCCCCGGGTGGTTCAGCCGCTCCTGCAGCACTCGTACCAGGCCGGGCGCCCCGTCGCGGACGAGGTCACCGGCGGGGAGCTCGGCGTAGACCCAGAACAGGTTGGGGACGGTGGAGAGCAGGCGGTCCTCGAACCTCGCGACATCCCACCGGGCGTTGGCGTCGGTGACCATCGAGCCGTGGTCGGTGTTCTTGATCCAGGTGTCGACGGGGGCGCTGAGCCCGGGCTCGGCAGTGGGGTTGGTGAACGCCGCGCAGAACTCGGCCGCTGACAGGCGCAGCAGCTGCAGCTCGACGACGGCGTTGAGCGTACGCTGCGGCACCACGACCCGCCGACCGCGCAGCGCCCGCCATGCCTCGGCCAGCCGCTCCGCCACCCCACGCATCCCGTGCGGCTCCCACAGCTCGGCGGGGTCCTCGGGCAGCACATCCGCCAGCAACTCAAGGCGTTCCAGCGGGGTCAGCCGGGCGTGTTCGGCGGCGCCGTCCTCGGCCTCGGCCACCTTGAGCCGCAGAATGTCCCGCTCATGCGCGTCGAGGAACGGGGTGCGCGCCCGGTCGAGGCCCCCCGCCAGCGCGAGCGACGCGGCCGCGCGCCCCATTCCCGTGCCGTCGCACAGCAAGGCCACGGCCTGCGGATCCCACGGCACCGGCCCGCGCTCCCTGACCAGCCCCATCAGCCGGCGCAGCTGCTCGGCGCTGCCCCATCCTCCGCGCGGCACGTCTGTCACCTCGTCGATGGCGCCCAGGCTCGGCGGATCCGCGTCGCCTGTACGCAGATCGACGAATGCGCGGAGCCCCCCAGGGGCCCAGCCGGTCACGAGGGCCGCTCCTCGCTCGTCCCGCACCGCCGCCGGGTCGCCCTCGGCCACCCTCACCAGACCCGTGCGAAACCGGCCCTCCGGATCGCAGAAGGGGCCGTCCGCCCAGATCTCCAGCAGCGTGAGCAGACGCTGACGGCGCTCCTCACGGGTGGACGGCGCGGCGGCGCGCAGCGCCACGCCGCCGATGCGCCCGATGAACCGCGTCCAGGATCCGTCCGCGGCCCTTCCCGGGCCGCCGTCCGGGGTGGGCGGATCCCAGGTGCCGGCCATATAGCGACCGGTCCGCTCGATACCGGCCAGCGCGCCTTTGTCCGTCCAGCTGTGCGAAGTACCGACGAGCCCGCTCAACGCGTCCCCTGCGACGTAATTGTCCAGGGCCGCCACCTCGGCCCGCGCCGTCACCAGCTCGCCTGCTGTCGTCTCCATGCGGAAATCTTGACTCATGGGTCCGACAGCGGGCCGAGCGGCCTGTCACAGACCAAAAAGGCGGGCCGCGTTGTCATGACAGACCGCGCGCAGCCAGTCGGCACCGAGGCCGAGGTCCCGCAGGGCGCGCAGGGCGTCCACGTACGAGTACGGGATGTTCGGGAAGTCGGTGCCCAGCAGGACCTTCTCCCGCAGGTCCGCGAGCCGGGGCAACTCGACGCGCGGGAAAGGCATATACGCCTCCACAAACGGGGTGAAGGACATGGTCGTGTCAAGCATGACGTGCTTGTACCGCTCGGCCAGATCGAGGAACTCCGCGTACTCCGGCCCGCCGAGATGTGCGACCACCAGCCGCAGCGCGGGGTGGCGGGCCAGCAGCGCCCCGATCGGCCCCGGCCCGGTGTGCCGGCCGGGGATGGGCCCGGAGCCGCAGTGGGTGACCACGGGTATGCCGCGCTCGGCGAGCAGCGCCCAGACCCCGTCCAGCAGCGGGTCGTTGGGGTCGAATCCCCCCACCTGTACGTGACACTTGAAGACCCGCGCGCCCTGGTCGAGGGCGCGGCGCACATCGTCGAGGGCGCAGGGCTCGGCGTAGAAGGTCGCGGTGTGCAGACAGTCCGGCGTACGGGCGGCGAAGTCGGCGGCCCAGTCGTTGAGCCAGCGGGCCATGGCGGGCTTGTGCGGGTAGAGCATCGCGGTGAAGGCGCGCACCCCGAAGCCGCGCAGCACGTCGAGGCGTTCCTGCTCCTCACGCCGGTAGTTGATCGGCCAGACCCTCCCCACGAGGGGGCCCGCCGAGTCGAAGTACGCCCAGACCTTGTCCAGGACGCGCTGCGGCATGAAGTGGGTGTGGACGTCGATGAGGTGGTCGAGGCCCGCCTCGACGCGGAAGGCGGCGACGTCGGCGCGCTCGGTGGTGACGGGATGCGGGTCGGCCATGACCGGCAGCGTAATCGGCGACGGCTTTTCCGTGCTTACGGGGTGAGATGGCGGGCGAGGACCGTGAGGGCGTCGGTCACCTCACGCAGCCGCTGAGGGTCGTCGGTGCCGAGGGCCGTGGCGAGGGCGGCATCGATGGTCGTGGCGCGCACCTGCTCGACACGGGCGGAGGGCTCGGCGGCGGGGCTGATGAGCGCGCGGCGGCGGTCGGCGGGGTCGGGGGCGGTGGTGATGGACCCCGCCTCCTTCAGGCGGGCGACGGCGGTGGAGATCTGGCTCTGCGGCAGTCCGGTCCGGCCCGCGATGTCGCCGACGGTGGTGCCGGGGTGCGCGGCGATGTCGCTGGCGGCGATCAGCACGAGGCGCGTGCTGCCCGCGTGGCGTTCGGCCCCGCCGGGGGGCTCGGGCATGGCGTCCTCACCGATCTTCATGAGCGTACGGCCGAGGAGGAAGAGTTCGACTCCGTTCACACCCCCGAGGGTACATCGAATTAGATACATCTATATTGATGTATCTAATTCGATGGGATAGCTTGAGTCCATGACGAACGAAAGCACCCGCACCGGCACCCTCGACGCGCCCGGCGCCACCCTCCACTACCAGGTGCGCGGGGACGGACCCGTGCTGCTGATCGGCCAGAGCGGCGAAGGAGACGCCGATCGCAGCGTCGACCTCGCCGCGCGTCTCGCCGACACGTACACGGTGGTCACCTACGACCGGCGGGGCCTGTCGCGCAGTCGGCTCCACGACCCGTCACGCGGGGCGACGCTCGCCGAGCACGCGGACGACGCGGCGCGCGTGCTCGCGACGGTGACACCCGACCCGGCGGGGACACCGGCGCCGGCCGCGATGCTCGGCTGCAGCCTCGGCGCCGTCATCGGCCTGCACCTCGCGGTGCGCCACCCGGGCCGGATCCACACCCTGATCGCCCACGAGCCCGTCGCGCCCCGACTGCTTCCCGCCACCGAACGGACCCACCACGAACACGAACTCGCCCATCTGCAGCGGCTCTACGCACGCGACGGCCTCGCCGCCGCCCTCCCGGAGATCGCCCGCGTCCTCGGCATCGACACCAGCGGCCGCGACTCCGAACCCGGCCTGACCCCACAGCCGATCAACGCCCTGCGCCGCGCCAACTTCGACTACTTCATCCGCCACGACTTCACGGCGGTGCTCGACGACACGCTCGACATCTCCGCCCTCGCGAACACACCCACCCGTATCGTCCCGGCCGTCGGCCGCACCACCCCCGACGGCGTCTTCGACCGCCGCTGCGCCTACGCCCTGGCGGACGCGCTCGGCACGGAGGTGATCGAACTGCCCGGCGGCCACAACGGCAACACCAGCCACCCGTCCGGCTACGCGGCGAGTCTGCGCGACCTCCTCCCCGTTCCTGCTCAGCCATGACTGATTCGTTCAAGACCACACCGGCAGCGGTTCCGTACCGTCGGGACCATGGAGAACATGGAGAACATCGCCTCGGAATCGCGCCACGTCAGCACACATATCGCTCGCACCGCCAAGGACGTCTACGACTACGCGTCGACCCCCTCCAACCTTCCCCAGTGGGCTCACGGGCTGGGAAACTCCATCGCCGGGATCGACGGACAGTGGATCGCCGAGTCGTCGCCCATGAGGCCGGTCGTGGTCGCCTTCGCGCCCCAAAACGAGTTCGGCGTCCTCGATCACGATGTCACGCTGCCCTCGGGCGAGACCGTCCACAACCCGGTGCGGGTGATCGTCGACGGCACCGGCTGCGAGGTGGTGTTCACCCTCCGCCGACGGCCGGGCATGAGCGACGAGGACTTCCAACGCGACGCGGACGCGGTGACCGCCGACCTCGCCACACTCAAGCAGGTCATGGAGCGCGCATAGCGACCGGTCGCTCAGCTGACCTGAGCGGCAATGGCCCGCGCGCACTCCAAGGGGCTCGGTGTGTGAGGTGTCCACCTCCAGGTCGTAACTCACGCCCTGGTGCACCACATCCGCCTGCGACTCGGCCATCCCCACCGCCCGATCCCCGCGGGCGGCCTCACGGGCCGCGGCGACCTTGGGCTCACATCTGACGCCCACCCACAACACACCGAGGCCGCGCAGCGCCTTCACCCACCGCTGCTGGGACTCCGCTTGCCCCAAGAACACCTCGTCCGCGATGACCCGAGCCCCGGCCCGGGCCATCGCGGCGATCCCCTCGATCCACGCGGCCTCCAGCGCCCTGAACTCCGACCCGACGCTCACCCCGCCATCCGGGGCGAACTCGATCCCGGATGCCACCCCCGTCATGGACGCGGGCATCGCCTCGATCAGCGTGTCGACGCTGAAGGTCAGCCATGGATCCGGCAGGACCGCTTGCAGAGCCCTGGCCAGGCTGGACTTCCCCGAGCTGGATCCGCCATTGAGCACGATCACCTGTGCAGTCATCGCGCCAGGGTAGACGGAGCGCCGCCAGACCCCTATCCGTCGAGCTCGCCGCCCCGAACGGCGTCCACGAACGCCTGCCAGGCCGATGGCTGGAAGAGCAGAGTGCCTGCTGCGAAGCGGCCGGAGACAGCGCAGCGGCTGTCAGTTCGTCCCAAGCGGTGGCGTAGCGCATCACGTCCTGCCGCTGTTCGAGCAAGCTACCACCCGTGATGTGCTCCAACAGACGATGTCCGCCGGGGGTTCACCCCGCTGACGGTAGATCGTGAACGGCGGGAGCTGATCATGCGGGAGAGCCGCATCGAGTGGCAGGATCTGCACCTTGACGTTGGGCCGTTTCGCCACCTGCTGAAGATGTTCGAGCTGCCCGCGCACCACGTCCGGCGAGCCGCCGATCCGGTGCAGGGCTGGGACGTCGATGACGGCTCGCAGGCAGAAGCCGGCCTGGTGCTCCAGCAGTTCCTTGCGCTTCATGCGCGTCTCCACCAGGATTTCCACGCTCTGAGGCGGGTGCACGGAAAACGTCTGCCATGTATACGCCTCGGTCTGAAGCAGCCCGGGATCACCACGGACTCGTATGTGCGCACCACCTCGGAGTCGGCTTCGAGCGTGAGGCAGTCCTTCAGCGTGTCGCGGAGCATCGGACCCTGGTTGCTCCACCAGTCGACCTTGTGGATCTCCTTCGCCAGCCGCCTGAGGCTCGCGCACTGGCGCTCGTCCTCGATCCCGTACAGCTTGAACAGCACCGTCAGATCCAGCGGCCGGATGCCTCGCTTGCCGTTCTCGATCTGGCGCCGCCCCGGAGATACTGACCCGCCTCCGCCGCGTCATCTGCGCCCACCTGCGGCTCTGGGGCCGCGACGACCTCATCGACGCCGTGGCGCTCTGCGCCACCGAAGTGCTGGCGAACGTCCACAAGCACACCGACAGCGGCCGCGGCATGTTCATCCTCACCAGCACCGCCCACCGCTGGGGCGCCGCGCCCACGCCCACCGGCAAGGACGTGTGGTTCGAGTGCCGGTCCCCACGCCTCGCGCCTTCGTCGGCCTCCCGCCCGGGTCCGACGCGCCACGACGCGTAGGAGGGTTACGCTGTGCGCCATGACTACCGGGACGGCATCGCGCCACACACGGATTGGTGACCCGGTGCTCCGCTGAGCGCCGTACGGGCCAATGCGGGCCCGCTGTTCGATCGAGGATCCGGCGCTGCTGCGCGGGCTCCGCCTCCGTCGTGTTGATCACAGGCTCGACACATCAACCACGACAGGAGAATGCATGCCCACGAAGACGCTGCAGATTCCCACCGCGGACGGCCAGGCCGACGCCTTCGCCGCCTTCCCCGACCATGGCGATCGGCACCCGGGGGTGCTGATGTACGCGGACGGCTTCGGCATCCGGCCCGTGCTGCGGGAGATGGCCCGCGAACTGGCCGGGCACGGGTACTACGTGCTCGTCCCCAACCCCTTCTACCGGCACGGCCCGGCACCGCTGACCGAGCTTCCCGAGCACATCGGAGAAGAGGTCCGGCCTGCGGTCATCGCCCAGGTGATGCCCTTGATCGAGGCGCACACCGCCGAACGTGTCCTGCGCGACGCCGACGCCTACCTCAGGTTCCTCACCACCCAGCCCGAGGTCAGCGCCGGACCGGTCGCGGTGACCGGCTACTGCATAGGCGGCCTCATGGCGGTGCGCACCGCCGCGGCCCACCCCGGCCAGGTGGCAGCCGTCGCCGGATTCCACGGCCCCGTGGGCGCGGACGGGCCGGACGCCCTCGCCAAGATCACCGCCCAAATCCACTTCGGCCACGCCGAAAGCGACCTGACGCCCGAGGAGCTGGGCGAGCTCAACCGGGCCCTGGACGCCGCGAAGGTCGACTACACCTCCGAGATCTACCCCGGCACCGTCCACGGCTTCACCATGTCCGACACCGACGCCTTCAGCGCCTCCGGGCTGAAGCGCCACTGGGACCGACTGCTCTCTCTCCTGGACCGCACCCTGGCCAACAGCTGAGGCTCCCGGCCCGGCGCAGGCCAGGCCGGCGACTTTGCGGTGAGTATCGGACAGCGACACGCCGACACCATGGCGTGTCGCTGTCCGGTACTCACCGCAACTCACGCTTCTTGCAAGGACGTCAGGCCGAGAGATCCCAGACGCGTACGACGCCGCCGCGGCCTGCCGTCAGCACCACGTGGCGGCCGTCCATTGGTGTGATCGCCACGGTCCAGATCTCGCCCTCGTGTCCGGCCAGCGGCGCCCCGATCTGCTGCCCCTCGGCGAGATCCCAGATCCGGGCCGTCCCGTCGTCGCTGCCGGTCACCGCGAGTGTGCGGGCTCCGACCACAGCGGTGGCCAAGGCGCGCGTACGCTCCGTATGACCCGTGGAGAGACGGCCGAACGGCTCGCCACCGACCGCGTCCCAGATCCGCATCTCGCCGGAATCGGTCACCGTCGGCACCACAGGACGGCCACCGACCTCGGACAGGGCAACGGCGTGGACCGAACCGTCGGCAGACCACTTGTGGACCAGCTCTTCAGTCTCAAGATCCGACAGCAGAACGTCGCCGTCACCGCCCGACACCACCACCGGACGCCCGCGCAGCCGCCCCACCACGAGATGATTCATATCGCCGGAATGACCGGGAAGCTCCCGCGGCTCCTGCTCCTCCGCGTCCTCATCAGCCGTCGGGCCCCACGCCTCGATCTCGGGATTTGCCGGATCCCACACCCACACCTCGGGAAGGGACGCACCGGCCACGAGGGTGGTGCGCCCGCCCACTGATGTCAGGGCCAGGGCGTGAACGCAGCTGCGAAACTCCGGTGGGGGATTGAGCAGCTCGCCGCTCATCACGTCCCACAGGCCCGGCCCTTGGTGTTGCCCACCCGCGGCGAACAGCACCCGCTCCTCGACGACGCTCACGTCTACGTGCTGGAAGTCCGGGTAGACGGGTATGCCGTACGACCCGTTGTCGAAATCGGCCAGTGGCCGCTTCAGCCACTCATCGCTGAGCAGGTCCCACGTCCATACATCGCTGCGACTGGCGCACACCGCCAGGGGCCGACCCTTCACATCGACCACGGCGAAGTCGTCGATGTTTCCTTCGGATGGAATCATGCTGCTCTTGATCAACCGGCTCCCCGTCATGCCGGGCATCCTAACCACGCCGTTCGCGACCGGCTCTCACCTCGCACCTTGGCGGACTCGCGCTTAGGCTGTCGCCGGAGGCGAAGGCTACCGGCGCGTAGCACAGACGGCGACAGGCCGCGACCGACCGCGAAGGAGCGCGTGATGAAGGGCTGGACCGCGAGCGACATCCCCGACCAGACCGGCCGCACCGCCGTGGTGACCGGCGCCAACAGCGGCATCGGCTACATCACCGCCCGCGAGCTCGCCCGCCACGGCGCCCAGGTGGTGCTGGCCTGCCGCAGCGAGGCGCGCGGCGCCGGGGCCGCGGAGCGGATCCGGGCGCAGGCGCCGGGCGCGGATGTGCGGGTCGCGCCGCTGGACCTGGCGGACCTGACGTCCGTACGGGCCTTCGCGGCCGAGTACAAGGGCGACCGGCTGGACCTGCTGATCAACAACGCGGGCGTTATGGCCCTCCCCCACCGCAGGACCGTCGACGGCTTCGAGATGCAGTTCGGCGTCAACCACCTGGGCCACTTCGCGCTGACCGGCCTCCTGCTGCCGAAGCTGCTGGAGGCGGGCCCGGGGGCGCGGGTGGTCAGCCTCTCCAGCTTTATGCACATGCTGGGGACGGTCGACCCGCGCGACCTGAACATGGAGCGCAAATACGGGCGTTGGGCCGCCTACGCCCGCTCCAAGACCGCCAACCTCCTCTTCATCCACGAGCTCTCCCGCCGCCTGCGCGCCTGCGACGCCCAACTGACCGCCGCCGCAGCCCACCCCGGCTACGCCTCGACCAACCTCCAGACCGCCGCCCCCAGGATGGAGGGCCGCCGCGGCACCCAGCGCTTCATGGAAATCGGCAACCGCTTCTTCGCCCAAACCCCCGACAACGGCGCCCTCCCCACCCTCTACGCCGCCACCGCCCCTGCCGTGCACCAGGACGACTTCTTCGGCCCGCCCTTCCAGATGTGGCGCGGCACCCCCACCCGCTCGGCCCGCGCGAAGTGGGCGCGGGACGACAAGGCGGGGCGGGGGCTGTGGGCGGCGTCGGAGCGGCTGACGGGCGTACGGTACGACGCGCTCGCGGGCTGACGGCGCGCGTTCACCGTCGGTCGGGGCAGGGGATCTCGGGGCGTAAGCGATGCGGGCTGCACGCCGAGCTGTGGATCAACGACGCCGACAGCATCGCCACCTACATGCGCGCCTGGAACACCCTGCGCGAGTCCGCCGTCTTCAGCGCCGAGGCCCACCGTGTCATCAACCTCCAGGCCCTGCTCGCCGTCAGCCGTTGCTACGACGGCGCTCCTCGATGCGGTTCAGCACGGCGCGCAGCGCCAGTTCGTAGCCGAAGACGCCGTGGCCGCAGAGATAGCCCTGGCTCACCGCCGCCGTCACCGAGGTGTGCCGGAACGGCTCGCGGGCGTGCACATTGGAGATGTGGACCTCGATGCAGGGCACGCCGAAGCCCGCCACGGCGTCCACCGCGTCGCGCAGCGCGTAGCTGTAGTGCGCGTACGCGCCGGGGTTGAAGATGATGCCGTCGTCGTGGCGGGCCTGGTGGACGAGGTCGACGAGCACGCCCTCGCTGTTGCTCTGCGCGCACCGCACCTCGGCGCCCAGCTCCTGCCCCAGCGCAGCCGTACGCTCCTCGATCTGCTCGAGCGTGGTGGACCCGTATGTGCCGGGGTCGCGCTCGCCGAGGAGGTTGAGGTTGGGGCCGTGCAGCAGCAGGACGCGGGGGCGTGCGGTCATCGTCAATCGTGTCCGATTCGTTCGTCGAGGGCACGGCGGGCGTCCTCGAGGGCGGGGGCGGTGGCCCGGCGGGCCTCGGCGATCTCGCTGAGGGTGGCGAGCAGATCGGGGGCGGTGTGGGCGGCGCCGGTGTGCCGGCCGGCGAGGGTGAGCGACTGGTCCGCGGTCACCCACCAGTCGGCCGGGGTGGGGGGCTGTTGAGTCACGGTCACCCGGACATGGTAGCTCCGAGGACCGTTGAACGGATCCGATGGTCCGCTGTGCGGATCACGATCGGCTGCGGCTGCGGCTGCGGCTGCGACTGTGACTGTGCGGCGCCGGGCCCCGCACGGCGCCGCACACACCGGCCTGGGCGGCCCTCCATCACGCCTCGACGCGCTCCACCTTGTCGATGAGCAGCGCGTACGCCAGCAGCCCAACGGCCACCACAATGCCGATGTAGCCGAGCGCCCAGGCGAAGGATCCGGTGCTGTCGACGATGATGCCGATCACCAGCGGGGTGAGCACCCCGCCCGCGTTGGCCATGAAGTTGAACACGCCGCCGCCGGTCCCGGTGAGCCGGCGCGGGACGGCGTCCGAGAACAGCGCCCAGCTGTTCTGCATCAGCCCCTGGGCGAAGAACGCGATCGACATGAAGGTGATCACGAGCGGAACGGAGTCGGTGAAGTTCGCACAGACGATGATCGAAGCCAGCACGAAGCCGATCATCACGGGTGCCTTGCGGGCGAACGTACGGGACTTGCCGCTGTTGAGCATCCGGTCCGACCAGGCGCCGCCGACCAGCGTGCCGATCAGCGCCGCGAGATACGGCGCGGAGGCCCAGAACCCGGCCTTGATGACGCCCATGTCCTTCTCCTCCACCAGATAGCTGGGGAACCAGGTGAGGAAGAAGAACAGCACGGAGGCGCTGGCGAACTGCCCGATGTACATGCCCCACAGCCGCCGGTTGGTGAGCAGCACCCGCAGATCGGCCCAGATGTCCGTGGGCTCGCTCGCCGCGGCCTTCTCGGCGGCGTCGGCCGTCTCCTGCTCGTCCGCCTGCCGGATGTGGGCGAGTTCCTCGGCGCTGACCCGCGGGCTCTGCTCCGGCCGGTCGTACACCCGGCGGAACCAGACGACGGAGAAGAGCAGCCCGACGGCCCCGGTCACCAGGAAGACCGAGTGCCATCCGAAGTGCACGGTGAGCACGGAGAGCACCGGGGCGGCGATCGCCAGTCCGATGTACTCACCGGCGGTGTACGTGGCGGTGGCCCGCCCGCGTTCGCGGCCGGGGAACCAGTTGACGACGAGCCGGTTGTTGGACGGGAAGGCCGGGGCCTCGAAGGCGCCGAGCGCGACGCGCACGCCGATCAGCGAGCCGAAGCCGCGGGTCAGCGCCATGGCCGCGGTGGCCAGCGACCAGCCGATCAGCGCGTATCCGAAGGCCAGCTTGGCGCCGACCTTGTCGATGAGCCGCCCGGTGGGGATCTGCAGCAGCAGATACGCCCAGCCGAAGGAGGAGAGCAGCACGCCCTGTTCGGTGGCGCTGAGGTGGAAGTCGTCCTTGATGTGCGGGAGGGCGACCGACAGGTTCGTACGGTCCAGGTAGTTGATCGCGGTGATGACGAACAGCGACGCGAGCAGGCCGTAGCGGGCGCGGCTGACGGCCGGGCGGGCGCTGTCGGGGAGGAGGGGTGGGGCGGCTGGGGTGTTGTCGGCGGGTGGGTTGGTGCTTGTGGTGCTCATGAAGACTCCTTGTCCCGGCCGGGGGACTCGGCCGAGGGGCAGCAGCGGGAACTCAGGCGGCGGGGGTGGCCACTGCGGCCGTGGCAAGGACGCGACACGTGGTCCGGTAAGCGCGCGCGGCGGTCTCCGCGGGTGCGCGGGCGTCGAGGTCGTCGGAGAGGACCTCGACCGAGACGGGAGCCTGTACGCCGGCTCGGCGCAGCAGACGCAGCAGACCGGTCAGGTCGGCCGCTCCCTCCCCCGGCAGCTGCCGCTGGTGGCGGGCTTCGTGCAGGGTGTCGGACAGCGGGGTGGGCAGCACGTCGTCGAGCTGGACGCTCACCACGGCGCCGGGCGGCAGGGCCGCGATCTCCTCGGGGCGGGTACGGGCCCGGGTGAGGTGCCACGCGTCGAGGATCAGCCCGGGGGAGACGGCGCCGGTCGGGCGCGGAGACCGTACGGCGGCGACGACACGCGCCGCGAGGCCCAGATCGCGGATGCCGGAGAACGGCATGAACTCCAGCCCCAGCACCGCCCCGGCCCGCTCGGCGCGCTCGGCGGCCGCCCGGAGCCCGTCGACGAGGTCCTGGTACGGGTGCTCATCGAACATCCCGGCGTTGACGCGCCGGGCGCCGAAGGTCTCCGCGATGTGGAAGACGGTGTCGTCCTCGCTGCGCCGCCGCTCGTCGTAGCGCCGTGGCCGCGCCCAGTGGCGCAGCAGTTCCACCTCGGTGAGCCGCAGACCGTACTCGGACAGCAGGGCCGCCATCCGGGTGTCGGTCCAGCCCTCCGCGCGGGCCTGCCGGTACTGGTGCACGGCCAGGCCGATGCCGGTGAACCCGGCCCGCGCGGCGGCCCGGACGCGCTCGCCGAAGGTGGCGGTGCGCAGGGTCAGGGCGGACAGGGTGAGCCCGGGGACGTCAGTCGCCGTCATCGAAGCAACCGCCGTCGCCCAGGGAGATCCAGGTCTTGCCGGCCCGCTCACGGGCCCCGGCGAACGCCTCCTGCGCACGCTCCAGCGGGAAGCGGGCACAGGTCGCCGCGCCGGGCCGCACCCCGCCGGAGGTGATGTCGGCCAGCGCGGCCGTGAAGTCACCGGGGTGGTCGTAGATGAGCGAGCCGCGCAGGGTGAGCTGGGAGCGGACCAGCTCGTTGACGCTGAGCGGCAGCCCCGCCGCGCCGAGCCCGACGAGGACGGCGGTGGCGCCGGGGACCGTACGCTCCAGGGCCGCGCCCAGCGCGGCAGCCACCCCGGAGGACTCGAAGACGTAACGGAAGCCACCCTCGCGGTCGGCCGCCGCGCGGGCGCCGAGCGCCTCGGCGTGCGCCAGGCGGCCGGGGTGCGGTTCCACGACGGCCGGGCGGACGCCGATGGCCAGCAGCGCCTGGCACAGCAGCAGGCCCTGCGCGCCCGCGCCGACGACCAGGGTCTTGTCCCCGGCCCCGGCTCCCCCGCGCCGCACGGCGGTACGGGCCACCGTGTACGGCTCGGCGCAGGCGAGGTCGGCGGGGTCGGCGGTGTCGGGGACGGGGTGGGCGAAGGGGGCGGGGACGGCGATCCGTTCGGCGAGGAGACCGGGCGCGTTCATGCCGACGATGGCGCGCTTGGTGCAGGCGGAGGTCAGGCCGCGGTCGCACGCGGGGCAGTCGAGGCAGGCGTAGTTCGGTTCGACGACCACGCGCTGGCCCACAGCACGGTCCACGACCCGCTCGCCGACGGCGACGACCCGGCCGAAGCCCTCGTGGCCGACGACCCACGGCAGCGCCGGGACGGCCCGGTCGCCGTCGAAGACGGCCAGATCGGAACCGCAGACGCCCATGCCTTCGAGGCGGACCAGGACATCGTGGGGGCCACACTCGGGTTCCGGCCAGTCGTCGACTGTCTCAAGGCGGCGGGGAGCGGTGAGGACGGCTGCTTTCACCGTGTCTCCTACGTGGGGAGGGGAGGGCGGACGGGGGAGATGGTCCGCTGAATGGACCTTGGGGTCCGTGTGCCGGTGACGATAGAACGTATGCTGAGCATCGACAAGAGGTTGCGGGCGAGTAACCGCGGTGTAAAACGGAACGACCCGGCCGGAAATCCGGGCCTGACCGGCCAGAAAGCCCTTGCTGACCCCCACCCCGAACCCACCCCGGCCCTGGTCCGCGCAGCGGACCTCGGTCCATACTGAGCGTCCGCATCGGGCCCGGACAGGTCCGCCGAGCGGACTGAACGGCGAGGAGCGGCGGCATGAGCGAGGACAGCACGGGCAGCCCGGGCAGGGACGACAAGGACGGCAAGGAAGTCGGCGAGGCCCGGGGTATGCGGACGGTCCAGCGGACCATAGACATCCTGGAGCTGTTCAACGAGCACCGCCCCGCGCTGTCTCTCCGCGAGATCGTCACCGCCAGCGGCCTGCCCAAGACCACCGTGCTGCGGATCCTGCAGACCCTGCGCCTCAACGGCCTGCTCTGGCTGGACGAACACGGCCGCTACACCGCGGGCCCCGCCTTCCTGCGCTGGGTCCGCATGGCCGACCAGGGCTGGCGGCTGCCCGCCCCCGCCCGCCGGGCGCTGCGCGAACTGGCCGCCGAGCACCGGGAGACGGTGCACCTGTACGTACGGCGCGATGTGCACCGCATCTGCATCGCCCAGGAGGAGGGGCCGCAGGCGCTGCGCCACGTCGTCCAGGTCGGCGACGAACTGCCGCTGTGGGCGGGCGGCCCGTCCAAAGTGCTGCTGCTCGGAGCGGACGACACGCTGCTCGACCGGGTCGCCCGCCGCTCCCCGCACGGCCCGGACCACACCGCGACGCTGCGCCACGGGATGGCCGAGACGCTGCGCAACGGGTACGCGGTCAGCCACGGCGAGCACGAGGAGGGGCTGTCGTCGGTGGCCGTCCCGGTACGGGCGCGGGGCGGCGAGGTGGTCGCGGCGCTGTCCTTCGGCGGCCCGTCGGCCCGCTTCACGGCGGAGCGGCTGCCCCGCTTCGTCACCTCCCTGACGGCGGCGGCCCGCACGGTGGGAGGGAACGGGGGGTTCGGCGGCCTGCGCGGATAGGCGGGGCTGTCGGGGGCGAGCTACGCCCGCAGCTCCTCCGCCGCGTCCGCGACCCGCGCGATCAGCCGCATCAGCGTCTCCCGCTCCCCCTCGTCCAGCGGCGCGAGGAAGACCCTGTTCATCCGCGCCGTACGCGTCACCAGCTTGCGGTGGACGCGGACGCCGTCGTCCGTCAGCTTGAGCACGTTGCGGCGCCCGTCGCGCGGGTCGCGCACCCGCTCGACCAGCCCGCGCCGGTCCAGCCGGGCCACGACATCGGCGATGGTGGAGCGGTCGAGGTGGACATGTTCGCTGAGGGTGCGCTGGTCGATGTCCGGCTTCTCGACGAGCGCGTTGAGCACCGCGAACTGCGGCGAGGTCGTCTCCTCCGAGACCATCGCGCCCCACAGCAGGGAGTGCGCCTGCTGCAGTCGGCGGGCCAGATGCCCGGGGTGAGTGCTCAGATCGACCGCGCCCATACCCCGTCGTCCCTCTTCCCTCGCATTTCATTCGTACACTGAACAATTCTGCCGTGCGGAGGCACGCCTGTCGAGCATGACCTTTCCTTCCCGACCCCCCCTTGACTGAGCCCCCTGGTCGATGACAGCGTGCGAGAAAGACAAAAATAATCAGCACACTGAGCATCTGGTCTCAGATCCCCAGTGTGCGAGCACCGCGGAGTGACGATGGCCGACATCCGAAGCCTGCACGACGCCGTGGCGGACCTTGTCCACGATGGGGACACCCTCGCGATGGAGGGCTTCACCCACCTGATTCCGTACGCCGCCGCGCACGAGATCATCCGTCAGGGCATCACCGACCTCACCCTCGCCCGGATGACCCCCGATGTCATCTACGACCAGCTGATCGGCGCCGGACTGGTGCGCAAGCTGATCTTCTCCTGGGGCGGCAACCCCGGCGTCGGCTCGCTGCACCGCTTCCGCGACGCCGTGGAGAACGGCTGGCCGCGCCCCCTGGAGGTGGATGAGCACAGCCACGCGGGCATGGCCAACCGCTATGTGGCGGGCGCGTCCAAGCTGCCGTTCGCCGTCTTGCGCGGCTACCGGGGAAGCGACATCCCGTCCCGTACGGAGACGGTCGCAACCGTCGTATGCCCCTTCACCGGCGAGGAGCTGGCCGCGGTCGCGGCCCTGAACCCAAACGTCACCGTCATCCACGCCCAGCAGGCCGACCGGAACGGCAACGTCCAGCTGTGGGGCCTGACCGGCGTGCAGAAGGAGGCGGCGCTCGCCGCCGACCGGGTCCTGGTGACCGTGGAGGAGATCGTCGACACGCTCGAACCACGGCCGGGCGGGGTCGTCCTGCCGACCTGGGTCATCGACGCGGTGGCCCAGGTCCCCGGCGGCGCCCACCCCTCGTACGCCACCGGCTACTCCGTCCGGGACAACGCCTTCTACCAGGCCTGGGACCCGATCGCCCGCGACCGCGAGGCGTTCACACGATGGATTGAGGAGAACGTGCGCAGCAGCAACAGCGGCAGCAACGAGAAGGTTGCCGTGTGATGGCCGACAACACCACCAGCGCCGGCTTCACCCGCGACGAGCTGATGGAGGTCAACGCCGCCCGCGCGCTCGCCGGCGCCAGGACCTGCTTCGTCGGCATCGGCCTGCCCAGCACCGCCGCCAACCTCGCCCGCGCCACGGTCAATCCGGACCTGGTCCTGATCTACGAGTCGGGCACCATCGGCTCCAAGCCCACCCGCCTGCCGCTGTCCATCGGCGACGGCGAGCTCGCGGAGACCGCGGACGCCGTGGTGCCGGTGCCGGAGATGTTCAACTACTGGCTGCAGGGCGGCCGGATCGACGTCGGCTTCCTGGGCGCGGCGCAGGTCGACCGCTACGCCAACATCAACACCACCGTCGTGAACCGCGGCCCGGACAAGCCGGAAGGGCGGTTGCCCGGTGCGGGCGGCGCCCCCGAGATCGCCTCGAATTGCGGCAAGGTGCTGATGGTGCTGCGCCACTCCACCCGCAGCTTCGTCCCGAAGCTCGACTTCGTGACCACCCTCGGCCACGGCGGCGGCCCCGGCGACCGCAAGAAGCTCGGCATGCCCGGCGCGGGCCCGGTCGCCGTCATCACCGACCTCGGCGTGCTGCGCCCCGACCCGGCGACCGCGGAGCTGATGCTGACCGAGCTGCACCCGGGGGTGTCTGTCGAGCAGGTACGGGCCGCCACGGGCTGGGAGCTGCGGGTGAGCGACGAACTCGGCGCGACCGAGCCGCCGACGCCGCAGGAGCTGGCCGCCCTCCGCGCGCTCAAGAACGCTGGAAAGAACGCTGGAGAGAACACCCGAAAGGACGCCTCACGGTGATGAGCAACGGCACCCCGCGCGAGGTCTACATCGTCGACGCCGTCCGCACCCCCGTCGGCAAGTACGGCGGCGCACTGGCCGGGGCGCGCCCCGACGACCTGGCCGCCCATGCCGTACGCGCCCTCCTCGCCCGCACCCCCGACCTCGATCCGGCCCGCATCGACGACGTCTACTTCGGCAACGCCAACGGCGCGGGCGAGGAGAACCGCGATGTGGCCCGGATGGCCGTCCTGCTGGCGGGGCTCCCCGTCACCGTGCCCGGCGCGACCGTCAACCGGCTGTGCGCCTCGGGCCTGGAGGCCGTGCTGCAGGCCGCCCGCGCCATCGCCGTCGGCGACGCGCACATCGCGCTGGCCGGGGGCGTGGAGTCGATGAGCCGCGCCCCCTGGGTGCTGCCCAAGCCGGAGCGGGCCTTCCCGGCCGGGCACCAGCAGCTGTACTCCACCACCCTCGGCTGGCGCATGACCAACCCCGACATGCCGCCCGAGTGGACCGTCGCCCTCGGCGAGGGTGCCGAGCTGATCGCCGACAAACACGGCATCACCCGCGAGGCGCAGGACGCGTACGCGCTCGCCAGCCACCAGAAGGCGGTGCGGGCGTGGAAGGACGGTGCCTACGACGCGGAGGTCGTGCCGTACGAGGGCGTGGACCTGCTACGGGACGAGACGATCCGCGACACTGGGTCCAATAGCGGCTCCGCCGCGGGATCCCTCGAATCCCTGGCCAAGCTGAAGCCCGCCTTCCGCAAGGACGGCGGCACGGTCACGGCCGGCAACTCCTCGCCGCTGAACGACGGCGCGGCCGCGCTGCTGCTCGTCGACGAGGAAGGGCTGCGGGCCACCGGGCGCGAGCCGCTGGCCCGTATCGGCGCGTCCGCCGTCACCGGCATCGAGCCGCAGTACTTCGGCCTCGGCCCGGTCGAGGCCGTGAACCGCGCGCTCGCCAATGCCGGCCGTACCTTCGCCGACCTGACCACCCTGGAGCTCAACGAGGCCTTCGCCGCACAGGTGCTCGGCTGCCTCGCCGAGTGGCCGGATCTGGACCCCGCCCTCCTCAACCCGCGCGGCGGCGCCATCGCCATCGGCCACCCCCTCGGCGCCTCCGGCGCCCGGCTCGCCGGAGCCGTCGCCCACCAGCTCGCGGCGGCGGGCTCCGGGGTGGGCCTGGCCACCTTGTGCATCGGCGTCGGGCAGGGCCTCGCCCTCGTACTCGAAAGGTAACGCTGACTCAGATGTCCCAGACGTCCCAGACACCCCCACCCCTCACCCAGTCCGACATCGACGGCGAACTGACGGCGATCCGCGAGGAGTACGACAAGGCCCGCGCCGACGGGGCGCCCGCCGCCCACCATCCGCCGCGCGACTTCCCGCCGTACCGCAGCAGCCTGCTGCGCCACCCCGAGCAGCCGCTCGTCACCGTCCAGGGCGACCCGGAGACCGTCGAGCTGCACACGCCCGTCTTCGGCCACACCGACATCACCGCGACCGACAACGACCTCACCATCCAGCACCAGGGCGAACCCCTCGGCGAGCGCATCACCGTCTCCGGACGGCTTCTCGACAGCCGGGGCCGACCGGTGCGCGGCCAGCTCATCGAGCTGTGGCAGGCCAACGCCTCGGGCCGCTACGCCCATCTGCGCGACCAGCACCCCGCCCCGCTCGACCCCAACTTCACCGGCGTCGGGCGCACCCTCACCGGCGACGACGGCAGCTACAGCTTCACCACGATCAAGCCGGGTGCCTATCCGTGGCGCAACCACGTCAACGCGTGGCGGCCCGCGCACATCCACTTCTCCCTCTTCGGGACGGCGTTCACCCAGCGCCTGGTCACCCAGATGTACTTCCCCGGCGACCCGCTCTTCGCCTACGACCCGATCCTGCAGTCGGTCACCGACGAGCGGGCCCGGCAGCGGCTGGTCGCGACGTACGACCACGCGCTCTCCCAGCCCGAATGGTCACTCGGCTACCGCTGGGACATCGTCCTCGACGGGCCGTCCGCCACCTGGATGGAGGAAGGCCGCTGATGTCCACGCAGCCCGTACCCCCCGCCCCCGCCCCCGGCCTGCCCCCCACCCCCTCGCACACCGTCGGGCCCTTCTACGGCTACGCACTGCCCTTCCCCGGCGGCGGCGACATGGCCCCGGTGGGGCGCGCGGACGCGATCACCCTGCACGGATACGTCTACGACGGCGCGGGCGCACCCGTCCCCGACGCCCTGATCGAACTCTGGCAGGCGGGCCCGGACGGCTCCCTGTCCGGCGCCCCAGGCTCGATGCGGCGCGACCCGGTCACCGGCGGCCACGCGGGCCGCAACGGCGTGGACTTCACCGGCTTCGGCCGGATCCCCACCGACGCCGACGGCCACTGGACCGCCCACACCCTCCCCCCGGGCGCCCCCTCCCCGGCCCCCTACATCAGCGTCTGCGTCCACGCCCGCGGCCTGCTGCACCACCTCTTCACCCGCGTCTACCTCCCCGAAAACGCCGCCGCCAACGCCGCCGACCCATTCCTCGCCTCGCTGCCCCCGGCCCGCCGCGAGACCCTGGTGGCAACGGCCGGGCCGCAGCCCGGGACGTACCGCTTCGACATCCGCCTGCAGGGCGAGGGAGAGACGGTTTTCCTTGAGTTCGTCTAGCCCCGACGACACGCCTGCTTCCGCCGACGACAGCGGTCTGCTGTCGCCGGTGCGGGCCGGGGCGGGCGTCGAGGAGGCCACCGGGGACATCGCCTTCCTGCAGGCCATGCTGGACGCGGAGACCGCGCTCACCCGGGCGCAGGCCGCGCTCGGACAGGCGCCCGGCGCGGCCGCCGGGGCGGTGGCGGGCGTGGCCCGGGCCGAGCTGTACGACGTGCGGGACCTCGCCGTGCGAGCCCGCGCCGGGGGCAATCCGGTCATCCCGCTGGTCGCCGAGATGACGGCGGCGGTGGCCCGTACGGACCCGGAGGCGGCCGCGTACGTCCATCGCGGCGCGACCAGCCAGGACATCCTGGACACCGCCGCGATGCTGGTCGCCGCCCGCGCCCTGCCGCTGATCCTGGCCGACCTCGGCCGTACGGCCACAGCACTCGGCCGACTCGCGACCGCGCACCGGGACACTCCCATGCCCGCCCGCACCCTGACCCAGCACGCCGTGCCCACCACCTTCGGTCTGAAGGCAGCAGGCTGGCGCGCCCTGACCCTGGACGCCCACGACCGCCTCGCCTCATTGCGCCCACCCGCCCAACTGGGCGGCGCGGGAGGCACGTTGGCGGCCTTCGCCGCGCCGGCGGAGGCCCCCGGAGAGTGGTCGGCGACGGGTTCGAACACCGAGCGGGGCGGGGGCACCGCCCCCGTGGCAGCCGCCACCGCGGCGCCGACCCGTACGGACCCGGCCGCCGACGCCGGCGGCCGAACCCCGGGTGAGGTCAGCGGCCCGACGCCGGACGCCCCGGGCACAGCGGGCCCGACGACCCGGGCAGGCGCACCAGCAGCAGCCCCCACGACCGTGACAGGCCCGACCGACGCCGGCACACCGGCCGGGGCGGGGGCCGACCTCGGTGTGCGGCTTGTGGCGCGGTTCGCCGGCGAGTTGGGGCTTGCCGAGCCCGCGCTGCCGTGGCACACGCTGCGTACCCCCGTGGCCGACCTCGGGGCCGCGCTCGCCCTCGCCGTCGGTGCGCTGGGCAAGGTCGCGGCGGATGTCCTGGTGCTCTCCCGGACGGAGATCGGGGAGGTCGCCGAGGGCAGCGGGGGCGGCTCGTCCGCGATGCCGCACAAGAGCAACCCCGTCCGCGCCACGCTCATCGCCGCCGCCGCGCGGCAGGCGCCCGGGCTCGCCGCCACGCTCCTCGGCTCGCTCGCCGCCGAGGACGAGCGGCCCGCCGGGGCGTGGCACGCCGAGTGGCAGCCGCTGCGCGAGCTGCTGCGGCTGGCGGGCGGGGCCGCGCGGGAGGCCGCCGAGCTGGCGGAGGGCCTGCGGGTGTTCCCGCGCCGGATGGGTGAACACCTCGCGCTCACCGACGGCCTCATCGTCAGCGAGCGGATCGCCGCCGCGCTCGCGCCTCTCGTCGGCCGCTCGCGCGCGAAGGAGCTGCTGACGGCGGCGTCCCGGCGGGCGAGGGAGGAGGGCGTCGCACTGGCCGAGGCGCTGGAGGGGGCGCTGGCGGAGGTACCGGGGCTCGCGGGCGTGCTCTTTGAGGCGCGGCTGCGGGAGCTGACGGATCCGGCCCGCTACACCGGCTCCGCCGCCGCGCTCGTCGACCGGGCACTCCGCCGCGCGGCCCTCGACGGCGGTCCCGGCTCCCCGCAACCCGGCGACGCGTAACCCCCGGCCATGTCGACGGTGTTCCGCCGGGCCCGCGACACCCGTACCGCGGCCCCGGCTGCCACCGGGCGCAAGCGCCCCGCGCCAGACGCCGCGGGCCGGTCCGGCGCGGCTTCGCCGGCACGGCCCAGCCCGTCCGGACCCTCACCCCTCACCCTCGACCCCCGCCCGGAGCGCCGACCATGACCGACGATCTGCCCCACCACCTCCTCGACGGCCCCGCCACCGCCCCGCCCCTCATCCTCGGCCCATCCGTCGGCACCTCGCTCGCCGTCTGGGAACCCCAACTGCCCGCCCTCGCCCGCACGCACCGCGTGCTGCGCTGGGATCTGCCCGGCCACGGCCACTCCCCCGCCGGGCTGCTGCCCTCCGACGGCAGCGCCACCGTCGGCGACCTCGCCGCCCTCGTGCTGCGGCTCGCCGACGCGCAGGGGTGGGAGCGGTTCGCGTACGCGGGGATCTCGATCGGCGGGGCGGTCGGTCTGCACCTGGCCGCACACCACCCGGAGCGGATGGAGTCGCTCGCCGTGATCTGTTCCTCGGCCCGCTTCGGCGACCCGTCGGCCTGGCGCGAGCGGGCCGCGCTCGTACGGGCCGAGGGTACGGAGGCGATGGTCGCGAGCCGCCCGGGTACGTGGTTCTCACACCGCTTCGCCGCCACGCCGCGCGCCGTCGCGCTGCTGGAGGACCTGCGGGCCTGTGACCGTGCGGGGTACGCGGCCTGCTGCGACGCCCTCGCCTCGTACGACCTGCGCGCCGCGCTGCCGTCCGTCGCGGGCGTGCCCACGCTCGCCGTCGCGGGCCGCGACGACCCCGCCACCCCGCCCGCGCACGCCCGCGAGATCGCGGACGCGGTGCCGGGGGCGAGCCTGCTGGAGGTGGCGGGGGCGGCGCATCTGGCGGGGGTGGAGCGGCCGGAGCCGGTCACGGCCGCGCTGCTCGCGCACTTCGCCGCAGGGGCGGGTACGGGCACAGAGGCAGACATCAACGCCGACACCAGCACCGGCACCGGCACCGACGCCTCCCGCCGCGCCGCCGGATTCGCCGTCCGCCGCGCCGTCCTCGGCGACGCCCACGTCGACCGCGCGATCGCCCGTACGACGCCCTTCACCGCCCGGTTCCAGGATTTCATCACCCGCTACGCCTGGGGCGAGATCTGGACCGGCGACGCCCTGGACCGCCGCACCCGCAGCTGTATCACCCTCACCGCGCTCATCGCCCACGGCCACGACGCGGAGCTGGCCATGCACATACGGGCCGCCCTCACCAATGGCCTGACCCGCGAGGAGATCGGCGAGGTGTTGCTACAGAGCGCGGTCTACTGCGGCGTCCCGGCGGCCAATTCCGCGTTCGCCACGGCCCAGCGGGTCTTCGACGAGATGGACGGCACCGACGGGTCGTCAAACGTCGGCCGGGGAAGCTGACATACGGCCGCAACAGCGCTGTCGCAATACACCCCCAAGGTTGATCACCGGGTCGGTACCGTGGTTGGTTGCACGATCCGGTCACAGGGAGCGACAGCGCGAGGGGGCGCAGCATGTCCATCAACCGCAGACGACTGCTCAGCACTGGCGGGAGCCTGGCTCTCACGGGGGTTCTGGCCGCCGCGTGCGGCTCCAACACCGGGCGCGAGTCGGAGGACTCGGGCGGCAAGCCGGTCATCAAGCAGTGGTACCACCAGTACGGCGAGGACGGCACCGAGCAGGCGGTGAAGCGGTACGCCGCCGCGTACGGCAAGACCGGCAAGGCCAAGGTCGAGGTGCAGTGGCGGCCGGGGAACTACGACCAGCAGACGGCCGCCGCGCTGCTCACCACGTCCGGCCCGGACGTCTTCGAGGCCAACGGCCCGACGCTGGATCAGATCCAGGGCGGTCAGGTGGAGGATCTGACCGACCTCCTCGACGGCGTCAAGGACGACTTCAACCAGGCGGTCCTGGCGCCCAAGACGTACGACGGCAAGATCTGGGGCATTCCGCAGGTCATCGACATGCAGCTGCTCTACTACCGCAAGAGCCTGCTGAAGGACGCCGGCGTGGAGCCGCCGCGGACGCTGGACGCGCTGGTCGACGCGGCGAAGGAGCTCACGGACAAGAAGACCAAGGGGCTGTTCCTGGGCAATGACGGGGGCGCGGGGGTACTCGGCGGCACCCCGCTGCAGGCCGCGGGGCTGCGGCTGGTCACCGACGACGGCGAGGTCGGCTTCGACGACCCGGCCGCCGCCCGCGCGCTGGAGAAGATCCACCGGCTGTACGCGGACAAGTCGCTGCTGCTCGGCGCGCCCTCGGACTGGTCGGATCCGTCGGCGTTCCTCCAGGGGCTTACGGCCATGCAGTGGTCGGGCCTGTGGGCGTTGCCGCAGGTCAAGAAGGAGCTGGGCGACGACTTCGGGGTGCTGCCGTTCCCGAAGGACGGGTCGGCGGGGCAGCCGTCGGTGCCGGTCGGGGCGTACGGCGCGGCGGTCAGTTCCAAGGCGAAGCACAAGGAGGCGGCGAAGGCCTTCGTGAAGTGGCTGTGGGTGGACAAGACGGAGTATCAGGAGGACTTCGCGCTGTCGTACGGCTTCCACATCCCGGCCCGGATCTCGCTCGCCAAGAAGGCCGAGAAGCTGCGCGAGGGCGCCGCCGGGGACGCGGTGCGCTACGCCACCGACCACGGCTTCGCCGAGCCGCTGCTGTGGACCCCGGCGAGCCGGACCGCCTACCAGGACGCGCTCAGCCGGATCATCAAGGACGGCGCGAGCGCGGACCAGGAGCTGCGGAGCGTGGTGCGCAAGGTGGGCGCGGAGCTGCGGCGCGTGAAGAAGAAGAGCTGACGCCCGCGATGGCGCAGGACACGCTTTCGCACACGCTTGAGGACAGGCAGCCCGCGCCCGCCACGTCTCGCACCCTGCGGCGCAGGCTGCTGGGCAAGCAGAACCGCACGCTGTGGTTCTGGGTGTTCGTCGGCCCGTTCGCGATCGGGCTCAGCCTGTTCACGTACGTACCGCTGGCGTGGAGCGTCTACCTCAGCTTCTTCGACGCGCACAACACGGTCTCGCCCACCGAGTTCGTCGGCCTGGACAACTACACGGCGATGCTGGGGGACGACGCCTTCACCGACAGCCTCGTCACGTTCCTGGTGTTCACGGCCTTCATCGTGCCGGCCACCTACGTCCTCTCGCTCGCGCTCGCGCTGATGGTCAACAGGCTGCGCTGGGCGCAGGCGTTCTTCCGGTCGGTGTTCTTTCTCCCCGTGGCGTGTTCGTACGTCGTGGCGGCGCTGATCTGGAAGATGTCGATCTTCAACGGGGTGCGGTTCGGGCTGGCCAACACCGTGCTCGGCTGGTTCGGCGCGGATCAGATCGCCTGGCTGTCGACGACCGACCCGCCCTGGTACTGGCTGGTCATCGTGACCGTACGGCTGTGGCTGCAGGCGGGCTTCTACATGGTGCTGTTCCTGGCCGGGCTGCAGCGCATTCCGCGCGGCCTGTACGAGGCGGCGGCCGTGGACGGGGCGCGGCCGGGGTGGCAGGTCTTCCGGTACATCACCTTCCCGCAGCTGCGGGCGACGTCGATCGCGGTGACGCTGCTGCTGGTCATCAACGCGTTCCAGGCGTTCGACGAGTTCTACAACCTGCTCTCGGATTCGCGCGGCTATCCGCCGTATGCCCGTCCGCCGCTGGTCTACCTGTACTACACGGCGCTGGGGCAGGGGCAGAACCTGGGGCTCGGCAGCGCGGGCGCGGTGATCCTGGCGCTGATCATCGCGGTGGTGACGGTGGCGCAGGCCCGCTGGTTCGGGCTCGGCCGGAAGGAGGACTGACCGGAATGCGGGAGCCTCACGTACGCGAGCCCCTGACCCGTGACCGTCGAGCACGCGACCCCCTCGTACGCGAACCCCTCGTACGCGTGGGCCGCGCGCTGCGGCTCGTCCTGCTGATCGCGCTGGCGCTGCTCTTCCTGATCCCGTTCTATCTGCTGGTGCGCAACGGGCTGTCGCGCGAGGCGGACATCACCTCCGCCGAGTGGACGTTCTTCCCGAGCGAGCTGCGGTGGTCCAACATCGGCGAGCTGTTCGACGACCCGAATGTGCCGATGGCGCATGCGCTGCTCAACTCCTCGCTGATCGCGGTGGCGACGACGCTGGGCACGCTGCTGCTGGCCTCGCTCGCGGGGTACGGCCTGGCCCGGATCCCGTACCGCTACGCGAACGTGGTCTTCTACTGGATCCTGGGCACGCTCATGGTCCCGGCGGCCGTCACCTTCGTGCCGACCTTCGTCCTGGTGTCCTCGCTGGGCTGGGTGTCCACGCTGCGCGGGCTGGTGGTGCCGACGCTCTTCAGCGCGTTCGCGGCGTTCGTCTTCCGCCAGTACTTCCTGGGGTTTCCCCGGGAGCTGGAGGACGCGGCGCGGGTGGACGGGCTCGGCTACTGGCACACGTACTGGCGGGTCGTGGTGCCCAACTCACGGCCGGTGTTCGCCGCCGTCGGCACGATCGTCTTCATCGGCGCCTGGAATTCCTTCCTGTGGCCGCTGGTCATCGGCCAGGACCGGGAGGCGTGGACCGTCCAGGTCGCCCTGTCGACGTTCACCACCGCCCAGACCGTCAACATCCACGAGCTGTTCGTCGCGGCGGCCGTCTCGATTCTGCCGCTGCTGGTGGTCTTCCTCTTCCTGCAGCGCTACATCGTGGCGGGGGTGGAGCGCTCGGGCATCGACGACTGAGCGGGGGCGCCGCCGCGCAGGAGGGCGGCGCCCAGCGGGGTCAGGGTGTGCAGTACGGCGCTGCCCCGGCGGAGGGTGAGCACCAGGCCGGCGTCGCGCAGCACGCTGGCGTGCTGGCTGGCAGAGGCGATCGACACGCCGACGCGGCGGGCGAGTTCGCTGGTGGTGCAGCCGCCGCCGACCCCCTGCAGCACGGCGGATCGGGTCTGTCCGACGAGTTTGCTCAGCGACTGGGCTGCGCCCGGGGCGGGGGCGGGGCCGGAAATCGGTACGGGCCAGGTGCGGGGGGCCGTGGCGGGACGGGCCGGGGGGCTGGGCGGCACGGGGCGCGGGGCGTGCTCGACCGGGTAGACCAGCACGGGTCTGAGGTCGGGGTCGTAGAGGGTGACCGGGGTTCTTCGACAGAAGAAGGACGGCTGGAGCAGCAGCCCCCGCCCGCCGAGCTCCAGGTCGCGGTCGACGGGGTAGTCGACCTCCAGGACCGGCGGCCGCCAGCGCATCGTGGGTGGCAGGGACGCCAGCAGCCCGTCGGCGCCCCCGTCCAGCAGGGCACGGCCCCGCACGGCGCGGTCGGCCTCGATACGGGCCTGCAGACGCGGCCAGTACGGGGCGATGGCGGCCTGGTGGTAGGAGGTCAGCGCGCTGGTCAGGCGGTCCAGCGACCGCCGCTCACCCTGACCGAGGTCACGTATCCAGCCGGGGAGGCGGGCCGCCGGGAGGCGGGAGATCTCGGTGTGCAGCCGGGCCGGTGAGGTGGCGCGCAGCGACTCCATGCCGCTGTCCCAGCCCATTCCGCCCTCGGCGGGGGTCAGGAAGTCGGGGAAATAGCCGCGTGAGGGAATGAGCGGCGCAAGCAGCCGCGCTTCACCGTTCAACCTATTTCGCGCCAGTGAACGCCATTCTCCGTATACGGTCGCGGCCCGGTGCTCCCGCAGCCGGTGGAAACTCAAAACCGTTTCCCACAGCGCGTCCGGGCGGAGCGCCATCCGCAGCCGGGCCAGATCGAGCTCGCCGAAATGCACACGCAGCACTGGACCCCCACCGAGTGACACCCGTGATCGCCCCCGACCACGGAAAAGTATGCACGGTGCCACCGTCAGTGACCACGCCCTTTTGGCCAGAGTTGAAACGGGGCGCGGTGGGTCGGGCAGGGCCGGAATGCTGTTCCTCGTTGAAAAGCGCGGCCACCGGGAAAGGCCCCCGGAGGGACGTCCGCAATTCAACAGGCGGTGCTCACGACCGGATTTGCTCGTTCCCGTGGGGGGTGACGAGTGTGTTACGGCCGTCTGGGCACTTCTGTTGCCGCCCGAGCCGATGCGAGCGGCAACAGCTCCCGTGGGGGGAGTGAGAGGGGGCGGCGCCCGGCCAGGTGGCCGCCCCCTCGCCCGCCCTGCCAGGTGGCCCATCCAGCACTGCCCGGGCGACGCCTCAGGGCTCTTCGGACAGGTCTTCGGTCGCCGCTCGCCCCGCGGCCTCCGCCCGGTACCGCCCGGGGCTGGTCCCGAACTCCCGGCTGAAGGCGTGGGAGAGGGCGTACGGGGTGGCGTAGCCGACCCGACGGGCGATGGCGGCCAGGGGATCCGGCGTGTCGCGGAGCAGGGTGGCGGCGAGGGTCAGGCGCCACCAGGCGAGGTACGCCATCGGAGGGCGGCCGACCAGGGCGGTGAACCGGCGGGCCAGGGTGGGGCGCGAGACGCCCGCCTCGGTGGCCAGTCGGTCGTTGGTCCACGGGGCGGACGGGTCGGAGTGCAGCGCCCGCAGGGCGGCGGCCAGCACCGGGTCGCCCAGAACCGCCGGCCAGGCTCCGGCCGCGCCCTCGGCCATCCAGGAACGGAGCACGTAGACGAAGAAGAGATCGAGCAGGCTGGGGACCGCCATGCAGGAGCCGGGCCGCTGTCCACCCAGCTCGCGGCCCAGCAGGTCGATGACGGCGCGGAGTTCGGGGTGGCTGCCCACTCGGTTCGGCAGGTGGACGACCTCGGGCAGTTCCGCCATGAGCGGGTGCACGCGACTGTGGTCGAGCCGGTACTTGCCGCACACCATCTCCACCTCGCCCGCCACCTCGCCCCAGCCGGCCGCCGGCCGGCGCGGTCCCGTCCCGTCCAGCCACCGCTCGAACGGCACCGCCCGCTCCACGGCCACCGCGTCGACGGGAGAGTCGGCGATCACATGTCCCGTGCCGTGTGGCAGCAGCACGGCGTCACCCGCACCGAGCGAGACCGGAGCGCCGCCGTCGGGCAGCAGCCAGCAGCCGCCCTCCAGTACGACGTGGAAGCCCGCGCCGTCATACGGGGAGAGCCGCGCGCACCAACTCCCGCTCACGCGCACCCGGCTGGAGGAGGGCCGCCCCAGGCGCACGGTCGAGATCGCGTCGCTCACCACATCCATCGGGCCAGGGTATCGACGGACTCAAGTGTGAGACGGATGCGTATTCAACTGTGCCTTGGTGAGCATTGAGAGGCTCAATTGCTCTTTCTAGGTTTGAGGACATGAAGAGCGAGAGCGTGCAGAGCATCGTGCTGGGCGATGTCGAGGTCATCCGGGTCACCGAGTGGCAGGGGGCGTTCGCACCCGCCCGCGGCCTCGTCCCGGAGTCGGCCGCCGAGGTGTGGAAGGACAACGAGGAGTGGCTGGCGCCGGACCACTGGGATCCGGACAGCGACACGGCGGTGGTCGCGCTGCAGAGCTGGGTGCTGCGCAGCGGCGGGCGGACCGTCCTGATCGACACCTCGGTGGGCAACGGGCGAGAGCGGCCCAGTTCGCCGCGGTTCCACCACTGGCAGGGTGATTTCCTCGGCCGCCTGGCGCGGGCCGGGGTCCGCCCGCAGGACATCGACGTCGTGGTCAACACCCATGTCCACGGCGATCATGTCGGCTGGAACACCATGGGCATCGACGGGGAATGGGTGCCGACCTTTCCCCACGCCCAGTACCTCATCCCGGCGGCCGACGACCACCACTTCGGCCCGGACCACGCGTACGGCGACGGCCTGCGCGAGGACGACCGGCTGATCTACGAGGACAGCATCGCGCCCGTCCACCGGGCCGGTCAGGTCGTGCTGTGGGACGGCTCCTACCGCATCGACCAACACCTCACCCTGGAGTCCGCGCCCGGCCACACACCCGGCTCGTCCGTGCTGCGGCTCGCGTCCGGCAGCGACCGGGCGGTGTTCGTCGGCGATCTGCTGCACAGCCCGGTGCAGATTCTCCATCCCTCCTTCAACAGCTGCTTCTGCCTCGACCCGGAGCAAGCGGTGACCAGCCGCCGCCGGATCCTCGAACGGGCCGCCGCCGAACGGGAGCTGGTCGTCCCCGCGCACTTCGGCGGGGCGGGCGCCGTGGAGGTCCGGCGGGAGGGTGGTGGGTTCGCTCTTGAGCGGTGGGCTGCCTGCGGAACGCGGTAGGACTGGCGGCCGAGGCCCACCGGCATGTGATGGGTGACGTCGGCGCCACAGAGCGGGGCCGGCCGGGTCCGGCGGGCGCCGGGTGAGAAGACGATCACCCCTCGGGAAGGAACAGCACCACGTCGGATGCCGCGCCCCCGAAAGCTGACGGGCCGACCCCGTCACATCTCATGCTGATGCATAGAGATAGTTGTTGCAAGTGACGTGCAATAGAGGCATAGGCTGTTCCCTGGACGATCACCACACGGAGAGGGGACCTGCCTGATGGGCACCTACGCACTTCCCGACCTGCCCTACGACTACTCAGCGCTCGCCCCGGCCATCACGCCGGAAATCCTGGAGCTGCACCACGCCAAGCACCACGCCGCCTACGTCAAGGGAGCCAACGACACCCTGGAGCAGATCGCGGAGGTCCGCGACAAGGACCAGATCACCCCCACCGGCCTCGTCGGCCTGGAGAAGACCTTCGCCTTCAACCTCTCCGGGCACGTCCTGCACTCGATCTTCTGGCAGAACCTCTCCCCGAACGGCGGCGACCGCCCCGACGGAGCGCTGGCCACTGCGATCGACGAGCACTTGGGCGGCTTTGACGCGTTCAAGAAGCAGCTCACCGTGGCCACCACCTCCGTGCAGGGCTCAGGCTGGGGCGTGCTCGCCTGGGAGCCCCTGGGCAAGCGGCTGATCGTCGAGCAGGTCTATGACCACCACGGCAACGTGGGCCAGGGCACTACCCCCCTTCTGGTCTTCGATGCCTGGGAGCACGCCTACTACTTGCAGTACAAGAACGTCCGCCCCGACTACGTCACCAAGCTCTGGGACCTGGTCAGCTAGGAGGATGTCGCCGCCCGCTACACGGCAGCAACCGGCGCCTGACCAGCATCACGGCCGCGCCCGGCGGGCCGGGAAGCCACGGCTTTCCGGGCCGCCGACCGAGTTGACCGCGAGTACCGTTCTGAGTGTCTCTCGGCTGCGGCGTCCCGGGCGAGGGAACTTTCGTCATGCCCGGCGGGATGCCCCTTCCGGCCAGACGACATCCACGGGGACGCCTGCCTCACGGGCTTCGTACACCACGTCGGCGGTGCCACCACCCTTACCTCCCGGTGGCTGCCCGTTCCACACAGCTACCAGACGATCTGCCCTCTCCAGCAGCACGGCGTTCGCCGCTTCGTACGCCTGCCGATTCGCCGTCTCATGGGGCATCACCAGAACCTCGTCCGCTGCCTGCACAAGTCGGTCGAAGGTCTCGGCGTGGTCCGGCTTCACTTTGGCCCGCCGGTAGTCCTGCGACGGAATCACCACGATCAGGCTCCCGCCAGCCGCCAGGACCGCCTCGGCGAACAGACTGTCACTGCCCTTCGCGATGCATGACACACCGACCAGGCTGGCGGAATCGTAGGCGGCGAGGGTCTTGTCCAGCTCGGCGCGCACCAACGGCACCGACTCGTCGGTGAGGTCCATGTGCCCGGTCACAGCGATCGTCGTCATCGGAGCGTTGCCTTCCTGATCATGTGGTCAGCAGCGTGCGGATGCTACCGCGCACGTCGACGACGGCCCGGGGCACACCGTCCCCCACCGTGTACGGGTACAACTGCGCCAGTTGAGCGCGTACACGTCCGGAACGGAGGCCCGACGCGACCTCAACAGCGCGACGGGAGTGATCGACTGCGCCCGTGACATCGCCGAGTAGGAAGGCGCATTCGGCGAGCCCGATCCAGTCCAGCGCGTGGCCGCGGCCGGCCTCCGGTCCCCGATGGTTCAGGGCGGTGCGGATGTGGCCAGCAGCCTGGTCGGCGTAGATCTGAGGGTCTGAACGGGCCATGTCCAGGAGCCTGCCGCCGGTGACTCCTGCAAGCTCGGCATCGTCGAAGTAGCCGATCCAGTACGGCTCGCTGTCCGGTCGGCCGGCGTCAGCGAGCGCATCGGAGGCCTGCCCGGTAGCGCGATGGAATCCGGACGGCCGGCCCATGCGGGCCAAGGCCCATGCCTCCCGCGTGTGAAGCATCGCCCGCAACCTGGGGCCTGCGGCGTGGCGCGCGCCGTCCTGGGCGAGCCGGACGAGTTCGAGGGCGTCATGCGGGCGGTCGTGGTACAGCATTTGCCGGGCCATGCCAGCCAGCACGTTGGCGCCGAATCGAGTGTCGCCGCCTGCGTGGGCCGCGCGGAGGGCAAGACGGTAGTAGTCCTGGGCACGGCGCTGCTGGCCGACGTCCCAGGCCATCGAGGCTGCCGTGCCAGCGAGCTGGGCCATGACTCTGTAGAGGCCCCGTTCGATGGCCGGGGCCTGATGCTCGTCAAGAGCGGAAGCCACCTCGGCGAGCTGCCCGGCGACGGCCTTTCTGCGAAGCCCGCCCCCGCCGGTACGGCCCCACTGGCGGAAGGCACGCGCGGTGGCCTCCAGTTCCTCCACTTCACGCGCGCCCAGGCGGCCGGGGCGGCGCGCTCGGTCATCTGCGTCGGCCAGTGTGCGCCACCCGTCGAGGGCGTCGAGAAGCGGGGCACCGGTGACGGCGGCGCCAGCAAGGGCGCGCGTCGCGGCTCGGCGGTCCATCACGAGATCGCTCCTGGTCAGATCGGCGGCCATGCCTGTGGTGGCGTCCGGCCGCCACGGTACGGCGTCGGTGTCTGCTTGCCCGGTGTCAGGGTTGGGCGTCTGCGGTTCCTGCGGTGCGGTCTTCGGGCTCTCCCATGGGCGGGGCGCGAGGCCGACCAGGTGCCCGGGGATGTGCAGCCCGTCGGAGATCCGGCGGATGACCTCTATGGAAGTGACTCTGCTGGATCCGTTCATGATCGTGGAGACCTTGCCGGGGGTGAGCCGGCAGGCTGCGGCGATCCTGTTCTGAGACAGTCCGCCCCACTTTTTGATCAGCGAGAAGGCTGCGGCGAAGTCGTGCTCTTCCAGGGCTCGCCGGAGGTCGTCCCTGTCGAGGACTTCTGGGGCGAGCGGGCCGGGGGTGGTGGCGTCCATGGACCAGCTCCGGTTGATCGTAGGCGCAAGCAACGTGTCGTACGAGCTGAGAACGAGCGTATTACCGCCTCGGTAACACCCGCCGGTTATCCCGTGATCGCGGTCACACGGCCAGTCTCGAGGTGTCAGTCCTTCACCGATGACGCCGGGGGACCCCGTGCAGACCCAACCCACACCACCCGCGCCATGGACACCGCCACGCGGCATCGACGTAGAGATGGTCGAAGTCGGCCACCACTGGGACGCAGTACGCGCCCCCAAAGCCATCGGCGAACGCGCTCTTGATCTCCTCGGTAACCGGGGCGGCGCCGTCATCGCCGACTACAGCATCATGTACTGGCTCATCCGGCCGGGAAGCGCCGACTACTGGCAGCACATCCGGCAGGTGCAGGTCCTCGCGACGACCACCGCCGAGCTCACATACATGGGCATGCCGCCCGGACACTGGAGGTCGGGGCCCGGGCTGCACTGGCACATCCCGGTGGGCCCCGGCCGGTACCTGACCGGCGCCGAGCAGCTGCGCCAGGCCCTCCTGCTGGCGGCCGTTGTCGAGTTCGGCTCCGACCAGGAGAGCACCCAGTGACGAGCGCCATCCAGGCGAGCGCGCCGCCGGTACCGACGCCTGGATTGATCGCCTCGCTCAACGCCCGCTTATGGCTCGACCACACCCCCGGCGACGAGGTGTTCACCTCACTGCTCCTCAGCTTCCCGGCGCCGCAGTTCGCCGACGTCGACCCGGCCGAGGTTGAGCGGACGATGCGTGGCGTCGGTGCGTCTCTGGGCGTCGCACCCCGGGGCCAGGGGCTGGCGGATGTCGGCGAGCGACTCACCGTGCACGCCGGCGGGGTGATACTGCTGCACTTCGACGGATCTCGGTACGCGATGCGCCTCCCCGCCCATCCGCGATGGGCCAAGGCCATAAGCGGCTTCGGGCGGGTGCTGCTGGCCGTCGGCCTGGATGAGCTGTCACCGGTCGCCTCCCGGGTGGAGATCGACGAGTACATAGAAGCCGGCGGGGAAACGGGCCGACTGCTCGTCGGGCTCGCCATGGTGGCCGACTCGCCACGCACCGCCCGGCGCGCCGGTCGCGACGCACCAGCTGGCGGCCGCCGATGAGCCGTCGCCGGTGGGCCGTTGGCGGTCCGGTCCCCCCGTGTCGGAGAACCCACCCAGCGGCCCGCCTCCCAGCGTCCGCCCGCCTCCGTATCGCCCCGCGGAGCCGGGCGGGCCTGCTTCACCCCGCCTCGGGCGGCGCTGCCAGAGGCGCGGACAACCGATCGGGCGAATCACATTCACCACCTGGAGGCACTGTGAGCGACTACAACGAGTACCAGGACAAGGCCCAGGAGAAGGGTCGCAAGAAACCGGGGCCCGGCGGCGATATGGGCAACGGGCAGACGAGCGGCTGTATGGTCGTGGCGCCGGTGGCCGTCTTACTTCTGGCCACCGCCGTCTTGATCCGCCGGAGGTGGACATGAAGATCAGGACTCACCGGGTCATCCGGGACGGCGATGAGGTGTACCCGGACGGCGAGGGCACTCGCTTCTTTGGCGTTCCCGCGTGGCGGATCTGTCTGGCCGTGTGCGCCGCGATGCCGATAGCGCTGCTCGCGTACACGTACACGACCCGCTGACCCGATCAGCAAAGGAGGGGGCGGCACCTCCGCACAGGTGCCGCCCCCTTCGCGGTCCGGAGTCAGCGGTGGGGCTGAGGGTAGGGACACCCCGGCATGACTCCGGTGGTCGGGTTACCGCCCCATGACCGCCGCACGGCCGGCTTCCAGGCGCGCGACCGGGATGCGGAACGGCGAGCAGGAGACGTAGTCCAGACCCACCTCGTGGAAGAAGTGGACGGACTCCGGGTCGCCGCCGTGCTCTCCGCAGACGCCGAGCTTGAGGTCGGGGCGGGTGGCGCGGCCGGCTTCGGCGGCGCTGCGGACGAGGGAGCCGACGCCGTCCTTGTCGATGGTCTCGAAGGGGCTGACGCCGAAGATGCCCTTCTCCAGGTAGGCGGTGAAGAAGCTGGCCTCGACATCGTCCCGGGAGAAGCCCCAGACGGTCTGGGTGAGGTCGTTGGTGCCGAAGGAGAAGAAGTCGGCGGACTCGGCGATCTGACGGGCGGTCAGCGCGGCGCGCGGCAGCTCGATCATGGTGCCGAGGGACAGCTTGAGGTCCACGCCCCGGGCCCGCTCCACCTCCTCGATGACCTGCTCGGCCTCCTCACGGACGATCTCCAGCTCCTGGACCGTGCCGACCAGCGGGATCATGATCTCGGCGCGCGGGTCGGCCTTGGCGTTGCGGCGCTCGGCGGCGGCCTCCGCGATGGCCCGTACCTGCATGGCGAACAGGCCCGGGATGACGAGGCCGAGGCGCACCCCGCGCAGGCCGAGCATCGGGTTCTGCTCGTGCAGGCGGTGCACGGCCTGCAGCAGTCGCAGGTCGTTCTCGTTGTGGTCCTTGCGGGACTCGGCGAGCGCGACGCGTACGGACAGCTCGGTGATGTCGGGCAGGAACTCGTGGAGCGGCGGGTCGAGCAGCCGTACGGTGACGGGCAGGCCGTCCATCGCCTCGAAGAGCTCGACGAAGTCGTCCTTCTGGAGCGGCAGCAGCGCGCCGAGGGCGGTCTCGCGCTCGTCCTCGGTGTGGGCGAGGATCAGCCGCTCGACCAGCTCGCGCCGCTCGCCAAGGAACATGTGCTCGGTGCGGCACAGGCCGATGCCCTGGGCCCCGAACCGCCGGGCGCGGGAGGCGTCCTCGGCGTTGTCGGCGTTGGCCCGCACCCGCAGCCGGCGCACCCGGTCGGCGTAGGCCATGATCCGGTGGACGGCGCCCACCAGTTCGTCGGCGTCGTCGGCGCCCGCGTGCATCCGGCCCTCGAAGTACTCGACGACCGGGGACGGGACGACCGGCACCTCGCCGAGGTAGACCTTGCCGGTGGAGCCGTCGATGGAGACGACGTCGCCCTCCTCGATCACCAAACCGTCCTTGCCGTCGCGGCCGGGCACCGTCATCCGGCGCCGCTTGGTGTCGACTTCGAGCTCCTCGGCGCCGCAGACACAGGTCTTGCCCATGCCGCGGGCGACCACGGCGGCGTGCGAGGTCTTGCCGCCCCGGGAGGTCAAAATGCCCTCGGCGGCGATCATGCCGTCGAGGTCGTCGGGGTTGGTCTCGCGGCGGATGAGAATGACCTTCTCGCCGGACCGGGACCACTTGACCGCGGTGTACGAGTCGAAGACGGCCTTGCCGACGGCCGCGCCCGGTGAGGCGGCGATGCCCCGGCCGAGCCTGCGTACGGTGCCGCCCTCGGCCGCCTCCTCGTCGAAGCGGGGGAACATCAGCTGGGCGAGCTGTGCGCCGTTGACCCGGCGCAGCGCCTCGGCCTCGTCGATCAGGCCCTGGTCCACCAGCTGGGTGGCGATCCGGAAGGCGGCCCCGGCGGTGCGCTTGCCGACGCGGGTCTGCAGCATCCACAGCTTGCCGCGCTCGATGGTGAACTCGATGTCGCACAGGTCCCGGTAGTGCGTCTCGAGGGTCTCCATGATCCGCATGAGCTCGTCGTACGAGCCCTTGTCGATCTCTTCGAGGTCGGCGAGCGGAACGGTGTTGCGGATGCCGGCGACGACGTCCTCGCCCTGCGCGTTCTGCAGGTAGTCGCCGTAGACGCCCTGCTGGCCGCTGGCCGGGTCGCGGGTGAAGGCGACGCCGGTGCCCGAGTCGGGGCCGAGGTTGCCGAAGACCATGGAGCAGATGTTGACCGCGGTGCCCAGGTCATGAGGGATGCGCTCCTGGCGGCGGTAGAGCTTGGCTCGGTCGCCGTTCCACGAGTCGAAGACCGCCCGCACCGCGAGGTCCATCTGCTCACGCGGCTCCTGCGGGAAGCTGCGGCCGGTCTCCTTGGCGACGATGTCCTTGAACTCGCCGACCAGCCGCTTGAGGTCACCGGCGTCCAGGTCGACGTCGACGGTCACGCCCTTGGCGCGCTTGGCCTCCTCCAGCGCCTCCTCGAAGAGGTCGCCGTCCACGCCGAGCACCGTCTTGCCGAACATCTGGATGAGGCGGCGGTAGGAGTCCCACGCGAACCGCTCGTCGCCCGCCTGGGCGGCCAGTCCCGCGACGGAGTCGTCGGAGAGCCCGATGTTCAGGACGGTGTCCATCATGCCGGGCATCGAGAACTTCGCCCCGGAGCGTACGGAGACCAGCAGCGGATCGTCCGCCTGGCCGAGCTTCTTGCCCATCTTCTGCTCGAGGGCGTCGAGGTGCGCACTCACCTCGTCGCGCAGGGCCGCGGGCTCCTCACCACTGTCGAGGTAGACCTTGCAGGCCTCAGTGGTGATGGTGAAACCCGGTGGCACGGGGAGACCGAGATTGGTCATCTCAGCGAGGTTGGCGCCCTTCCCGCCGAGCAGGTCCTTGAGATCCTTGTTGCCCTCGGTGAAGTCGTAAACGAACTTCTGCTGATCTTGTGTTTCCGGCACGGGACTCGATCTCCTCGGCTCGGCTGCCCTGACGGCGGGGAGCGTACCCAGATCAAAGGCGTCTGAGCATGTGCACTCCCCCGTCATTCGGCCGTAACCACCCGCCTGCCACGAGTTCGAAAGTCACTCGTACGAAAGAGCCCGCCTCTCCGCTCCTTCAAGAATCAAACGCACGCCCACGCTACGCCCATGCCGATGCGCTTGAATATCACTGTACGTAATCCATGGTTCGAGATGGCGAACATCCACAGGGTGGCACGGAGTGCCATGCCTTGGAGAGGTAAGCGCAGCCTCCGGCCACCGGGCCACCCCGAAGTGGATGCTCATGTGAGCGGTGCGGCTATCAGAGTGGCGAGAATCACGCGCTCTGACGGGCCCTCATCTCGCCTTTTGGATACAACGAGAGGGGGTCTGCTCAAACGAGCACACTCAGTCTCTGGGATACCTTCGCCCTAACGACAATGCGAGGCCACGACCCCCTCGGAGTCCTTCGTGGAAAGCGGCGAGCCCTTCCAGCACGCGCCGGTGCGGCTGCTGCGCGGTGCCCGGCGGGTGCTCCTGGAGAACTGGACCGGCGCCTCCACGGTCCCCTCGCGCGGCCTGTACCCGCACCAGTGGAGCTGGGACTCGGCGTTCATCGCCATCGGGCTGCGCCATCAGTCGGCGCGCCGCGCCCAGCGCGAAATGGAGACCCTGCTGGGCGCCCAGTGGGGCGACGGCCGGATCCCGCACATCGTCTTCAACCCGGCGGTGCCGCTGGACGCGTACTTCCCCAGCCCCGACTTCTGGCGCTCCTCCAGCGCGGGCGCGGCGCTCGGCGCCCCCTCGGCCGTCGAGACCTCCGGCATCGTCCAGCCGCCGGTCCACGCGCTCGCCTGCCGGCTGGTGCACCTCGCCGACCCGCGCGCCTCGGCCCGCCACGGCTTCCTGACCCGGGTCTACCCGCGGCTCGCGGCCTGGCACCGCTACCTCACCGAGTCCCGGGACCTCGGCGGCCATGGGCTGGTGTCCGTGGTCCACCCCTGGGAGCCCGGCATGGACAACAGCCCCTGCTGGGACGCCCCGCTGGCGCGGGTCGAGCCCGCCCCGCCCGGCACCTTCCGCCGCGCCGACCTCGACCACGGCGCGGCCTCCGACCGGCCCACCGACCTGGACTACGGCCGCTATGTGCGGCTCGCCGCGGACTACCGGGACCGCGGCTACCGCGACGACGGGCCCCTTCCCGCCTTCGCCGTGGAGGACCCCGGGGTCAACGCTCTGCTGATCGCCTCCGAGCACGCGCTGGCCGAGATCGCCGCCGTCCTCGGCGCCGACCCCGCGCCCCACCGGACGCGGGCCCGGCGGCTGACCGCCGCCCTGGTCGAGCGCCTGTGGGACCCGGCCGCCGGGCTCTTCCTGTGCCGTGACCTACGCGGCGGCGCGGAGGTGGGCGGCGGCGCTGACATACGTGGCCGCGGTGCGCTGATTCCCGAGCGCAGCGCCGCGGGCCTGCTGCCGCTGATCGTGCCCGACCTGCCGCGCGAGATCGCCGCCACCCTGATCCGGACCGCGTCGGGCCCGCACTTCGGCCTGGGCACCTCGGTGCGTCTCGTGCCCAGCTACGACCTGCTGGGGCGCGCCTTCGACCCGGCCCGCTACTGGCGCGGCCCCGCCTGGTGCAACGTCAACTGGCTGATGGAGCGCGGCCTGCGGCAGCACGGCGCGGTGGACCGGGCCGACGCGCTGCGCTCCGCCGTCCTCGACGCGGCCGTCTCCTCCGGCTTCGCCGAGTACGTCGACCCGTACACCGGCGAGGCGCGCGGCACCCGGGACTTCGGCTGGACGGCGGCGCTGGCGCTGGACCTGCTGGTGGCATCGGGCGAGGCGGACGCGGCGCCGGTGCTGGAGGCGGCCGAATCGGAGTGACGGACGGCCACAGGTCCGCCGGCCGCATCCAGGCGGCTCAGCCGCCGGAGGTGTCCAGCTCCGCGTCCGCGCTCACGCCCGCGCGGTCGTACGGGTCGTCCAGCCAGCCGTCCGGCAGCACCACCCGGTTGCGGCCGGAGGTGCGCCCGCGCGGCCCGTCCGCGCCCGCCGGCCACTCCTGGTCCAGGTCCAGCTCGCCGAGCAGCGCGTCCAGCTCGTCCAGGGACGAGGTGATCGCCAGCCGCTTGCGCATCTCGGAGCCCACCGAGAAGCCCTTGGTGTACCAGGCGACGTGCTTGCGGAAGTCGATGACGCCCCGCTCCTCGTCCTCCAGCCACCGCGCCAGCAGCTCGGCGTGGCGCCGCATGACCGCCGCGACCTCCTTGAGGGTCGGCCGGGCCGGCGCGCCGCCGCCCTCGAAGGCCGCCACCAGGTCGCCGAACAGCCATGGCCGCCCCAGGCAGCCGCGCCCCACGACCACGCCGTCGCAGCCCGTCTCGCGCATCATCCGCACCGCGTCGTCCGCCGACCAGATGTCGCCGTTGCCCAGGACCGGGATCTCGGGGACGGCTTCCTTCAGCCGCGCGATGGCGTCCCAGTCGGCGGTGCCGCCGTAGTGCTGCGCCGCCGTACGGCCGTGCAGCGCGATGGCGGTCACGCCCTCCTCGACCGCGATGCGGCCCGCGTCGAGGTAGGTGATGTGGTCGTCGTCGATGCCCTTGCGCATCTTCATCGTCACCGGCAGCGGGCCCGCGCCGGTCACGGCCTCGCGCAGGATCGAGCGCAGCAGGTTCCGCTTGTACGGGAGCGCCGAGCCGCCGCCCTTGCGGGTGACCTTGGGCACCGGGCAGCCGAAGTTCAGGTCGATGTGGTCGGCCAGGTCCTCGTCGACGATCATCCGTACGGCCTTGCCGACGGTCACCGGGTCCACCCCGTACAGCTGGATGGAGCGGGGCTTCTCGGTCCCGTCGAAGTGAATCAGCCGCATGGTCTTGGCGTCACGCTCGACCAGCGCCCGCGTCGTGATCATCTCGCTCACGAACAGCCCCTTGCCACCGGAGAACTCCCGGCACAGGGTGCGGAACGGCGCGTTCGTGATCCCGGCCATGGGCGCGAGCACCACCGGCGGGGTCACGGTGTGCGGTCCGATCTGCAGCTGCGTGGCGGTGGCGGTCATGGAAGGGGCGTCCTCGGGTATGGGGTCAGCAGGGAGGCGAACTCTCATTGTCCCGCACCCGGCGTTCCGCATCCGCCACGGGGGACGCACGGACCCGTTCTCACGACCGAACCCGGATTGTCGATGTAGCGTTCAACCATGTCTGAGCTGAGCCACCGCCGGCGCATGCTCGTGCTGGCGATCTGCTGCATGAGCCTGCTGCTCGTCAGCCTCGACAACACCGTCCTCAATGTCGCCCTGCCCTCGATGCGGCGCGATCTGCACGCCTCCGTCTCCGGGATGCAGTGGACGATCGACGCGTACACCCTGGTGGTCGCCGCGCTGCTGATGCTCGCGGGCTCGACGGCCGACCGGGTCGGGCGCAAGCGCACCTTCCAGACCGGCCTGGTGGTCTTCACCCTCGGCTCGGCGCTGTGCAGCCTCGCGCCGAACCTGGAGGCGCTGGTGGCCTTCCGCATGGTGCAGGCGGTGGGCGGCTCGATGCTCAACCCCGTCGCGATGTCGATCATCACCAACACCTTCACCGAGCCCAGGGAGCGGGCCCGCGCGATCGGGGTGTGGGGCGGGGTGGTCGGCATCAGCATGGCGGCCGGGCCGCTGGTGGGCGGGTTGCTGGTGCAGTCGGTCGGCTGGCGCTCGATCTTCTGGCTCAATCTGCCGGTCGGGGTCGCGGCCCTGGCGCTGACCGCCCGGTACGTGCCCGAGTCGCGCGCCCCGAAGCCGCGGCGGGCCGATCCGGTGGGCCAGCTGCTGGTGATCGCCCTGCTCGGCTCGCTCACGTACGCGATCATCGAGGCGCCCGACCGGGGCTGGGGCTCGCCGCTGATCGCCGTGTGCACCGCGGTCGCGGCCGGCTCGCTGGCCGCGCTCGTGGCGTACGAGCGCCGCCGCGCCGAGCCGCTGATCGAGCTGCGCTTCTTCCACAGCGTGCCCTTCAGCGGGGCCACGGTCATAGCGGTGAGCGCCTTCGCGGCGCTGGGTGGGTTCCTGTTCCTGAACACGCTGTACCTGCAGGACGTCCGCGGGCTCAGCGCGCTGCACGCCGGGCTGTGGATGCTGCCGATGGCGGCCATGTGCTTCGTGTTCGCGCCGCTGTCCGGGCGGCTGGTCGGCAGCCGCGGGCCGCGGCTGTCGCTGCTGCTGGCCGGGGCGGCGATGGGGGCGAGCGGGGTGCTGTTCGCGGCCTTCGACGCCCAGGCCACCGACGCCCTGCTGCTGGCCGGTTATGTGCTGTTCGGCATCGGCTTCGGCCTGGTCAACGCGCCCATCACCAACACCGCGGTGTCCGGCATGCCGCGCGCCCAGGCCGGCGTCGCGGCCGCCGTGGCCTCCACCAGCCGCCAGGTGGGCGCGTCGCTGGGCGTCGCGGTGATCGGCGCGGTGCTGGCCTCGGGCGCGGCGGGCACCGCCGCCTCAGCCGCCCGCTTCACGGACGTGGCCCGCCCCGCGTGGTGGATCATCGCCGGGTGCGGGGCCGCGGTGCTGCTCCTCGGGCTGGTGACGACGGGCAAGTGGGCGGCCGGCACGGCCCGGCGCGCGGCCGCGCTCTTCGACAGCGACGAGCGCGCGCCCGCTCAGACCTCGGCGAGCACCAGCGCGTGAAGTTTTTCCAGGCCCTCGCGGGTCTCGTCGTCCACCGGTGTGTAGGCCACCAGCTTGGGGCCTGATTCCGGGCCGGTCCACAGGCTGGTGGTGCCGAGCCGCAGCGTGCCCACCTCGGCCTGGCGGAAGACCTTGACCCTGTTGCCGGGCCGCAGCACCTCGTGCCGGGCCCAGACCTCGCGGAACTTGGGCGAGGCGTCCTGGCACCGCTTCAGCAGCGCCTTCCACGTCGGCTCGGCCAGATGCTCGGCCATCGACGCCCGGAACTTGGCGACCATTCCCCGGATCGTCTCGTCCCGGTCGGTCATGCTGGCGCGCCACTCCTCATGGGTGAGCGACAGCCACAGGAAGTTGCGGTCCTCCGGGGGCACCGCGTCCAGGTCGCACAGCAGCCGCCCATAGGTGCGGTTGTACGCGAGGATGTCGAGCCGGGCGTTCAGCACACAGGCCGGGAACGGCTCCAGCTGCTCCAGCATCAGCCGCAGTGCCGGGGTCAGGCTGGTGCACTGGCTGCCGGGGCTCGGGTCGACGGCCCCCGAGAGCGCGAACAGGTGCTCGCGCTCGCTGCGGTCGAGCAGCAGCGCGCGGGCGATGGAGTCGAGGACCTGTGCGGAGACATGGATGTCCCGGGCCTGTTCGAGCCACGTGTACCAGGTGACCCCGACCGCGGCGAGCTGGGCGACCTCCTCGCGGCGCAGGCCGGGGGTGCGCCTGCGCCGCCCGCGGGGCAGGCCGACCTGCTCGGGGGTGATCCGCTCGCGCCGGCTGCGCAGAAACGCCGCCAGCTCGCCCCGGCGTACGTCGCCGTCGCGGGCCCGTACGTCGGCGGCCCGTACGCCATTGGTGCTCGGGCCGGCCCCGGTCTCCTGTGCCATGGTGGTCATGGGTTCCAGGGTGCCGGAGGGCTCAGCCGGTTGCCAGGTAGTTCTTGTACCAGGATAAGGACACTCTGGTACCCGTCTGGGCGGGCCGCGATCGTCGTAGTCGTGAGCCAGACAGTCATCCGTATCCAGAACCCCGCCCCAGCGGCCACTGGCACCCCGAGCGGCGGCGGCGCGGCGCTGAGCGCCCTCGGCCTGTTCACCGTGCTGCTCGGCGGTGCCCTCCCCCTCATCGACTTCTTCATCGTCAACGTCGCCCTGCCCGCCATGGACCGCGATCTGAACGCGGGCCCCGCCCTGCTGGAGCTGGTCGTCGCCGGGTACGGCGTCGCGTACGCCGTACTGCTGGTCCTCGGCGGCCGGCTGGGCGACACCTTCGGCCGGCGCAGGCTCTTCCTCGCCGGCATGGCCGCCTTCGGGCTGACGTCCCTGGCCTGCGGCCTCGCACCGAACGCCTGGAGCCTGGTGGCGGGCCGCGTGGCGCAGGGCGCCTCGGCGGCGCTGCTGCTCCCCCAGGTGCTCGCCACCATCCACGCCACCACCTCCGGCCCGCGCCGCGCCCGCGCGGTGAGCCTGTACGGCGCCACGGCCGGTCTCGCCATGGTGGCGGGGCAGATCCTGGGTGGCGTGCTGGTCGCCGCCGACCTCGCGGGCACCGGATGGCGCGCGGTCTTCCTGGTCAATGTGCCGGTCGCGCTGGCCGGGCTGGCTCTCGCGGTCCGCGCGGTGCCGGAGACCCGCTCCGAGCGGCCCGCGCCCGTCGACGTGCCGGGCACCGCGCTGCTGGCCCTCGCCCTGGTGGCGCTGCTGCTGCCGCTGACCGAGGGCCGCGCGGCGGGCTGGCCACTGTGGACCTGGCTGCTGCTCGCCGCCTTCCCCGTCGCGGCCGTCGCCTTCTACACCGTCGAGCGCCGCCTGGAGACCTCCGGCCGCACCCCGCTGCTGCCGCCGAGCCTGTTCGCGCTGCGCGGGCTGCGGCGGGGCCTGTTGATGATGCTGCCGTTCGGCGTGGGCTTCGGCGGCTTCATGTTCGTCATCGCGGTCGCCCTGCAGCAGGGCCTGCGGTACGGGCCCGTCGAGGCCGGTCTGGCGCTGACGCCGATGGCCGTGACCTTCTTCGTGGCGTCGCTGATGGGCCCGCGCCTGGTGAGCCGGTACGGCAACCGGGTGGTGACGGCGGGCGCGGTGATCCAGGCCGTGGGCCTCGCGCTGCTGATCCTGGCCGTCCAGCAGAGCTGGACCGACCTGTCCGTGGCCGACCTGCTGCCCGGCATCGCGGTCGCCGGTTTCGGCCAGGGCCTGCAGCTGCCGGTGCTGATCCGCGGCATCCTCGCCGAGGTCCCCGCGGAGCGGGCCGGGGTGGGCAGCGGGGTCATGGTCACCACCCAGCAGTCCGCCCTCGCCCTGGGCGTGGCCACCCTCGGCACCCTCTTTTTGACCCTGGCGCCGTCCATGGGCATGGGAGACGCGATGGTCAGGACCCTGGCCATCCAGCTGGCGGGCGTCGTGGTGACCGGCCTGCTGAGCCTGCGGCTGCCACGGGTGCTGGGGTAAGTGGCGCCCGGGCACCACACCGGGCCCAGGCACATCACCCCTTCGGGGGCAGGGCATATCGCCCTTCGAGGCCCTGGACGCATGCTCCGGCAGGGCCCGGGGCCCGGGGCCCGGCCCCGGTTCGGGAAAGGGGCGGGCGGGGTGGGGGAAACTCACCCCACGGCGAGGAAGCGCAGCACCGCCAGCACCCGTCGGTGGTCCCCCTCCGCCACCGGCAGGTCGAGCTTCACGAAGATGCTGTTGATGTGCTTGGCCACCGCCGACTCGCTGATCACCAACCCCTCCGCGATCCCCGCGTTCGACCGCCCCTGGGCCATCAGCTCCAGAACCTCCCGCTCGCGCGCGGTGAGCCGGTCGAGCGGGTCGCGGTGGCGGCGGACCAGGAGTTGGGCGACGACCTGGGGGTCGAGGGCGGTGCCGCCGCCCGCGACGCGGTGGAGGGCGGCGATGAAGTCCTCGACGTCCGCGACGCGCTGCTTGAGGAGATAGCCGATCCCGCTGGTGTGCGCGGTCAGCAGGTCGGCGGCGTAGCGCTCCTCCACGTACTGGGACAGCAGCAGTACCGCCGTGCCCGGCCACTGGCGCCGGATCAGCAGCGCGGCCCGTACGCCCTCGTCGGTGAAGCCCGGGGGCATCCGGACGTCGACCACGGCGATGTCCGGGCGGTGTTCCTCGACCGCCGCGAGCAGGCCGTCCGCGTCGTCCGTCTCCGCCACGACCTCGAAGCCCGCGGTCTGCAGGACCTTCACCAGGCCGATCCTCAGCAGGACCGAGTCCTCGGCGATCACAGCACGCACGGCAGCTCCACGGTGATGACGGTCGGGCCCCCGCGGGGGCTGCTGAGGTCGAAGGTCCCGTCCACGGAGCCCACACGCCCCACGAGCCCCGCAAGGCCGCTGCCCCGGGCGGGATCGGCACCGCCGACCCCGTCGTCGGCGATGACCACCCGCAGTATGTCGCCCGTCCTCGCGACCGTGACCTCGGCCCCCGTGGCCCGCGCGTGTTTGGTGATGTTGGCCAGGGACTCGGAGACGACGAAGTAGGCGACGGCCTCGACGGTGGGCGCGGGGCGCTCGGGGATGCCGACGTCCAGCCGCACCGGCAGCGTGGCGCGGGCGGCGAGGCCGGACAGGGCGGCGTCCAGCCCGCGGTCGTCGAGGACGGCCGGGTGCAGCCCGCGCACCAGGTTGTTCAGCTCCTCGATGGCCTCCTTGGCCTCCCGGTGCGCCTCGTCGATGACCTTGCGGGCCTCCTCGGGCAGATCGCTGAGCGTGGCCTTGGCCAGGCCGAGGTTGACCGCCATGGAGACCAGCCGCTGCTGGGCGCCGTCGTGCAGGTCGCGCTCGATGCGGCGGCGTTCGGCGTCGGCCGCGTCGACGGTGCCCGCGCGGCGCTCGGTCAGGTCCTCGACGCGGCGCTCCAGCTCCTTGGCCGGGTCGGGGCCCAGCAGCGCGGTGGCGGCGCGGATGTCGAGTCGTGCGAGGGCGCCGGTGAGCCAGCACGCGAGGGCCAGCAGGGCCAGGCCGAGCGCGGTGACAAACGTGGCCGCCATGGCGGTGGGCAGGAACTTCACCTGCCCTCCCAGCTCGCTCCAGAGGGCGGTCGGGGCCGCCACGCCCACGAAGGCGCAGCTCCAGGCGAGTACCGCGCCGCACGCGACGGCCGGGGCGACCAGCAGGTTGTAGCGCAGCTCCGGGCCCCGGCGCGCCGGCCCGGGGATGTCGATGCCGAGCAGGCCCTTGAAACGGCGCCGCTGCATCCGGGTGAACGCCGGGCCGGCGGCGACCAGGGCGGCGATCGGGAGGGCGACGGCGACCAGGACGCCCAGGAGCGGCATCGCGGTGTCGCTGTAGACCAGCCACGGCACGCTCAACACCAACAGGGCCAGGAACTGCACGGATATGCCGGCGAGCCCGAATACCGCGTCGCGCCGCAGCCGGGTGAGCGCTGCTCGTGGCGCGGTGGGGAGTCTCATGCGCCGACCTTAAACCGCCACCTCGGGCGGGTCGTTCACGCCCGTACCCGGGTCAGGGGTGCAACTAGTGCCACCCCCGTTCGGCACCTCGCGTTACCGACAGGCGCGGTCGCGCCGGGGAGGCTGATGACCGTGCCCGAGGAGCAGCCGAGCCGAGTCGGGCCGGAAGGAGATCAGCCCCGATGAGCGCCCTGTACGCCCCCACGGCTCGCCCTGCACGGACCGCCCGGACCGCCCGCGCGGGCCGCCCCGATGCCGGTTTCAGCCACCGTCGCGACCGCCGGGGCCGCCGGATCCGGGTGGAGTGGGTGCTCCTCGCCAGCGGCGCGGCGCTGGTCCCCTGGCTGGTCGTCCTGGCGACGACGCTGCCGCCCAGCACCCGCGTCGGCCACTGGAACGCGGCATGGGTGGGCCTGGACGCGCTGGAGGCGCTCGGGCTGCTGGCCACCGGCCTGCTGCGGCGGCGGGGCGACGACCGCCACCGGCTCACCGCGGCGGCGACCTGCGCGCTGCTGGTGGTGGACGCCTGGTTCGACAGCGTGACGGCGGCCCCGGGCGCCGAGCTGGCCGCGGCCCTGGCCATGGCGGTGGGCGCGGAGCTGCCGCTGGCGGCGGTGTGCGCGGTACTGGCCCTGAAGAGGACCCCCGGGACGCACCGCACCGGACCCGACGCGCACCTCACAGCTGGGACGTGGCCCACCACAGGATGACCGCGGAGATCAGGAAGCAGGCCGTCATCGCCCACAGCACCTGCCGCCGCGCCCGCGCGTCGGCCGTCATGGTCGGCCTGCCGACCGCGCCGTGCGCCTGGGCGAGGTGATCGAGCCCCTTGTGCCGGGCGCCGCCGTAGGTGATCTGTTCCTCCCAGTCGCAGTGCAGACAGCCGAGCATCCGCCGCTGCCGTGCGCCGTATCCATAGCTCACCTCGAAGACGGTGCCGTCCTCGCGGGTGGCCGTGATGTGATGTGTCACACCTCGCAACACGGTTCCAGAACCCCCGGTTCTCGCGCAGAGCCACAAGGCCGTGCCCTGGCGCCGCGGCAGTCTACCCGCGGCGCCAGGGCCCGTCTCAGTCTGATCGCTCTATGAAAATCCCTGGTCAGCAGCCGATCAGCCGGCCGCCCAGGTAGGACTGGATCTGGTCGAGGGAGACCCGCTCCTGCTTCATCGTGTCGCGCTCACGCACGGTCACCGCGTTGTCCTCGAGGGTGTCGAAGTCGACGGTGACGCAGAAGGGCGTGCCGATCTCGTCCTGGCGGCGGTAGCGGCGGCCGATCGCGCCCGCGTCGTCGAACTCGATGTTCCAGTGCTTGCGCAGGTCCGCCGCGAGCCCCTTGGCCTTCGGCGAGAGCTGCGGGTTGCGGGACAGCGGCAGCACGGCGACCTTGACCGGCGCGAGGCGCGAGTCGAGCCGCAGCACGGTGCGCTTCTCCATCTTGCCCTTGGCGTTGGGCGCCTCGTCCTCGACGTACGCGTCGAGGAGGAAGGCCAGCATGGTGCGGCCCACGCCGGCCGCCGGCTCGATGACGTACGGCGTCCAGCGCTCGCCGGCCTCCTGGTCGAAGTACGACAGGTCCTGGCCGGAGGCCTGGGAGTGGGCCTTCAGGTCGTAGTCGGTGCGGTTGGCCACGCCCTCGAGCTCGCCCCACTCCGAGCCGCCGAAGTTGAAGCGGTACTCGATGTCGGCGGTGCGCTTGGAGTAGTGGGAGAGCTTCTCCTTGGCGTGCTCGTACCAGCGGATGTTGGCCTCCTGGAGGCCGAGGTCGCGGTACCAGTTCCAGCGCTGCTCCATCCAGTACTCGTGCCACTCCTCGTCCTCGCCCGGCTTGACGAAGAACTCCATCTCCATCTGCTCGAATTCACGCGTGCGGAAGATGAAGTTGCCCGGCGTGATCTCGTTACGGAAGGACTTGCCGATCTGGGCGATGCCGAACGGCGGCTTCCGGCGCGAGGTCTGCTGCACGGCGAGGAAGTTGGTGAAGATGCCCTGGGCGGTCTCGGGGCGCAGATAGGCGACCGAGGCGGAGTCCTGGGTGGGGCCGAGGTGCGTGGAGAGCAGGCCGGAGAACTGCTTGGGCTCGGTGAAGCTGCCCTTGGTGCCGCAGTGCGGGCAGTTGACGTCCGTCAGCCCGTTCTCGGGCAGCCGGCCGTGCTTGGCCTCGTACGCCTCCTCCAGGTGGTCCGCGCGGAACCGCTTGTGGCAGGAGGTGCACTCGGTGAGCGGGTCGGTGAAGGTGGCGACGTGGCCGGACGCCTCCCAGACCTCGCGAGCGAGGATCACCGACGAGTCGAGTCCGACCACGTCGTCGCGCGAGGTGACCATCGAGCGCCACCACTGGCGCTTGATGTTCTCCTTCAGCTCAACGCCGAGCGGTCCGTAGTCCCAGGCAGCTCGCTGCCCGCCGTAGATCTCGCTGGACGGGTAGACGAAGCCACGGCGCTTGCTCAGGCTGACGATGGTGTCGATCTTGTCGGCGGCCACGGTGCTCTCTTCATTGATGACGGCTGATGACGACTGATGGATGGGTGACGACTAAGCGAATGCTTCAGATTACCGGCGGCGGCACCCCTCGGATCAAATCGGTAAGCGAAGCGATCAGGAACTAGATCGTTGTTGACAATGGTTTCCATCTTTGTTGAAAATGAGAGTCATGAACATACGCCGCTCCACCCTCCCGGCCGCTGTCGCCGGGGTCGCCGTTCTCGGTCTGGCCACGACGCTCACAGCCTGCTCCGCCGATGCGACAGACGGCCGTACGGACGGCAAACTCGATGTGGTGGCGTCGTTCTACCCGATGCAGTTCCTCGCCGAGCGCATAGGCGGCGGTCACGTCCATGTGTCCAGTCTGACCAAACCCGGCGCGGAACCGCACGACCTGGACATCAGCGCCCGGCAGACCGCGGACCTCAGCAAGGCCGGCCTGGTCGTCTACCTCAAGGGCCTGCAGCCGGCCGTCGACGCCGCCATCGGCCAGGCCGAGCCGAAGCACGTCGCCGACGCTGCCTCGTTCACCACCCTGGAGGACCACGGCACCGAGGTGGAGGGCGACGAGCACGGACACGACGAGCACGAGCACGCCGAGGATGCCGGCTCCGACCCGCACATCTGGCTGGACCCGGTGCGTTACGCCCAGGTCGCCGAGGGTGTCGGCAAGGCGCTGCAGAAGGCCGACCCCGACAACGCGGCCGACTACAAGAAGAACACCGCCGCGCTGGTCAAGCAGCTCGGCGCGCTGAACGACGACTTCAAGACGGGTCTCAAGAGCCGCACCTCGGACACCTTCATCACCACCCACGCCGCCTTCGGCTATCTCGCCGAGCGCTACGGCCTGCGTCAGGAGGCCATCTCCGGCATCGACCCGGAGTCCGAGCCCAGCCCGGCCCGGATGAAGGCGCTGCACGCGGTCGCGAAGAAGGAGAAGGTCGGCACCGTCTTCTTCGAGACGCTGGTGAGCGACAAGACCGCCAAGACCCTGGCGGGCGATCTGCGTCTGCGCACCGATGTGCTCGACCCCATCGAGGGCATCAGCGACAAGTCCAAGGGCGACGACTACTTCGAGGTCATGCACGCGAACCTCAAGGCGCTCGAGACGGCCCTGGGCGCCAAGTGAGGCGCGAAACAACGAGCGGAGGAAGCCGTATGAAGCCGGAACCCGCCACAGCCCCCGCCACAGCCCCTGGAACCGCGCCAACCGCCGAGGCCCGTGCCGAGGCGTCCCCCGAGACCGCTGCCAAGGCCACCGCCAAGGCCGCGACCGGGACCTCCGCCGAGGCCCCGGCGGTCATATCGCTGCGGGGCGCCACCGCCTCGCTCGGCGGCCGCCCCGTGCTGCGCGGCGTCGATCTGACCGTACGGCGCGGCGAGATCGTCGCGCTGCTCGGCGCCAACGGCTCCGGCAAGTCCACGGCGGTGCGCTCCGTCGTCGGCCAGGTGCCGCTGTCCGGCGGCGAGCTGAAGCTGTTCGACACCCCCGGCCGCCGCTTCCGCGACTGGGCCCGCATCGGCTACGTACCGCAGCGCACCACCGCCGCCAGCGGCGTCCCCGCCACCGTCCGCGAGGTCGTCTCCTCCGGGCGGCTGGCCCGCAGGCGGCTGGGTCCGCCGCGCGCGGCGGACCGGGCGGCGGTGCGGCGGGCGCTGGAGCTCGTGGGGATGGCCGACCGCGCCAAGGACTCGGTGAGCGCGCTGTCCGGCGGCCAGCACCAGCGGGTGCTGATCGCCCGCGCGCTGGCCGGCGAGCCCGAACTGCTGATCATGGACGAGCCGATGGCCGGGGTCGACCTGGCCAGCCAGGAGATCCTCGCCGAGACCCTGCGCGAGCAGGTCGCCCAGGGCGCCACCGTGCTGCTGGTGCTCCATGAGCTGGGCCCCCTGGAGCCGCTGATCGACCGCGCGGTGGTGCTGCGCGACGGCTGCGTCGTCCACGACGGCCCGCCGCCCAAGGCCGTCGGCCAGCACGCCCTGCCCGGCCACGACCACGTACACCCGCACGCGGCGCACGACGCCGAACCGATCCGGACGGGATTGCTGACCTGACATGTTGGAGATCCTCGACTACGCGTTCATGCAGCGGGCCCTGATCGCCGCCGTCCTGGTCGGCATCACCGCCCCCGCCGTCGGCATCTACCTCGTCCAGCGCCGCCAGGCGATCATGGGCGACGGCATCGGCCACGTCGCGCTCACCGGCGTCGCGCTCGGCTTCCTGACCGGCACCAACCCGGTGTGGACGGCCGTCGCGGTCTCCGCGCTCGGCGCGATCCTCATGGAGCTGATCCGCTGGTACGGCAAGACGCGCGGCGATCTGGCCCTCGCGATGCTCTTCTACGGCGGCATGGCCGGCGGCGTGCTGCTGATCAACCTCTCGCCGACCGGCTCCAACGCCAACCTCACCACGTATCTCTTCGGCTCGATCACCACCGTCTCGCGCGAGGACGTGACCGCGATCAGCTGCCTCGCGGCCTTCGTCGTGCTGGTCACCCTCGGGCTGCGCCGCCAGCTGTTCGCGGTGTGCCAGGACGAGGAGTTCGCGCGGGTGACCGGCCTGCCGGTGCGCACCCTCAACCTCCTGCTGGCCATCACCGCCGCCGTCACCGTCACCGTCGCCATGCGCGTCGTGGGCCTGCTGCTGGTCAGCGCCCTGATGGTGGTCCCGGTCGCGGCCGCCCAACAGGCCACCCGCGGCTTCGCGATGACGCTCGCGCTCGCCGTCGCCATCGGCGTCGTGGTGACGCTCTCCGGCACGGTCTTCTCCTTCTACGAGGATGTCCCGCCCGGCGCGAGCATCGTCGTACTCGCCATCGCCGTCTTCGCCGCGATCACCGCGCTCGCCGCCCCGTTGGCCAGAAGCCGCGCCCGCAGAGCCGCCGCGGCCGAGGAACGCTGCACCCTCCCGCTCCCCGGCGCCCGCACAGCCTCACCGGGGCCGGGCGAAGCGGACGATGTCCTGGTCTGACCCGCCCGCTCAGCTTTCCCTGGCACAATGGCCACGCGGATGCGCGACGTACGAGCAGGCGACGAGCAGGCGAGGTTGAGGAGGCAGCTGTGGTGACCGCGGGTCCCCCAGTACGCGGCCGGTCCACCAGGCAGCGGGCGGCGGTAGCGGCCGCGCTGGACGAGGTGGACGAGTTCCGCAGTGCGCAGGAGCTCCATGACATGCTCAAGCACCGCGGCGACTCCGTCGGCCTGACCACGGTCTACCGCACGCTCCAGTCCCTCGCCGACGCGGGCGAGGTCGACGTCCTGCGCACCACCGAAGGCGAGGCCGTCTACCGCCGCTGCAGCAGCGGCGAGCACCACCACCACCTGGTCTGCCGCTCCTGCGGCAAGGCGGTCGAGGTGGAGGGCCCGGCCGTGGAGAAGTGGGCCGACGCGATCGCGGCGGAGCACGGCTTCGTGGACGTCGCCCACACGATCGAGATCTTCGGCACCTGCGGGGACTGCGCGGCGGCGCCCAAGGCGTAACGCCCCGCAAGCGCATAAGGCCTCAGCGCTTGAGGTAGGCCAGTACGGCCAGGACGCGGCGGTTGTCGTCGGCGGACGGTTCGATCCGCAGCTTGTCGAAGATGCTCGCGGTGTGCTTGGCGACCGCGCTCTCGCTGAAGTGCAGGGTGTGCGCGATGGCTGCGTTCGACCGGCCCTCGGCCATCAGCTTCAGGACGTCGTGTTCGCGCGGAGTGAGACTGCCGGTGCGCCCCCTGGCGTCGCTGCGGGCCAGCAGCTTGGAGATGACCTGCGGGTCCATGACCGTGCCGCCGGCCGCGACCGTGCGCACCGCGTCGATGAACTGCCCGGTGTGGGTGACCCGGTCCTTGAGGAGATAGCCGATGCCGCCCTCGCCCCCGGCCAGCAGCTCATGGGCGTAGAGCTGATCCACGTACTGGGACAGAACCAGCACCGGCAGCGCGGGGCGGGTGCGGCGGGCTTCGAGGGCGGCCTGTAGTCCCTCGTCGGTGTGGGTCGGCGGCAGGCGGATGTCGACCACGGCGACGTCAAGGTCCTCCTCGCGCAGCGCGCGCAGCAGGGCCGGGCCGTTGTCCACGGAGGCGATCACCTCGCAGCCGTGCTCCCGCAGGGTGCGCATCAGCCCGTCCCTGAGCAGGAAGAGGTCTTCGGCGAGGACGACGCGCACGGGATCTCCAAGGTCACGGTGGTCGGGCCGCCCAGGGGGCTGTGCAGGGCGAGACTGCCGTCGAAGGTACCCAACCGGCGCTGTACGCCGCGCAGTCCGGTCCCCCGTCCCAGGTCCGCGCCGCCGTGGCCGTCGTCGGTGACCGTGACCTGCAGCCGTGCGTCCTCGTGTGTCAGGGTGATGCGCACCTCCTGGGCGCCGGAGTGCTTGGCCGCGTTGGCGAGCGATTCGCTGATCGCGAAGTAGGCGGCGGATTCGACCGGCGCCGGAAGCCGTCCGGGCGGCAGCCGGGCCTCGACATGGACGTCGAGGAAGCTGTCGAGCGCCAACGACCGTACGGCGTCACCGAGCCCCCGGTCGGCGAGCACCGGGGGCTGGATGCCATGGACCAGGTCGCGCAGATCCTGGAGCGCCCGCGCGGAGGTCTCGCGCACATCCCGCAGCAGCGCGCGGGCGGCGTCGAGGTCGGTGTCGTCGATGCCGTTGCCATCCAGCAGCCGGGTGGCCTCGTCCAGCGTCATGCCGAGCGCCACCAGTCTGGCCTGTGCCCCGTCGTGCAGGTCCCGTTCGATACGGCGGAGTTCGGCCGCCTGTGCGTCCAGCGACTCGTCGCGGATGTCGGTGAGCCGTGCGACGCGCCGGGCGAGTTCGGTGCTGCGCGGCGCGGACAGCAGACGTCGGCTCCAGCGGGCGTGCAGCCCGAGCACGACGGGGGCCAGGCGCACCCCTGCCGCGATGAACGCGAGGCCGAGGGCCAGTGCGGCGATCATGGTGGGGGTGGAGCGTACGGGGATGAAGGCGTACCAGTTGCCGTCGTCGATCAGCCGCCAGATGAACGGCTGCACCAGTGCGCCGAACACCCCGTACTCGACGAGGGCGAGCGGGATCGCGAGCAGCAGACCGCCGAACCACGGCTCCAGCCAGGCCCACCGCAGATCGTGCCAGAACCCCTCGTCGCCGAGGACCGCGGATGCCCGCCGACGGGGGCGCTCGGCCCGGCCCGGGGCGAGCGGCTCCGGCGGGCTGATCGCCGTACCCGTCCAGCGGGCGGTCCAGGTCCGGTACCGGTCGGAGAGCCCGCGCAGGGCGGCAGCGGCGGGCGGCAGCAGCCGGAACCCGACCCCGATCGGGAGCAGCAGCAGCGCGCCGATCACCAGCCCGCCGACGGCGACCACCGCCAGGGCCACCAGCCCGAGCAGCTGGCACCTGACAAGGGCGCGCCAGCCGCCGACCCCTGTTCCCCCCATGACCGCCCGTCCGACCGCCGTTGTTCCGTCGAATCAGCGCGCCGAGTGCGCCACCGCCGGGATCCTAGCCGCGGGGGCCCGCCACACCCACGGCACCGCCGCCACCAGGCAGGCGGCCCCGAAGAGCACCATGGGCAGCACCGCGCCGGACTCCTCGTCCATGAACAGCAGCATGCCCAGGTTGATCAGGGTGTGGAAGCCGCCCGCGAGCAGCAGCCGGTTGGCTCGTACGCGCTCCAGACCGAGCCCCAGGACGACCGACATCGCCACCGTGCCCAGCAGAAACCCGGCCGCGTACGCCGGGGCCTGCGCGAACACCTGCACATGCCACACCCCCCACCCCGCGCCGATCGCGGCCGAGGCGGCGAGCGGGCCGAAACGAGTCCGCAGGAGCGGCTGGAGGAAGCAGCGCCAGCCGATCTCCTCGCCACACGCGCCGATCAGCTGCGCCACGACGATCAGCGCGAAGGGGTGGTCGAGTGTGCGCGGGTCGGTGGCGTGGGCGTCACCGGTGGCCAGGGCGTACGTGCCCGCGCTGAGCGCGGTGATCAGCAGCGCGGTGGCGAGCAGCGGCAGGGCGCGGCTCGCTTCTCGCCCCGGCCGACGGCCGGGCCACGCTCCGGCGAGCACGGCCCGCACCCCGGCGGGCCACAGCAGCGCCACCGCCCCCACCCCCAGCGCGGGCCCGAACTGGGTCAGCTGGATGACCTCGGTCGGTATCCCCGTCGCGGGCTGCACCGCGCCCAATATCCCCGCCGTCACAAACGTGACCGCGAGGAACACCCCCGCCTTCGCTTTCCACTTGTGCATGCCGCCAGGCCCCCGATCGGGTCGAACCGGATCTTGTCGCTGTCGACGATGCCGGTCGGGGAGTCCGCTGCCTTTGCACGTAGCTGCCGAGCAGGGGTGTACCTATGTACAGCTCATCGCCTGCCCAGCCGCAGCCAGTCCCGCACCTTGCGGGGCTCAGGCACCTTGCCCGGGGCCGGGATGGGCGCCACAGCCGGGGCCGGGACGGGCGCCGCCGCCGGGACCGGCATGGGCGTGGGCGGCGCGCTGTGCGGCCGCAGCCCCTTCAGCCGCGCCTGCCAGGGACCGTCCGCCATCTCCAGCTGCACGATGACCGGCCCCTCGGGCAGCGGCACGGTCTCCCGCCGCTTGCCGATCTCGTTGACGGCGTTCTCGTACGTGGGCAGGGTCGTGGGGTCGTCGTACCCCGCCAGTTCGTAGAGGTGGACGATGAGGTTGCGGTCGCCTCGGTAGCGGATGGCGAGGTCGGCCGTGCCCGCCGTGTGCAGCAGGACGTCGGGGCCGCCGCACTCCAGCCACTCCTCCGTCAGCCGGCGGCCCGCCGCCAGCGGCAGCACCCGTAGCTGCCAGGGGCCGTCCGCCTGCAACCGCAGGCGCAGGCGTCCGCTCTCGGGGACGACCGTCAGCAGCCGGCCCCGGAAGGCGTGCTCGGTGCTGTTGACGAGGTTGTCCTTCTGCTTGTTCCGCCGGTCGAGGGTCCACAGACCGGTGTATCCCCCGCCCTCGAGGGTGAGTTCGAGGATGACCGGTCCCGGCGGGAGCCCGTCCACGGTGATCACGTCGTTGTCCCGGCCGTGCTGCTCGTACGGCTCGAAGACCGCGCCGAACGACCAGTCCGCGATGGGCTGTGTGACGGCGGGCGGCGGTACGGGGTGCGGCACCGCGACCGTGGGCGCCGGCACCGGTGCGGGCGCCGGTGCCGGGCGCGGGCCGTCATCCGCCGTCACGTCCACACCATGGTCCGCGGCCAGGCCGACGAGCCCGTCCAGATACCCCTGGCCCACCGCGCGGAACTTCCAGCCCCCTGCCCGCCGATACAGCTCGGCCAGCACCATGACCGTCTCGCCGCCGCCGTCGGTCACCTCGTACCGGGCCACCGACGTACCGTCCGGCGCGAGCGCCTCCACCGACAGCCCGGCCACGTCCCGCATCGCGCCGCTCTGCGTCGCCCCGACGACGAGGACACGGACGATCTCCTCCTCGACCGCGGTGAGGCCGGCCTCCAGCCACACCGTGCCGTCCTCGACCCCGGCCAGCCGCACGGCGCCCGACGGATGGGCGGGGGCGCCGTGGAACACGATGTCCCCGTCGCCCCGGACCCGCCCGTCGGCCGTCAGCAGCCACGCCGAGGTGTCCAGCCCGTTCCGCACCGCGATCCGCAGCGGGACGGACGGCACGAAGGCGTTGCCGCCCTTGGCCACTTCCCCCATCGTGACTCCACCTTTTCTTCACACTGTGGTCCTGCGGGCGGATCATGCCACAGGTCGTGGAGAGCACGCCCGGCGCCGTCGTTCCGGGGGCGAACTCACCACACCGGTTCGCCCTGCCTCTCCAGGGCCGAGCGCATGAAGTGGCAGCGGTCGAACGAGCGGCGCCGCATCCACAGGGCCCAGTAGCAGAAGCCGGCCACGAAGACCGCGTAGACCAGCGGGAAGAGCCAGGAACCGGTGGCCACGCCGACAGCGAGGATGCCGACCGCGACCAAGCCCATGAAGCCCAGCCAGTACGGCAGCCACCGGCCTGCCCGCTCCATCCGCCTCAGGTGGTCGGCGACGAGCCGTCGCATGGCCTCCTGCTCCTCGGGATCACTCGGCACCTCACAGTGCCGGATCTTGCGGTTGAGCTCGGCGAGTCCGCGCACGTCGGTGCCGGCCGCACGGCGGCCCCTGCGGCGCTGCGCGGCCACGACCGCGATGCCGATGGCCGCATAGAGCACGCCATGCACCACCCACGACGCCGGATGCTCACCCCGGCGCACCACAGCCGAGATACCCACACCCAGCGCGACGATCAGGGCCGCCTGGGCGGTCAGACTGCGGTCGAGCCAACGCTTTAAGCCGTACACCGCACGTACCTCCTCGGGATCGACGGTTGCCACTGTCGCTTCCCGAGTACCCCGCCAACGCTCGTCGGCACAGGACGACGACGGCCGGTGCCACCGCCCGTTGGGGCGACGGCACCGGCCGTGAGGAGTGTGAGCGTGGTCGGCGTTACTGCGGACCCGGCTCGGAACCGTCTTCCGGCTGAACCTCGTTCGGGATCGCCCCGCCGAAGCGGCGGTCGCGCGAGGCGTACTCCAGGCAGGCCCGCCACAGGTCGCGGCGGTCGAAGTCCGGCCACAGCACGTCCTGGTAGACCATCTCCGCGTAGGCGCTCTGCCAGATCAGATAGTTCGACGTGCGCTGCTCGCCCGAGGGCCGCAGAAAGAGATCCACGTCCGGCATGTCGGGGTAGTAGAGGTACTTCGCGAAGGTCTTCTCGTTCACCTTCGACGGGTCAAGACGACCCGCCCTGACGTCCTCCGCCAGCGCCTTCGCCGCGTCCGCGATCTCGGCCCGGCCGCCGTAGTTCATGCAGAAGTACATGGTCATGGCGTCGTTGTCCTTGGTCTGCTCCTGCGCGACCTGGAGCTCCTGCGCCACGGACTTCCACAGCTTCGGCATCCGCCCCGCCCAGCGGATACGGATGCCCATCTCGTCCATCTCGTCGCGGCGGCGGCGGATGACGTCCCGGTTGAAGTTCATCAGGAAGCGCACCTCGTCGGGCGAGCGCTTCCAGTTCTCGGTGGAGAAGGCGTAGAGGGAGAGGTTCTTGACCCCGATCTCCAGACACCCCTTGAGCACATCGAGGACCACGCCCTCGCCCACCCTGTGCCCCTCGGTGCGCGGCAACCCGCGCTCCTTGGCCCAGCGGCCGTTGCCGTCCATGACGACGGCCACATGCTTGGGCACCAGCTCACCGGGAATCTTCGGCGGACGGGCACCCGAAGGGTGCGGGTCCGGGGCCCGGTACTCGCGCCGCTGTCGGCCCAGAATCCCGCGTCGTGCCATGTCCCTGCCGTCTCCCTGTGCGTGCGTTCTGTGTTTCTACTTCTCTACGTACCGCAGCGACCGGAGCCCCCGCTCCAGGTGCCAGTGCAAATACGCCGCCACGAGCCCACTGCCCTCCCGGGCATGCCGCGCCTCGCACGCGTCCGCCGTCTCCCAGTCCCCGGTCAGCAGCGCGCCCAGCAGCGTCAGCGACTCCGCCGAGGGTACGACGCTTCCGGGCACCCGGCACTCCCCGCAGATCACGCCGCCCGCGCCGACCGAGAAGAACCGGTTGGGACCGGGCATGCCGCACTTCGCGCAGTCGTCGAAACTCGGCGCGTAGCCGTTGACGGCGAGCGAGCGGAGCAGGAAGGCGTCCAGGATGAGATGCGGCTCGTGCTCCCCCGAGGCGAGGGTCCGCAGCGCGCCCACCAGCAGCAGATACTGCTGTACGGCGGGCTCGCCCTCGTGGTCGGTGAACCGCTCGGCGGTCTCCAGCATGGCCGTACCGGCGGTGTAGCGGGCGTAGTCGGTCACGATGGCGCTTCCGTACGGAGCGATGGTCTCACTCTGTGTGCACAGCGGCAGCCCGCGGCCGACCAGCTCGCCGCCCCCGCGCGAGAAGAACTGCACGTCGACATGGCTGAACGGCTCGAGCCGCGCCCCGAACTTCGACTTCGTCCGCCGCACCCCCCGGGCCACGGCCCGTACCCGGCCGTGACCGCGCGTGAGCAGCGTGATGATCCGGTCCGCCTCACCCAGCTTCTGGGTGCGCAGCACGATGCCGTCGTCGCGGAACAGACTCATGGCGCTTATTCTCCATGACGGCGGACACCGCGGAGTACCGAGGAGCCCGCTCAGGCAATGGCGAAGTGGGCGATGAGCGCCGTCGCGATCGGCTCGACCACCTCCGGCGCGATCATGTGGCCCATGTCCTGGACCATCAGCAGCCGGGCCCCGGCGACCGCCTCCGCGATCAGCTGCCCGTGTCCGGGTTTGGCCGGTTCGCAGGTGCCCTCGACGACCAGGGTGGGCGCCTGCACCTTGACCAGCGCGTCGACGGGTTCGACCTCCAGGTCGGCCATTCCGGCGAGCCGGTGGTTGGCCGTGGTGCGCGGGTCGCGGGCGCGGTCGAACAGCAGCTCCTCCAGGCGGCGTTGGGCGTCCTCGTCGAACGGCAGCGCCGTTCCGTTCATCACCCTGGCCGTCGCGATCTGGAAGTCGATGGCCTCGGCGCGGGTGCTGGGCGGCGCGGCCGTCAGGGCGGCCCGGAAGAACTCGACGAACTCCGGCCGCGGCTCCGGCAGGCTGCCCGCCGGCTGCGGTTCGCCGAGCAGGGCACGGGTCAACACCTGGCCCTCGCGGGCACCGAGCGGTGAGGAGCCGATCACCGTGAGGGTGGCCACCCGCTCGGGGTGGTCCGCGGCGATCCACTGGGCGAGCAGGCCGCCCGCGGAGTGGCCGACCAGGTGCGCCCGGTCGATGCCGAGGGCGTCGAGCAGGCCGAACGCGTCGTCCTTGAGCGCCGCCCAGGTGTAGGGGTGGGTCTCGAAGTCCCGGGCCGTGGACCGGCCGACGTCCCGGTGGTCGTAGCGGATGACCCGGTAGCCGGCGGCCGCGAGGCGGCCCACGAACTCGTCGGGCCACAGCAGGCCCTGGGTCATCGAACCCATGATGAGCAGCACCGGCGGATGGGAGGGGTCGCCGAACTCCTCCGTCCACAGCTCGATGTCGCCGACCGTGACCAGCTGTCCTTCTGCCGTCATCTGTATCTCTCTTTCCTCGTTGACGGGGACAACTGTGCCGGGACGGGCCGTCGGTGCCATCCGTAGGACCACTGGTGGCCACTACTGAAGCAGCCGGGTCAGCTCAGCGCGCGAGCTGATGCCCAGCTTCGGATAGACCTTGTACAGGTGGTACTCCACGGTGCGGGGGCTGAGGAACAGCTGGGCCGCCACCTCCCGGTTGGACACGCCCTGGGCCACCAGCCGTGCGATCCGCAACTCCTGCGGCGTGAGCGCGGCGAGCGCGTCCGGTGCCGGGCTGTCGGCGCTCTGCCCCGCGGCCCGCAGCTCGCCCCGCGCGCGCCGCTCCCACGGTTCGGCCGCCAGCCGCTGGAAGGCCTCCATGGCCTGGCGCAGGTGTCCTCTCGCCTCGCCGACCCGGCGGGCGCGGCGTAGCCGTTCGCCCAGCAGCAGCGCGGTACGGGCCTGGTCGTACGCGGCGCCGCTGTCGGCGGCGAGGTGCCCCAGCGCCTCGTACAGCAGCGACACGGCCGTGTCGTCCTCGGCGACCAGCGCGCGGCAGCGGGCCAGCAGCGCCCGGGAGCGCGCCGAGGCCGCGTGCGCCGACCACCGCTCCAGGAAGGCCACGGCGGTGCGGGCGGCGGCTTCGTCCCCTGCGGCCACGGCGGCCTCGACCCGGTCGGCGACCGATCCCCATACGACCACGGGGCTTCCGGCGCCCGGGCCCGTGCCGGCCAGCGCGGTCAGCCGCTCGTGCGCCTGGGCGAACCGGCCGAGGCCGAGGTCGAGGACGCCCAGGGCGTAGGAGGCCACGCCGGCGCGCAATCCGAGCCGGTGCGGAATGGCGATGGCCAGGGCCTGTCGGGCGTACGTCTGGCAGGCGGCCTCCTGGCCGCGCACCGCGGCGCAGACCGCGAGGTTGGCCAGGTGCGCGGCCGCGGAGTTGCTGATGCCCGCTTCCCGGGCGAGCGCCAGCCCTTCCGTGGACAGGGCGGCGCTCAGGGCGAACCGGCTGTTCATCCGCTCGGCGGTGGCGGCGTTCTCCAGGACGACGGGCAGCGTGCCCGCCATTCCGGACACCCGGGCGACCTCACCGGCCCGCGCCCCGTACGCTGCCGCGGCGTCCCCTTCGCCGAGCAGGCTGGCGGCGGCGGCCGCCCACAGCAGGGTGGCGGCCTCGCCCGCGTCGTCCGGGACGGCCGCCAAAGCCCGTCTGAGCAGCGGCACCCCGCGTTCGGGGTCCCCGCCCTGCAGAGCACCGGACCCGGCCAGGACGTCCCGCACGAACGCGTCCGTGGAACCCGGCGGTTGGGGCTCGGACAGGGCCTCGGCGCGGCGGCCGATGCGCACGGTGGCGTCGTTGTCGCCCACGTAGGCGGCGGCCTCGGCGGCGTCCGCGAGCAGTTCGAGCCGGTCGGGCGCCTGGTCCGCCGCGGCGAGGAAGATACGCAGCGCCTCGGCCGCGTCCCCGGAGTTGAGCGCGAAGCGGCCGCGCAGCTGGGCGAGTTCGGCCAGCAGGCCGGGGTCCTCCGCGGTCTCGCCGGCCGCCGCCAGCGCGCTGTGCGCCTGGCCCGGCCGCCCGCCGAGCCAGGCCGCCACGGCCGCGTCGGTCAGTCGGCGGGCCCGGGCGGCGGGGTCGGGCGTCAGCTGCGCGGCGCGGGTCAGGGCGTCGGCGGCGTCCGCGTAGCCGCCCCGGGCGCGGGCCCGGTCGGCCGCGGCTGCCAGGTCCGCGGCGATCTCCTCGTCGGGGCCGATGGCCACGGCGGCCAGGTGCCCCGCCCGGCGGTCCGCGTCGCCCGCCGCCCCGAGGACCGCGGCCAGCGCCTCATGGGCGGCGCGCCGGTCCGCCGGGCTCGCGGCGGCGTGCACCGCCGAGCGGATCAGCGGATGCCGGAAGGTGATCGCGGCGGGCCCGGCCACCACCAGGCCGGCGGCCTCGGCCGGCTCCAGGGCCTGCTCCGGGGCGGGCTCCAAGGCGTGCTCCGCGGCCCCGAGCCGGGCGGCGGCGGCCAGCACCACCCGGGGGTCGCCCCGCCCGTCGAGCGCGGTGACCAGCAACACCCGGCGGGTCCCGGCGGGCAGTGCGGCGAGCCGGCCGCCGTAGCCGGCGGTGACTCCCTCGCCCAGCGGCAGCGGGTCGGGCAGCGGCTCGTGACCCGTCAGCTGGCCGGCCGTCAGCAGTTCGGCGATCTCCTGGAGGGCGAGCGGATTCCCGCCCGTGGCCTCGGCGATCAGCGCCGCGACCCGCGGCGAGGGCTCCACGGCCGCCCAGCCGGCGAGGGCCGCGGCCGCGTCGGCGACGTCCAGCCCGGCCAGTTGTTGTTTTGGCAGGTCGCGCAGCGCGTACCGGGTGTCCGGGGTGTCGCGCGTCGCGATCAGCAGCCCCACGCCGTCGGTGTCCAGGCGGCGCGCGGCGAACAGCAGGGCGTCGGCGGAGGCCCGGTCGACCCAGTGGAAATCGTCGATGACGCACAGCAGCCCGTACGGCCGCCCGGCCTCGGCCAGCAGCGACAGCACCCCCGCGGCCACCAGGAACCGGTCCTGCGCAGCGGGCGGCGCGGCCAGCCCCAACGCCCCGCGCACCGCGTCCCGCTGCGGCCCGGGCAACGCGTCGATGAGCCCGGCGACCGGCCGCAGCAACTGGTGCAGGGCAGCGAAGGCGAGGCCCGTCTCCGGTTCGGCACCGGTGGCGCGCAGGACCTTGGCGGGGGCTGCGTGCTCCGCGGCGTGCCGCAGCAGCGCGGACTTGCCGACGCCGGGCTCGCCGCGCAGCACCAGGACCCGCCCGGCGCCGGACCGGATGCCGTCGAGCAGATCGGCGAGCACCGCGCGTTCGGCCGCACGTCCGGCAAGTCGGCGCCCTGGCATGCGTATCCCCCTGTGCCTGTGCTCGTGAGCGCGGCGGGTCCGACGCCGCGCGCCGGGCCGACTGTACGCGGTCCGCTCCGCGGGGATGCGCGGCCTCACGCCTGGGCCCAATCCTGGCGGCTTAAGCGCTCGGCGTGCGTTTGTGGTGAATAGGAGGTGCGTTTGTGGTGGATATGAGACAGCGACACGCCGTGACGTGGGCATGTCGTTAGGGTGATCGTTTTGCACATCGCTGCCGGGTGTGCAGTGCGAGGGGAGAGGATCGCATGTCGACGTTCGAGGCGGAATGGGCGCAGATGAAGCGCGAGGCATCCGGGGAGACCGGGATGAGCCTCGCGGGTGCCGGTGACAAGCCCGACTGGGAGCAAGAGGGATCGGGCAGCGTGAGGTCCAGCAAGAACGCGTGGACGGAGGCGGGCCAGGGAGTCGGCAAGCTGCGGGGGAACATCAGAACCGCGCTGACAAAGCTGGAGGAGGAGCAGGACGGCCTGGGCGCGGGCAGCGAGACCGGAGGCGGTATCGAGAGCGCAGCGGCCCAGCGGGAGCTCTACCACTCCTGGAAGCGCTATCTGAAAGGTGTGAGCGGCAAGTGCGGCACCTTTCAGGACCGGCTCCAGAAGGCCGGGGATCACCACTACGAGAACGACGCGGCCATCGAGCACGCATTCGATCAGTTGGACGGCCTGTACAAGGACACGAAGTCCGTCGGTGGCGAGAGCCGGGGGCGGTGACGGGGACCAGTGGATTACTCGACTCTCAAGTCCCTCAAGCCGTCTGAGTTCGAGGGCGCGGCGGGCGGCTATCGGACCGTCGGCGACATGGCGAGTCAGGCCAAGGACGACATCGAGCAGCAAGTGACCGCGGGCATGCGGAAGTCACTCAAGGGCAAAGCCGTGGACGAGGCTGTCCGAAAACTTCAGAAGCTGGCCGCGAACTTCCAATACACCCAGGTCGAATGCGGACTCATCACCACCGCTCTCAACTCTCTGGCCTACGAACTGCGGGCAGCCAAGAACAAGCTCGACGCCGCTGTGGAGGATGCCGCTGCCGCGCAGTTCACCGTGCACTCCGACGGCTCGGTCAGCTACCCGCCGGCCGGCGACAAGGTCGATGGCAAGGTGCCCGGGGGCGGTACGGTCAAGGGGGTTGCCTCCGGGGAGACCCGCAACCCGATCGACCCTGCTGGGGACGCGAAGGACACGGCCGAGGCTCTTGAGCGCCAGGCATCGAACCTCCAGGACAACCCGAATTACGACCGCGCGTTGGCCATCGCCAACCGCATTGCGCAAGCCGTCCACCAGGCCACCCGGGCCGACGAAAAGTGGGCCCCTGAGCTGCGCAAGTTGAAGGCTGACGACGATCTGGTCGTCGCCGCCGAGGACTGGGCTGACGCGAAGAGGGACATGGGTGGTGTCCGCCGTGGTGCGAAGAAATACCTGGACGCCATCAAAGCGCCCCTGAAGGACAGCAATCCAGAAGAGAACGCCACGTGGTGGAAGAGCCTGTCGAAGAACGAGCAGGACGCTTGTCTCGCCCTCGATCCAGCAGGGATCGGCAAGCGTGACGGTTTACCCGCAGCCGTGCGCGACGAAGCCAACCGGACTGTGCTTGCCGAAAGCCGCGCGGAACTCAGCCTGAAACTCGACGAGTTCGAGAAGGAACACCCTGAGCCCAGGAAGTACGAGCAAAAGTGGGACAACATAGGCCAGGTTCCCATTCAGGGTGAAAAGCAGTTGACGCCGGCCTGGCAAGCGTGGAACAGGGAAAGATCCAGGTTTTCCGAACCCCTGAAGGGCATAGAGGCCATTCAGCGCCGCTTTGACAAGACCGGAGAGGACGGTCTACCGGAGGCGTATCTGCTGGGATTCAGCCCGGAAGGGCGGGGACGGGCCATCGTCGCCAACGGAAATCCTGATGACGCGGATCACATCGCGGTGTACACACCTGGAACCGGAGCCTCACTCAGCAACAGTAATGGGGACATCAATCGCGGGGTGAACTTGTGGAAAACGTCTCAGCAACTGACCGATCAGGAAGTGTCGACCGTTACTTGGATAGGCTACGATGCGCCGCCGGAAGTCTTCCCGGAGGCCACTCAGGATAAATACGCAGACAATGCCGCAGGTGCGTACGGCCAGTTCATCGATGGCCTGAACGCTGCGAACAAATCTGGTTCCGACGCTCATATCACTGCGATCGCGCATTCGTATGGGACCACGGTCATCGGCGCCGCGGCCAACGAGGGGGACCTCGGTGTCGACGACATCGTGTTCGCCGGCAGCCCTGGCGCCCGGGTGGAAAATGCCGAGGATCTGGACGTGAGCAAGGGGCATGTCTGGAATGAGCACGCCAAGGGTGACGATTTGGTAAACGGCTTTGGCCGCTTCGGCCACGGGGGCGGGGTCTCGGGCGTCGACCCAACTGACCCGGTCTTCGGCGCCAACCAGATGGCCACTGACACCGAGGGGCACAGCGGCTACTGGGACTACGACGACGACAAAAATGCGCCGAGTCTCAGTATCAAGAACCAAGGAAGTGTCATCGTGGGAGAATACGACAAGGTGCAGATGAAGCCACGCGACGATGGATCACTTCTGCCGGTCGACTGGCGTGAGCCGCCGAATTGGGGCATCTGACGTGTGGAAGGCGTGGCGATGTCGACGGGTACTGCTCGCTGCGGCGGTTCTCCTATGTGTCGTGGGGTGCGGATCCATGAGTGACTCGGATGGTGCGGCGACGAAGGAAAAGCATCCGGAACAGGCCAAGGAGCACGTCAGAAAGCTGTCCAGTGATGTGTTCGACATGGTCCAGCTTCAGGGGAAAGTGTCGCCGGCCGGACCTGCGACAATGCGCTCCCGAGAGGGGGAACGGGAGTATTCCGTCCTGCATGCCTGGTCCATCTCTCACCTGTCTGATCGGGAGTTGACGCGCGGCTTCTACCGCTTGCGTGAAGAACTTCCGAAGGAGGGGTGGCGTATCACTGATTTCGGGCACGTAAATTCAACGGATCGCCAGTTGGAGGTAGAGGCCGTACACAAAAAGGACGAGTACTCGTTGTCGGCGGAACTCTGGGTCAGCAACTCCGGAGAAAACGCGCATGCGTCCGCGTCCAAGAAGGGCCGAATCGTGTTCTACGTCGGGTCTCCCACCTACCGATCCCCCAAGGGAGTCGACCCCGACGACTACTGATGACCCATCCTGAAACGCGACTGCCCGCGGGCCCCGCGCGCCCCCGATACTCGGCGCATGGTGGACGTCTCGGACTGGGGTCGTCCACGTTCATCAGCTCCGCTCAGCTCATGGCATCACTCGCGGCTCACACTTCCCCTTCCGGCAGGGTTTTCCTACCTCGTTCGGCACTGGGTCGCTACGTGGGCTGGTACCGGCACATCACTCTGGCCATGCTCGCGCACGCCTTCCTGGCCGCCACGGCGCACCAGGTCCGGGAAAAGGGGGCGGCACCGGTGGGACAGCCGGGGCAATCGAGTTCACGGTCGCGGAAGTTCGGCGACTCCTGGCAGCTTGCCGTCCCCGACCGCCGCACCTCCGTGGCCGCCGAGGACCACACCACGCACTGAGCTGGTCGAACTGGCACCGACGACGCCAAGCAGTCGCTCGCCACTGTCACTACCTGCGGCGCTGTCGCACGATCGAGGGGCGGCCTGCCGAAGGCCACCCCTGACCACACAGCCACCCCACCCCGCCCTTTCCCGGCCCCTGCCGATTTGCGGCTCCGCCGCGTGGCCGCCGGCCCCCTAGTGGGGCAGGTGATCGAACCGCCCGGCCTTCACGGCGCGGGTGAGGGCGCGGAGGGTGGTGGGGGTGGTGGTGATCACGGTGTGCGGTTCGTCGCTCTCGCGGAGGAGGATCGACGCGTCGGGAGCGTGGGCCAGCTCGACGCAGTTGCCCTCATTTTGCTCGGAGTACGAAGCCTTCCGCCACTGTATTTCCGACATCTCCATACCTTCACAGTTGTTGCGCGATCGCGTGAACGAAGTCGCGCGTGTCTTCCGGGCTGAGAGCCAGCCGCTCCATCCGGTCGAGGACCGCCTTGTAGTTGGCAAGATGTGTCTCGGCATCCAGGAACGTCACGCCGAACGGCGCGTCGAATTGCACCGTATCCAGCTGTGGAACCGGCCCCGCGACATAGAGGGTGGAACTACCCGCACTCGGAAACCCTCCGGCCGAGAAGGGAACGACGCGAACGGCCACAGCGTCCCTCTCCGAGGCCTCCAGGACGTGTTCGAGCTGGCTCCGAGCCACCTTCGGGCCACCGAACCCCACCCTCAAGGCTGCCTCGTGGATGATGAAGGTGCACTGCGGCGGGGCGTCCTTGTCGAGCACGTCACGGCGCTTCAGCCGATGAGAGAGCCTGCAGCGAAGTTGCACCGGCGTCGGCTCGGGCACCGCCGTAGCGAAGACCGCTTTCGCATAGTCCTCGGTTTGCAGCAGACCGGGGATGTGCATCGTCTGCACCGACCGCATGCTCACCGCGTGGAATTCCAGTTCGGCCAGATCAAGAGCGCCTGCGGAAAGCCTCTCCCGGTACTCCTCCCACCAGCCGTGAACACGCTCGGTCGCCATGTTCACGAGCGCGTCAACGTAGGCCCGATCTCCGCATGAATAGATCGCGGCCAACGCCCTGACGCGCTCCTCGCTCACCCCGAATCGACCGGCCTCCGTGTTGCTGATGCGAGTCCGATCCACCCCCAACTGCGCGGCAGCGTTCGCCACACTCATCCCGACGTGCTCGCGCATCTTGCGCAACTCCGCCCCAAGACGTCGCTGCCTCGCAGTCGGCGCCGTCCTCGGCATGTAGACCCTCCCCTGCCTCCTGCACACAGTGTCGCGTGCGACGCTCCCACACGTCCACGGATAGCACAACTTCTACGACTCGATAGCACGAGTGCTCACCATGCCTTATGGTCCTGCTAGCACAGCGCACCGAAACCATCACGCACCGCGTTGGGAGACACCGCCATGCCCGAACCCGCCGAAGCCGCCGAACCCGCCTACGCCTACCGGCTCAGCGCCCCCAACTCCTCCAAGAGCCCCAAGGCCTGCCGCGACGCGATCGCCGCCCTCCTCCAGGCCAACGGCCTGGAGGACCTCGCGGACACGGCCCGCCTCCTCGTATCGGAGGCGGTCACCAACGTCCACCAGCACACAACCACCCCCGTCATCCACATCGACGCCCTCCTACGGGACCGCATCGCCACCATCGCCGTACGCGACAGCTCGCCGGACGACCTCCCCCGCCCGCGCAGGGCGGAGGCCGACGAGGAAGGCGGCCGCGGACTCTTCCTCATGAAGCAACTCGCCCACGCATGCGGCGTCACCTGGGAAAGCGGCACGCAACCCACCGGCAAACACATCTGGTTCGAGCTGCGCGAACCGCTCGCCGAATGACGGCAGTGGACCGGGTAGGTTCCCGACATGAGCGATGAGGGCGACTTGGACCCGATTCGCCGAGGAGGCGGATGCAGCCGTGATCGCGCGCATCCATATGACCTCAACGTCGGCAACCATGCCTTATCTGCCCCCGCAGAAGCGCAATCACGAGCAGGTGACCCGATGGGTCCGCGACGCCCTGCTCACGCGATGTCGTACCTGGGTCGCAGTGCGTGATGCGGAGATCATCGGCTGACGGGGTGTCCCTGCACGTCTTACAGCAGAACACCGATGCCCGCGCGTTCCACGAGGGCCACGGTTTCACTGTCATCGACACGAACGACGGTGATCGCAACATGGAGAATCTGCCCGACCTGACGCTTCGCTGGATACCGAACAGCGCGAGGTAAACCGTGCCCCCAGAAGACGCTTACGCCGCGTTGGCGAGGGCGAAGCCCGATTGAGAGGGCCGCGGCGCGATGGGACACCTGGTCGCTGGACGAGCTCCTTGCCGAGGCGCGCAGCGCCTCCGATTCCGACGGTATGGATGAGGACGGCAGGTGATGCTGCGGCCCCGGCCGCCGACGGCCAAGGACTTAGAGGCCATCTCATTTGGCGAGTCTGCGGTAGCAGATGGGGTGCAGGCGGCGATGTTGGTCGCACCCGCTCAGCCGGCCGAAGTGTTCTGTGTCGCCTCGCATGCCTCGGTGAGGGCTCGCTGCCTGAGGTTGCCGCCGAACAACTGAATCGTGGTGGCGGCCAGGATGTCATCCCTGCCGATGGTCCGCCTGTCCCCCCTGCGGGGGGACAGGGCCTGGAGGGAATCCTTGAGGAACGGGGGTGGGTCCGGTTCGCCCGACATCACTAGGGTGACCGTACCGAAACGTTTGACCCCGCCCTCGCGGACGACCATGGCCGCGTCCCGGGCGAGGTCCGTCAGGAACACGCTCGCGATTCCGTCCAGGTCGCGGACCATCGCTGGGACGGCCGTCGCCCCCTGGCTCCACAGCAGCTTCTTGACCCCGGCCTCGAATCTGTGGGCGCCGACCACAGCACTCGGTTTGCGCGACCTGCTGCGCTTACGAGAAGGCACAATGACACCCTCAGCGTCGTACAGGACGCCGGTCAGGCCTTGAAACGTCGGGCTGTGGTCGTACCACTTGTCCCCCACCTCGAGCTCGACGTTCCGGTCGATCGCCGAGAGAAGGTCCCCGGGAATCAGCTTCTTCCGGGCCTCCTCCGCCGCCGCTCTCCTCGCGCCGTCGATGATCTCCGTCAGCACTGTCCGCGTCACCGACGCGGCGGCCCACGCGGCCGACCGGGAGACGTGCATCGAGGTCACGTCCCTGAACACCGCTTTGACGAGTGAAGGCTTGAACGGCGAGACATCCATGACCGAGGCGGTTTCGGGACCGCGGCGCTCGGGGCGTGCGGGCTGTGCGGTCATCGGAAGAAACGCTCCCTGCTGTCGGAGTTATCAGAGGCCCATACGTCACCACGCAGACCCGCTCTCTTCCCCCCATCCTCCGTCGAAGCGGCACCCGGTCAAGGGCCTGCGGGCAGAACCCGACGGCCGGGCCGATGATGAGCCACCTCCCGCACGCCCTCGTACGTTGCACCTGCGTCCCCCGTCCGGCTGTACCTGTTCTCCCTAGCCCCTGCCACCGAGGAGGAGCGGCCGGTGAAGCGCACGCAGGACGACAAGTGGGCGGCCGGCCTGCGGGGAGGCGAAGGCGTTCCACGCCCGTGGGGGGCACTTGAACGTGCCCCGCGGAGCCTGCGGCAGCAGATGAGGGTGCAGGCGATGCTGGTGAAGGCGAGGAAGTGGTCGGCTTCGCGTTCGTAGCGTCGGTGGAGGCGGCGGCAGCCGGCGAGCCAGGCCATGGTGCGCTCTGCGGTCCAACGGTGGGGGCCCAGTCGTTGCGAGGACTCCACTCCCTTGCGGGCGATCCGGTGCGTGATGCCCCGCTCACGTAACCATCGCCGCAGATGGGCGTAGTCGTAGCCCTTGTCGGCATGAAGCTTGGCGGGCTTGCGCCGTCGTCGTCCGCGGCGCGAGCGGATCGGCGGGATGCCCTTCACGAGCGGGATCAGGGCCTGGCTGTCATGCAGATTGGCCCGGAGATCCCGACCGATAGGGGCAGACCCGGCCGTTCCGTCATCAGGTGGATCTTCGAGCCGTACTTGCCCCTGTCGACAGGATTCGGACCTGTCAGGTCCCCCTTCTTTCAGGGCCAGCATGTTCACCGAGTCGATCACGCAACGGGACCAGTCCGACTCGCCGCGTGCGCCCAGCTCGTCGAGGACCAGGCGGTGGAGCTTGGCCCACACCCGGGCCTTCGACCACTCCGTGAAACGGCGGTGGGCCGTCGCCCCCGACGGCCCGAACGACGCCGACGGCACCTGCTGCCAGGTACAACCCCGACGTGGCTACGAACACAATCGCGGCCAGCACCTCCCGGTCACCGTACCGACGCCGGCCACCCCCCTGAGGTCGCGACGGCGCCTCCGGTACCACCCGCTGGAACAACTCCCACAACTTGTCCGGCACCAACCGCTCAATCATCCCCACCATGCCCCACAGAATGCCGAGTCGACCAAATTGAGATGACTTCTTAGAGGTCGTTTTCATCTGTAGTGCGGCGCTATCTCCGGTATTGCGTCCGCTGATGATCTGGTGCGGGTGGGTCAGCCGGGTTGGAGTTGCTTGCAGAGGCGGGTGATGTGACAGCTGGGGCAGAAGCTGCCCACCCCGACCTGCGCAAGGTCTGGGTCGATGGCGGCTACCGCAAGCACTTCGTCGAACATGCCGCCTCCCTCGGCATCGACATGGAAATCACCACTCGCACCCCCGGGACCAGGGGCTTCATCCCGATACCGAAACGGTGGGCGGTCGAGCGGACCTACGGCTGGCTGATGCTCCACCGGCGCCTTGTCCGCGACTACGAAGCCCACCCGCACCGCTCAGAAGCCGTGATCCACCTCGCCATGACCGACCTGATGGCCCGCCGCCTCACCGGCGAGGCCACCATCTCCTGGCGCGACCCGACATCAATGGATCAAAAACATATATCGGGATGAAGTAACGAGAGAAAGCGATCTCTCAGCGACGAGGAACCCTCTTCGCCGAGACCGCCGACCGCCTTCCAGACCTTCCTGGACCAGAAGGAGATCCCCGGTCGAAGTCCTGGCGGACCCCCGGCAGTTGAGCCCGACCATCCAAGATCCCCGACAGAGTCAAGTGAGGAACACAGGAAGCCCCGTCGGGGCAGGGTGACCAATTGGGGCCCCTGCCCCGACGGGGCTCGGTCGGCCGGGCGGCGGGTTACCGGCGCCCGGCAGAGGCCGGTGCCGTGTGCGGTGCTTTGCGGCTCAGCCGAAGTTCACGTCGCTGCACCACATGTAGGCCTGGTCGAGGTGCGAGGCCTGCCAGATCACGAACAGGATGTGGTGTCCGGTGTAGCCGGAGGTCTGGACGGGGAACGTGATGTCCTGTGCCGGGGCGAAGCGGCCGGTCTGCGTGATGAAGTCGAGGTTGCTCCAGCCCAGGGTCTGGGTCTTGGGGTTGAAGCCCTGCTTGCTCACGTAGACCTTGAAGTAGTCGGCACCGTGGGACGCCTGGTCGTACAGGTGGACCGAGAAGTTGTTGCCGATGGTGGTGGTCTTCCACGGTCCGGGCTTGTCCAGGCTGGCGTTCCTCGAGAGGTTGTTGCTGCAGAGTGTCCCGTCGGGGGTCCGTGCCTGGAACTGGCCTCCGAGGCCGTCGCGGAGCGCGCTCATCCAGTTCCACATGGTGTCGGGGTTGGCCTGGAAGGCCTGCCAGCACATGGGGTCTTGGGTCTGCATGGCCGGGTTCGTGTGGTCGTTGCCCCACGTCTTCCAGCACTGGTACGCGCGGGTGGCGGGGCCGACGACGGTGCCGTGAGCCTGGGCGGGGGTCGACCAGGCGAGGGCGCCGACGGCCACGGCGAACAGCATGACGAGCGCCTGGACAGGCCGGCAGAGGGACGCCCGCGAACGCCCGGTTAACGGACTCTTTTTGCGCATGCGGGGGGACTCCTTCCAGTTGCAAGGCTGCTATGGGAGCGCTCCCAAAGGTAGGTCTTCCGGGTGAGATGTCAATGAAGCAGACGGAGTTGATTACAGGGGTGAGTGGCGAGCAGGGGATCTGCCGTGAGCCGCGAGTCAGAATTGTTCGCGGGACCGGAAAACGAGGAGGCGGCCTGGACCGGTGTGCCTGGCCGGCGATGCCACCCTCTCCTGGCGCGACCCGACATCCGGATCAAACACTCATTCCCGAATAAAATATCGGGAGAAAACGACCTCCTAGCGGAGAGCCTCGACGGCCGGCCGGTCGAGGAAGCCGCGGATCAGCGCGACCAGCTCCTCCGGGCGCTCGACGCGGGCGACATGCCCGCACTCCAGCTCTGCGTACTCGCTGCCGGGGACCGCCGCATGGATGCCGCGGGCGTTCTCGACCGGGGCCAGGCTGTCGTCCGCGCAGCCGATGACCAGCGTCGGCGCCTCGATCAGCGGGAGCAGACCGTGGATGTCCACCCGCCGGGCCAGGTCGAACTGGCGGATCCGGTCGGGCGTGGGCGCGAGGCTCCGGGCCAGTTCCTCCACCGCCGGACGTCCGATGCTGTTGAGGTACCGGCGGCTGAACGCGGTGAGCATCGCATACCGCGCGAACGCCTCCGAGCGGTCGGCGAGCGCCAGCAACAACTCCAGGGTGTTCCGCAGATACTCGTCGCCGCAGTGGCTGTACCCCGCCAGCGGGACGAGCCGACGCACCAGATCGGGACGGGTCACCGCCAGGGACAGGGCGGCGACCGCGCCGAGCGAGTGCCCCACCACGTCCACCCGGCCGAGCCCGGTGTCCTCGATGACGGCGGCCAGCTGTTCTGTCAGTGCCTCGACGGTGAGCGGGGCGCCGTCGTCCCGGGCCGGGTCACTGCCCGCGAGGTCGGGCAGGACGACGGTGTACCGGTCGGTGAACCGGTCGAGAAGGCCGTCCCAGGTGACCGACCCGCGGCCGCCGCCATGGACCAGGACGAGGCCCGGCCCAAAGCCGCGGGTGCGGTAGCGGACGGTTGCCTGACCGACTGTCAGCTCGGTGGCCTTCGCTGCGTCGACGGTGTGGTTGGCGAATGTGTGCGGTGAGGTCATGCCGACAACCGTGCCCGTGCCCGGCTTGCCGTGGAATCGGACCGCATTGCCTAGGATCGACAGTCCCAGGCAGGCCGCCGGCCGATGCCCGAGGATGGACGCCATGACCCTGGATCGCCGCGAACTCGCGGACTTCCTGCGCCGCGCCCGCGAACGGCTCACCCCCCGGGAGGTCGGCCTGCCCGACGGCCCGCGCCGCCGCACCCCGGGGCTGCGCCGGCAGGAGGTCGCGCAGCTGGCCGCCATGTCCGCCGACTACCTGATGCGGCTCGAGCAGGCCCGCAGCCCGCAGCCGTCCCCCCAGATGCTCGCCGCCCTCGCCCGCGCCCTGCGACTGACCGCGGACGAACGCGACCACCTCCACCTGCTGGCCGGGCACCGGCCGCCGGCGGGCGAACTGGCGGGCCTCCATGTCCGTCCCGCCCTGATGCACCTGCTCGACCAACTCTCCGGCGTCCCCGCCCAGATCCTCACCGACCTCGGCGATGTGCTGGCCCAGAACGCGCTGGCGGAGGCGCTGTTCGGCTGCGTGTGCACGATCGAGGAGGGCCCGGATCGCAACGTCGCCTGGCGCTGGTTCACCGACCCGTTCGTGCGCGAGGCGTACCCGGTCGAGGAGCACGAGGCGCGCAGCCGGGAGGTGGTGGCCGACCTGCGCGCGGCCGTCGCCCGGCGCGGTACGGACCCGGTGGCGGCCGCCCTGGTGGACCGCCTGCACGCGGCGAGCGAGGAGTTCACCGCGCTGTGGGAGCGGCACGAGGTGGCGGTACGGCGGCGCAGCCGCATGCGGCTGGTGCACCCGGCGGTCGGGCCCATGGAGTTCGACTTCGAGGCACTGCTGGCGCCCGCGGAGGACCAGCGGGTGCGGCTGTTCACGCCCCCTCCGGGGTCGCGGACGGTCGACGCGCTGGAGCTGCTGAAGGTGGTCGGACCGGAGACGGCGCACCGCAGCCACGCCGGGTGACGGAAGTACCCACCCATCACCCGGTCGCGCCCCGTGCCGCCGCACAGGGTGAGGGTGGCCGGAGAGGGCCGGTACGAGACCACTACAGTTCACTGTCATGGATCTTCGCGGCAAGACAGTGCTACTGCACGGTGAGTTCCGGGCCGGCTCTCACGAGGAATTGGGCAGGCGGCTGAGCGCGCTCGGAGTACGGGTCGTGGAAAAGGCGTCCGAGACCACGGGCGTGGTCTTCACCTCCAGGCCGGACGAATTCGCGGAGTACGGCATACCGGTGCTGTCGGAGACCGATCTGTACGAGCTGCTGCTCGGAGGCCGGAGCGAAGCCTCCGGGACCGGGAACGAATCGCTCCTGAACGAGGTGCCGGAGCAGGCCGGCCCCGAGACGTTACTGACCATGTTGCGGGACGCGGACTGGACGGCGTTCGTCCCGGAACGGGACCTGCCACCCCTGCGGGACCGGCTGGCCGCCCTGGAGCGGGGACACGGCGTGACCGAGGCGCACCGGTTCGCCACGGCGCGCCTGCGGGAACGAGGCGCTCGACTGCGCCATCCCTATATCGGGTGGGACAGCGAGTTCCACGACTATGTGCTCAGCCCGTGCGGCCGCTACCTCGCCACCGGGCGGCACGGGCCCGACGACGGCGCGCTGCAGATCTGGGAGATGGCCACCGGCCGCCTGGTCAACAAGCTCGATATGGGCGAGCGCGGGGTGGGCTGGCCGGGGCACCGCGACACCCTCCAGTGGTCGCCGGACGGCACCCGCTTGGCGCTGGCGTTCAACACCAACATGGTGGGCCTCTGGGACCCCTTCGGCGAGCGCCTCAACCCCTATGGCGCCGCGAACGTCACCGATGGCAAGGACTCCCCGCCCGAGTTCGCGCTGGCCCCCGACGGCCGTCGCGCCTACATCTCGACGCGCACCCACCACGAGGTCATGGGTTGCGTCGCGGCGCTGGACGAGGGCCATGTCTTTTACGTCGACAACCCCCGCCATGTGACGGGCCCCGAGCCCGAGACCCTTCCTGAGCCGCTGCCGGAGGAGTTCAGGCGGCGGCTCGACGACGAGTGGTTCTTCCGACGGGTGCGCTGGTCACGGGACGGCACCCGGCTGCTCGGGGACAACGGTGAGTGGGCCTGCGCGGTCGACATGCCGGGGGGCCGGATGCGCTGGTTGACGCTCACAGGCGGCGCCGTGGCGTGGAGTCCGGACGACCGGCGGCTCGCGTCCATCGCGTCGGCCTCCGACAGCTCGGAGGCCGACGACGTCGCGAACGGCCGGTTGACCGTCTTCGACGCCCTGACAGGCAACGCGGTGAGCGAACCGGTTCCGCAGCCGCGGGGCACCGTGCACTGGGGCCTTCGCGGACGCGCCGCGCGGCTGGCGGCCATGACGGAGAACGGCGGTGGCGTCGACATATACGACGAGGACGGCGGTCACCAGTACCACCTCGACATCGACACCACCGAACGGATCGGCCTGTCCTACTGGGACGGCGAGGAGCGGCCCTGGGCGTGGGCGCCGTCGGGGGAATACGGCGCGTGCCTGACGTCCGACGAGCGGATCGAGGTGTGGTCCCTCGGAGACGAGCCGGCGCCGGTCCGGTCGATCGACGTTCCGGAGGACACCGCGGCGGTGGTGTGGGGCGCCGATGACGTGCTGGCCGCGGTCGGCGGATTCTCTTTGCGCTTCGTGCGGGCGCTGACCGGCGACGTCCTGGGCGACTTCGTGGTCGGCCGGGAGGACGAGGAAGGGCTGGCCCCGGTCGAAGCGGAAGAAGAGCTCCACGGCGTCTACCAAGCGGATACCTTCCCGCTCGACGACACCACCTGGTGCGCGCTGGCAAGCCCGGCGGCGGGCCGGGGCGAGGCACTGGTGATCGCCCCCGAGAAGCGACGGGCCGACCTCGACGCCGCGCTCGCCTGGGTCGTGGACCGCCGCTTCGCCTGGCCGGTCCGGTGGAGCGACCTGGACGTGGTCGAGGACGGCGAGGCCGCGGCGGCCGTGCTCCAGTCGGACGAGGCATAGCGTCCTGTGTACGGGCGTCTCTCGATCACCACCGGCGAGCCATGCAGTTCCTTGGGCAATCCACGCTCGAGAACGGCCGCCTCGCCTATCTGTTCAAGAAAACGCGAGCGAGCGAGGAGCGGTATCCAGGAGACGGCTGGGAACTGGTGGTTCAGCTCTCGTCAGAACTGTCGGACTGGCTCCCGCTCGATGGGCTGACGGAAGACAGGGTGACGAAAGACATCGTGCCGTGCTACTACGCCTGGGACCGAAGCGGGTGGGGAACCGCTTGGGCTTTTGTCTCGCCGGACGGCAAGGAGGGCCGCTTCCTGTGCAATTGCGCCTGAGGAGGGTTGACATGCCGTCTACACGCGGCCGGTGTGAGTGGTCGACCAGCGCGCGCCACCGACCATGTGCTCCAGGTAGCTTGGGTCACACACCGTCACGGTGATGTCCGCGCAGGGCTGCTTGTCGAAGGGGAGGGTGTCCAGGAACCTCCACGTCTGCCAGACACGCAGGTCGGCCTCGCCCTCCAGCCCGGCGATGTCGTCGAGGTCACCCTCCTCCCACGGCTCCTCCGGGTGTTCCACGGCCACGACCTCGCTCCACAGTGGGATGTTGCGTACGGGGCCCACCTCGTAGGAGGTCACGATCTCGGCCGCTCTCCGGTAGAACTCCTCGGGGTCGCTCTGAGTCCGCACGTAGCGGGAGATGTGGTCGTGTCCGCCGCCGCTCAGTTGTCGTCCGTACACGGCCTTCGCCGTGCGCCTGGGCGTGAGCACGGTCTTGCCGTCGTCCGCCAGCAGATATCCGTCGTCGGTGACTCGTATCTTCTTGCCGACAATGGCGTCGAAGAGCTCGCCGAACTCATCGTTCAGCCTCCTACCGGCCGCGCTCTCCGCGCCGTGCTCCGGGGGCCATGCTTCCACCAACAGAGCCAGGGGGAAGGCCGCCTCCTTCGGCACGCTGGGGACATCGGGGTTGATGAGGTGCACCCTCCCGCGGAGGGTGCACCCTTCAACGGCGTCGATGGACACGGCGAAGACATCGGTCATAGCGGGTTCCCTCTTTACCAGGGCTCCGTACTCTGCCCCGTCGTGGCGAGCCAGAGCGCGGTGAACGCGGAATGGGGGCGGTCGTTGAAGTCGTCGGCGGAAAGCCGGCCGAGAAGGTCCAGCACCGCGCCTATGTGCCCGCAGCGGGCCGCGCGCTGGATGAGCAGATCGGTGGGCCGCGCCCTGCCGCTGCGCGGGGTACGGAGCAACTCGTCGTACTCGGCGGTGAGTTGGGCGATGTCCGTCTCGGCCAGGGTGACCGGTGTGAGGTGCTCGGCGGCGGGCCGGAGGGACCCGGCCAGTCCGCGAACGTTCTTGGTGGCGACCCGGGCGATCACCGTCCGCAGGTAGTCATCCTGCGCGTCCTCCTCCTCGCCCGGCCCGAGCAACTCGGCCCGCGAACGCGCGTGCCTACGCACGGCCGCGGTCTCCCACGCGGTCAGGAACTCGTCATACAGGGCGTGGCGTCCCGTGCGCGCCAGGTAGAGCAGCCACGGTTCGGCATACGAGTTGCTCGGCTCGGACGCGAACCGCGGCGGCTTGGGCTCCCACGCGTCGGGGCCCCACAGCTCCCGCGCCTCGTCCTCACGTCTGCATTCGGTGAGGGCCCAGATGACCGCGAGACGGTTCTGCCAGGGGTTGGCCTCCGGCTCGATCGCCGCCCGTGCGCGGTCGAACCACGCGTCCGCCCGCGCCGTGTCGCCCAGTGCCTGGTACGCGCCCCCCAGCGCGGCCGAGACACGTGCGGTCTCGTGGGGCTCCCAGGGGTCGGTCCCGGCATCCAGCGCGGCCTTCGTCCCGGCGAGGGCGAAGGCCGCGCGGGCGTCGTCCGGTCGGCCCGCGCGGGCCAGAACCATCGTCACTTCCGCGGACGCGGCCACCCGCTCGCCCAGGCCGGGCACCGCCGCGACCAGCGCGGCGGCCTCGGTGACCGCGCCGCGCCGTGCGCACAGCCGGGCCGCGAGCCTCAGGTTCTCGGAGACGTGCACGCCCCACCGGCTCTCCAGGTCCGCGACCGAGTCGAGCGCCGCCCGGGCCACATCCTCGACGGTCGCGGCGCCATTCGGTGGCCAGGAGGCCTCCTCCTCGGCGGGCTGCGCCTGCTCCGCGTAGGCGCGCACCGCCCAGCCGTCGTCCCGGTCCCCGAGTCGCTCACCCGCGGTCCGCGCGTCCGGTACGACATCGAGCTCGCCCCAGCGCACCGGCCAGGCCAGGCGCTGGCCCACCGTCCAGGCGAGCACATCGTCCAGCGTCCCCCGCCGGCCGTCCGGAGCGATGACGACACCCGACGGGAACGTCGCACACCACGTCTCGTCGTCGAGCGCGAAATGGTGCGCGTCGAACTGGTCGTCGCCCTCCAGCGGCCTGGGGGCCTGGGGTTCGCGGAGGAAGGCGAAGTCACCGAGGACCTCGCCCGATCCGGCCCTCAGGAACCGGAGGGTCGTGTCGCCCACCGCGACCAGGACGTCGTCCGCGCCCCACAGCACCCCGGCGGTGGCCGACGGTGCGTCCAGGGTGCGCAGCCGCCGCGGCTCGTCGTCCGCGAGCGACCACACCTCGACGCGCCCCTCGCCCGTGAGGCAGGCGCCCGCCTCACCGGACGGCGCCCAGGCCCAGGTGTCCACGTCGGTGAGCCCCGTCTCCACAGGCGTGACGTCGAGCCGGAAGCGGTACCGGCCGTCGTCGTAAACGAGGACGCCGGGCTCCGCTCCGGCGTCGTTGTCCTCACGCACCACGGCCGCCAACCGGGGTGTGTCCCCCCTCATGCCCCACAGCAGCGCCGATACCCCCTCGCGCCCCGCGGTGTCCTCGCCGCCGATCGGCAGGCCGGTCGACGCGTCGAGGAACCGCAGCCCGTTGCCGTCGTGTGCGAGGAGACGGTCGTCCGGGGACCATGCGGCGAGCCCGCCGATCTCGGCCAGCCAGCCCAGCTGCCCGGAGCCGACGTCGATCACGAACGCCTGGCCGCCGTCCCCCCAATTCCTGTCCCGCCACGAATTGACCGCCTGCAGCCGCGCGCCGTCCCGCGACCAGCGGACCCAGTCGTAGACCCGGATCGCCTCCTCCTCGTACTCGTCCATCTCCTCGGTCCGCAGATCCTCCCGGACCCGCTCGGCCAGCAGGAACGGATGCGGGGCGGTCGCCTGACCCGACGTCCACATCAGCTCGCCCCACTCCAGGGGGACGACACAGCCGCTCACCTCGCACGGAGACCCGGACGCCACGAAGGCGCGCCGGCCGTCGGGCGCCAGCGCCCAGACCGGCGGACGCGACGCGCCGTCCGTCACCGAGCACTCGGCGACGGGCCGGCCGTAGGTGAGCGGACTGAACGGGTCGAAGACACCGACCATGTTGGTGGAGTACGCAAGACCGATACGCCGGCCGTCAGCCGACCACTGGATGGTGCGCTCGCGGTCCGGCCAGCCGACGCCGCCGTCGATGCGTTCGAGGACATTGACGCAGCGTCCGGCGGCCAACTCCCAGATCTGAAGCGTGCCCCCGGCGTCGAAGTCGTCGCCCACCCAGCTTCCGGTGGCCAGATACCGGCCGCACGGGCTGAGCGCGGACGCCAGGAACTCCGTTTGGTGTCCGTACGGATGCCGCAGCCGTACGCCGTCCATGGCACGGACCTCGCGAGTGGCGGCACGGTGCTCCTCCGTGATTCCCCGCTCTCGCTCCACCTCCAGCAGCCGCGACCGCAGGGCCAACAGATCCGGCTCCCGCCCGGACCTGTCGTCGTCGAAGCCTTCCTGATAGCCGAGCACGCCCCGCAGCGCCCGCTCGTCGAATATCGGAAGGTTCCGCTTCCAGGCTTCCTCGATCTCCCGTCCCTCCGCGCGGTGGGCGAAGACGAAATCCGTCCTGCCGGACACCGCTGCGGACACCCGGGCGCCCAGTTCCTCGAGCCCCCGCTTCGCCTCGCCCTTGCTCAGGCCACCGAAACGGCCGGCGAGCACGATCCTCTTCCCCCGTAGATCCATGAGCCTGACCGTAACTCCTGGGTGAGACAACGGACTTGCCGGGTCCAGGTCGGGAAGTCGCGTCCGCGGCCCCCGCTCTCACCTGGCGTGCCCGTCCCAGGCGGCCGTGCCCAGCAGCACGGTCGCCGTGCCGCCCATCAGCATGAGCGGTGTGGCGATGCCCGCGGTGAGACCCAGCCCGGCAAGCGCCGCGATCGCGAGCAGCCGTGACCGGGATACCTGCCCGAAGACGGCACGGGTGAACAACGGATGCCCGGCGAGGAAGAGCGCCGGGCCGCCCAGGACCGCGCACGCGGTCCCCGCGGTCACCCGGTCGTCAGGGTGCGCGATGGTCGTCTCGACCGCGACGGCGGTGACAATGACGCCCGCGATCATGGGGACGTGCAGACAGGTGTACGCGGAGCGGCCGAGCCGTCCCGGATCACCGGACGCCGCGATCCGTTCACCGGCGGCGCCGGCGACCCGGTGGAAGTAGATCCACCACAACGCGACGGCGACGGTGAAGGCGGACAGGAACGCCGCCACCCGCGCCACCGACAGCTGGGCGCCGCTGAACGTGGCGCCGACGACCAGGAGCGACTCGCCGAGCACGATGAGCATGAACAGCCGACACCGTTCGGCCATGTGCTCGGCGTCGATCGTCCACTCGGAGGTGTGCGAACGTCCGAACAGCGGAGTGGTGTAGCCGTGCCAGGGCGCGGCGTACTCCAGGGCCAGCGCGGCGAGCCACAGGACGGCTCTCGCCGGCCCGTCAGTGAGGCCCCCCGCGATCCAGAGCACGGCGGTGAAGCTGTGCCAGGCCAGGATGCGCCGGAATGTGGGCCCCAGGGGGTGAGACTTCGCGGCTACCGCGACGAAGAGTGACCGGCCCACCTGAATGGCGGCGTAGGCGGCACTTTCGCCTCCCCTCAGGCCGTTGCTGAGATGTAGATCACATATCGGGAGTCGATGTCACACTCGGGGTGCCCGGATCGCTCTCAGAACGCAACTGAGACGAAAGGCCCTACGATGTCCGACCCCGCGACACAGGTGTTCAACGACCACCGTGAGCTGCTGTTCTCCATCGTCTACAACATGCTCGGCAGCGTCGCCGACGCCGAGGACGTGTTGCAGGAGACATGGCTGTCGTGGACGAGCAGGAACCAGGCACCGGGCGCGGAGCGGATCGACCATCCGCGCGCCTACCTGGTGCGGATCGCGGTGAACCGGGCCCTCGCCCACCAGGCCACAATCAGCCGCCGCCGTGAGACCTACGTCGGGCCGTGGCTGCCCGAACCGCTCGTCAGCACCCTCACCGACGCTCCCGTCCCCGACGATGCCGCTGATGCGGCAGTGCGCGCCGAGTCGGTGTCGATGGCGCTGCTGGTGGTCCTGGAAACCCTGACTCCGCTGGAGCGCGGGGTGTTCGTCCTGCACGAGGTGTTCGGCTACGCCCACACCGAGATCGCGGAAATCCTCGGCCGCAGTCCCTCGGCGGTTCGCCAGCTCGCCCATCGCGCCCGCGAGCACGTCCACGCCCGACGCCCCCGCTACGAGCCCGACCCGCACGTCCGGCAGCAGGTGACCGAACGGTTCCTGGCCGCCGCGCTCGGCGGTGACCTGGATGCTCTCCTGCAGCTCCTGGCACCGGAGGTGACCCTGTGGGGTGACGGCGGAGGCAAGGCGGCGGGGGGCCTGCGGCCGCTCCAGGGCCGGGACAAGGTCGCCCGCCTGCTCGCCGCTGTCGCCCCCCACTCCGGCAAGGGCCTCAACATCGCCTACCGCAGGGTCAACGGCGACCCGTCTGCGCTGCTGTTCGCCGGCGACACCCCCTACGCCGTCCTCGTCCTCGACCTCACTCCGGACGGCAACCAGGTGTGCGGGATCTACGCCGTCGCCAATCCCGACAAGCTTTCTCACATCGACTGAGCACCGAGGAATCCACATGATGCGAAACATGGCGTCGTTGCCCAGCGGCAGAGTGGCGAAATGGGTCGTCCTCGCCCTCTGGACGGCCCTGCTCCTGCCGGCCTTCATGCTGGCGGGCAAGCTCGGCGACGTCGAGGAGAACGACAATTCGGCCTGGCTGCCCAGTAACGCGGAGTCGACCAGGGTCGTCGAGCGAGCCGAGAAGTTCCAGCCCGCCGACACTCTGCCCGCGATCGTGATCTACGACCGGCCCGAGGGCATCAGCCCTGCCGACATGACCAAGGCCCGGGCCGACGCCGAAGCCTTCAAGGGCATCACAAACGTCGTGGGGCAGCCACAGGGCCCCGTGAAGTCCCAGGACCGCAAGGCCATCCAGACCGTGGTCCAGATTCAGAAGGACAAGAAGGGCTGGGAAGGGATCGGCAAGGTCGTCGACGCGATGGCCAAGGTCGGCGAAGAGAACGCCGACGGCCTCGGGTTCCACGTCACCGGACCTGCCGGTCACGCATCCGACTCGATCAAGGCCTTCAGCGGAGGGGGCGGCCTGACCACGATCACCGCGTTGGTGGTGGTCGTGATCCTGCTGCTCACCTACCGCAGCCCGGTGCTGCCGCTGCTGCCACTGCTGACCGCGGGCGGCGCCCTGGTCACGTCGGAAGCGGTGATCTACCTGCTGGCGAAGAACGCCGGACTCACCGTCAACAAGCAGACCAGCTTTATCCTGACGGTGCTGGTGTTCGGCGCCGCCACCGACTACGCCCTCCTCCTCACCTCGCGGTACCGGGAGGAGTTGCGGCGGCACGAGGACCGGCACGAGGCGATGGCGGAGGCCCTGCGCCGCTCCGGCCCCGCGATCATCGCCAGCGCCGCGACCGTCGCGGTCAGCTTGATGCTGCTGATGCTGGCCACGCTCAACTCCACCCAAGGGCTCGGGCCGGCCTGTGCCGTCGGCATCCTCGTCGGGCTGCTCGCCATGGTCACCCTGATGCCGGCCCTGCTGGTCATCTGCGGCCGCTGGATCTTCTGGCCGGTGCAGCCCTCGTACGGATCGGCCGGGGCGACCAAGGAGGGCGTCTGGACCCGGGTCGGCACCGCCGTCTCCGGCCGACCGCGGATCGTGTGGATCGGCACCGCGCTCGTCCTCGGTGTCATGGCCATCGGGGTGTTCGGGCTCAAGGCCGATGGGCTGTCCAACAAGGACCAGTTCACCGACAAGCCGCAGATGGCCGTCGGCGAGGAGATCCAGTCCAAGCACTTCCCGGCCGGGTCGGGTGACCCCATCTACGTCGTGGCCGAGGCCGCCTCGGCGGAGCGGGTGAACACCGCGCTGTCCGGCGTCCCAGGAGTCGCTGACGTCTCGACGCCGGTGATCAAGGATGGAGAGGCCATGATGCTCGGGGAGCTCAAGAACGCTCCCAGTGGCGCGGCCGCGATGCGCACCGTCGAGCAGGCCAGAACCGCTGTCCACAAGATCGAGGGTGCGGATGCCCAAGTCGGCGGCAACACGGCGATCATTCTCGACACGCAAGAAGCGGCCACCCGCGACTCCAAGGTGATCATCCCCATCGTGCTGGTCGTGGTGTTCCTCATCCTCGCGCTGCTGCTGCGGGCGATCGTCGCACCACTGCTGCTCATGGCGACGGTGGTGCTGTCGTTCGGAGCGGCCCTCGGGGTGAGCAGTCTGGTGTTCAACCACGTGTTCCACTTCGCCGGGGCGGAAGCCTCCTTCCCGCTCCTGACGTTCGTGTTCCTGGTCGCCCTGGGCATTGACTACAACATCTTCCTGGTCACCCGGGTGCGCGAAGTGGCACTGCTGCACGGCACCCGGCGCGGCGCGCTGATGGGTCTGTCCGCCACCGGGGGTGTGATCACCTCAGCGGGTCTGGTGCTGGCCGGTACCTTCGCGGCGATGGCCTCGCTGCCCCTGGTGTTCGCGGCCGAGCTCGGGTTCGCGGTGGCGTTCGGCGTACTGCTGGACACCATGATCGTCCGCTCGGTGCTGGTCACCGCGCTGACCCTGGACGTGGGCCGATGGATGTGGTGGCCCAGCAAACTGTTCAGGCATCATGAGGACCCCCAACTCCCGGACACATCAGCGGGTGGCGGGGCTGAGATGTCGACCGCGAGGAGTAGCCATGTTCCAGCCGGGCGCCCGCCTGGAATTCGTCTTGGCTGACGGTCCCGTACGTGAGCCGGTCATCAAGGTCGGCGGGCAGCCGGTGTGGCTGGAGGAGCCGCAGTGGCCACTCTCGAGCACCACCGGCGAGCCCATGCAATTCCTGGGTCAATTCACACTCGACGGTGGCCGCCTCGCTTATCTGTTCATGGGCGATGAAGAAGGCGTCGGCGGAACCTATGTCCCCGAGGGTGGCGAAAACGCAGTGGTGATCCAACCGGGCGGCCGCATACCGGGCTTTGTGACCGTGCGGGCGCAGGCCGAGGGGCCATCGGTGTGTGTCGACCATCTGCCACGCTTGGCGGAGAGCGACACGTGGATGTTCCTCGGCGGCCCTGGGGCGGAGCCGGGTTGGATACACGAAGAGCGGTATCCGGGAGAGGGGTGGGAACTAGTGGTTCAGCTCTCGTCGGCACTGTCGGACACGCTCCCGTTCGAGGGGCTGGCGGAGGACGGGGTGACGGAAGACATCGTGCCGTGCTATTACGCCTGGGAGCTAAGCGGGTGGGGAACCGCTTGGGCCTTTGTCTCGCCGGATGGCAAAGAGGGCCGCTTCCTGTGGGATTGCGTCTGAGAAGGCCGCGACGGTGAAATTGCCCGGTGGGCGGAGGTCGTCCGGGCATCACGCGACCACGTCGAAGCCCTGGCTCCCGGACCAGCGATGACAGGGGCCACGGCTGCGGTGTCAGTCTGCTGACGTATCCTTCCCGCCACCGCACACCGACTGGGAGGACCAAGAGAATTGACTGACCTGCCTGCTTTCCCGCTGCCCTTTCATGCTTCCCGTTCCATATCGTTCGCGACACCCCGAACGCTGCGGGAACTCCAGATGATGCAGTGCAGCGCCCACATTCGGGCGAAGCCGGGGTGGTTCGACAAGATGAACGACGCCGACATCGTCGCCAGGTGGACGCAAGAAGCGGTCGCCCAGGGCCTCACCGAAGCGCAGGTTCGTTACGTGCTTGCCGAACTCCAGCATTACGCCGCGCTGCGAGACGGACGAACCGGCGTCGAGGTGTCCGCCGTCGACGGGGTGTGGCAGTCGGACACACTGGTCGACGACAGGCTCAGGTCCCGGCTGCGCGAGGCGGTTCGGGTTCTGGAACAGGTCCCCGAAGCAGAACAGGACTGGCATCCCGGATCCGACGGCCAGGTACTGGATCTGGTTCATCCTTCACTGTTCTGCCTGGTGAGAGAGGTGGGCGGCGCGCCCGAGCGGGCTTGGCAGAACCCGACGGACCGCTACTCGAGGTACGAATTCTCGGAGAAATTCCAGTGGCTGCCCACGGACGTCGACGTCAGTGACGACGGCGATGTCGCCTTCCGTTCGTACGTCAACAACGTCCACCCCGAGACGCATCGCGAACTGGCTTCCGTCCTGCCGGACTTGTTCGCGCGCCTGCGTCCGCTGCTGGAGAACGTGCTCACCGATCTGCACCATCCGCGGCCCCTGCGGATTAAAGCCGATCCTTACGGGTGGTACGACTCGGAGCCGGAGTATCCGGACAAATCCTCCTACAGTGATGATGGGGCCTACGCAGAAGCCGTCCGTGCATGGGAAGAGGCCCAGGACGACTGGTGGGAAAACCGCCGCCCGGCCATCCCGGACGCCCCGGCCTTCACCCCGCCCGCGCTGCCCGACGACTCCGCCCGAGTCGACCTGCGCGGCCGCCGTCTCCAGGTCATCGTCAAGCTCGCCACCATTCATCTCACCCCGGACAAGCCCGAGTACCCCGGCGGCTCCTGGCATGTCGAGGGGATGATGAACGAGCGGATCGTCTCGACCGGCATCTACTACTGGGACAGCGAGAACATCACCGAAAGCCGGCTGAGCTTCCGGGCGGCACTCGACGACCCGCACTACGAACAGAACGACGACAACGGCCTGCGTGAGGTCTATGGCCTGGAGGACGAAGACGCACTGAACCAGATGCTGGGATCGGCATCGACTCCAGCGGGCCGCTGCCTGGCGTTCCCGAACATCCTGCAACACCGCGTCGGCTCATTCCGCCTCACGGACCCCACCCGCCCGGGATATCGCAAAATTCTCGCGTTCTTCCTGGTCGACCCGTCGGAAAAGATCGTCTCGACATCCGATGTGCCACCGCAACAACCATGGTCCGACACCTCGACCATGACGCTTGAACAGGCCAAGAACTACCGCGAACAACTCATGCAGGAACGCAAGTTCTTCGTCAACGAACACAACGAGCAGCTCTACGAACGAGAATTCTCCCTCTGCGAGCACTGAATCCCACGGTGTCCCCCCCTGTTCTGCTGGGCGCGCGAGAGAGGTTCAGTAGGCTCCGGTGTTCATGGACAGCGCAGACCTGGAAGCGGCCCGCCGGGACGCAGGTTCATTCCTGCGGTACTACTGGGAGGCCGCCGAGTTCGACACCGCAGAGGAGCTGGCGGACGACGAAGCGGGGATCCGGGCGGCCTACGACGTCATCCAGGCGGCCGTTCCTGACGACGCCACCAGCTCCACCTGCCTGACACTCTTGGAACTGGGAAAACTGCGGGCACACCTGAACGACGCCTTCGGCACCAGCGAGGACCACTTCGCGTACGAACACAACCCGCCCGCAGGGTTGGCCGAGGACGACCAGCGGGGCCGGGAGCTGGCGGCCGCGGTAGTACGGGCCGCGGAGCGCACACTCGCCCTGCAGGGATCCTCCAACCTGGCAGCCTTCTCACGTGCGTGCGCCCTGCATTGGCTGGGCGAGCGTGACGCCGCGGCGGAGGCCTATCGGGAGGCGCTCCGCCTCGATCCCTACGACGACATCGCGAGGGCCCGCATAGAACAGTTGGAGGACGTCGAGCTCGCCGAGCCGCCGGGCGGGCTCATCACCCACCACCCCCACGGCTTCCATGTGCTGGAGATGACTCATCTCGTCGGGCACAGCGGCAGCACCAAGGGCTGGGTCTGGCTGCTCAGCGATCCGTCCGCTGTACGCGACGCCGCGGACGGATACCTCGACGCGTGGCTGGCCGATCACGGCCACAGCCTGGACGACGAATTCAGCGTGTGGACTCATGTCCCCGGCGCCAAGCGCCAGGGATCCGGACTGTGCGAGGCGCTTCGCCGGACGGCTGAAGGACAGCCGTTCATCGACTGGTCACAGGTGCCCCTGGCTGATCCGGTGCCTGACCCTCTCCCGGTTGGCCAGCCGATCCGATGGCTCGGGCAACTGCACTTTTCCGGCGGAACCGAACACGACGACTAGCCAGTGCACGCAGCTTGCGCCGGGGCCGGCCCCGCTGTGACGCCGCCCACAACGCCCAAGATCGGCGGGGACATGGCGCGCTTCCCCAGCGCCACCCACCTGGTGTCGCGGGCCGGGAGCGAACGCCCGAGGCGGGGCGTACGGGCCCGGCACCCCGCGCCACCCCCACGACCACCAGGAGCGCTACTTGCGTGACTTCTTCGCCGGTCACTTCGCCATACCGGAGGAGGCGATGACCTTCCTCGGCACCGAGCTGGGCAATTCGCGCGTCGATCCTGTGCTCATCGCTCGCCGCGAGGCCCACAATGCGTCCCACGCGGCCGCGCTGGCAGCGGGCCCGTGTGACGTCTGGTCCGCATGCACCGCTACCAGGGCGCCTGCAGCGCCGTACGCGTGCCCTACCGCAGGCGCTGGGAGGAACTCTGCGCAGGTCAGCAGGGTGTCAACCGCTCTTGCCACCACGACGCCCACGACGTGGTGAGCGATAGGCCGACGGTTGATCGGCGGGGCGAAGGTCGGTGATCAGGCGGAACCGTTCCAGAACCGCCAGCGTCGCGTCGTCCACGGTGAACTCGGGGTCCTTCAACGCCGCGCGCATCTCCTCACTGTGCCAGAACCGCTCGTGGCCCGCCCGCCACTCGGCCACGCTGGTGTCCCCCTCCCCCTCGTCCACCACGTGAGCGAGATCCACCTGCGCCAGCGGGACGACACGCACACTGGTCACCTCGATGACCGCGACCGGACGGTCGTCCGAGTCGATGACCACCGAACGGCTCCCGACCTCCGGCAGGGGCTCCCCTTCATGCTCGTAGTCGATCACGAGCCCTGTCGTGGAGGTCTTGGACCCGTTGAGGATCGCTGCGACGAGCTGGTCACGCAGCGGGCCGGGAAAGGCGAACTCGGCCCTGGGCATCGATGCGAGATTCCGAGGTGAGGCGGCGTCAGTCGTCATGCGGTCACAGTAACGACCCATGCCGCGCAAGCCGACGGCAAGAGCGGGCCGTGACGCGTCAGGGGCCGGGCGGGCCGAACGCCGAGGCCAGGAGCGTATGCGCGCGGCTGGTGCCTGACCGGACCACGAGTTGGTGTTCACCGATCAAGTGATCGCCACCTTGGTGATCTTGTCCTTCCAGCTCCCGCACGCCGCCGTGGCCGTGTTCGCACACAAGCCCGGCCGCCGCGCCTTCGTCAAAGTGGCGACCCCTGCAACGCCGGATCGGGCGCCGCGAGTACCACGACGCCTCTTCCCTCGTACGTCCATGGCAGGACCGCAACCGCAGCCGGGGACAACGGGTTCGGCGATGGTCATGCCGTGGCACGCGGGTGAGATGCCGTTCGCCGCACTGGGTAGGCTGTGTATACAGAAGCGTGTGCGAATGGATCGACAAGGAGGGCCACGATGGCCCGGGCGACCGGCAAGAGCGAAGCCGTCTACGAGCGGCTGAAGGGGGACATCGAGTCGCTGCGTTTGAAGCCCGGGGCGAAGCTGAGCGAGGTCCAGCTCGGCGAGGAGCTCGGGGCCTCCCGCACCCCCGTGCGCGAGGCCATCCGCCGCCTGGCCGGCGAGGGGCTCGTGGACTTCGTGCCGGGCGAGGTGGCGCGGGTGGCCGCCATCTCGCTGGGCGGGGTGCGGGCGCTCTTCGAGATCCGGATGTTGCTGGAGCCTCGGGCCGCCGCCCTGGTCGCGACGTCGGGGGCGGCCGACGAGCGCGTACTGGCCCCGTTCCATGAGCTGCTGGCGCGGCTGGACGAGTTCGAGGAGTCCTTCCGCGCCCTGGACTCCGCCGGGCAGTCACGCGAGTACCAGGGTTTTTACGAACTGGCCGAGGGCTACGACCAGGCGGTCATCGCCGCGTGCCGCAACCCGTATCTGGCCCGTACGATCCGCGATCTGCGCAGCCAGACCGTGCGGCTGCGGCATCTGTCGCACAGTGGTCCGCGGCGCATGCTGACGTCGTTGGAAGAGCACCGCGCGATGCTGAAGGCGATCACGCACGGGGACGCCCAGGCGGCTGAGTCGGCCTCCCGCCACCACCTGGCGCAGACCCTCCAGGCGCTGATCGACAGCCTGACCAGCAGCGAGGGCGCCGCGCCCGGCGTGGAGATCCAGCTGGACATCGCCCGCTGAGTCCCACGCCGGCGATCACCTCGACGTGGGCCACTGCTTCCGCGCCCCGACCGCATGACCGGCCCCGTCGGCCGGGGCAGCCACGTGGGTCAGCCGGGTCAGCCGGGCTGAACCGCGAGCGCCTCGTCTTCGGCCGGCTCGTCCTGGGCCATGAGGCCGGCCACCCACAGCGGCATCAGCCAGTGGGACACGAGGGCCGCGATGAGCACGGGCGCCACGTAGGCCTTGGGCGCGTCGCCGCCGGCCGCGCCCGCGATCAGCAGGCCGGCCGCGGCGGTGGCCAGCAGCAGGGTCATCATCCGGTGGGCACGGGCCAGGACCCGGCTGCGCTCGGCCGTCTGCCGCTCGTCCAGGGCGCGTTCGCGCAGTTCCAGCAGGCCGCGGGTGGCGGCGTTGATCGCCCCCGTCGCGACCATCCAGGGCAGCAGCAGGGCCGCCATCACGACGACGACCCACATCGGCTCCGACTCCGCGAGGTAGAAGTGGGTCATCAGCGCCCCGAAGGCCGCGGTGAGCGTGATGTGCGCGGCGACGGCCAGGCGCCGACGTGCGGCCGTGGCGCACAGCGACCGCCCTCGAGGGTCGTTCATCAGCCGCACCATGCGCTGGTCATAGCGGGTCATTCGTGTCGTCGGCATGGCTATTTCCTCCCGTAGACCTCGTCCGTGAGCGGCTTGAACGGCTCGAGGGAGAACAACGCCTCCACCGGCAGCCCGAAGAACTTCGCGATCTTCAGCGCCAGGTCGAGGCTCGGGTTGTACTGCCCTCGCTCGATGTAGCCGATGGTCTGGTAGTGCACCCCAACCGCCTCGGCCAGGCTCTGACGCGACACTTTCCGCTCGGCGCGCACCATCGCCAATCTGTTGTGCACCTGCTCGCTCATGTATAAGAAGTACTACATCTTGAAGTGCGGATGCAACTGGACCGCCGGCGCGGGACCGCCTCCACCCCGACCCCCTCCCCGTGACTTCCTCGCATGCGATCCTGTATACAGGAGTGGATACAGACCGGATACACGTCTGTGTCCGCCCTGACCGACCTGACGCGAGGACAGCCTCATGCCGCATACCGTCGGCGCCGCCGACCTGCTCCGGTTCGCCACCGCCGCCGCCGAAGCCCATGGCGTACCGCCCGGGGACGCCCGCCTCCTCGCGGACACGCTGGTGACCGCGGAGCTATGGGGGCATCCCTCCCACGGGATGCTGCGCCTGCCGTGGTACCTGGACCGCCTCGCGACGGGCGCGACGGCCCCGGTCACCGACCCGCAGATCGTGAGTGACGGAGGGGCGGTGCTCGTGGTGGACGGACAGGACGGGCTGGGGCAGGTGCTCGCCGACCGGGCGGTGGGCTGGGGCGTCGAGCGGGCCGGGGAGCACGGGATCAGCGCGGTGGCCATACGCAACTCCGGTCACTTCGGCACCGCCGCGTACTTCACCCGCAAGGCCGCCGAGCGGGGCTGCGTGGCGGTCCTCGCCACCAACGCCAGCCCGGCGATCGCCCCGTGGGGCGGGCGGGAGAAACGCGTCGGCACCAATCCCTGGTCGATCGCCGCGCCGGGCGGCAGCTACGGCACGGTCGTGATGGACATCGCCAACACGGCCGTGGCGCGCGGCAAGATCTACCACGCCAGGGAGCGCGGGCAGCCGATCCCCGAGGGCTGGGCGGCCGATGCCGACGGCGTGCCGACCACTGATCCGCGCCGGGCCGTCGAAGGGCTGATCCTGCCGATGGCCGGCCACAAGGGGTACGCCATCTCGTTCATGTTCGACGTGCTGGCCGGCGTGCTGACCGGCAGCGCGTTCGGGGCCTCGGTCGTCGGTCCGTACCGGCCGACGGGCCGCAGCGGCGTCGGCCATCTGCTGATCTGCCTCGACATCCGCGCGATGGCCGAACCGGCCGAGTTCGAGCGGCGGATGGAGACGCTGATCGAGGAGACCAAGGCCACGCCCACCGCGCCGGGCGTGGCCGAGGTCTTCGTCCCCGGCGAGCCGGAGACCCGTACCGCCGAGCGGCTACGGACCGAGGGCATCGCGGTCGCCGAGGACACCTGGCGCTCCCTGACCCGCGTCGCCACCGCCACCGGCGCACCGCTGCCCACCCCGATCACCGCCCCGGCCACCACCCCGCCCACCACCTCCGAGGAGTTCCCCACATGATCGCGCTGACCGTATCCCTGCAGGTCGTCCCCGGCTGCCGCGATGACTTCCTGGCCGCCATCGAGGAGAACGCCGAGCGCTCCTTCCACGACGAACCCGGCTGCCGCTCCTTCGACGTCGTCTGCGATCTCGACGACGACCACCACTTCGTCTTCCACGAGATCTACGACGACGAGGCCGCCGTCGAGGCCCACCGCTCCGCCCCGCACTTCGCGGTCTGGCGCGCGGCCGCCGCGAAATACGTGGTGCCCGGGAGCCAGGTCAACACCCTTTCGCGCCGCCTGTTCCACCACTCCTGACCCTCGCCCCTCGCCCCTCGCCCCTTCCCAGAACGGAACCCGACCCTCATGTGCGCCAAGCCCGCCGCACCGAACCTGCTCATCCACCCCGACGAGGTCGAACGTTTCGACCGCGGCGGAGGTGTCGCCACCCTTCCCTACGTCGGCAGGTGGAACTCTCCGACGGCAGTCATCACCACCGGCCAGACCGTGTTCCAGCCGGGTACCGGGCTTCCGCTGCACAGCCACAACGTCGAGGAGTCGGTACTGATCCTCGAGGGCGAGGCGACGGCGGAGATCGACGGCGAGCTCTTCGACCTGGAGGCCGGCCAGGCCACCTGGGTCCCGGCCGACGTTCCGCACCGGTTCTTCAACCGAGGTGAGGGCGTCATGCGGATCTACTGGGTCTACGGCGGGCGGGATGTCACCCGGACCATCACCGCCACCGGCGAGACCTTCGAGCACCTCTCCGAGCACGACAAGGGAGGGGCGCCCACCGCATGAGCGACAACACCTTGACAGTCGTCAATCCCGCTACGGGCCAGGTCATATCGGCCGATACGGGCGGGAGCCGGCGACCGCGGGCATCGTTGAGTTCACCAACACCCGTACGTACTGGGTGGGGCGCTGATCGCCTGTCACCACCCGTGTGACCTGCTGAGTTTCTTCCGGGGTCCCCTCTGCACGGCTGCGCGGACGGGACCCCGGTGGCGCGGGGACACCGCCTCAGATCTTGTCGACAGGGCTCTATACAACTCTCGGGGCAGAGCACCTCATGCCCCCGCTCCCGAAACCAGAGTTGCGCGGCATGTACGAGCTGCTGATGCCGCTCCTGGATCGGCCGGCCTCCTGACTCCGCAGGCGATCGAGTGGGTCCCTCGTCCGGAAGGAACACAGCGTCATGAATGCCTACGCACGTCCGGAATCCAGTAAGTCCGATGCCAGGGGGCTCCGCCTCTGGGTGCCCCGCCTGATGCTCGCTGCCGCCACGGTACACATGGTGGTGGGCGTCGTCGCCGCGTACTCGCACTGGCGCGGCATCGTCTCCGGCGGGCTGTGGAACACGGTCCGCAACGACGACGACGCCCGCATGATGGACCTGTGGTTCATGATCAGCGGGATTGCCTTCTTCGGTCTTGGGCTCCTTGCCAGGAGGTCAGTGATCGCCACGGGCACGATGCCCGCGGAGACGGGATGGATCTTGCTGACACTTGGCATCCCGGTGGCAGTGCTGGAACCGGTCTCGGGCGGATGGTCGCTGATCGCCATCGGTGTGCCGGCCGTTGTGATGTCGCGGCGTGACCGTTTCACATCGGGCTTCGGCCGGTCGGCCGCTCAGCGAGCGGGAGAGACAGTCGTGGCGCCGATGCGTGCGCGAACCGTACAGCGATGGACAGGCCGCCTTCGGGGCGTGCGCTGGTGGTGAGGGTGGCGTGGTGAGCTCGGGTGACGGCGTTGACGATGGCGAGGCCGAGACCGTAGCCGTCGCGGCGGTCGCTGCGATCGGGCGCTAGTTTCTGGAAGGGCTGAAAGAGTCGCTGGATCTGGTCGTTGGGGATGGTCTGCCCGCTGTTGGTGATCGTAAGGGTCACCTGCGTGCCGGAGGTCCGGGTGGTGATCTCTACGTGCCCGTCCGGGTGGTTGTGGCGGATGGCGTTGTCGACGAGGTTGGCGACGAGGCTTTCGATCAGTCTCGGGTCCCCGGCCGTCACTGCGGGCGTGAGGTGTTCGGCGAGGTCAATGCCTCTCTCCGTTGCTTGGTCACGGCGGGAGACGAGCACTCCCTCGACGACTTGGGCGAGGTCGAGGGTGTCCCGGCGAGAGATTCCGCGCTCGCTGGTGGCGAGGACGAGCAGTGCCTTGACGAGCCGTTCCTGGTGTCCGCCGAGGGCGAGGGCTTCTTGGCAGGCCGAGCGCAGCGCGTCGGCGTCGGCGTCGGGGTCGGCGAGGGCGACTTCGAGGAGGGTACGCAGGCCGGCGAGGGGGGTTCGCAGCTCGTGTGAGGCGTTGGCGACGAAGTGGCGTTGGGCGTCGAAGGACGCTTGAAGGCGGGCGAACAGATCGTCGAGGGTGTGGCCGAGCTCGGTCAGCTCGTCCGTGGGCTCGCCGAGGTCGAGGCGCCGGTGGAGGTCGCCGGCGGAGATGATTTTGGCGGTGGCGGTGATGGCGCGCAGCGGGTTCAGGAACCGGCCGGCGACGAACCAGCCGAGAGCCAGGGCGACGGGAATCAGAATGACCAGGGCGACGGCGGATCCGGTGAGGAGTTGGGACAGGCTGATCCCCTTCCCGGTTCCGGTGGTCACGCCCGGTGAGGGGTCGCCTTTGGGTGCGGCCGACTGGACGCTGACGAGCGAGACATCGACGAACACGAGCACGGAGACCCCTGCGGCGTAGATGCCCGCCGCGTAGGCGAGCGCGAGCCGTGTCTGCAAGGACTTTCTGGCGAGTTGCTGGGAGGTCATGACGATCCGATGCGGTAACCGCCTTCGCGGATGGTCTCGATCACGGGCGGGCCGCCGAGCTTGGCCCGCAACCGGTGCATGGTGTGCTTGACGGCGCTGCTGAAGGGGTCGGCGGCCTCGTCCCAGACGCGTTCGAGCAGTTCCTCAGCGGAGATGACCAGGCCGGGTGCGGCGAGCAGGCATTCGAGCAGGGCGAACTCCTTGGGGCTCAGCTCAAGGCGCCGGCCGGCCCGGAATGCGACGCGGCGGGCCGGATCGAGGGTGATGTCCCCGCATGCCAGGGTGGGCGGTAGCGGTGGGGTGGCGCGGCGGGCCAGGGCACGGACCCGGGCGACCAGTTCGGCGAAGGCGAACGGCTTGGGCAGATAGTCGTCGGCGCCGAGGCTGAGCCCATCGACGCGGTCCTCGATCGTGTCGGAGGCGGTGAGCATCAGTACCCGGGTCTCACAGCGGCCGTGCGCGAGTTGCCGGCAGATCACGTCCCCGTGGACGCCGGGCAGGTCGCGGTCGAGGATGACCACGTCGTAGCGGGTGACGGCCAGGCGGTCGAGGGCGGCGGTTCCGTTCAGGACGACGTCGACGGCCATGCCCTCGTGGCGCAGCCCGGTTCCGATGGAGCGGGCGAGGACCTCGAAGTCCTCGACGACGAGGACCCTCACCCCCACTCACCGCCGGTCGTCGTGCGGGCGGGGCGGCCGAACCGGCCCCCGGGTCGAGGTGTCATGCGCCAACGATGTCAGATCCCAGGTCGCAGCCCGGTCGCAGCCGCCGCGACCGGGCTGGAACCGGGTGCCGCGTACAACCGTCGGCATGTATCAGCTTTCGAACCGTGAGCTCGCGCGATGAGCGCCCCGGGGATCGTCGTCGCCGGACTGCGCAAGCGGTATGGGGCGACCCTGGCCCTCGACGGCATGTCCTTTACCGTCCAGCCGGGTGTGGTGACCGGCTTCGTGGGGCCGAACGGGGCCGGGAAGTCGACCACGATGCGGGTGATCCTCGGCCTGGACGCGGTCGATGAGGGCACCGCACTCATCGAGGGCAAGCCGTACCACAGCCTTCGGCATCCGCTGAACCATGTCGGTTCACTGCTGGACGCGGCGGCGCTGCACCCCGGCCGCAGCGGGCGTCACCACCTGCTGTGGCTGGCGCATGCGCAGGGCCTGGCCGCGCGGCGGGTGGACCAGGTGATCGAGCAGGTCGGCCTGGCCCCGGCGGCCCGGCGCAAGGCCGGCGGCTACTCGCTCGGCATGCGGCAGCGGCTCGGGATCGCCGCGGCCCTGCTGGGCGACCCGCCGGTCATCATGCTCGATGAGCCGTTCAACGGCATGGACCCGGAAGGCATCGTCTGGATGCGTGGCTTGCTGCGGTCGCTGGCCGCTCAGGGGCGCGCCGTGCTGGTCTCCAGCCACTTGATGAGTGAGGTGCAGGACATGGCCGATCATCTCGTCGTGGTCGGGCGCGGCAAGGCCATCGCCGACGCCGATGTGGCCGGCCTGATCGCGGCCGCCTCCCAGAACCGGGTGGCCCTGCGGACCACGGCCGGGACGCACGCGATGAGGGTGCTCGCGCATGCCGGCGCGAGCGTGGTTGCCACGGGCCGCGACACCATGACCGTCTCCGGCCTGCCTGCGGATCGGATCGTGACGCTGCTCAGCCAGAGCGCGGTGCCGTTCTCCGAGGTGTCAGCCCACCGCGCCACCCTTGAGGACGTCTACCTGGAGCTGACCCGCGGGGCGGTCGAGTTCCACGCCGCGACGCCCACGGAGGTCTCTCGGTGACCGCCACGCTCACGCCGTCCCGTTCCGGGCGGCGGGCCGGGCGGAACGGCTTTGCCCGAGTAGTGCACGCGGAGTGGACCAAGTTCCGAACCGTCCGCGGCTGGGTGACCGGCATGGTGGCCGCGGCGCTGGTGGTGGTGCTGTTCGCCCTGCTTGTCGGGGTCAGTAGCGATCAGAAGGGCTCGCCGCCCGTTCCGATCGGACCGGGCGGCGAGCCGGTTACCGACAGCTTCTCCTTCGTGCACCAGCCGCTGGCCGGAAACGGCAGCATCACTGTCTCCGTTTCCGCGCTCAACAGCAGCGTCCCCGAGGGCCCTGGGGACCTGCGGCCCGGCGTGGTGCCGTGGGCGAAGGCCGGGCTCATCATCAAGGCGAGCACCCGCCAGGGATCGCCCTACGCGGCGATCATGGCTACCGGCAGCCACGGCGTTCGGATGCAGGACAACTATGTCAACGACACGGCCGGCCTCCCCGGTCCCCTCTCCGCCGCGGCTGTGCGCTGGCTGCGGCTGGACCGATCGGGCGACGCGATCACCGGCTCCGCCTCCGCCGACGGCACGCACTGGACCAAGGTGGGCACCGCGCACGTGAGCGGGCTCGGATCGACCGCGCAGGTCGGGCTGTTCGTCGCATCTCCGCCTGCCGTGGATGGCATGGGCACCCGCGGCAGCGTGTCCACGGCCCACTTCGGGGATCTCCGTGTCCAGGGCGGCTGGGCCAGTGGCAAGTGGACCGGTGGCCAGGTGGGAGCCGAATCCCCCAGCTTCGCCGGTTACCCGGAGAACATGTCGGGTTCCTTCACGGAATCTGACGGCCGGTTCACGGTGACCGGCGCCGGCGACATCGCGCCCGCCGTTCGCGACACCCTGCCGACCGGCGGCACCCTCCGGGAACTCCTCACCGGCACGTTCGCCGCGCTGATCGTGGTGATCGTCGTGGGGGCGCTGTTCATCACCACGGAATACCGGAAGAACCTGATCCACGTCACCCTGGCCGCCGGCCCGGGACGGAGCCGGGTGCTGGTGGCCAAGGCGATGGTACTGGGGGGCGTCACCTTCGTCGCCGGGCTGGCGGGAGCGGTCGTCGCGGGTCCGCTCGGCGAGCGGCTCGCCCGGGCCAACGGCGTGTACATCTTCCCGGTGACGTCTTCCACCGAACTGCGGGTGGCGCTCGGGACCGCGGCGCTGTTCGCGACCGCCTCGGTCCTGGCCCTCTCCGTCGGCACCATGTTCCGGCACAGCGCCGGCGCGGTCACCACCGTCATCGTGGCCATCGTGCTGCCCCACATCCTGACCGCCCTCCCGTTCATGCCCGGGAGCGTGTCGAACTGGCTGACCCGGGTGACACCGGCCGCGGCCTTCGCCGTCCAGCAGACGCTCGTGCGGTATCACCAGGTCACGAGCAATTACACGCCATACAACGGCTATTACCCGCTGGCACCGTGGGCCGGTTTTGCCGTCCTGGCCGGCTACGCGGTGGTGAGCCTGGCCGTAGCCGGCGTCCTGCTCCGCAGGAGGGACGCATGAGACTGGCCCTGCACGCGGAATGGACGAAGATACGGACCGTCACCAGCCCTCTGTGGCTGCTGCTCGGTACCATCACGGCGACCGTGGCCCTGAGCGCCGGGGCGGCTTCGGTGGTGAGCTGCACGTCCACTGGCTGCGGCGGCGACATGACCAAGCTCAGCCTCAGCGGCGTTCAGCTGGGCCAAGCGCCGGCCGTCATCCTGGCCGTACTGGTCATCACAGGCGAGTACAGCACGGGCATGATCCGCACCACCCTGACGGCGGTGCCACTTCGGGCCACCGTCCTCGCGGCCAAAGCCGTCACGCTCACCGGGATCGTGGCCGCGGCCGGGACCCTCGCGGTTCTCGGGTCGCTGGTCGCTGGCCGGCTCCTCCTGCCCCACCATGCCTTCACGACTGCCCGCGGCCACCCGTCCCTGTCCCTGACCGACGGGCCCACGCTGCGCGCGGCCCTCGGATCGATCCTCTACCTGACCCTGATCGCCCTGCTCAGCCTCGGCGTCGCCACCGTCGTGCGGGACTCCGCCACCAGTATCGGGATCGTCCTCGGCCTGCTGTACCTCATCCCCATCCTCTCCCAGATGATCGGCGATCCGCACTGGCAGCGCCTGCTCCAGCAGATCGGGCCGATGAGCGCCGGGCTCGCCATCCAGGCCACCACCGATCTCCATAGCCTGCCCCTCAGCCCCTGGGCCGGCCTCGGCGTGACCGCCGGGTGGGCCGCCGCGGCGCTCTTGGCCGGCGGCCTGCTGCTGCGCATGCGCGACACCTAGCATCTTTACTGCCAGGCCGCGTGGGCTATTGCAGAGCCGCGGCCACCAGCTGGCGGATTTCTGCATCGGACACGCTTCCGCCGTGCACCAAACGGTCGAAAATCAATCCGTCCACGCAGGTCAGCAGCGTGATGGTGCGGTCCCCCGCGTTCGCGACGCGTTGCGTGGCCAGGAAGTCGTGTACGAGCTGTCGCCCGGCGTTCTCGCGGGGCACGAGAATATCCCGCAGCTCGGGGTGGTGAACGCTCTCGATGGCGCACGCGTAGCGGGCGAGGGTACGCCTGCGCCCCTCGCCCGTGAGCCGCCGCTCGGCGAGTGCGGCGATCCCGGTCACCAGGTCCTCGGCATCGCGCGGAACCGGTGTCCGGTCCCCGGTCTCCTGGAGTTCGGCCTGGTCGACCGCGACCAGCCGCCGGACCAGGGCGGTGAGCAGCGCCTGGCGGGTGCGGTAGTAGGCGGAGGTGGTGCCGGGCGGCAGCTGCGCTGCTCGGTCCACCGCGCGATGGGTCAGTCCTCGTATCCCGGTCTCGGCGAGCACGTCGATGGCCGTGTCGGCGAGAAGGGTGCGTCGGTCGGTGGGCACACCCTATTTCTACACCTGTAGAGGGGTCGGGGTACGCTCCTCCCGCATCGGCTTTCTACATCCGTAGAAGACCGCGGGGCGGACCGGAGTGAGGAGCGGGCATGGGCGGCAGAGCTGTGGTGGTCGGGGGAGGCATCGGTGGGCTGGCCGCCGCGATCGGCCTGCGGCTGATCGGCTGGGAGGTGACGGTCGTCGAACGCGCTCGGGTGCTCGCCGATGTGGGCGCGGGCATCTCCCTGCACGCCAACGGCCTCCGCGCCCTGGACGCCCTCGGCGTGGGCGAGGCGGTGCGGGCGGTGGCCCGGCCGCAGTACACCGGAGGCACCCGTACCCCCGACGGCCGCTGGCTGGCCCGGATGGACGGAGCCGCGCTCGAACGCGCGCTGGGCACACCGATCGTCGGCATCCCCCGGGCCGCGCTCCACCGCGTCCTGCGCGCCGCCCTGCCGCCCGAGTGCCTGCTCGTCGGAGCCGAGGTGTCGTCCGTCGACCGCTCCCACCCCACCCGCGTACGGGTGCCCCTCGACGGCGACGCCCTGGACGCGGATCTGGTCGTGGCCGCCGACGGGGTGGGCAGCCGGCTGCGCACCCAGCTGTTCCCCCGGCACCCCGGCCCCGCCTACAGCGGGTCGACCGTCCTGCGCGCCGTCACCGAGCACCCCGTCGCATTGCGCACCGACTTCGAACTGACCTGGGGCAAGGGTGCCGAATTCGGCCACATCGCCTTCGCCGACGGCCGGGCCGAGTGGCACGCGGTGGTCAACTCGCCCGCCGGGGTGCGACCCGCCGACGCCCTCGCCGCGATGCGCCGCCGGTTCGGCGGCTGGCACGCCCCGATCCCCGCGCTGTTGGAGGCCACGCGGCCCGACGCCGTCCTGCACCACGACATCCACGAACTCGCGACACCTCTGCCCGCCTTCACCGCGGGCCGAATCGCCCTGCTCGGTGACGCGGCCCACGCCATGACCCCGAACCTGGGCCAGGGCGCCTGCCAGGCCCTCGAAGACGCGGCCACACTCGCCGCCGCGCTCGCCACCGAGCCCACCGTCCCCGCGGCACTGTCCCGTTACGACACCGAGCGCCGCCCGCGCAGCCAGTCCGTCGCCCGCGCCGCTCGCCGGGCCGGCCGGATGGGGCAGCAGCTGACGCACCCCCTGGCCATCGCCGTGCGCAACACGGCTCTGCGGCTGGCTCCGTCCCGCGCCACCGTCCAGGCCGTCCTCCGACACGGCGACTGGGCACCACCGCGTCTGCCACTCGCTCGCTGATCATGTACGACGATGGGGGCGCACGGGGCACGAGCATGCCGCATCGAGTTCCGAGGCCGCTGGCCTCGGCTGTTCTACGGAGTATTCATGATCACAGTGCTGGGAGCCACCGGCGGACAGGGCGGCGTGGTGACACAGGCGTTGCTGGCGTCGGGGCAAGGCGTTCGGGCTGTGGTCCGTGACCCCGCGCAGCCGCGGGCACGCCGCCTCGCCGAGCAGGGGGTGGACGTGGTCCCCGGCAACCTGTCCGACGCCACGTCGCTGACGGCGGCCTTCGTCGGCTCGTCAGCCGCCTTCGCGGTGACCACGCCGTTCGAGTCGGGCACGGACGCGGAGGTGCGACAGGGCCAGGCGATCATCGAGGCCGCCGGCCGGGCGGGGCTGGCACATCTGGTGCTCGCCTCGGTGGCCTCGGCGGACCGCTCCACCGGCATCCCCCACTTCGAGAGCAAGGCGCGGATCGAGCGGATGCTTGCGGAGACGGACCTGCCGGCGACGGTGATCGCGCCGACGTACTTCTTCGAGAACACGCTGGGCAGCCTGGACGAGATCGCCCAGGGCACGCTGTCGCTCGCGGTGCCCGCTGACACCCCGCTCCAGCAGGTCGCCCGCCGCGACCTGGGCGCGGTGGTGGCCGCTGTGACCGCCGACCCCGGGCGGTGGATCGGACAGCGGGTGGAGGTGGCGGGCGACGCGCCCACGCCCCGGCAGATGGCCCAGGTGATCACCGCGGCGGCCGGCGGCCCGGTCGAGTACCGTCACGTGCCGCTGGACCTGGTCCAGCAGGCGAATCCGGACATGGGGGCCATGTTCACGTTCCTCACCGAGACCGGCTACAGCGTGGACATCGACGCGCTGCGCGCCGACTTCCCGGGCGTCGCCTGGACCTCCTTCGCCGAATGGGCCGCCGAGCAGCGGTGGCCGAAGCCGCGTCCGCTCGGCTGAGCCGCCATCCCCCGGGCCGTCGACGCCCCTGCCGCTGCCGGACTCCTGTGGCGCCTCGGCCCGTTGCGCGAAGCGCTCGCCGCCCGGGCAGTGGTGTGATAACAGGGAGTGTCCATTCCCCGAGCCGAAGGAGCACAGGAGCGGTGGCAACGATGAGACTCGACGTTCCGTTGAAGAAGGCCCTGGTGGTGCGGGGCGGATGGGAGGGACACCAGCCCGTCGAGGCCACGAAGTTGTTCATCCCGTTCCTCGAACGCAGCGGATACGAGGTGCGAGTCGAGGAGTCGACCCAGGTCTACGCCGACGCCACGACCATGTCCGACACCGACCTCGTCGTGCAGTGCGTCACCATGTCGGAGATTTCCGCCGACGAGGTAAAGGGCCTTGCCGGGGCCGTTGCCGCCGGCACGGGCCTCACCGGCTGGCACGGCGGCATCGCCGACTCCTTCCGAGCGTCCTCGGACTATCTCCACCTGGTGGGAGGCCAGTTCGCCGCTCACCCCGGCAAGGATCCTTGCGCGCGCCGGGGCGAGCCGGAGGACAACTACCTGCCGCACACCATCGACATCACGGATCTAGGACGCGACCACCCCATCACCGCGGGCGTCGGCGACTTCGCACTGGACACCGAGCAGTACTGGGTGCTCCACGACGACCTCATCGACGTCCTGGCCACCACCACGCATCCCACCCGCCCGTGGCAACCGTGGCCCCGCCCGGTGGTCTCCCCGGCGGTCTGGACACGGTGCTGGGGCGCGGGCCGCGTCGTCGTCACCACACCTGGACACAGCGTGGACGTACTGGAGAACCTCAACGTTCGCACCATCATCGAAAGGGGCATGCTGTGGGCGACCCGCACCGCGTCGGCATCGTAGGACTCGGCGTCATATCCCGTGCCTACCTGGACACGCTCGCAGGCCGTCCATCGGTGAGGATCACCGCGGTCGCCGACCTCGACGCCACCCGGGCCACCGCGGTCGCCGCCGAGTTCCCCGGGGCGGAAGCGATGACCGTCGAGGGGCTGCTCCGCGACTCCGACGTCCAGACCGTGCTCAACCTCACCACCCCGGCGGCTCACGCCGAGATCGCGCTTGGCGCGATCGCCGGAGGTAGGAACGTGTACAGCGAGAAGCCGCTGGCCACGACCTTTGATGACGGGAAGGCGATCATCGAGGCCGCCGCCGCGGCCGGCGTCGGCGTCGCCTGTGCGCCGGACACCGTCCTGGGCACCGGCACCCAGACGGCGCGCGCGGCGATCGACGCCGGACTCGTCGGACGCCCACTCGCCGCGCTCGCCGTCATGGTCACGCCGGGACATGAGCGCTGGCACCCCAACCCCGACTTCTACTACACAGACGGCGGGGGCCCGCTGCTGGACATGGGGCCGTACTACGTCTCGGCCTTGGTCCACCTGCTCGGGCCGGTCCGCTCGGTGATCGGCGCGTCCAGCCGCCTGCGCGGCGAGCGCGTGATCGGCTCCGGACCCCGTACGGGAGAGAGGATCCCGGTCGAGGTCGACACCCACGTGTCCGCTGTGCTCGAGCACGTCGGGGGTGCGATCTCCACGCTCACGACCAGTTTCGACGGCACGGCCACGACGGCTGCCCCGATCGAGGTGCACGGAGAAACCGGAACGCTCGCGGTACCCGACCCCAACCACTTCGACGGTGAGGTACGGCACTTCGGGCTCGGCGGCACCGATTGGCGACCGCTCGAACCGTCAGCCGGCTACGTCGGTGGCACCCGGGGCATCGGTCTCCTCGACTACCTGGCCGCCGACGCCCGACGCCCGGCGCGCGTCAGCGGCGAGACCGCCCTCCATGTGCTGGAGACACTGAGAGCCGTCCTGCGCTCTTCGGCCGAGGGAAGGCGCATCGAACTGACGACCTCGGTGAACCGGCCCGAACCGGTTCCCCTGATCCCCGCCGACCAGTGGTGATCAGCACCGGACGGCGGTCTCGCCGATCGAGCGGTGACGCAGGTCAACGAAGGCCGTGGCGGTCCGCCCAGGCCGAGATGGCCGCGGCGATCAGTGCCGGCTGGTCCTCCGGCGTGTGATGCCCGGCGACGGCCTCGGAGTGTTCGATCTCCAGCCCGGCGATGTTGTCCGCACACCAGGCGATGAGGCCCTCGTGCATCATGACTCCCGGCCCGGGCGCGAACGTGAGCAGGAGCTTGGGCACATCGGGGCTGGCCGCCAGCCACCGGTCGTACGCCTCGACCCTGGCCACGACGTCGGCGGGCTCGCCGCCCAGCGGCATCGAGCGCGCCCACCGCAGGAGCGGCAGCCTGCTGTCCCGGGTCGGGTACGGCTTGCGGTAGACGTCGGCGTCACCCGGGGCGAGCGGGGTGGTGAGGCTGTCGGACAGGCCCTCGAGGAAGACGGCATCGTCGAGCATCATCTTCTCGCCGATGCCGTCCGTCTTGATCGCCTGGAACAGCTGCCGGCCGCCCTCGGGAAACTCCTCCCAGGTCATCGGCTTGACGATGGTCTCGGTGAACGCGATGCCGCGCACCCGGTGCGGATGGCGCGCGGCCCAGTCGAAGGCCAGGGCTCCGCCCCAGTCGTGCCCGACCAGGATCACGTCCTGAAGGTCGAGCGCGTCGAACCAGGCGTCCAGGTAGCGGGCGTGGTCGGCGAAGGTGTAGTCGATATCGGGCTTGCCCGACTCCCCCATGCCGATCAGGTCGGGGGCGAGCAGACGTCCGCCTCCGACAGCCGTCATGACGTGACGCCAGAGGTACGACGAGGTCGGGTTGCCGTGCAGGAAGACGATCGGCACCCCGGTGCCGGACTCCCGGTAGCGCATGGTCGAGTCGTTGACGTGCTGAACAGGCATGTTCCAGTCCTTTAGCTCAGGTTGAGGTGGGTGATGCGGTCGACCGCGATCTCGATGACCACGCGGCCGGGCGGGGCGGGCGGCGGCGTCCCGTAGCGCGCGGTGTAGCGGCGGGCGCCCTCGGCCACCCGCTCGGCTGCCGTGTGCACGGTGGCGGGGCCTTCGAGCGTCACCCACCGGAACCCCACCGCCTGGCAGAGCGCCGCGCGCCCGCCCGGCCCCGCGCCGAGGTTCCTGGCTTTACGTGTGGTGCCGACGGTCAGGACCCGGGCGAGACCCGCCCGGGCGTCCCAGGTGAAGCGCACCGCGACCACATGGGGCGAGCCGTCGGGGCGCAGGGTGGTCAGGGTGGCCACCCGCGGCTCGGTGAGGAAGGCCTCGGCCGACGCGCTCAGCGGCGCGCTCACCGGAAGGCCGCGACGTTGCGTTCGGCCCAGGCGGCGAAGGTGCCCGGCGCCCGGCCCAGGACGTGCGTGACGTCGGGGCTCACCCGCCGCTCCTCGTCGGTGGGTTCGCCCAGGATGGCCAGAGTGCCCTCGACCACGGGCAGCGGCATGAACCGCGCCATCAGCTCGTGGGCCTCCTCCCGGGTCTGCTCGGTGAAGCGCACCGGTTCGCCCAGCGCGGCCGCGATCGCCGCGGCCCGCTCGCGCGGGGTGGTCGGCGCGGGGCCGGTCAGGGTGTACGTGGCGCCGAGGTGGGCGTCTTGGCGCAGGACGGCGGCGGCGACCGCGGCCACGTCCTCCGGGTCGATGAAGGGCAGGCCGACGTCGCCGAAGGGCGCCGCGGCCTCGCGCCGGGTACGGATCGACTCGGCCCAGGCGAAGGCGTTGCCGGCCATCCCGCCCGACCGCAGGATCGTCCAGTCGAGACCGGACCCCCGTACGGCCGCCTCGAACAGGCCCGGGTGCCGGTAGGCCTTGGGGCGGGTCCCGGCGCCCTGCGAGGACAGCAGCACCACCTTGCGGATCCCGGCGGCCTTCGCCACGCCCAGGACGCCCTGCGGGTCCTCGCCCGCCACCAGCAGGAACAGCGCCTCCGCGCCGTCGAACGCACCCCGCAGACCGTCCGGATCGGCCAGGTCGGCGGCCACCGCCCGCACCCCCGGCGGCACATCGGTGTCGGTGATGTGCCGGGCCACGGCCGTCACCGGTACCTGGGCCTCGGTCAGCGTCCGCACCAGCGCCCGCCCGACGTTCCCGGTCGCACCCGTCACCACGATCATGTCGATCTCCCCGCTCCATAAGTTAGTTAGTCCACTGACTCACTCGGTATGGCGAGACGCTAGCACAGTCCCACCACCGGCTGTCTATAGTGAGTCGGGTGACTGACTCAGAGGATTCGCCGCCCCCTCCGCGCAAGGCCGCCGGCAAGCGGCAGCGGCTGATGGCCGCCGCGGCCCGGGTCTTGCACGAGCAGGGCGTGGAGCGCACGACCATCGCCGACATCGCCCGCGCCGCCGATGTCCCGGCGGGCAACGTGTACTACTACTTCAAGACCAAGGACGACCTGATCGAGGCCGCCCTTTCCGAACACGTCGCCCAGCTGAAGACCCTCACCGACCGGCTCGACGCGCTCCCCGACCCGCGGGAGCGCCTCAAGAGCCTGGTGGCCGCGTGGATCGGCGGACGCGACATGGCGGCCCGTTACGGCTGCCCCACGGGCACCCTCGCCGTCGAACTCGACAAACGCGCCGAGGGCGGCCTCGACCTCGCGGCGGGAAAGGCCATCCGGGGGCTGCTGGACTGGGTGGAAGAGCAGTACCGCCAGATGGGCCTGGCCGACCCGGAGGGCCTCGCACTGACGCTCGTCGGCGCCTACCAGGGCATGTCGCTGCTCTCCAACGCCCTCCGCGACCCGGAGATCATGACCCGCGAGGGGGCCCGCCTCACCCGCTGGCTGGACACCCTGGCCTGAAGCGGCCCGGCCGTCGAGCAGGTGTGATGCCCGTCGCTGCCGGGCGCCGAACTCTGGACTCCGGCGCGTCGGTGTGTCACTGGTTTCTCATGGACCTCAAAATCACCGCGACCTCCCCCGAGCACCCGGCCGCCCTCCTGGATCTCCCGTGGAGCATCCCGCTGGAGCAGTGGCCGGACGAGTATCTGGTCGCGCTGCCGCGTGGTATCTCGCGCCATGTGGTGCGGTTCGCGCGGGCGGGTGGGGAGGTGGTCGCGGTCAAGGAGGTCGGCGAGTGGGCGGCCGTGCGGGAGTACGGGCTGCTGCGGGACCTGGACCGGCTGGCCGTGCCCGCCGTGGACGCGGTCGCGGTGGTCACGGGGCGGACCGATGCGCACGGCGAGCCGCTGGAGCCCACGCTGATCACCCGCCATCTGGTGGGCTCGCTGCCGTACCGGTCGATGTTCGAGACGACGATGCGGCCCGGCACGATCAAGCGGCTGCTCGACGCGCTCGCCGTGCTGCTGGTGCGGCTGCATCTGAGCGGCTTCGCCTGGGGCGACTGTTCGCTGTCCAACACCCTGTTCCGGCGGGACGCGGGCGCGTACGCCGCGTATCTGGTGGACGCGGAGACCGGGCAGCTCCATCCGCGGCTGACGGGCGGGCAGCGCAGCTATGACCTCGAGGTCGCCCGGGTGAACATCGCGGGCGAGCTGATGGACCTGGAGGCGGGCGGGTCGCTGCACCCCTCCGTGGATCCGGTGCTGTTCGGCCGGGAGATCGTCGAGCGGTACGACGAGCTGTGGCATGAGCTGACCCGCGAGTCGGTCTATCCGCTGGCCAAGCGGCACTACATCGACCGGCGGGTGCGGCGGCTGAACGACCTCGGTTTCGATGTCGCGGAAATGCAGATCCAGCGGTCACCCGATGGGGATACTGTCACTTTTCTGCCGAAAGTCGTGGACGCCGGACACCATCAGCGGCAATTGTTGCGGCTGACCGGTCTTGACGCGGAGGAGAATCAGGCGCGCAGTCTCCTCAACGACCTGGATACGTGGATGGTCTCGCAGGACGACTACGCCCCGGGCGACCCGCTCGGCGCGCGCCCGGAAGTGCTCGCGCACCGCTGGGTGCGCGATGTCTTCCGGCCCACCGTGCGGGCCGTGCCCCTGGAGCTGCGGGGTTCCACCGATACCGCGCAGATCTACCACGAACTGCTCGAACACCGCTGGGCGTTGTCCGAGGACGCGGGCCGGGACGTGGGGATCGAGGCGACGGTGGCGGACTATGTGCGGACGGTGCTCGGCCCCCGACAGGCCGAATTCGGAAAATAATCCGCGGATCATTTCCACTGGAATATGGATCAGTAATCGCGTGAACTGCGGTTTTCCGGTAATCCGCACCCCGCTCCGTGCATCAATGGCGCGTGTTTGATAGAAATCCTTCTCGCTGCCGTTCCACATATTCATGTGACCGGTGCGACCATCCCTGCGAGAAGGAGAATTGCGATGTCCCAGCCGCCCCCGCCGCCCGGCCCCGGTTATCCGCCGCCGGGCCCACCGGGACCGCCGGTGCCACCGCACATGCCGCAGCAAGGGCCGCCCCCGGGGCCGCCGCCGGGCGGGGGCAGGGCGAGCCGCCGGCGGCAGTCGAAGTCGCCCGTCGGGGTCATTGTCGGCGCGGTGGTGGCGCTCGCGCTGGTCGCCGGCGGCGTCTGGTTCGTCGTGGGCCAGGACTCGGGCGACGGCGGGGGCGGGAAGGGCGGCGACTCGGCGTCCGGGGCCGTCGACGCGTCGGTGCTGGGTGAGGTCCCGATGCCGAAGGTCGCCGACATGGTCAAGACTCCGGGCATGTGGGTGACCGACAAGAACCTGGTCAAGGCGGACGTCAAGAAGATCGTCGGCTATCCGCTCACCGGCGGCGCCGCCTCGTGGGAGATCCCGCTCGACGGCGAGCTCTGCTGGGCGTCGCCGCAGATCACCGAGGCGGGCCTGACCGCGGTCCTGTTCGAGGACGACTCGCAGGACCCCTCGGTGTGCACCCAGGTCGGCCTGGTCGACCTGAAGAAGGGAAAGCTCGTCTGGACGAAGCAGGGCCGTGAGACGGGTGAGCTGGCGTCCGACAGTCCCATCATGTTCGACGAGGTGACCATAGGCGGCGACACCGTCGCCGCGGGCGGCATCAGCGGCGGCGCGGCCTGGTCGATCGACGGCAAGCCGCAGTGGATGCCGGACTCGGACGAGGACTGCTCGGACAACGGCTACTTCGGCGACGGACCGAAGCTGATCGCGGTGCGCGAGTGCGAGGTGTCGGACACCCCGCAGCTGGAGATCCAGACGGTGGACCCGAAGACCCGGGCGGTGAAGTCCTCGTACAAGGTGACGTCGGGCATCGAATACGCCCATGTGGTGTCCACCGACCCGCTGGTCATCGGCGTCAACGCGGGCAGCTCGCAGGGCTCGGGCGTCTCCGACTTCCTGGCGATCGACGACAGCGCCAAGGAGGGCAAGCTGCTGAGCAAGTTCGGCATGGACGGTGGCAAGTACGAGGCCGACTGCGCGGCGACCAACGTCGGGGGCTGCTCCGAGATCGTCGTCAGCAAGTCGGCGAACGCCCTCTATCTGGCCACCGACTACCGCGCGAGCGCCGCGTCGGGCCCGTCCAACGAGATCGTCGCCATCGACCTGAAGACCGGCAAGGTGACCGCCAAGGCCGACGGCGCCGAGGGCGGCCCGCTGGTGCCGGTCACGCTCGACAAGGACGGCTCCCTCATCGCGTACCAGGAGGCCACGCTCAGCCAGGGCAGCGCGGTCTGGCGTATCGACACCAAGTCGTACGAGAAGAAGAAGCTGATGCAGAACCCGGAGGAGACCGCGTTCGGCGAGAGCACGTCCCTGCACCAGGAGATCGTCTACACCGGCGGGCGGCTCTACATCGGGAAGTCCAGCGCCATGAAACCGTCGACCGAGTCCGGCAAGAAGGTGCCGCTGGTGCTGGTGCTCGGCGCGAAGTAGCCCTCGGTGGCGGCGATGCGCGGCTGCACCGCGCGGCGCGGGCTCCGCCCCCGGACGGGGGTCTGGGGCGGAGCCCCCGCGCGGCCGGCCGCTACTCGCCCGCGGGCAGGTCGAAGGTCAGCCCCTTCAGCCGCTTCTGCTCGTACGCCTCCGCGATCGCCCGCCGCCGCAGCTTGCCGCTGCTGGTGCGCTCCAACTGGCCGGGGCGCACATAGTGCACATCCGTGGCCCGCACCGTCACCCCGACCGTGCGCACCAGATGGTCGATGATCCGCGCCCGGCTGCCCTCGATGTCGTCGCGTGCCGTGCGGTCCACCTCGGTCAGGACGATGATGTCCGCGCCGATCTGCAGCACGGCGGTGCGGCCGTCGCGCACGAAGTCCAGCCGCTCTATCGCCTGCTCGAAGTCGGACGCGAAGTAGCTCTGGCCGCCGACCTTGATCCGGTCGCTGATGCGGCCGGTGATGAACAGCTCGCCGTCGTCGAGGAAGCCGATGTCGCCGGTGGCGTAGTAGCCGTCGTCCCCCGCCAGCGGGGCCTGTTTGTCGAGGTAGGAGGCGGCCAGGCTGCCTCCGGTCAGCTCGATCTCGCCCAGTTGGCCGTCCTCGCACACCCGCCCCTGCTCATCGCGGAGGCGCACGGTGTACTCCGGCATCGGGCGGCCCACCGAGATGGCCGGCACTCCGGAGGGGGTCTCGACGCTCCGGATCTCGCTGTTCACCGGGCGGCTGGAGACCAGCAGCACGGCCTCGGCCATGCCGTAGCAGGGCATGAACACATCGCGCCGCAACCCGGCCGGGGCCATCAGGTCCAGGAAGGCGTTGAGGTTGGGCAGATTGATGGGTTCGCTGCCGAGGTAGATCGACCGCACCCGGGACAGGTCGATCTCGGCGAGCTCCTCGGCGTCGAGATCCTGCATCAGCTTGAGCGAGTAGTCGACCGCGAAGTTCGGGATCACCGTGCCGGCGGCCCCCTCCCGGGCCATGTGCTCCCACCAGCCACGGGCGTCGAACAGGAAGGTCACCGGCTCGGCGAGCAACAGATCGCACCCCGCGGCGAGGCAGGACAGCAGTCCGCCGACCAGCCCCATGTCGTGGTAGAGCGGCAGCCAGCTGCTGACCCGCTCCTCGGGCTGCCGGCCGTCCGTGCGGGTGATCATGATCAGGTTGGCGCGGAGCATGTCGTGCCGGACCGGGATCCCCTTGGGGAAGGACGTCGATCCGGACGAGAACTGTACGAACGCCAGCTCGTCGGCCGCGGGGGTGCGCAGCCGGGCGCCGGGCTTGCGGATTCCGGCCGGCGGCAGCGGCAGGCCGGGGACCGGCAGGTCGAGCGTGGCCAGGGTCGGGGTCTCCAGCGCGCGGGCCGCCTCGTAGTCCCGCGCGACCCGGCCGAGGAAGTCCAGATAGGACTCCCTCGGCGTGTCCAGGACCAGCGGCTTGACCGACAGCGGGACGGCGCCGAGCTCCATGAGGCCCAGGAAGGCGAAGATCACCGCGCTGGAGGTCTCGAACGGGAACAGCACCCGCGTCCCGGGCTCGATGCCCTGGTCGCGGAAGAAGTCGGCGTACGCGGCGACCTGCTCCGGGAAGTCCTGGTAGCTGATGAACTCGGGCGGGTCGATGAACTTGTCGTACAGGTACAGGCCCCGTTCGGGCGGGCACTCCTGGTTGCGCTGAATGTGTTCGAGCACCGCGCCTCTCCTACTCCTTGGTCGTGTCGTCGGTGGCGTCGCCATGGGCGTCGCCGGAGGGAGCAATCCCGCGCGTCCAGGCCACGAGCTTGGGCAGCACCTGCTCCTGGGCGCGGGCGCCGCGGATCACATCGACGTGGCCGGGGTCCCAGCTCAGTCCGGTCTCCCGGCCGAAGAGGGTGAACTCCGCGCCGCCGCCCAGGTGGTCGGCCAGCTTCCGGGCCCGGGCGGGGGACGCGTGGAAGGTGTCGCCCGCGCCGATCCCGACCAGCACCGGCAGCGTCACCTGTGCGAGGGCCTGCCAGTAGTCCGTCTGTCCGTCGGCGCTGCGGAAGGCCCCGGAGGGGGCCCACTGGGCGAACTGCCGCATCAGCCCGGACGGTTCGTCCCACCGGCCCTGCTTCAGCGCCCGCGCCGGGAACCGCCCCACCAGCCGGGAGATCACCGCGGAGAAGGTCACCTGGGCCCGTTTGGACAGTCCGCCGTCGCTGTAGTCGTTGACGGCGGAGGAGACGGTGACCACCCCGGCGAGTCGTTTCTGCAGGCCGGGGTCGACGCCGAGCGCGGCCAGGGCCGCATAGCCGACCATGCTGTGCGCCAGGACGAACAGCGGCCCGTCATGGGTCGCCGACACCGCCCGGATCAGGTCCGGCACGTCATGGCGCACATAGGTGTCGAAATTCCAGTCGTAGGCCCGCCGCTCGGGCCAGCGGCTGGGGCCGTGGCCGCGCAGCGAGGCCACGTACGCGGTGAAGCCCTCGTCCAGGAACGCCTTCGCGGGCCCCTGCCCGGACCTGCCGAGGAAGAACCCCCCGTCCGCGAACAGGCCGGGGAGGAAGAGCACACCGGGCGCTCCCCCGTCGTCGGCCCCCGGCCGCACCTGCCTGAGGTGCAGCTCATGGCCGTCGGATGTCGGCACCCAGCGTTCGGTCTCCGCCGGATCACCTGCCGGATCGTCTGCCGTGCTCATCGCGCTCTCCATCCTTGCTCGTGCAGCCTCGTTCAGGCTCCTTCAGTCCGGGACGGTCGAGGCCGCAAGGAAGTCCTGCATCGAGACCAGGCACCGCTGGGCGGCGTCCAGGAAGGCCACGGTGACCAGGGCGTCCACCGCGGGGCGCGCCGCCTCCGGAAGGTGGAGGCGCTGCCGGAACCGCGCCCGGAAGGTGAGGTCGTCCTCGTCGAACTCCTCGGCGGACGGCGACTCGAGAGATGTACGCACCTCGACCTGGCCACGAGGGATCTCCGCCAGGTAGTCGATCTCGGTACGGGCGACCACCGCGATCATGCGGTCGCCGTGCACCAACCCCTGGCGGCCGAGCCAGTCCCACCGCCCGGCCTCCAGGTATTCGAGCGCGACCGCGTTGTTCACATGCCCCAGGGCATCGAGGTCATTGGGGCGCACCGGCAGGGTCAGCCGGGATTCGCCGAAGAACACGTCGTACCGCCCGATTGGTCGTGTCGAAGAAACGTGTCAGTGCCGAGGTCCCACCGGTCACCATGACCACGGCGGATACGAAGCCGCCGCTGTGCGAGAGGGAAACGCTCACCCGCAGCCGGTGCCGGGCCAGATGGCCCGCCAGCGCTCCGTGGGCCTGGAACCGCGGTGCGCCACGGTGGTCGTGGACCAGCTCGGCATCGGTCCAGAACCAGGTCTCATCCGCCGCCGGAATTGCTTTGAAAAGAGCTTCTTTGGCCGCGAACGCCCCCGCCATGCTCTCCAGGGGGGAGACCTTCGATTCGAAGTGGCGCAGTTCTCCGCGGGTGAAGAAGACATCGGGTTCGCGGAGAGAGGAGGCGACCTCCAGTTCACTGATCAGCTGGAGGTCGTGCCCCAGACCGATCAGCTCCCGACGAGATCCATCCACGTGTCCTCGACCTCTTCACGGGAATGGACCTCGATCCCGGTGATCTTCTTCAGGGCGCCGCAGATGAGCTGCTCCTTCTTCTCCAGCGCCTCGGGACGGAAGTCGCTGTCACCCGTTTCGAGCTGGTCCCACCAGTTCACATGCGAACCGCGCTGCTCCAGCTGCTTCCGGGCGCTGCCGTGGAGCTCACCGTCCTCGCGGAGGAAGAGGTGGGCCACCGCGAACGCGTCCTTGGCCGGGTATTCGCCGCTGTCCACCAGCGCCTTGGCGAAGGAGACGAAGTAGTTGCGGTGCTGAATCTCGTCGGCGGCGACCTGCTTGAAAATGCGGCGCAGCCCCGGATCCTCGATGACGTGCTGGCACTGGCCGTAGTTGACCGCGGCCGTGATCTCGGAGATGGCGAGCAGCACCAGGGTGCGGAGCATGTCGTCGTCGGGGAACACCTGGCGGAACTGGATGAAGGTCTCGTCCGAGATCGGCTCCATCCCGCTGAGATCGGCCAGCCGGTTGAAGACCGTCTCGTGGTGGGCTTCCTCTTCGTTCCAGTAGCGGCTCCAGGTGCCGCACGCCTCCATGATCGAGGCGACCGTGGGGTTCTTCTCCTGCCAGCGCCGGACCTCGGCCTCCGACTGCCGCTCAAGACGGTCCGCGCCAGGCTTGGTGGTCAGCTCGGCCCGGCCCGCGTTCCAGACCAGGTTGCGGTCGAGGGGGGTGAGGCTGTCCAGGTCGACGGCCTCCAGCATCTCCACGACGCTCCACCGCCGGGACTCGTGCAGCCGCTGCTGCTCCCAGGTGACGTCGACCAGGGACATGCCGCGCTTGGTCAGCGCGTCATAGAGGTCGGTGATGATGGCGGGCGGCCCGTCGGCGGCGGCCGGCCGGCGGATGACCGGGGACGAGGCGTGGTCCGTCTCGGCGATGCTCATGCGGCCGCCTCCTTTTGCGCGCGCTCGAATTCCTCGAGGAACGTCTTCAGCACGGTCGTAATCGGCGTATCGAGCGGCAGCGCCGGGAGGCGCACGCGCACACCGTAGTCCTTGCGCAATGCGTTTGCGGTGCGTGCAAACGCTTCCATGAGGTCGATGCTGTTGGTCATTTTCGGGCTGCCGGCGATCACATCGGCCAATGTCGCGTCGGCCGTGAATAGCTGCTCTTCCGTAAGACCTGCGTTCTCTGCGAATTTCTTCCGGATGTAAGGCTCTACCTCGGGTGCGACCATGGTCCAGAAGCCTACTGGCTGTCGGCTCTTTCGGCCAAGTGATAGGAACCACAAGTCAGTTGAAGCGGAGTACGCCGATCCGACTTACCGGGGGCGCGCTGAGTTGCGACGTTATTTCCAATTAGGTGCGGGCGATCGCCCTAACGCGCACCGGCCCCTTCGTCAGCAGCGTGATCCCGGCGCCGAGTGGAATGTCGCCGCCGTCCGATGCGTCTTCGATGTCGTACCCCCGCAGCAGCGTCGCCAGGCTCAGCACCGAATGCAGCGTCGAGAAGTGCTGCCCGATGCAGGCCCTGGGCCCGCCGCCGAACGGGAAGTACGCGTAACGCGGCCGGCCTTCCTCCGCCTGTGGGGTGAAGCGCTCCGGGTCGAAGCGCTCCGGATCCTCCCAGTAGGCGGGGTGGCGGTGGGCGACCCACTGGCTGACGAGAACGGCGGCACCGGCCGGGATCCGGCGGCCGCCGATGACGGTCTCGGCCACGGCGCGGCGGCTGACGGCCGGGGACGGCGGAAACAGCCGCATGGCCTCCTTCAGCACCCTCGTGAGGCGGGGCAGGGCCTCCAGATCCGCCACGGTGGGGGTGCGGCCGTCGGGGAGCACCCGGTCCAGCTCGTCGTGGACCCGCCGCTGCTCGTCCGGGTGGCGGGCCAGGAGGTGGAGGGTGAAGGTGAGCGCGGTGGCGGTGGTGTCGTGTCCGGCGAGGAAGAAGACCAGGACCTGTTCCCGCAGTTCGGCGGGGGTCAGGCTGCCGTCCTCGGCGTTCTGGGCGCGGATGAGGAGGGTGAGCAGATCCTCGGTGCCGTCCTCCGGTCCACCCGCCTGACGGTCGCTCTCCCGGCCGTCTCGCCCAGCCGTGCGCTTGCTGATGATGGCGTCGCACAGCGCGTACAGCCCGGCCTGGGCCCGGGCGGCGCGCCGGTTGGCGGGGGTCGGCCAGTCGCGGGGCAGCTTCACCGGGGACAGGGCGCGGGCCCGCGCGCGCTCGTTGAGCATCGGCAGGCTGTCCCGGACGACCTCGATGGTCTGCTCGACGTCGGAGCCGAACAGGACGCGGCCGACGACGCGCAGCGCGTATCCGCGCATCTCCTCCACCAGCTCGACCGTGCCGTCGGCGCCGCCACCGGGCGTCTTGCGCCAGCGGGCGGCGAGCGCCGCGGCCTCCGAGGTGACGGCGGTGGCGTAGCTCTCGACGCGGCGGCGGGTGAACAGCGGCTGGATGAGCCGGCGCTGACGCCGGTAGTCCTCGTCCTGGCTGGTGAGCAGGCCGTTGCCGAGGGCCTGCCGCAGCTCTTCGTAGATGACGTTGTCCTTGCGGAAGTTCGCCGCCTCCGTGGCCAGGACCTGCTGGACGCCCTCGGCCGAGAACACGGCGTAGATGTCCCGTCGCAGGCCGGGCGGCCCTGCGCGGAACCGGACGACGTCGCCGTGGTCGCGACGGGCCCGTAAGTAGGCCGCCAGAGGGTCGCCCAGGAGGTCGGGCATCGAGCCGAGCAGCGGCGTTCCCGCCGCGCACGGCACTTCGCTCACTTCGGCCCCTCCGGCCGCCGTGGTCGCTGTCGCCTTCGTCGCCATCGTCGCCTCCGGTGTCAGGCCGCCGGGGCCGTGGTGCGGCGTATGGTCATGGCCGCGAGCACCGCCACCCCAAAGGCGAAGCCGATCGAGAGATACCAGGTGTTGCGCGCTCCGCCGAGCGGGTCGCCCGCGGACGAGGTCACGATCGACACCGCGAGCGCCGTGCCGAGGACGGCCCCGAGCTGGCGGAAGGCGGCGTTGGCCGCGCTGGCGGTGGCCAGCCGGCTGGGCTCGACCCCGGCCAGGGCCACCCCTCCCAGCACCGGCCAGACCAGGCCGGCGCCCAGCCCCATGACGGCCGCCCCGGGCAGCCAGTGGGTGAGGAAGTCCGGGTCCTGGCCGCCGCCCCAGAACAGCAGCAGGGTGCCGCAGATGTAGATCAGACAGCCCGCGATGACGACCAGCCGGTCGCCGAACTTCTCGGCGAGGCGGCCGGCCGGCCGGGCCACCAGGGCGGTGGCGAGCGGCGGCGGCGTGGTGGCCAGCCCCGCGGTGAGCAGGGACCAGCGCCAGTGGCCGGTCAGGAAAAGGATGTTGTTCAGGATGACGGCGTAGAAAGTCACCGAGAACAGCATCGAGCCGATGTTGCCGCCCACGGCGTTGCGCGAGCGCAGTAGGTCGAGGGAGACGACCGGGGCCGGGTGGCGTGCGCTGCGGACCACCACCGCCACCGCCAGCACCGCCCCGCCGACCAGGCAGCCGACGGTGCGCGCGCTCGCCCAGTCCCAGTCGGGGGCCTTGACCAGGCCGAGCGCGAGCAGGCCGAGGGAGGCGCCGAGCAGCGCCGAGCCCAGGACGTCGGGGGTGGCGCCGCCGCGTTCGCGCTGCTCGGCGAGGTGCCGGCCGGCCCATACGGCGACGAGCCCGATCGGGATGTTCACCAGGAACACCGCCCGCCAGCTCCAGTGCTCGGCGAGCAGCCCGCCGAGGCCGGGCCCGATCCCGGCGGCCAGCGCCGCGGACGCGCTCCAGATGGTGATCGCCACCAGGCGCTTGGCCATCGGGAACATGGGCAGCAGCAGCGCGAGCGAGGTGGGGACGAGGATCGCGGCGCCGACCGCCTGCACCAGCCGGGCGCCGATGAGGACGGCGGCCGAGCCGGCGATCCCGCAGACCGCGGACGCGACGGTGAACGTGGCGAGACCCACCGCGAAGGACCGCCGGCAGCCGAGCCGGTCGGCCGCCCGGCCGGCGGGCATGAGGAGCGCGGCGATCACCACGTTGTAGCCGTTGAGCACCCAGGACAGGGTGGGCAGGTCGGTGGTGTCGAAGGTCTCGGCGATGTTGGGGAACGCCACGTTCACGATGGTGCTGTCCAGGAACGCCACGAAGGCGCCGAGGCAGCACAGCAGGACCAGCTTGACGGGTGGCTTGGCCGGTGGGTCGGTGGCGGGATCGTTCACCACGGCGTCCCGCGTTCCGTCGGGAGCGACCGGTAAGTCGGTCATGGGTGTCCCCTTCTGGACGGGCACGCGGTTGGTGAGCACCGGTCCTTCACCCTGCTGAGGCTGATCACGATGCTCGTTGTTACCCGTGAGTGTCAATCCCCCCGGCGGCCCTGCGGAACCTACCCCGATTCGCCCAACCCACCGCCCGCATAAGTTCGTTGACCGGCCGTCGACATTGCTGTAACACTTGCTCGCCGTGTCGATCACGGGGGGAGACGGCTCAGTTGGCTGGTCCACATGGGCGCGGGGCTGGAAGCTTCGCGCAGCTGCTGCGTGAGCGGGCGGCGCGCTCGCCCGACGCCCTCGCGTACCGGTTCGTGGCGGACGACGAGTCGGCCGTCCAGATCACCTACGGCGAGCTCGACGCACGCGCACGAGCCGTGGCGGCCGGGCTGTCGGCCGCCACCGACGGGCGGCCCGACCCCGCGCTGCTGCTCTTCGCGCCCGGCCTGGACTACCTCGCGGGGCTGTTCGGCTGCTTCTACGCCGGGGTGCCCGCGGTGCCCGCCTTCCCGCCCGACCCCGCGCGCCTGGCGCGTACGATGCCGCGGCTCGCCGCCATCATCGAGGACACCGGCTCGGACACCGTCCTGACCACCTCGGACCTCGCGCCGCTGCTGGCCGGGTGGCTCGCCACGGCGCTCGCCGGCCGCGCCCCCCGGCTGATCGCGACCGACCTGGCCGACCCGGCCGACGAGGGTGCGTCGCCACAGATCCGGCCGGACGGGCTGGCGCTGCTGCAGTACACCTCGGGCTCGACGTCGCTGCCGCGCGGCGTCATGCTCAGCCACGCCCAGCTGCTCGACAACTCCGCGAAGATCGCCCGCGGGTTCGGGCTGCACCAGGACAGCTCGGGCGGCGTGTGGCTGCCCCCGTACCACGACATGGGGCTGATCGGCGGCATCCTCACCCCGCTCTCCTCCGGCATTCCGGTGACGCTCATGTCGCCGGTGACGTTTTTGCGCCGCCCGCTGTCCTGGCTGCGCATGGTCTCCCGGTACGGCGTGACGGTCACCGGCGGCCCGAACTTCGCGTACGACCTGTGCGTACGGCGCGCGAAGGACGCGGACCTGGAGGAGCTGGACCTGTCGGGCGTCGAGCTCGTCTTCACCGGCGCCGAGCCGGTCCGCGCCGACACGATGGCGCGCTTCGTGACGCGTTTCGCGCCGTGCGGCTTCCGAGCCGAGTCGTTCTATCCGTGTTACGGGCTCGCCGAGGCGACGCTGTTCGTGACCGGCGGCAAGCCGCTGGGCGGCTGGCGCTCGGTGTCCGTCGCGCGCGACGCGCTCGAGGCGCACGGCACGGCCCGCCCGGCCGGGCCGCAGGAGCGCTCCAGGTCGCTGGTGAGCTGCGGCTCCCCCGGACCCGAAACCAGGCTGCTGATCGCCGACCCGGCCACCGGCGAGCCGCTGGGCGAGGGCGCGCTGGGCGAGATCTGGATCGACTCGCCGAGCGTCGCCGACGGCTACTGGCGGCGCCCGAAGGACACCGACGCCACCTTCGGCGCCACGACCACCACCGGCGACGGCCCGTATCTGCGCACCGGCGACCTCGGGTTCGTCCTGGACGGCGAGCTGTTCCCGGCGGGGCGGCTGAAGGACCTGATCGTCGTCAACGGGCGCAACTACCACCCCGTCGACATCGAGCGGGTCTGCGAGGCCGAGGTGGCCACGATCCGCCGCAACTGCGGCGCCGCCTTCGCCGTCGAGGACGACGAGGGCGCGGCGGAGCGGCTGGTGCTGGTCTACGAGGCGGATCCCGCGGAGAACGGGCAGGAGGACGAGCAGTACGCGGCTGCCGTCGAGGGGCTCCGGCGGGCGGTCTCGATGGAGCTGAGCGTCCCGCCGTACACGGTGGTCCTGGTGCGGCCGCGGACCATCCCCAAGACGTCGAGCGGCAAGGTGCAGCGCTGGCTGGCGCGGCGCCAATTCCTCGCCGGCGAACTCGACGAGCTCGCCCGCTGGCAGGCTCCCGCCCGGCCCGCGCGCGACATGACCACACCCACGAGGGGGAACTGACTTGAACCCTCCCCCCACTGAAGCAGGGGGATTCCTGGCTCAGGAAGCCCCGCAGACCAGCGGCCTGAAAGGTCTTGCTCCCTCAACACCAGCCGGGACGGAACCTGCCCTGTTCGTTGAGCAAAGCTCGACTGTGCCGTCTTGGTTCTCGATCGGCACGGTGTGCGCGCTTCCTCCCCCGGCTGGAGCCTGGGGCATCCTCGAAGGAGACTTGGTGATCGTCAAAGTGCGGGGCGTCCTGCTCCGGTTCACCGGCTACGAGAACGAGATCGAGGTCGGCGGCGCCACCGTGCGTGACGGGCTGACCGCGCTGACCGACCGCTACCCCGACCTGGCCGAGGTGCTGATGGACCGCGAGGGAAGCGTACGCGCCACGCATCTGATCGCCCTCAACGGCGAGAAGCTCTCCCTGGACGAGCTGGACCGGGAGGCCACCGAGGACGACCGGGTGGACATCGTCACCGCGATATCCGGAGGCTAGCCGCCGATGCCGCGCAGCTCCACCTACGAGGTCGTGCTCGACGCGAGCCTCTTCACCCCGGCCCAGCTGCAGCCCACCGCCGTCGGGCGGCTCGCGTTCCAGGCCGGCACCCGCTGGCTGCGCGACCATGTGTGCAGCCACCGCACGCTGGTGTCCGAGCACCGGGTGGGATTCGTGCTGTGGGCCTGGCAGTTGGAGTACGAGCAGCCCCTGCGCTTCCTCGACGCCGACGACGCGCTGGTCGAGGTGCGCGCCCGGGTGCGCGGGCCGCGCTCGTCGCAGCTGGAGATGGAGATGACGGTCTCGGGCCCGGCGGGCGTGGCGGTGCGCACCCGCGCCACCTCGGTGCCGCTGGGGCTCAGCGGCGACCGGGCGCTCTCGGGCGCGCCGGCGACGCTGCCGGACGCGTTCGTGGCGGGCTTCCACGACGACGAGGTCGAGCGCTCCCCGTATCTGTCGCCGGTGCGCGGGCTGTTGGGCGCGTACGAGCGGGAGGGCGAGCGGATCGCCTCGCACACCACGACGTTCCGGGTGCACCGCCACCACTGCGAGGTGGCCGACCAGTGGTACTGGGTCGAATCCCTCGGGTTCGCGGGCGGCGCGCGCGAGGAATGTGTGATGCGGCACGGCGGGAAGGTGCCCGAGCTGCGCCGTGCGCTGGCCGAGGGGATCCGCCGGGTCGACGCGACCTGGCTGCGGGCCGGCCAGCTGTGGGATCTGCTGCAAGTGCGCACCACCGTCTACCGCCACGGCGGGCAGCTGGCGTTCGTCCATGAGCTGGGACTCTCCACCGACGACGCCGACGACGGCGGGGGCGGCGACGGCTTCGACGGCGGGCCGTACGCGATCGTGGTGGAGCGCGCATGACCGGGACAGGGGCGCCGTCGCTGTCCATGTTCGCGACGTCTGCGGCGGCGGAGGAGCTGGAGCGGGCGCTGGGCTGCCCGTTCGATCCGGGCACCGGCATGTCGCTGGCGGCCGGTGTGCGGGCGGACGATCTGGAGGCCGAGCCCACCGCGGCGTACGAGGCGGCCTGGGCGGCCGGTCTGCACGAGCACCTGGTACCGGTCGCCGAGGGCGGCCGGCTCGGCTCGTTCGAGTCGCTGCTGGCCGTGGTGCGCGCCGCGTCGCGCCGGGAGCTCGCGGTCTCGGTGGGGTTCGGCTCGACGCTGCTGGCCACCACGCCGGTGTGGATCTGGGGTGACGACGCACAGCGGCGCCGGGTCGCCGAGCTGGCGCTCGGCCGCGCCTGGGGCACCGCCGGCATCAGCGAGGAGGCGGCGGGCAGCGATCTGCTCGCCACCGCCACCCGTGCGGCGCCCACGGGCGACGGGTTTGTGCTGAACGGGAAGAAGTGGCTGGTCGGCAACGGCGGTCGGTCCTCGTTCGCCACCGTACTCGCCGCCTCCGACCCGTCCTTCGGACTGTTCCTGGTGGACTTCGAGGCCGTCGGCGGTGACGGGGTGCGGCGGCTGCCCAAGGTACCCACCCACGGCCTGCGCGGCCACGACCTGAGCGGCTTCGTCCTCAGCGACTGCCGGGTCGGCGCCGACGCCGTGATCGGGCGACCGGGCCGCGGCATCGAAATGGTCACCGGCATGCTCCAGTTCACCCGGACGCTGGTGGGCGGGAGCAGCCTCGGCGCGGCCGACACCGCGCTGCGCATCGCGCTGCGGCACGCGCGCGAACGGATGCTGTACGGCGAGCCGGCGCTGGCACTGGCGCCGGTGCGCTCGCTGCTGGCGCGCGGCTTCGCCGACCTGCTGATCGCGGAGTGCACCGCACTGGCCGCGGCGCGCGCCCTCGATGTGGCACGGCAGCGGATGGCACTGTGGTCCGCGGTGGCGAAGTACGTGGTGCCCGCGCTCTGCGTGGACGCGGTGAACGCGTGCGGCGAGGTGCTGAGCGCACGGGCCTATCTGCGCGAGGGGGTCGCGGACGGGGCGTTCCAGAAGCTGGTGCGCGATGTGGCGATCACCCCGGTGTTCGAGGGCACGCAGCTGGTGCAGCTGGACACGGTCCGCGCCCAGCTGGTCAGCGGGGAGCGGCGGCGGGCCGCAGGGCGGGCCGAGGTGCCCCTGCCGCTGCTGTTCGGGTTCGGCGAGCCGGTGACGCCGGTGGCGCCCCGGGACCAGCGCCCGTCGCTCACCTACGGGGCCGCCGACGAGGTGGTCGACCTCCTCGACGAGGCGGTGGCGGCGCTGGAGGACGACCAGGAGCTGGCCGCGCTCGGACACACACTGCTGAAGGTGCGCGACGAGACGCGGGAGACGCTGCGCGGGCTCGGCACGGCGCGCACCGGTGAGGCGTACGAGGCGGCCCGCCGGCACTGTCTGGTGCACGCGGGCGCCTGCTGTCTGCACACCTGGCTGTGGCGCCGGGAGGCGCTCGGCGGCCTGGCCGCCGACCGGGCCTGGCTCTCGGCCGCGCTGCGCCGCGTGGTGGAGCGGCTGGGGTTCCCGGTCGGGCCGGACCGGGAGGCCGAGGACCGGCTTGTGCGCCGGCTCGAAGACCTTGACGACGGCGATCGGGCGTTCTCCCTCGTACCGCTGCGGCTCGCCCCGCAGTACCGGGGGTCCGCGCCGGGCCGCATTGAGGCCACAATGAGGAGTACGCCATGACCACCGAACACCGCGACGCCGCCGCCGAGTCCGCCGGCGCCTGGCTGCCCTCGCTGATCGGAGAGCAGCTCGGCCTCGACGGGCAGCGGCTGCCCGTCGACCGGCCGCTGGGCGAGATCGGCATCGACTCGCTCACCGCGGCCCAGCTCTCCGTCGAGGTCGAGGAGCGCACCGGCGCCACCATCCCGCTGGAGCGGTTCCTCGGCGAGGAGACGCTGCAGGACCTGGTGCTCGAGCTGGACCGCGCCGAGCAGGGGGCCGGGGCATGACGGGCCGGGCGCACGCCGCCGATGTGATGAACCGGGGGGACCTGTCCCCAAGGAGCGGACACGGCACCCTCGACGCCGAGATCGAGCGGATCCGCCGCGAGGCCCGGCGCCGGTTCGGGAGCTTCGTCCTGGATGTGGCCAACCCCGGCTCGCACTTCCGCAACAAGGAGTGCCGGCCGCTCGACAACCGCGTCTTCGAGCAGGCCGGCGAGCTGGGGCTGATGGGGTTCTCGCTGCCGACCGAAATCGGCGGCGAGGGGCGGGACAAGCTGGCGTGGGGTGTGGTGGTCGAGGAGATCGCCCGCCTCTCGCGCGACCCCGGCTTCGCCGTCCTGCTCGACATCAGCGTCGAGATCACCGAACTGATCCTCTCCAGCGGCACACCTGAGCTGATCGAGGCCTACGTTCCGGACCTGGTGGCCGGCCGGCGCTTCGGGGTGCAGGGCGCGTACGAGAGCCGGGACCCGTACGACTACCACTCCACGGCGCGGCTGGACGGCGACGTCTGGGTGCTGAACGGCGCCAAGCGGTTCCTCGCCGGGGCGCGCTTCGCCGACCTCTTCGTGCTGTTCCTGCGCGACGAGGCGTCCAACGACATGCTGGCGTTCCTCGTCGAGAAGGACGACCCGGGCGTCACGCCCGTGCACATGGACACCATGGGCATGCACACCATGGGCCTGGGCCAGGTGATCCTGCACGAGGTCCGGCTGCCCCAGGCACGGCTTCTGTGGCGGGTCGACGCGCTCAGCGAGCTGAACACCTACGCGCGCATCCGCCGGACGATGAGCGCGTGCGGGGTGCTGGGCGCGCTGGACGGGGTGATCGAGAACTGTGTGGAGGCGCTGAACTCCCGCAGGCGCGGCGGACGCCGGGTGCTCGACCACGCCAACGTCGAGCGGTCGGTCGGTGAACTGCGCATGCTGCTGCAGTCGGCCCGCGCGAGCGTCTACCGGGCGCTGGACGGCACCCGGTCCCCGGACCGCGACCCGTACTTCGACGAGTTCGCCACCGTCGCCAAGCACCACGCGTCGGAGTGCGCGCTGCGCGTCGGCCAGTTGGTGATGGGCCTGCAGGGCGGCGAGGCGTACATGTCCGCGTTCCCGTGGGAGCGGTTCATGCGCGACATCCTGGGCCTGATCTCCGGTCAGGGCTCCCAGGAGATGCTGCTGCTGCAGCTGGGCCAGCGCACGATCGTCGGACTGGAGGGCAAGCGGGTGCGGGAGGAGGCCGCCGAGCGCACTGTGTCCAAGCTGGCGGACGGGTGGTGGGCGCTGCACGCCGCCGCGGACGGGGGCGGCGGGGAGTCCGCCGACGCGGTGGCGGCGGTGACCTCGGCCGCCGGGCTCGACGCTCCCGAGGTCCTCGACGCGGATCGGCGCGGATCGGCGGCCGCGCTGCTCGGGCGGGCCCACGCCCTGGTGGCCGCCGTACGGGCGGGGCGGGCGCCCGAGGCGCTGCCGCAGGGGCCGGCGGGCCTGTTCCAGGGGCGGCTCGCGGACCTGGCGGCGGGGGCGTGGGGCCTGCTGGCGAGCGCGGTGGCGAGCGAGACCGGGCTGCTGGCCCGGCTGCTGCAGCCGTGCACGGTGCGGGAGGCGGCCGAGGACCTGCTGCCGCCCGGCCTCGCCGAGGGGCTGCTGGAGGCCCTGGTGGCCGCCTCGGTGGTGCGCCGGGACGGCGAGGGCCGCTACGCCGCCGATGAGGGCCTGGAGCGGGTGCTGATCGGCGGCCCGCGCGCCTCGGCGTTCGCGGCGCGGCTGCGGCGTGCGCTGGACGGCGGGGCCCGGCTGCGCGACGGAAAGCCGGTCGCGGGGCGGGAGTCGCTGACCGGGTGCGGAGGCGAGGCGGCGGCGCTGGCGGATGTGCTGGTCAACTCCCTGCTGGGAAGGCTGGAGGGGCTGCCGGAGCTGCTGGACCGGCCCGGGGCGCAGGTGGGCTGCGCGGCCGGGGACGGCGGCCGGTCCGCCGTCGAGCTGGCGCGTCACATCCCGTTCGTACCGGTGCTCGCGCTGGAGCCGGAGCCGGTGGCCGTGAGAACGGTCGGGGGTGACGGTGAGATCCGGGTCCGGGTCGGCGACGGCGCGGGAAGCCCGGCAGGGAGCTTCACGGAGGGCGACCGGCTCGCGCTGGCCTGGCTGCCCGCCACCGGGCTGCCGGGCCCCGAGCCTCTGCGGGCGGCCGTCGCCGCGGCCAGGGAGGCGCTGCTGCCCGGCGGCTGGGTCGTCCTGCCGTGCCCGCTGCCGCCCAAGCGCCCGCTGGGGGCCGCGGCGGCCCGTCTGGACCTCGCGCTCGCGGGCGGGCGCACACCGACGGACGGCGAGGTCGAGGCCGCGCTGACGGCGGCGGGTCTTGGCCATGTGCGGACCGCGTGGGACGACGCCGCGCTCGGCGTCCGGCTGATCGCGGCGCGGCGCCCCGCCTGACGTACGACCGGTGCGGGGAAGGCGGCCGTGCCCGCGGGGCCCGCACCGGCCGCGGGGAAGGCGGCTCAGTAGTCGGCGCGCAGATGGATCAGGGCCTGGTTGCGACCCTCGGCGTGCTTGGTCTGGCCGATGCCGACGAGGTCCTTGGTGTAGTCGCTGTCCTTGGCGTGGCCGTGGGTCTCCGCCCAGTTGGCAACCATGGAGTCGACCTCCTTCTGGCCCGCCGTGAACTGCTTGGCGTTCGCCACGCTCGCGTCCAGGTTGGCCTCCTTGATGCGATCCCACATGATGCCGTGGGATTCGGAGCGGATGATCCGGTAGAGGATCTCCGAGCCGAACGCGGCGGCGTTGTTGGACACGAACTTCGGGCCGATGCTGGTGACGCTGGTGAGGGCGTTGTTGAAGTCCCGTTCCCACTGGATCTTCTTGTCGCGGTTGTCGAAGAGGACGTCCGCACGCACCCCGTCGTACATGCCGAGGACCGAGGACGCCTCCTGGATCGGCACCCGGGTGTGCTCGGAGACTTTCTCCGGCATGCCGGCGAAGGTCCCCGCCGCGTAGTGCCGCTGGGCGTTGTAGAGATCCGCGAACGCGTTCGGGTCGTTGGCGACCCCGCGCATGACCTTGACGAGGTGTTCCTCGGGGACGGAGACCCTGAGTTCGCCGTTCTCGTTCCAGAGTCCGTTGTGCTCGCGGTAGAGGGTGTTGTCGCGGGCGAGGGTCTGGTGCAGGTCGGGGGTGTAGTCAGCGAGGATGTTCGCCATCGGCTGGCGCAGCATGGGGTCCAGGTTCTCGGCCGCGCCAGCCTTGTTGAGCGATTCGATGGCCTGGTACATCACCCGGGCCTGGTCCTCGGTGTGCTTCCCCAGGGGGTAGTCGGTGCCCGGGACATGACCGGTAGCGGCCGATTCGAGCGCGGCGCCGAAGCCCATCTTGCCGAACATGTCGTCCATCGACTGGGGCGGGCCGACGCTGTTGAGAACGTTCTTCGGCCAGTCGCGCTGTTCGATGAGATAGGTGAGGTGATCGTTCTTCAGCGACCCCTTGCCCTCGGGGTCGAGGAACGCGGTGGCGGTGTCGGGGTCCTTGCTCATGAGGCCCAGGACGGTGTCGAGCGGATCGTTGACGAATTTGGGGTCCGCGCCGGTCCACTCGTCCCACACACCCGTGGGCTTTCCCTTCTCCGCTTTGATGATGTCGTCGCCCAGTGTGTAAAGGTACTGGTCGTCGAACTTGTCGTAGTTCCGGAGCATGGTCAGATACGACTGGTAGCCGTACCGCGGCACCTGCTTGCTGCCGTACTTCTCGAAGCCGACCTGCCGGATGCCCTCCGTCCACTCACGGAAGAACTTCCCGTCCGGGCTGTTCAGCCAGGCGTTGAACTGCGGTGAGCCGGGCGGGCGCTCCTTGAGGGTTCCCGGCACCGTGGTGGCCGTGGCCACCGAATGGGCCAGCCCCTGCTCCACGGAGAGATATTCGGTGTTGCTGACCGAGCCATCGCGGTTGTACGAGAGCCCGACGAGCTTGTCACTCAGCTTGATGGCGTCCCCGGGGCCCAGGCCGCTGAGGAACGTCTGGCTGAAGGGCTTGCTGTGCGCGTTGTTGCGCATCAGTATCTGCATTTCCTTCAGCTCCGCCGGGGACAGCTTCCCGTCGATGAGCTTCTCCCCGAGGTCCGTGGCCCGCCGCCCCTCGTACACCTCGACATCGCCCTGCGCGGCCCCGTTGAAGCCGTTCAGGTCGCCCTTGCCGTCCGTGTCCTTCACGGCCTCCCGCAGCGCGAGCTTGACGCCGAAGTCGGCGTCGTCGACGGCCTGGACGGCCTGCGCGATCATTCGGGTCCAGGAGCGCTCGGTCTCCGGGAGGTTGGGGTCGTGTTGGGCGTCGTAGGCCTCCTTCTTGGTGGCCTTGGCGTAGTCGTAGGTGCACCGGCCGTCGGCGTCGACCTTCATCCCGGCCTGCTGGGCCTGCTTGACCGCGTCCTTGACCGCGGCCACCAGCCGCACGAACTGCCCGTGGGCATCGCGCAGCAGATCCGCGACGGCCCGCGCCTCCACCTGGGCCGCGTCGAACTCATGGCGGGTCTGAGCGGCCACGTTGAAGTGGGAATTGGCGCTGACGCCCTTCCATGACGTACCGGAGCTGATCTTCTGGACCTTGGTCTGGTACGTCGTCTCCAGCTTCTGGAGCTGGTCGGCCATGTCGTCCCACGCCTGGGCGGCGTCGGTCAGCTTGGCGAGGTCGGTGTCCATGACCTGGCGGTAGGTGACCATCTGGTTCCCTCTCAGGGGTGCGAGGAGGTGAGGGGGAGGGGCAGCGAAGGCTGCGAACCGCCGTTGGCAGAGGTGCCGTTGGTCTGGGGACCGAAGATGCCGCAGAAGCTCGATCCCGTGTGCAGGTCCGTGCCCGTGAAGAGGGTGTTGGTGCCGCGCAGGGCCTCCTTCTCCCCGCCGATCCGCTTCGTCAGGGCCTTCACCTGCGTCTGCCACTCGGTCAGGACATGCTTGAGCCCCGCCGCCGTGTCCCAGCCATGGAACTCGCTGATCGCGGTGTTGGACTTGGTGTCCGCGTCGTCGCCCGCCTTGGTCAGGCCCGGCTCCAGCTCGTCCTCGATGACCCCGGCCGCCGTCTTCTTCTGCGCCGGAGACGTGCACAGCCCGCCGTACGGGGTGACCAGACCACCGCCGCCGCCACCGTCGAGCTGGTTGAGCCGCATACCGCTGGACCGCCCCGCCGCCGAGTGCTCCTCCTGCGCGGCAGCCTTGAGCTGGGCCCATTCCTCGTCGAAGGACATCTTGCGTTTTCCCCCGTCCCTACACACGGCGTGGTGCCGTCGACCATCCCCTGGGGATAGTTCGGGACGACGGAATACGGATCTTTACGGGGATGGAAACAAAACCCCTACACCAGCTGTAGATCGTGGACTTCGCCGCAGGTCAGAGCCCCATTCGCAGGGAGGTCAAAAACTCCCCGACGGCCGGGTCCACCGCCTCGGCGAGGTCGGCGGCGGTGCGCAGGTCCGGCGAGATGCCCACCGGCGCGAGCCGGCCGCGGGGCGTGATCTCGACGGCGCGCGCCGCCAACCCGGTCGGGTGCCGCGCGTCGGCGCCCGGCACGACCAGGGTGGGCGCCCGCACCGCGGCCACTCGGCGACGTCGCGGAGGGCCCGGCCGCGGCTGTCGGTGTTCGCCGTCCGGCGCGCGGGCCGGCGGCCGTCCGCCCTGCACCGCAGGCTGATCGCCGCGATCCACAGCGGTCTGGGCGACGGCCCGGACGGTGCCGGGGCGACGGAGAGCCCTAGCCCGCCTCGGCCCGGCGGGCGGAGAGGGCCCGTTCGACCTGGACGTACGTGACTCCGTGGTCGGCGAGCACATGGGCGGCGACGCCCGGGCGGGCGGTCAGGGCGAGCAGCAGGTGCTCATCGCCGATGTGCTTGTCGCCGCGGCCCAGGGAGATCCGCAGCGACCGTTCCAGGACCGACTTGGCCTCCCGGGCGAAGGGTCGCCGGAGCGGGCGGTCGCGCCGACGGGGGGCCTTCGCGGGCTCGGCGAGGGCGCCCCGGCGGTGGACCCGCTCGACCCGCGCGACGACCTCCTCGACGTCGATGCCCAGCCCGGCCAGGGCCTTGGCGCCTCGGCCGAGATGCCGCCGCGGCGGCGCACCGCGGCCAGGTCGCGCTCGATCGCCGCGCGGCGGCCGGCCGCGCCGAGTGCGGTGAGGACGTCGGCGGCGGGGGTGCCCGTACGAAATTGGTTCGACGGGCGATCCGGCATCCGGCAGCCTCTCGTCATGGCACTCCATTACTGGCCGCCCTCCGGGCTCCGGCTCACCACACCGCGCCTGGAACTGCGCCTTCCGGACCTGGAACTCCTCGACGAGATGGCCGCACTCGCGGTGGCGGGTGTGCACGACCCCGCCGAGATGCCGTTCGCCATCCCCTGGACCGACAACCCCCCGGAGCAGGTGGGGCGCAGCAGCTTCCAGCACCTCCTGGGCACCATCGCGCAGTGGAGCCCGCAGAAGTGGACCATGAGCTTCGCGGTGCTGCACGAGGGCAAGGTGGTGGGCCGCCAGGACCTGTTGGCGACCGACTTCGCGGTGACACGGCAGGCGGAGACCGGCTCCTGGCTGGGCCTGGCCCATCAAGGCCAGGGCATCGGCACGGAGATGCGGGCGGCAGTGGCACACCTGGCCTTCGAGGGGCTGGGAGCGCGCAGCGTGATCTCGGCCGCCATGCTGGAGAACGCGCGCTCGCTGGGCGTCTCGCGACGGGTCGGCTACCGTCCGGACGGGCTTGAGGTGATGTCCGTACGCGGACAGTCCCGCACCCTCCAGCGGCTGCGCCTGGAGCGCGCCGACTGGGAGGCGCGGCGCACCGTCCCGGTGCGGGTGACGGGCCTCGAGCCGTGCCTGGAGCTGTTCGGGGCCGCGGAGCGGGAACAAGACAGCGTGGACAGCAAGGACGGCGCGGGAGACACTCCGCGGTAGCGGCCGCTCAGGGGCCGAACCAGCCGGCCACATCCAGGCGGAAGCCGCTGGGCGGCACCATGACGCGCAGATCGTCCTCCAGACTGCGCAGCCGCTCAGGGCCGAGCGCCGCGGCCCACTGGGCGCGCAGCTCCTCGAAGACGGCGGCCGATGTGGCCAGCGAGTCCAGGCCGCGCGGGGTCAGCCGGATCACCTTGCGCCGGGCGTCCGCCGGATCGTCGGCCCGGACGGCGTAGCCCAGCGCCTCCAGGCGGTCGGCCGTCTTGCCCGCGGCCTGTTTGGAGACGCCGAGCCGTCGGCCGAGCTCGCTGGCGGTGGCCCCGTCGCGGCCGATGGCCTGCATGGCGAAACCGTAGGCGGGGCGGCCGTCCGGGTGGCCCCGGCGGGCCAGCTCGGCGTGCAACTGGTCGATGAGGGACCGGAATCCGGCGAACAGCAGCAGAGGCAGCTCGTATCCCGGCCGGTCCTGGGCGGGCGACAGGCCCTGGGTGTCATCAGTCATTGCGCAACTCGACAACCTGGTTTACGTTTTCGACAACCACATTGTCCATTCTAGGTCAGAGGGGATCTCCCGTCATGCCCACACACCCACCCACCCCGTTCGTCGATCACACCCTGGAATCCGCACCGGCCGCCTCGCGCGGACTCATGGAGGCCATGGCCCGCCGCCTGGGTTACCTCCCGGCGCCCGTCGGACGGCTGGCCGCCGCACCACAGCTGCTGGACGGCTTCCTCAAGCTCAGCGGACTGTTCGAGACGACGACCCTGGACCCGCTGGCGCGCGAAGTGGTCATCCTCACCGTCGCGACCCGCAACGCCTGCCACGTCTGCGTCGCCATGCACACCGGCAAGCTCGCCGCGCTCGACGCGGACGCCGAACTCACCTCGGCCCTGCGGGAGCGACGGCCCCTGGCCGACGAACGGCTCGAAGCGGTACGGCTCTTCACCGTCGAGGTCCTGGAGCGCGCGGGAGCGGTCGGCCCCGAGGCCCTCGACACCTTCCTGGCCCACGGCTACACCCCGCGCAACGCCCTCGAAGTGGTGCTGGGCATCGGCGCCTACACCATGTCGACCCTGGCCAACCGGCTGACCGACGCCCCGCTGGACGAGCAGCTCGCCCCCTTCGCCTGGCACGAGCACGCGGCCTGAAGCCAGAGCGCCCACTGCTCGTCCGACCGTCAGGGCGCCTCAGAGCGGGCCGGGGTGACCAGGCCGCACTCGTAGGCCGTGATGACCAGTTGCGCCCGGTCGCGGGCGCCCAGCTTGCCCATGATGCGGCTGACATGGGTCTTGGCGGTCAGCGGCGACAGCCCGAGCGCCTCGGCGATCTCCGCATTGTTCAGACCGCGGGCGACGAGGGTGAGGACCTGGCGCTCCCGTTCCGACAGAGCGCCCAGGCCGGCGGGGGCCAGGTCGGCCGGGGCCGGGGCGGCCGGAAGGCGCAGCACGCGGGCGATGAGGCGGGCGGTCGGTCCGGGGGACAGCAGGGACTCGCCGGCCGCCACGGTCCGTATCCCGTCCAGCAGTTCGGCGGGGCGGGTGTCCTTCACCAGGAACCCGGAGGCGCCCGCGCGCAGCGCCTCGACGATGTGCTCATCGGTGTCGTACGTGGTCAGGACGAGGATCCGCACCCCGGCGAGATCGTCGTCGGCGGCGATGCAGCGGGTCGCCTCGATACCGTCGAGATCGGGCATGCGGATGTCCATGACCACCAGGTCGGCGCGCGCGGTGCGGGCCAGCTCGACGGCCTCCCGGCCGGTGCCCGCCTGTCCGACGACCTCCATGTCGGGGGCCGACTCGATCAGCATGGCGAAGGCCGCGCGCACCAGCGTCTGGTCGTCGGCGAGCAGCACCCTGACACTCATACGGTTCCCTCTGTCGGTGGTGTGTGGATCGGTGAGGGGCCGCGCCCGGGCGGGGGCAGTGCGGCGCGCTTCCGGGCGGCCCGGCCGTACGGGAGGACGGCTGCCACGGCGAAGCCGGGGCCGTCCCCGCGCGGCCCGGCGCTCAGGGTCCCCGCCACGCTGCGGGCGCGTTCGCGCATGCCGATGAGGCCGTAGCCCTGCGGGCGGTCGGGGTCCTCGGCCGCGGACGGGGTCGGACCCTCACCCGACGGATTCGACTGCCCGGACTGGCCCGACGGACCCGACTGGTCTGCCGGGCCGTCGTCCACGGCCGCGACGCGCAGCCCGCCCGCCCCGTCCCCCGCCACGGTGAGCCGCACCAGGGTGCCGGGCGCATGGCGGACGGCGTTGGTCAGGGCCTCCTGCACGATGCGGTACGTGGCCGCGCCCACGGCCGGCGACAGATCCGACCCGTCCACGTCGACCGTCAGCCGCACCCGTACGCCCGCCGCCTCCGCGGCCGCCGCCAGGTCGGTCAGACCGGCGAGCCCGGGCGGCGGCCCCGTACCGGCCCCGTCGGCTCCGTCCGCCTCGCCGTCCTCCCTCGCCCTCAGCACCTGCAAGGTGGCCCGCAGTTCGGCGCGTGCGTCACGGCAGGTGTCGGAGATGGCGTCGAGCGCCTTGGCCAGCGTGACGCGGTCGAGCCGTTCGGGGTCGGCGATCAGGACGTGGGCGGCGACCGAGGTCTGGACGCCGATCAGCGTGATGCTGTGCGCCAGCAGGTCGTGCAGATCGCGGGCGATCCGCAGCCGCTCCTCGGCGACGCGCCGGGCCGCCTCCTCCTCGCGGCTCCGCTCGGCGCGCTCGGCCCGTTCGACGATCGCCGCGATGTACGCGCGGCGGATCCGCACCGCCTCGCCGATCACCACGACCGACAGCACCCAGCCGGAGCTGCGCAGCATCTCCAGCGCGCTGTGGGGCCGGCCGCCCCACGACATGATCGTCACGATCAGCCCGATCGCGAAGGTGACGGTGAGCAGGGACCGCAGGGGCGGGCCGAGGACCGCGAGGGTGTAGAAGGCGGTGAGCCCGGCGGGGACGGCGGCGAGGTGCGCGTAGTTCAGCGCGTGGTACGGGCCGACCATGAGAACGACCGCCACGGTGACGAGCATCGGGCTGTGCCGGCGCCCGATCAGCACCACGGCGCTGCCCGCGAGCAGCGTCCACCCGAGCGCGTCGAGCCCACGGTCGCCGTCCACGTGCGCGAACAGCGCCAGCGCGCACTGCACGGCGAGCACGACCGCCGCGAGCCCGGCGTCGGCCCGCCACCGGGACGCGGCCCCGGCCGGGGTCTCGGCTGCGGCCGCCTCGGGGCGGCGGCGGAAGGCGCGCAGCACACGCGCCACCGGCAGTCGGCGTCGTCCCTGGCCTGGCGTGGCGGGCTCCGTCCGCCGCTCGGGCTCGGTGCGGGTCAGTGGGGGCACAGGTCCATCCTGACGGGTCGACTTGAGGAAGTCCTGGCCCGAGCCGGGCGAACCGGCCCGAGCCAGGGGATCTCACCGCTCATCCCCCGTCCGCGGGCACCGCCCGCTGGGCATCGGCCCCGGACTCAGGGGCAGCCGGGCGGCGGGAGAGCGCTCCCGGCCACCACACCCGGCGCCCCAGCAGCAGGCTCGCCGAGGTCACCAGATACGTCCGGACCAGGAAGGTGTCCAGCAGCACCCCGACCGCGACGACGAACCCCATCTCGGCCAGCATCACCAGCGGCAGCGACCCGAGCACCGCGAAGGTCGCCGCGAGCACCAGGCCGGCCGAGGCGATCACGCCGCCCGTGGTGCGCAGGGCGGTGAGCGCGGCCTCCGGGGTGTCCGCGCCGCGCAGCGACTCCTCCCGCATGCGGTGCATCAGGAAGATGCCGTAATCGACCCCGAGGGCGACCAGGAAGACGAACGACAGCAGCGGCAGTCCGGGGTCGGTTCCCGCGAAGCCGAAGACCGGCTCGAAGAAGAGGCCGCCGAGGCCCATCGCCGCACCCCAGACGGCGATCACGGCGACGACCAGGACGAGCGGCGCGATCAGGCTGCGCAGCAGGACGGCGAGGATCAACAGGACGGCGAGGAGGACCAGCGGGATGACCAGCGCCCGGTCGCGGGAGTCGGTGTCCTTCTGGTCGAGTTCCTGGGCGCTCGCCCCGCCGACATGGGCGTCGGCGCCCTGGATTCGGTGGAGTCCGTCGCGCAGGGCCTGGATGGTGTGCCGCTCCCTCGCGGACTGCGGGGGCGCCTTGGCGTAGACGTCGATCTCGGTCCACCCGCCGCTGCTGCGCCCGCGCTCGGCCCGCGCGACGCCCTCCGTACGGCCCGCACGGTCGAGCACGTCACCGGCCCGCTCACTGCGCGCGAAGACGCTGATCGGCTGACTGCTGCGCTCGGGGTAGGCGTCGGCCAGGGCCTTCATGGCGACGACGGACTCGGGCCGCTCGGTGAAGGTGTCTTCCTGCTTGAGGTCGCCGGGCAGGGCGAGGACGCCGAGCGCGAGGGCGCCCAGCAGCGCACCGCCCGCGAGCAGCACGGTGCCGGGCCTGCGGGCCGCCGAGCCGCCCATGGCGGCGAACAGGCCGCGCCGGGCGCGTGGCTGACTGCCGTACGCGGGGATCAGCGGCCAGAACACCCGGCGGCCGAGCAGTACCAGCACCGCGGGCAGCAGCGTCAGCATGGCGGCGAGCGCGCACACCACGCCGACCGCGCCGACGGGCCCCAGGCCGCTGCTGCTGTTGAGATCGGCGGCGAGCAGGCACAGCAGCCCGGCGGCGACGGTGCCGCAGGAGGCGAGCACCGCCGGGCCGCAGCCGCGCACGGCGGCGCGCATCGCGTCGTACGGGAGTTGGTGGCGGCGCAGCTCCTCGCGGTAGCGGGAGACCAGCAACAGTGCGTAGTCGGTGCCCGCGCCGAACACCAGGACGGTCATGATCGACGAGCTCTTGCTGGTGACAACGAGGTCGAAGCCCTGGACGAGCCCGTAGACGACGGCCATCGCTGCCACCGCCGCCGCGCCGACGACCACCAGCGGCACCAGCCACAGCAGTGGGCTGCGGTAGGTGAGGATCAGCAGCAGGGCGACGACCCCGGCGGTGGCGAACATCAGGGTGCCGTCGGTCGACTCGAAGACCTTCTGCGAGTCGGCGCTCAGCGCGCCGTCGCCGCCGAGCAGGGCGCTCAGGCCCTCGGGGTGGCGGGCCAGCTCGGCGCGTACGTCCTTTACGGCCTCGGTGCGAGCCGTGTCGTCCTTCAGACCAGTCAGCGCCATCGGGTACATGACGGTGGTGCCGTCCCGGGACGGGATGGCACGCGGGGGCTGGTCCGCGACCGTGTCATGGCGGCCTGCGACCCGGGCGACCTGCGCGTCGGCCGCCTCGCGGTCGGTGGCGGTCAGCCCGCCGTCCCGCCGGTAGACGAGGACGAGGTCGGTGGTGTCGCCGCCGGGCAGCGCCGCCTGGAGCTTGGCGACCTGAGTGGAGTCGGCGCTCGCGGGCAGATAGTCGACCGCCGTGTCGCGCTTGACGTCGCCGAGCTTGCCCGCGAAGGGCACGGCGGCCAGGAGCACCAGGACCCATGCGGCGATGACCGTCAACGGCAGCGTGCGGCGGCGGCCCGCGGCGCGGTCCGGCTTGCTCCGCTCCGGTGACGGTTTGCGTGACGGTTTTCGGGGCGCGGTCGGGTGCGTTGGCTGCGTGGTCTGCATAGCGTCCAGGCTCCCGGCGCCGGGCGGGCGAATCGTCGCGCCGACGAGGGAGATGGCGGCTACTGCGCCGGGTGCGAAGCGGGCCCGATTACTCCCGGGGAAGTAACGCCGCCGCGGAAAGCGACGTCGTACGCCCCCTCGGAAACGGGCCCGGACGGATCAGAGGAGACGGATCAGAGGAGACGGATCAGAAAGGCGCGCGGATCGCGGCCATCAGCCGGGCCGTGTCGTCGGGACAGATCATCAGCGCCCGGCCCACGGTCTCCAGCACGGCGCGCTCCGCCGGCCGGTACGGGCCGTCGGCCACCGCGATCCGGGCGCCCTGCAGCAGGATCGACTCCCGCCCCGTCGGCGCCAGGTGCGGTGCCAGCGGCTCCAGGGCCTCGTGGAGCTCGATGGCCAGCGCGGTACCGCACGGGTCGAGGCCGTCCCGCCCGATGTCCCGGCCGCCCTGTCCGGCGGTGCCCGCGGCCGCGGCGGTCGCGGCGTCGTACGCGGCGGCGCCGGGGAGCCGCCCGGTGTCGGCGGCGAGCGCCTCGATCAGCTCCAGCAGCTGCTCCTCGCCGCAGTCGGTGAACCCCGCGGCCCGCACCGCGCCGACCGCGGCCTGCCGCACCGCGGGCGAGTCGGTGCCGCCCGCGGCGAGCACCGCGAGGGCCACGGTGTGCACGGCGTCGCGCAGCATCGCGGAGAAGCGGGTGGTGGTGGGGTGGTCCAGCACCTCGGTGCCGAAGCGGCCGCCGCAGGCGGCGCACTCGACTACCGGGGCGACCGCCCCGCGCGGCAGGACCGGCAGGCCGAGGACGACGATACGGCGGCGGCCGGTGCGGCGGCGATAGTTCCGGTCGCCTCCGCAGTCGGGGCAGAAGAACTCGCCGTCGCCTACGGTCCGCCACAGAGTGCGGACGCCTATCACACACAGATCCCGGTCGCGTCGGGCTTGCGCGTGCGCCACGTCACACCTCCATAACGCTTCGGCCACGTTGCCGCGCTGACGTGATGCTAGCCACATCTATGATGCGGCGTCAGTACCCCGAACGGAGACAACAGGCCAAAGACAGGGCCCCGCCCGCCGTGACATCCGGGTACACGGCGGGCGGGGCCCGTGTGAGTGAAGCCGCCGCGCGGCACCTCACGCGGTTGACGCGGTCGGCGCCGGGTCTCAGCGGGCGGCGCGGTTGACCGCGGAGACGACGGCCTTCAGGGAGGCCCGCACGATGTTGGCGTCGACGCCGACGCCCCACAGCACCTTGCCGTCGATCGCGCACTCGATGTACGCGGCGGCCTGCGCGCCCGCGCCCTCGCTGAGGGTGTGCTCGGAGTAGTCCAGCAGCCGTACGTCCAGGTCAATGGCGGCCAGCGCGTCGAAGAACGCGGCCAGCGGGCCGTTGCCGGAGCCGGTCAGCACGGTCTCGGCGCCGTCCACGACGGCCTCGACGGTGAGCGCGTCGGTGCCCTCGCTCGTCGTCGAGGTCTGCGCGGAGCGCAGCGCGATCCGGCCCCACCGGTTGTCCTCGGTGGGCAGGTACTCGTCCTGGAAGACCGACCAGATCTGGGCCGGGGTGACCTCGCCGCCCTCGGCGTCGGTCTTGGCCTGAATAATCTTCGAGAACTCGATCTGCATCCGGCGCGGCAGGTCCAGCTTGTGGTCGTTCTTCAGGACATAGGCGATGCCGCCCTTGCCGGACTGGGAGTTGACGCGGATGACCGCCTCGTACGAGCGGCCGACGTCCTTGGGGTCGATCGGCAGGTACGGGACCGCCCACTCGATCTCGTCGACCGTCTTGCCCTGCTCGGCCGCGCTCGTCTCCATCGCCTCGAACCCCTTCTTGATGGCGTCCTGGTGGGAGCCGGAGAAGGCGGTGTAGACCAGATCGCCCGCGTACGGGTGGCGCGGGTGGATCTCCATCTGGTTGCAGTACTCGGCGGTGCGACGGATCTCGTCGATCTGCGAGAAGTCGATCTGCGGGTCGATGCCCTGGGAGAAGAGGTTCATGCCCAGCGTCACCAGGTCGACGTTGCCGGTGCGCTCGCCCTGCCCGAACAGACAGCCCTCGATGCGGTCCGCGCCCGCCATGATCGCCAGCTCGGCGGCGGCGACGGCGGTGCCGCGGTCGTTGTGCGGGTGGACCGACAGGCAGACGTGCTCGCGCCGGGACAGATGGCGCGACATCCACTCGAAGCGGTCCGCGTGCGTGGAGGGGGTGGAGCGCTCGACGGTGGCGGGCAGATTGAGGATGATCTCGCGGCCGTCCTCGGGCTGCCAGACGTCCATGACGCCCTCGCAGACCTCCAGCGCGAAGTCCAGCTCAGTGTCGGTGAAGATCTCGGGGCTGTACTGGTAGCCGAAGACCGTCTCAGCGCCCAGGATCTTGTCGGCGTACTCCACCACCAGCCGGGTGCCGTCCACCGCGATCTGCTTGACCTGCTCGCGCGAGCCCCGGAAGACCACCCGGCGGAAGACGGGGGCGGTGGCGTTGTACAGGTGGACGGTCGCCCTGTGGGCCCCGCGCAGGGACTCCACGGTGCGCTCGATCAGCTCCTCGCGGGCCTGGGTGAGGACGGAGATCGTCACGTCCTCGGGGATCGCGCCCTCTTCGATGATCGACCGTACGAAGTCGAAGTCGGTCTGTCCGGACGAGGGGAAGCCGACCTCGATCTCCTTGTAGCCCATGCGCACCAGCAGGTCGAACATCTCGCGCTTGCGGGCCGGGGACATCGGGTCGATCAGGGCCTGGTTGCCGTCGCGCAGGTCCGTGGACAGCCAGCGGGGGGCGGCGGTGATGCGCTTGTCCGGCCAGGTGCGGTCGGGGATGTCCACGGCCTCGTACTGGCCGTACTTGTGGATCGGCATCCCGGACGGGCGCTGGGTGACGGTCGCGGCGGTGATCGGCGTACGACGCCCGATGGGGCTCTGGGCGCTCGCGGAATGATCAGACGTGCTCATGATGCGTGGGGCTCCTCGTATGTCCGCTGGGCGGCCGACGGGGCGTATGCACCGCAACACCGAACTCCGCGGGGAGGGGGTCGGCCTACGACTACAGGCCCTCGCCGCGGCAGCTAAGAAGAAGCAGCCCGAAACGCATGATGTCTAGAAGCGTAACCGAGACCCGCGGGGCCGGCGGACCCGTATCACCATGCGGGATGACGTATGCGTCACATTCTTCCCGGCCGAATAGCCATCAACCACTCGATTTCAGGAATCGTGACGTCAAGGCGTGACAACCGATGCACAGACTGCCACATTGCCTCGCATGGACGCCAACGCGAACAACCACCCCGTTTTCTGCACCATCGTGCCGCCGCATGTCCTCGACAAACTGGCCCAGGCGGAGGACCCCCGGCTGGCCGAGCCCGCCCGTCGCACCCTGGAGCGCGACGCCCTGGAGCGCACCCGCCGCCGCATCACCACCGTCCGCGGCGTCGCCGCCCCCGCCGGAGCGCCCTCCGACAAGCCCAAGCGCACCATCTTCGACGCCGGGCACAGGGAGACCCTGCCGGGTAGGAAGGCGCGCGCCGAGGGCGGCCAGGCCACCGGCGACGGCACGGTGAACCGCGCGTACGACGGCCTCGGCGCGACCTTCGAGATGTTCCTCAAGGCATACGGCAGGCGCTCTATCGACGACTCCGGGCTGCCGCTGAACGCCACCGTCCACTACGGCCAGGAGTACGGCAACGCCTTCTGGAACGGCGAACAGATGGTCTTCGGCGACGGCGACGGCGAGATCTTCAAGGACTTCACCATCCCGGTCGACGTGACGGCCCACGAGCTCACCCACGGCGTCACCCAGTACACGTCCAACCTGGAGTACTTCGGCCAGTCCGGCGCGCTCAACGAGTCCATGTCGGATGTCTTCGGCTCCCTCACCAAGCAGCACCAGCTCGGCCAGACGGCCGACGAGGCCGACTGGCTGATCGGCGCCGGGCTGCTCGCGGAGGGCGTCACCGGCGTCGCGCTGCGCTCGATGAAAGCCCCCGGCACGGCGTACGACGACGACGTCCTCGGCAAGGACCCGCAGCCGGCGACGATGGAGCACTATGTGCGCACCTCGCGTGACAACGGCGGAGTGCACATCAACTCCGGCATCCCCAACCACGCCTTCTACCTCGTCGCCAAGGCCCTCGGCGGCCACGCCTGGGAGCGCGCCGGACAGATCTGGTACGACACCCTGACCGGCGGCGACCTGGCCTACGACGCGGATTTCGCCGACTTCGCCCAGCTGACGGTGGCGGCCGCGCAGTCGCGGTACGGGGAGGGCGAGGAGCAGCGGGCGGTGCTGAACGCCTGGGCCGAGGTGGGCATCTCCGACCTGCGGGCGCGGGCGGGGGCGCGCTGAGCCCCACGGCGCGCCGGGGGCCGTACGGACGGATCTTCGGCGGATCTCCGCGCCTGCGGCGGGCCGCGGCCCGTACCGGGTACTGATGGATCCATGCGCATTTCCGTCACCCGCACCGGCGGGTTCGCCGGTATCGAGCGCCGGGCCGAGCTGGACACCTCCGGCCGGCCCGACGCCAAGCACCTGGAAGCCCTGGCCCACCAGGCCGTCGAGACCGGACACATCACGCCCTCGCGCGGCGTCCCGGACGGCTTCCACTACGAGATCACGGTGGACGGGCGGACCGTCCACGCCGCCGACCCGCACCTGAGCGACGCCCAGCGGGAGCTGGTGCGCACCGTCCTCAAGGAGGGCGCGTAAAGCTCGCCTCCCCCTCACGCGTGCCCCGCACCCGTACGGCCCCACCCGCGCAGCCTCACTCGTACGGGTGAGTTTTGCTGCTGAACGGTTTGACTTTCCGTCATCGGTGAAGCGGCATGCGCATGCTTACTCCTCGCGCATTACTGTCCCGCCGCCGCGCGCTGAAAGCCGCGGCCGTCGCCGGGTCGCTGGCCGTCCCGCCCGTGCTCGGCGGCCTGCCCACCGCCGCGGCGGCCGGGCCCGAGCCGCCCGAGCTGCCCGCCGGGCTCACCGCCCACCGCTCCCCCTATCTGAACTGGTCCGGCGAGATCGGCCACCACGGGCTGTGGGCCTGCGCCCCGCGCACCCCCGAAGACGTCGTGGCGCTGGCGAACTGGGCGCACAAGGCGGGCTGGCGGCTGCGGCCCCGCGGCAAGGCGCACAACTGGTCCCCACTGACCATCACCCCCACCACCGCGGATGACGCGAAGGTGCTGCTGCTGGACACCACCGAGCGCCTGACCGCGATCCGCCTGGAGAGCCCGGCCCCGCACGGTGTCGTCCGGGCCCAGACCGGGGCGACCGTCGAGCAGCTGCTGGAGTTCCTCGGCGGCCACGGCCTCGGGGTGACCAACACCCCGGCCCCCGGCGAGCTGACGCTCGGCGGGGTGCTCGCCATCGACGGGCACGGCACCAGCGTCCCGGCCGACGGCGAGACGCCGCTCCCCGGCCACACCTACGGCACGCTCAGCAACCTCATCCTGCGGCTCACCGCCGTGGTCTGGGACCCGGACGAGGACGCGTACGTCCTGCGGACCTTCGACCGCGCCACCGACCGGGACGCCGACGCGCTCCTGACCCACCTCGGCCGCGCCTTCATCACCGAGGCCGTGCTGCAGGCGGGCCCCGACACCCAGCTGCGCTGCCAGAGCCGGATCGATCTCACCGTCGACGAGCTGTTCGCCGCGCCGGGCAGCCCTCTGGCCCGCCGGGGGCGCACCTTCGCCGACTTCATGGCCGAGTCGGGCCGGGTGGAGGCCATCTGGTTCGCGTACACGGACAAGCCGTGGCTGAAGGTGTGGAGCGTCAGCCCGCGGCGCCCGGCCGCGTCCCGCCCGACCACCGGCCCGTACAACTATCCGTTCTCCGACGCGCTGCCGACGCCCGTCTCCCGGCTCGCCGGTCGCCTGGTCGGCGAGGGCGCCTGGTATCTGGCCCCCGAGCTGGGCGCCGCGCAGTACACGGTCGCCGCGACCGGGCTCACCGCCACCGTCTCGGCCGACCTGTGGGGCCCGTCCCGGGACCTGCTGATGTATCTGCGGCCGACGACCCTGCGCGAGACGGCGAACGGCTACGCCATCGTGACCGCACGCTCCCAGGTGCAGCGGGTGATCTCGGAGTTCACCGGCTTCTACCGGGAGCGGCTGAAGGCATGGGCCCACGAGGGCCGGTTCCCGGTCAACGGGCAGGTCGAGATCCGGGTCAGCGGCCTGGACCAGCCGCGCGACGTACGCGCCGAGGGCGCCCGGCCGCCGCTGCTGTCCGTACTGCGGCCGCGCGGGGACCGGCCCGAGTGGGACGTGGCGGTGTGGGTGGATGTGCTCACCCAGCCGACGACGCCGGGGGCGATGGAGTTCTACCGCGAGCTGGAGGAATTCTGCCTGCGGACCTTCGACGGCGGATACGCGGAGACGCGGGTCGAGTGGTCCAAGGGCTGGGGCTACACCGACACGGCCGCCTGGGACGCGGAGGAGATCATCTCCGGCACGGTCCCCAGGACGTACCGGGCGGGCCCCGACCCCTCCTGGGACCGGGCGGTGCGCACCCTGGACCGGCTGGATCCGCACCGCGTCTTCGGCAACCCGTTCCTGGACCGGTTGCTGAAGCGTTGACTGCCGCCGCGGTCAGAACCCCAGCTTCCGCAGCTGCCTCGGGACCCCCTCCGCCTGCCGCCCTCGCACCACTCGGCCCCAGAGGGCCTCCCGGGCTTCGGACCGCTGCGCCGGCCTCCGACCGGCGGTGCCGTGTGCGCTCAGAACCCCAGCTTCCGCAGCTGCCTCGGGACCCCCTCCGCCTGCCGCCCTCGCACCACTCGGCCCCAGAGGGCCTCCCGGGCTTCGGACCGCTGCGCCGGCCTCCGACCGGCGGTGCCGTGTGCGCTCAGAACCCCAGCTTCCGCAGCTGCCTCGGGTCGCGCTGCCAGTCCTTCGCGACCTTCACATGCAGGTCGAGGAAGACGGGCGTGCCCAGCAGCGCCTCGATGTGCTTGCGGGACTTCGTCCCGACCTCCTTCAGGCGCTTGCCCTTGGGGCCGATGATGATGCCCTTCTGGCTGGGGCGCTCGATGTAGAGGTTGGCGTGGATGTCGAGGAGGGGCTTGTCCGCGGGGCGGTCCTCGCGGGGCAGCATCTCCTCGACCACCACGGCGATGGAGTGCGGCAGCTCGTCCCGGACGCCCTCCAGGGCCGCCTCGCGGATCAGCTCGGCGACCATGACCTGCTCGGGCTCGTCGGTGAGATCGCCCTCGGGGTAGAGCGCCGGGCCCTCCGGGAGCAGCGGCGCGAGCAGGTCCGCGAGCAGCGCCACCCGGTCGCCGCCGGTGGCGGAGACGGGGACGATCTCGGCCCACTCGAAGCCCAGCTCCTTGCCGAGCCGGTCGACGGCGATCAGCTGCTCGGCGAGCTGCTGGGAGTCGACCAGGTCGGTCTTGGTGACGATGGCGATCTTGGGGGTCTTCTTGATCCCGGCCAGCTCGCCCGCGATGAAGCGGTCCCCGGGGCCGAGCTTCTGGTCGGCGGGCAGACAGAAGCCGATGACGTCGACCTCGGCCCAGGTGGTCCGTACGACGTCGTTCAGGCGCTCGCCGAGCAGGGTGCGCGGCTTGTGCAGGCCCGGGGTGTCGACCAGCACCAGCTGGGCGTCGGGGCGGTGCACGATGCCGCGGACGGTGTGGCGGGTGGTCTGCGGGCGGTTGGAGGTGATCGCGACCTTCGTCCCCACCAGTGCGTTGGTCAGGGTCGACTTGCCCGCGTTGGGGCGGCCGACGAAGCAGGCGAAGCCCGCGCGGTGCGGGGTCGCCTGGGGCTCGGGCTGGGAGGGGGACGTAGCGGCACTCATGGCGCCCATTGTCCCCGATACCGCGGCCCTGGCCGACCAGCCGGCCGCGGTCAGCCGAGGAGGGCGCTGGTGCCCTCGGGGGCGAAGGTGGCCAGGGTCTCGGCGATCCGGGCGAGGGTCTCGGCGGTGAGTTCGGTGCGGGCCGCGGCGAGGTTCTCCGCGATGTGGGCCGGGGTGCGGCTGCCGGGGATCGGGACGACGTGCTCGTACTGGTGGAGCAGCCAGGCCAGTGCCAGCTGCCCCGGGGTCAGGCCGAGGTCGGCGGCGATGGCGCGCAGCGGCGCGAAGCGGTCGTTGTTCGCCTGCAGGTTGCCGTCGTGGAAGCGGGGGATGAAGCGGCGGAAGTCCTCGGCGCTGACGTCCTGGACCGTGCCGGTCAGGAAGCCGCTGCCGAGCGGGGACCAGGCCACGACGCCCACGCCCAGCTCGCGGGCGGCGGCGAACAGCTCGGCGTCCACGGGGGTCCACATCGACCACTGGGCCTGCACGGCCGCGACCGGGTGGACGGCGTGGGCGCGGCGCAGCTGCTCGGCGGTGACGTTGGACAGCCCGAGGTGCCGGACCAGGCCGTCAAAGATCAGCTCGGCGACCGCTCCGACGGTGTCCTCGATCGGGACGGTGGGGTCCGGGAAGTGCGGGTAGTAGAGGTCGATCCGGTCGGTGCCGAGGGTGCGCAGGGAGGTCTCGGCGTAGGAGCGGATGTGGCGGGGCTCGGCGTTCACGGCCAGCTCGCCGTAGGTGTAGTTGACGGGGAAGGGGTGGCCCTCGACGCCCTCGGGGCGGCGGAAGCCGAACTTGGTGGCGATGGTGACCTCGTCGCGGCGGCCCCGTACGGCCTGGCCGACGATGCGCTCGTTGTGGCCGTCCTCCCCGTAGCCGTCGGAGGTGTCGATGTGCGTGGCGCCCTCGTCGACGGCGGAGCGCAGGGCGGTCAGGGCGCGGTCGTCGTCGATCTCCCCGTACACGCCGGGGGACAGCACCATCGCGCCGTAGCCGATCGCGGAGGTCTTCAGGTCGCCGAGGGTGCGGGTGGGAAGGGCGGTCATGAGGTGGTGGCTCCTGGGTGCGGAGGGGGGTGGCCGGGGCGTTCCCCCGGCCTGCCCTCAGCTTTCCGCCCGGGCCCGGCGAGCGTCCAAGATCTGTTGTCATAGCCGACGGCTATGACCACCTGACCTGCGCATACGCCCGCAGGCCCGCGGCGCTCAGGCCTGGACGGTGGTGCGCAGGCCGCCGTCCGGGCCCGCCAGCAGGACCGGGGTGCCTTCACCGCCGAGCTCCCGTACGGCCGCGCGGTCCTCCTCCGGGACAGTCTCCGCGTCGGTCACGACGGCCGCGGCCTCCAGGGACTTCGCGCCGCTGGCGACCGCCATGGCGACGGCGGTCCGCACCGCGCTCAGCTGCAGGGAGGGGAGGGAGACCGTGCCCGCCACATAGGTGCGGCCGGTCTCGTCGCGTACGGCGGCGCCCTCCGCGACGCCGTTGCGGGCTCGTGCGGAGCGGGCAAGGGTGATGATCTTGCGGTCTTCGGGGTCCAGGGGTGCGGCTTCGCTCATGCGGATGAGCATAGGCGGGGCGGTACGCGAGGGGGCGGTCGCCCGCCGGGCATCGGGCTGTGCGGCCAGGTCCGACGGGCGCGGCCACGGTGCAGGGGCCGCCTGGCCCCCCTGCCTACTGCGGCGGCTGGGGGAAGCCCTCCGGCCAGACCATCTTCGAACCGGCGAGTGCGCCGCCGTCCACCGGGACCGAGGCGCCCGTCATGAAGGCGAACTGGTCGGAGGCGAGGGCCAGCACGGAATCGGCGATCTCCTCGGCGGTGGCCATCCGCTGCAGGCCGGGCACGTTCAGCGAGCCCCACGCCTTCTTGTACGCCGCCCAGTCGGCGTCGGACACGCCCTTGGGGCGCACCAGCGGGGTGTCGGTCGTGCCGGGCAGGATCGCGTTGACGCGGATCCCCTTGGAGCCGTAGTCGAGGGCGGCGGACCGCACGATGCCCTCCACGCCGCGCTTGCTCGCCGTGTATCCGGCGTGGCCCGGCCGGGCCCGCTCCGCCCCGGCGGAGGAGGTGCAGACGATCACGCCGCCGCCCCGCTGGAGCAGGTGCGGGATCTCGTACTTGATCGCCAGGAAGACCCCGCGCTCGTTGGTGCCGATGATGTCGTCCCACTCGGCGACGCCGGTCTCGTGCAGCGGCTTGGAGAACTCGACGCCCGCGTTGTTGAACGCCACGTCCAGACCGCCGTAACGGCTCGCCACCTTGTCCACGAAGGTCTTGACCTGGTCCGCGTCCCGGACGTCCGCCCGGATGTAGACGGCCTCCCCGCCCGCCTTCCGGATCTCCCGCTCGACCTTTGCGCCGAGGTTCTCCCGGCGCCCGCAGAACCCCACCTTGGCGCCCTCGGCGGCGAACGCCTTGGCCGTCGCCCGGCCGATGCCCGATGTCGCGCCGGTGATGACCACCACCTTCCCGGCGAAGCACGCCTTGCCCGCCGCGCTCGCCTCGCCCTTCCGCGCGGCGGCCTGCGCCCCCTGTGTCCCGGCGGCCGCCGCGGCGAGCCCGGCGGCCCCGGCCAGGGCCCCCGAGATGGCTCTGCGGCGGTTGAAGGGTGTCTCGGACACGATCCGGCTCCTCGCTCTGCGTGGGTGATGTGCTGCCGTACGGCCTGCCGTACGGATCGAGCTTCCGCCGGGGACCAGGGCGCGGGCATCTGTCACATCGACTGGTCCCGATACGCTCGGCGCATGGGACCTCTGCACGGGCGGGACGGCGAACGGGCCGCCGTCCGCGCCCTCGTCGCCGACGCGGTCGCCGGGCGGGGCCGGGCCCTGCTGGTGCGCGGGGAGGCGGGGATCGGCAAGTCGGCCCTGCTGAGCGACGCCCTCTCGTACGCGGCGCGGGAGCACCCCGGTGTCGTGGTGCTGCGCTGCGCCGGCCTGGAGTCCGAGGTCGCGCTCGGCTTCGGCGGGCTCCAGCAGCTGTTGTCGCCCGTGCTGTCCCTGGCCGAGGACCTGCCGGACGCGCAACGGGCCGCCCTGCACGCCGCGTTGGGGATGACGGGCGGTACGGCCACGGACCTGATGGTGTGCACGGCCGCGCTGGCGCTGCTGCGGCGGGCGGCCGAACGCGCTCCCCTGCTGCTGGCCGTCGACGACCTGCAGTGGCTGGACCGGGCGACCCTCACGGCGGTCCTCTTCGCGGCCCGCCGGCTGGGCGGGCTGCGGACCTCGGTCCTGCTCGCCGTCCGCGACGACGCGGAGGACATGCCCGTACGCGCCGGTGACCTGCCGGGCCTGCGGCTGCGCGGGCTCGGCCCGCGGGAGGCCGGGGCCCTGCTGGCCGGGCGGGGCCGCGGCATCAACGGCCCGGAACTCGCCGCGCTGGTCGCCGAGACGGGCGGCAACCCCCTGGCGCTGATCGAGCTGACCGCGACCGGAGCCGCGGCGGAGGGGAACCGGCCGCTGCACCACGGCCCGCAGCCCCTCGGCCCGCTCCCCCACGGTCCACTGCCGCTGACCGCGCGCCTGCGCGAGGCGTTCGCGCTCCGGGTACGTGCGCTCCCCGCGGCCGAACGCACCCTGCTGCTCGTCGCGGCGGCCGAGGACCGGGGCCGCACCGACGTCGTGCTGGCGGCGGCCGCCCGGCTGGGCGTCACCGCCGCCGCGCTCACCGCGGCCGAACGCGCCGGTCTGCTCCGGGTGTCGGGCCCCGACCTCCGCTTCCGCCACCCGCTGGTCCGCTCCGCGGTCTACGCCGACGCCCCGTTCCTGGAGCGCCGCGCCGCCCACCTGGCCCTCGCGGCCGAACTGGCCGACACCGGTTTGACCACCGCCGCCGCCTGGCACCGCGCCCTCGCGGCCACCGGCCCCGACGAGGCCGTGGCGGCCGCTCTGGAAGGCGGTGCGGACGAGATCGCCGACCGCGGCGGGCTCTCCGCCGTCGCGTCCGTCCTCAGCCGCGCCGCCGACCTCAGCCCGACCGCCGCGGCCCGCGCCCGCCGCCTGGCGGCCGCCGCCCACGCCGCGTGGAAGTCCGGCCACCGAGACACGGCCCACCGCCTGGCCGCCCGAGCCGGCGCGGGCCGGGGCACCCGGATCGCGCTGGCCCGCCTGCGCGGGCTCATGGGGCATTCGGGCGGGCATCAGGACGCCGCGCTGCGGGAGCTGGTCCGCAGCGCCGACGCGCTCGTCCCGCACTCCCCCGAGGCGGCGGCCGCGCTGCTGTTCATGGCGTGCGACGCGGCCGACCACGCCGACCGGGGCGACCGGCTGCGCGAGGCCGCGCTGCTCATCGCCGGGCTGGAACTCGACCCTCGCTACCGGCAGTACGGGCGGCTGCTCGCGGCCGCCTTCGACGGGGAGCCGTCCGCGCACGGCGCCGACCCGTGGCGGATTCTGCGCGAGGGCCCCGACGAGCTCGGAACCAGCGGGGTGCACCGCTGGCTGTGGCCGCTGGTGATCACCCGCGACGGTCCGGCACCGCGCCGCGCCAGAGACTTCGCCCTGGCCGCGTGCGAGAACATCCGCTCCTCCGGCACGCTCGCCCTGCTCGCCCCGCCGATGATCTGGCTCGCCGGACTGGAGTGCGAGCTGGGCCTGGTGCGGGCCGCCGGGGAGCACGCCGAGGAGGCGCTGCGGCTGACCCGGGACATGGACCAGCCGGTGCGGGCCGCCGACGCGCTGGCCGTGCTGGCCCGGCTGGCCGCGCTGCGCGGCGACGAGGCCGCGTGCCGTGCGCACGCCGAGGCGGCGCTGGCCGGCGCGCTCCCCCTCGGCAACCGCTCGGCCGCCGCCGAGGCCACCTGGGCGACGGCGCTGCTGGCCCTGGCCCGCGGCGAACACGACGAGGCCCGCGAGCGGCTGACGGCGGTGCACAGGCCCGGCTCGCCGTACGCGCACGGGCGGATCGCCCGCCGGTCCGCGGCCGATCTGGTCGAGGCGCACCGGGCGGCGGGCGACGCGACGGGCGCCCGGGCGACGGCGGAGAGGTTCGGGGCGTGGGCGGTCGGCAGCGGTCTGCCGTGGGCCCGCGCGCAGTGGCACCGCAGCCGGGCGCTGATGGCCGACGGGGAGGACGCGGACGCCGCCTTCCGGGCGGCCCACCGCGCCACCCCCGATACGAACGCGGACACCCGCCCCAACAGCCCTGAAGCCGACGCGGACGGCCTTCACGACCACCCCTTCGCCCGTGCCCGCTCCGCCCTGCTGCACGGCGAATGGCTGCGCCGCGAGCGGCGGCCGGGCGAGGCGCGGGCGCACCTGCGGCTCGCCGCCGACCTGTTCGAGGGGCTCGGTGCGCCCGTATGGCGGGACCGGGCGCGCGGCGAGCTGCGGGCGGCCGGTGGTTCGGCACGGCGCGGCGGCGAGGACCCGGCGGCCCGGCTCACCGCGCAGGAGCTGCAGGTGGCGCGGCTGGCGGCGGGCGGCCTCACCAACCGCGAGATCGGTACCCGGCTGGGGGTGAGCCCGCGCACCGTCGGCTACCACCTGTACAAGATCTTCCCGAAGCTGGGCATCACCGCGCGGGGCGAGCTGCGCGCCCTCGCACTGAGCGAGGACGCCCACCGGGCGTAGGCCTGCCGCCTCGCCGATCCGCCTGCCGCCTCGCCGATCCGCGGGGCCCACCCCTCGGGCTCACGCCTCGGGCCCGGTCCTCGGGCTCAGTCCTCGGGGTCGGTCTCCGCCGTCGCGCGGACCGGCTCGACCAGGACCGTGACGATGCGGTTGCGGCGGCCGGCCGTGGACTCGGCGGTCAGCCGCAGGGACTTGAGGTCGGAGTCCGGGCCGCCGTCCTCGACCTCGACCTCCGCCGTGGCGCCCGCGATCGGCACCCGCCCCAGCGACTTGGCCAGCAGCCCGCCGACCGTCTCGACGTCCTCGTCGTCCAGGTCCGTCCCGTACAGCTCGCCGAGGTCGTCCAGGCCGAGCCGGGCGGTGACCCGGTGGGTGCCGTCGCCCAGGTCCTGGATCGGCGGCAGCTCGCGGTCGTACTCGTCGGTGATCTCGCCGACGATCTCCTCCAGGATGTCCTCGATGGTGACGATCCCGGCCGTGCCGCCGTATTCGTCGACGACGACCGCGACGTGGTTGCGCTCCTGCTGCATCTCGCGCAGCAGGTCCCCCGCGTTCTTGGTGTCCGGCACGAAGGCGGCGGGCCGCATGGCGGTGGAGACCAGCTCGGACTCGGCCTCGCGGTTGATATGCGTCTTACGGGCCAGGTCCTTGAGGTAGACGATGCCGACGATGTCGTCCTCGTTCTCACCGGTGACCGGGATCCGGGAGAACCCGGAGCGCAGCGCGAGGGTCAGGGCCTGCCGGATGGTCTTGAAGCGCTCGATGGCGACGAGGTCGGTGCGCGGCACCATCACCTCACGCACCAGCGTGTCGCCGAGCTCGAAGACGGAGTGCACCATGCGCCGCTCCTCGTCCTCGATCAGCGACTCCTTCTCCGCCAGGTCCACCAGGGCGCGCAGCTCGGCCTCGGAGGCGAAGGGGCCCTTACGGAAGCCCTTGCCGGGGGTCAGCGCGTTACCGATGAGGATCAGCAGCGGCGGGATGGGGCCCATGACGCGGGCCAGGGGCAGCAGGACATACGCGGCGGCGGTCGCGGTGTTCAGCGGGTGCTGGGCGCCGATGGTGCGCGGCGAGACACCGACGGCCACATACGAGACGAGGACCATCACGCCGATCGCGATGGTCAGCGCCTTCCATGTCTCGTCGAACTCGCGCAGACACGCGTAGGTGACGACCGCGCCGGCCGCCACCTCGCAGGCGACCCGCACCAGCAGTGCGACGTTCAGATAGCGGGTGGGGTCCGCGGCGACCTGCATCAGCCTGGCGCTGCCGCGCCGCCCGGCCCGGACGGCCTCCTCGGCGCGGAAGCGGGTGGTGCGGGCCAGACCGGCCTCGGCGCAGGCCGCGAGCCAGGCGACCACCACCAGCAGGACGGCGGCGACGATCAGTCGGCCGGTCATCGGGTCGTGGGGGCCGGGGAGGGGCCGGTCATGCCGCGCTCGGCCCGCCAGCCGTCGACGATGGCGGCCTGGAGGCCGAACATCTCGGCCCGCTCGTCCGGCTCCTCGTGGTCGTAGCCGAGGAGGTGGAGGACGCCGTGGACGGTCAGGAGCTGCAGCTCCTCGTCCATGGAGTGTCCGGTCGGCGCCTCCTCCCCCTGCTTCTTGGCCACCTCGGGGCAGAGCACGATGTCCCCGAGGAGGCCCTGCGGGGGCTCCTCGTCGTCCTTCGCGGGCGGGCGCAGCTCGTCCATCGGGAAGGACATGACGTCGGTGGGCCCCGGCAGGTCCATCCACTGGATGTGGAGCTGCTCCATGGCGTCGGCGTCGACGACGATCACCGAGAGCTCGGAGAGCGGGTGGATACGCATCCGGGCCAAGGCGTAGCGGGCGACATCCAGCACCGCCCGCTCATCGATCTCCGTGCCGGATTCATTGTTGACGTCGATCGCCATGAGAATGTTGTTTTACTTTCCGTTCCGGCTGTCGTACAGCTCGTACGCGTCGACAATGCGGCCGACCAGCTTGTGGCGGACCACATCGATGCTGGTGAGCCGGGAGAAGTGCACGTCCTCGACGCCCTCCAGGATCTCCTGCACCTGACGCAGACCGCTCTTGGTCCCGCCGGGGAGGTCGACCTGGGTGATGTCACCCGTGATCACGATCTTGGAGTCGAAACCGAGCCGGGTGAGGAACATCTTCATCTGCTCGGGGTTCGTGTTCTGCGCCTCGTCGAGGATGATGAACGCGTCGTTGAGCGTGCGGCCGCGCATATACGCCAGCGGCGCGACCTCGATCGTCCCCGCGGCCATCAGGCGCGGGATCGAGTCGGGGTCGAGCATGTCGTGCAGCGCGTCGTACAGCGGACGCAGATACGGGTCGATCTTCTCGTAGAGCGTGCCGGGCAGGAAGCCGAGCCGCTCGCCCGCCTCGACCGCCGGCCGGGTCAGGATGATCCTGGTGACCTGCTTGGACTGCAGGGCCTGGACCGCCTTGGCCATGGCCAGATAGGTCTTGCCGGTACCGGCCGGGCCGATGCCGAAGACGACGGTGTGCTTGTCGATGGCGTCGACGTAGCGCTTCTGGTTGAGGGTCTTGGGGCGGATGGTGCGGCCGCGGTTGGAGAGGATGTTCTGGGTGAGCACCTCGGCGGGGGTCTCCACCCCTATCTCGCCGTCCTCCGCCGTGCGCAGCATGGCGATCGAGCGCTCCACCGCGTCCTCTGTCATCGGTTGACCGGTGCGGAGCACCAGCATCATCTCGTCGAACAGGCGCTGGATGAGGGCGACTTCCCGGGGATCACCGGTCGCGCTGACCTCATTGCCCCGCACATGGATGTCGGTCGCGGGGAATGCCTTTTCGATGACGCGCAGCAGCGAATCGCCCGATCCCAGCACCATGACCATCGGGTGCTTGTTCGGAACCGTGAACTGCGCATGCGCCTGGCGTGCTGTGGTTGGTTGCGTCATGGGCCGGCTCTTGGGCCTGCTCCTACCTCCTCTTGCGGGGTTCTCGTTGCTCGACAACCTCGAGTACAAGGGTACGACGGAGCACTGACAAGACCCGAGTGCTTTTACTCCAACCAGGATCCGCCCCGCCGCTCCCGCTTCACGCCTGCCGGAAGCCGATCGTGGGCACGGCCCGGCGCAGCGGCCAGGGGCGGGCGGCCGCCGGGAGGATCCTGTCCAAGAAGGCGTAGCGGCGCAGCGCCGAGGGGTCCTGGTCGTCGTACGACTTCGCGTGCTGCCACCAGGCGGCGATCTCCACCCAGCCGGGCGCCGACAGCGAGCCGCCGAACTCCTGCACGGACAGCGCGGCGCTCAGGCCCGCGAAGGCCAGCCGGTCGGCGAGCGGCCACTGGGCGAGGGTGCCGGTGACGAAGCCCGCGACGAACACATCGCCCGCGCCGGTCGGGTCCAGGGCCTCCACGGCGATCGCGGGCACCTCGGCGGTCTCCCCGGTGCGCCCGTCCACCGCGTACGCCCCCTCGGCGCCCAGGGTGACCACCGCGAGCGGCACCTTGTCGGCGAGCGCGCGGGCGGCGGCGCGCGGGCAGTCGGTACGGGTGTACCGCATCGCCTCGGCCGCGTTGGGCAAGAACGCCTCGCAGTGCTCGAGATCGGCGAGGTCGGCCGGGTCCCAGCGGCCGGTGTCGTCCCAGCCGACGTCCGCGAAGACCATGCTGCCGTGGCCGGCGGCCTGGGCGACCCACTCCTCGCGGTTCCCCGGGACCAGCGAGGCGATGGCCGCGCGGGCCGGGGGCGGGCAGCTGGGGGCGGGCTCCTCGGGCGGCGGCGCCTCGTGGCCGTGGGAGACCATCGTGCGCTCGCCCTCGTAGGCCATGGACACGGTCACCGGGGAGTGCCAGCCGCGCACCGTACGGGACAGCGACAGGTCGATGCCCTCGCCGCGGTCCAGGGCATCGCGGCAGTAGTCCCCGTACATGTCGTCGCCGAAGGCGGCGGCGAGGGAGGTGCGCAGGCCCAGGCGGGCCAGGGCGGTGGCCATGTTGGCCACCCCGCCGGGGCTGGAGCCCATGCCGCGCGCCCAGGACTCGGTGCCGCGCACGGGGGCGGAGTCCAGGCCGGTGAAGATGATGTCCAGAAAGACCGTGCCGGTGAGATAGACGTCACAGGCCGGGTCGCCGGATCTGCGGACGGCCGCGAGCGGGTCGAGCAGGGGGTACTCCGGGTACTCCGCCGCGAGCGGCTGGCCGTGGTCTGTGGTCACCGTGCGCTCCCAGATCGGACCGGCCTCGTCGCCGGCCCCGTTCAGCGAATCTTTTTCAGTGCGTGTTCTTCAGTGCGTGTTCTTCAGTGCGTGTTCTTCAGTGCGGGTTCTGCGGTGCATGTCACCGCATGGTGCTGTGCATACGGATCGATGCGGCTGCGGCCAGTGTGCACGAGGGCACCGACATCGGCGCCGGGCTTGCGAGCGGTCAGCGCCGCTTGGGAACCGCCACGCTCATCAGGTCCTGCGCCACCGTGAGCTCCCCCTCGAAACCCGCCGCCCGTGCCTGCCGCTCGAAGGCGGAGGGGTCGCCGTACCGCTGCGAGAAGTGGGTCAGCACCAGGTGCCGCACCCCCGCCTCCGCGGCCAGCCGCGCGGCCTGTCCGGCCGTGAGATGCCCGTACTCGACCGCCAGCGGCTCGTCCTCGTCCAGGAAGGTGGACTCGATCACCAGCAGGTCACAGCCCTGCGCGAGGTCATAGGCACCCTCGCACAGCCGCGTGTCCATGACGAAGGCGAAGCGCTGCCCGCGCCGCACCTCGCTGACCTCCTCCAGCGTGACCGTATGCCCCTCCCGCTCCAGCTCGCCCTCCCGCTGCAGCCGGCCGACCTCCGGCCCGCGGATGCCGTGCGCCGCGAGCCGCTCGGGCAGCATGCGGCGGCCGTCGGGCTCGGTCAGCCGGTAGCCGTAGGACTCGACCGGGTGGGAGAGCCTGCGCGCCTCCAGGGTGTATCCGGCGGTCCGCGCCAGGACCCCGCCCTCGCCGGCCACCGGCGCCTCGGCGAGCGGCACGGTCTCGCGGTACGCGGTCGCGTACCGCAGCCGCTCGAAGAAGCGCTGTCCGCTCGCCGGGTAGTGCGCGGTCACCGGGTGCGGCACCCGGTCCAGGTTGATCCGCTGGACGACTCCGGCCAGACCCAGCGAGTGGTCCCCGTGGAAGTGCGTGACACAGATCCGGTTGACGTCATGGGCGGCGACCCCCGCCCGCAACATCTGCCGCTGGGTGCCCTCGCCGGGGTCGAAGAGGATGCCCTCACTGTCCCAGCGCAGCAGATAGCCGTTGTGGTTGCGATGCCGGGTCGGCACCTGGCTCGCGGTGCCCAGGACGACCAGTTCACGTACGGACAAGGGGATTACCCGGGGGGCCAGTTGAAGCCGCGACCGCCCAGGACGTGGGCGTGCGCGTGGAAGACGGTCTGGCCCGCGCCCGAGCCCGTGTTGAAGATCACGCGGAAGCCGGCGGCGTCGATCTCCTCGTCGGCGGCGACCGCGCCCGCCTCGCGCAGTATGTCGGCGGCGATCTGCGGCTCCGCGCCCGCGAGGGAGGCGGCGTCCGGGTAGTGGACCTTGGGGATCACCAGGACGTGGGTCGGCGCCTGAGGGTTGATGTCCCGGAAGGCGACGGTCGTCTCGGTCTCGCGGACGACGGTCGCCGGCACCTCCTTCGAGACGATTTTGCAGAACAGGCAGTCGGCCTGCGGTTCTCCCGCCACCGTGGCTCCTTACGCATCATCGGCTGGTACAAAACCGGATGCTACCGGGAGCGTGCGGCCATCGGCCGCCGCTTACTTCTCGTTGCCCTTGTCACTGCCCGCCGTGGTCCGCCGGTCCCACGGGTGGGTGGTGTTCCGCGACGGCTTGGGATGCCCCGTCTTCCGCGCGTTGCAGTCGCCGACCACATTCGCGTGGAAGACTTGGTGACCGTCCACCTTGGCGGTCAGATCGCCCCGCACGCAGATGTTCTCGCGCTCGTAGGTGACGGTGCCGCTGACCTTGATGGTGCGGTCGTCCTTGGTCTCGCCCCGGCAGTGGACGGAGGCCTTCGCGTCCTGCGACGGGCCGGACGTGTGCTTGCCCTTCACATCCGCGTTGCAGGTCATCCAGCGCACGTCGATGCCGCCCTTTTCGAGCGCGCGCGTGCTGACCCGGTCCGTGGTGACCGCCACCCCGATGGCGTGGAGCCCGGTGTCGTCCCTCGGCTCGCACGCCGCCACCGCGACGATCGTCAAGGCCGCCGCCATGACCGCGAAGAGCACGTTCCTTTGATGCCTCATTGCCCCCATAGAGAGAGGTTCCCACCGGAGCGGGTGGATCCGGAAGAGCACACTCGGCCACATGATCCGCCGGGCGGCCGGGGTGGCGAGAAGCGCCGGAGGACGGGTGCGTCAGCCCCAGCGGCCCGTACGGCCCAACAGCAGCGCGGCCGCCGCCGTTCCGGCCGTGGAGGTACGCAGCACGGTCGGGCCCAGGCGGTACGGGCGCGCCCCCGCCTCGGCGAAGACCGTCAACTCCTCGGGTGATACGCCCCCTTCCGGGCCGACCACCAGCACGACGCTCCCCTCGGCGGGCAGCGGCACGGTCGCGAGCGGCTCGCCGCCCTCCTCGTGCAGCACGGCCGCGAAGTCGGATTCGACCAGAAGCCGAGCAACCTGGCGGGTCGTCATCGCGTCCGTCACCTCGGGAAAGATGAGCCGACGCGACTGCTTGCCCGCCTCCCGGGCCGTCGACCGCCACTTGCCCAGCGCCTTCAGCCCGCGCTCGCCCTTCCACTGGGTGACACAACGCGCCGCCGCCCAGGGCACGATGGCGTCCACGCCGGTCTCCGTCATGGTCTCCACGGCCAGTTCGCCGCGGTCCCCCTTCGGCAGCGCCTGGACCACGGTGATCCGCGGGCTCGGCGGCGCCTCATGGCGCACCTCGGCCACCTCGACCAGCAGCCGGTCCTTGCCCTCGACGGCCGCCACGGCGCCGAAGGCGCCCGTACCGGCCCCGTCCGTCAGGACCACCGGCTCGCCCACACGCAGCCGGCGCACCGACACGGCATGCCGCCCTTCCGGCCCCTCGATCGCCAGCCGCGCCCCCACGGCCGCCCCCGCCAGGGAGTCGGCCAGGAAGACGGGGGCGGTCACGACACCGCCCCTCTGTCCCGCATGACGCCCAAACCCTCACGCGCCGCGTCCAGTTCGGCCACCAGCACCTCCACCAGCCGCCCGGCGGGCAGCTCCCGCGCCAGTTGGTGCCCCTGCCCCGCCCACAGCGCCATGCCCTGCGGATCGCCGGCCTTCGCCGCAGCCTTCCGCAGCCCGGAGGTGAGGTGGTGCAGCTGGGGGTAGGCGGCCGGGGCGTACCGGCCGTGGTCGCGCATGAAGCGGTTGACCAGCCCGCGCGCGGGGCGCCCGGAGAAGGCGCGGGTCAGCTCCGTACGGCCGAACACCGGGTCCGTCATGGCCCGCTTGTGCAGGGCGTTGGCCCCCGACTCGGAGCAGACCAGAAACGCGGTCCCCAGCTGGGCCGCGACCGCGCCCGCCGCCAGCACCCCCGCGATCTGCGAGCCGCGCATCAGCCCGCCCGCCGCGATGACCGGGATCTGCACGACCTCCCGGACCAGCGCGAGCAACGACAGCAGGCCGAAGCCGGCGCTCGTCCCGTCGGCGCGCGGGTCGTCGCGGTGGGTGCCCTGGTGGCCGCCCGCCTCGATGCCCTGTACGCACACGGCGTCGGCGCCCGCCCACTGGGCGGCCTGCGCCTCGGCGGGCGAGGTCACGGTCACCACCGTCCGCGTCCCGACCCTGCCGAAGGCGTCGAGGACGGCGCGGGTGGGGCAGCCGAAGGTGAACGAGACGACCGGGACCGGGTCGTCGAAGAGGATCGCCAGCTTGGCGTCGTACGCGTCGTCGGAGCCCGCGTCGGGGTCGCCCAGCGGGGTGCCGTACCAGGCCGCCTCCCCGGCGAGCTGCTCGCGGTAGACCTCCACGGCGGCGGGGTCGGCGGTGAGCGGCTGCGGCATGAACAGGTTCACGCCGAAGGGCCGGGCGGTCTCCCCCCGCAGCTGCTTGATCTCCTCGTACATCGCCTCCGGCGTCTTGTAGCCGGCGGCGAGGAACCCGAGGCCTCCGGCCTCGGAGACGGTGGCGGCCAACTGCGGGCAGGAGGCCCCGCCCGCCATCGGGGCCTGCACGATCGGGTACCGAAAGAGATCGGTCAGTGCGGAGGACATGGCGACATCGTGTCATGTCCTCCGCGCCGCTCAGTACTCGGCTCAGGGCCTGTCGGCGAGACGCCGACAGGCCCTGGACGCGCGCTGCGGGGGCGGGTGAGCCGCCTACCGTCCGTTGAACGCATCCTTCAAACGCGAGAACAAACCCTGCTGCCCTGGCTTACTGCATCCCCCCGGGGGACAACCCCCGGACCCCCGGCCGGGCGCCTACCGTCCGTTGAACGCATCCTTCAAACGCGAGAACAAACCCTGCTGCCCTGGCTTGAATTCGCCCATCGGCCGCTCCTCGCCCCGCAGCTTGGCCAGCCGCCGCAGCAGCTCCTCCTGCTCCGGGTCGAGCTTGGCCGGGGTCGTCACCTCGACGTGGACGATCAGGTCGCCGCGGCCGCCGCCGCGCAGGTGGGTGACGCCGCGCTGGTGGAGCGGGATCGACTGGCCGGACTGGGTGCCGGGCCGGATGTCGACCTCCTCCAGGCCGTCGAGCGTCTCCAGGGGCACCTTCGTGCCCAGGGCCGCCGCCGTCATGGGAATGGTCACCGTGCAGTGCAGATCGTCGCCCCGGCGCTGGAAGACCGGGTGCGGCACCTCGTGGATCTCCACGTACAGATCGCCTGCCGGGCCGCCGCCCGGGCCGACCTCGCCCTCGCCGGCGAGCTGGATCCGGGTGCCGTTGTCCACACCGGCCGGGATCTTCACGGTCAGCGTCCGGCGCGAGCGGATCCGCCCGTCGCCCGCGCACTCCGGGCACGGGGTCGGCACCACGGTGCCGAAGCCCTGGCACTGCGGGCACGGCCGGGAGGTCATGACCTGGCCGAGGAAGGACCGCGTCACCTGGGACACCTCGCCCCGGCCCCGGCACATGTCACAGGTCTGCGCCGTGGTGCCGGGCGCCGCGCCCTCGCCGCTGCACGTCGTACAGACGACCGCGGTGTCGACCTGGATGTCCTTGGTGGTCCCGAAGGCCGCCTCGCTCAGCTCCACATCGAGGCGGATCATGGCGTCCTGGCCGCGCCGGGTCCTGGACCGCGGGCCGCGCTGCGACGCCGTGCCGAAGAAGGCGTCCATGATGTCGGAGAAGTTGCCGAAGCCCGCGCCGAAGCCGCCCGCGCCGCCCCCTGCGCCGCCCGCGGCGGACAGCGGGTCCCCGCCCAGGTCGTAGACCTGCTTCTTCTGGGGATCGGACAAGACCTCATAGGCGGCGTTGATCTCCTTGAACCGCTCTTGGGTCTTGGGATCCGGATTCACGTCCGGGTGCAGCTCGCGCGCGAGCCGGCGGAATGCCTTCTTGATCTCGTCCTGCGAGGCATCACGCCGCACGCCCAGGACTGCGTAGTAGTCCGTCGCCACTTACGACTCCGCCAGGATCTGTCCGACGTAACGTGCCACTGCGCGTACCGCTCCCATCGTTCCGGGGTAGTCCATGCGGGTCGGTCCGACCACGCCGAGTTTGGCGACCGCCTCGTCGCCCGAACCGTAGCCGACCGCCACGACCGAAGTGGAATTCAGGCCCTCATGAGCATTCTCATGCCCGATCCGTACGGTCATGCCCGAGTCCTTCGCCTCGCCGAGCAGCTTGAGCAGAACGACCTGCTCCTCCAGCGCTTCCAGTACGGGCCGGATCGTCAGGGGGAAATCATGCCCGAAGCGGGTCAGATTGGCGGTGCCGCCGATCATCAGCCGCTCCTCGGTCTCTTCGACCAGCGTCTCCAGCAGCGTGGCCAGGACCGTTGAGACGGTCCCCCGGTCCTCCTGTTCGAAGGACTCGGGCAGGTCCTGCACCAGCTGCGGCACATCCGCGAACCGCCGGCCCACGACCCGGCTGTTCAGCCGGGCCCGCAGATCCGCGAGAGACTCCTCGCTCACCGGCGCCGGGCAGTCCACCATGCGCTGCTCGACCCGCCCGGTATCCGTGATCAGCACCAGCATCACCCGCGCCGGGCTCAGCGCCAGCAGCTCCACATGGCGGACCGTCGAGCGGGTCAGCGAGGGGTACTGCACCACCGCGACCTGCCGGGTCAGCTGCGCGAGCAGCCGGACCGTGCGGCCCACCACGTCGTCGAGGTCCACGGCGCCGTCCAGGAAGTTCTGGATGGCCCGCCGCTCCGGTGTGGACAGGGGCTTCACTCCGGCCAGCTTGTCGACGAACAGCCGGTAACCCTTGTCCGTGGGGATGCGCCCGGCGCTGGTGTGCGGCTGGGCGATATAACCCTCGTCCTCCAGGGCAGCCATGTCGTTGCGCACCGTGGCCGGGGAGACGCCCAGCCGGTGCCGCTCGGTGAGCGCCTTGGAGCCGACCGGCTCCTCCGTGCCCACATAGTCCTGGACGATCGCACGCAGTACCTCGAGTCTGCGTTCGCTGAGCACCGCGCACCTCCAGTCCAGCCGTCTCATCAGGTCTTCCCCCTGGCACTCAATGGTCACGAGTGCCAGAACCCCTCAGCCAGTGTACGGCGGGGTGCCGTGGCCGGGGCAAGAGCCGCCGCTTTGCCACCGCTGGAGCTAGCGTCTCCATATGGACACCCGTTGGGAAGAGGCGCGCTGGGAACATCTCACGCCATCCGTCGTCCGGTGCCGCCTCCCCGGCTGGGACGCGACCGTCGGCGCGATCGCCGGCCGGAGCGGCGTCCTGGTCGTCGACACCGGCGCCGACCTGGCCGAGGGCGCCTGGGTACGCCGCGAGATCACCCGGCTCTTCGGCCGCCGGCCCACCCACATCGCCCTCACCCACCCCCACTTCGACCATGTCTTCGGCACCGCCGCCTTCGCGGGCTGCGAGGTGTACGGGGCCGCCGGGCTCGACGAGCTGCTGCGCCGCGAGCGGGACGCGCTGCGAGACGACGCGGCGCGCCACGGCGCGGACCCCGGCGCCGCCGCCGAGGCCGCCGACCATCTCGTACGCCCGCACCACCTGGTGTGCGGCGAGCTCACCCTGGACCTGGGCGACCGGCCCGTGCTGCTGGCGAACGTGGGCCCCGGCCACACCGCCCACGACCTGGCCGTCCTCGTCCCCGGCCGGGCCCCGGGCGAGCCCGAGGTGGTCTTCTGCGGCGATCTGGTCGAGGAGTCGGGGCCGCCCCAGGCGGGCGCCGACGCGATCCCCGGCCAGTGGCCCGCCGCCCTGGACCGGTTGCTCGCCCTCGGCGGCGAGGACGCGCTGTACGTCCCCGGGCACGGCGCCACCGTGGACGCCCGTTTCGTCCGGGCGCAGCGCGATGAACTCGCGGCTCGTTTCGGCGTGTCCTCCTGACGCCGGCGCTAGGGTCACACGGATGCGACAGTACGACCCGGACCTGACCCCGCCCTGGAAGCGCCAGGCGCCCGCGCCCGAGGTGCCCGCCGAGCCCGACCTGGTCGTCGAGGAGGTCACCACCGGGTTCTGCGGCGCCGTGATCCACTGCGAGAAGACCGCGCAGGGCCCCACGGTGACCCTGGAGGACCGCTTCGGCAAGCGCCGGGTCTTCCCCATGGAACCGCGCGGCTTCCTCCTGGAGGGCCGCGTCGTCACCCTGGTGCGCCCCCGCGCCGCCGCCCTTACGGGCCCGCGCCGCACGGCCTCCGGCTCCCTCGCCCTCCCCCAGGCCCGCGCGCGCGTCGCCCGCGCGGGGCGCATCTATGTGGAGGGGCGCCACGACGCGGAGCTCGTCGAGCGGGTGTGGGGGGACGACCTGCGCATCGAGGGCGTGGTCGTGGAGTACCTGGAGGGAATCGACGACCTGCCCGCGATCGTCCGCGACTTCTCCCCCGGCCCCGACGCCCGCCTCGGCGTGCTGGTCGACCACCTGGTCCCGGGCACGAAGGAGTCCCGGATCGCGGCCGAGGTCACCGGCGAGCACGTGCTGGTCGTCGGGCACCCCTACATCGACATATGGGAGGCCGTGAAGCCCTCCTCGGTCGGCATTCCCGCCTGGCCGACGGTGCCGCACGGCCAGGACTGGAAGACGGGCGTCTGCCGGGCGCTGGGATGGCCCGAGAACACGGGGGCGGCCTGGCAGAGGATCCTGTCCTCGGTCCGCTCGTACAAGGACCTGGAGCCGGCCCTGCTGGGGCGGGTGGAGGAGCTGATCGACCACGTGACCGTGGGCGGACCTGACGGGCCGTAGTGGGGGCTGTCACGGCGCCTGGCCAACCGGGCGTCGGGGCTGCCCGGGCGCCTGGCATGCCCGGGCGCCCGGGCAGGCGAGGTACGTCACGTCATCCGGGCGGCGGCCAGGCGGGCGCGGGGGTATCCGGGCACGCTCAGGCGGGCGCCAGACCGAGCGGGGCGTCAAGGCAGGCAGGCGCCAGGCCAGGCGGGCGCCAAGCCGGGCAAGCGGGCGCCAGGGCAAGCGGGCGCCAGGCCGGGCGGGCACCAAGCCGGACGAGCGCCAAGCCGGACGAGCGCCAGGCCAGGCGGGCGCCAAGCCGGGCAAGCGGGCGCCAGGCCGGGCGTCAGTCCACTAGATCGCGCACCACCGCGTCGGCCAGCAGCCGCCCCCGCAGGGTGAGCACCGCCCGGCCCGCGCCGTACGGCTCCGGCTCCAGCAGGCCGTCCGCCACGGCCCGGGCCGCCGCGGCGGCGCCGGCCGGGGCCAGCAGGTCCAGCGGGCAGCCCTCCGCGAGCCGCAGCTCCAGCAGGATCCGCTCCACCCGGCGCTCCTCGTCGGCCAGCACCTCGCGGCCCGCCCCCGGGGACCGGCCCTCGCTCAGGGCCTGCGCGTACACGCCGGGGTGCTTCACGTTCCACCAGCGCACGCCGCCCACATGGCTGTGCGCGCCGGGACCGGCGCCCCACCAGTCGGCGCCGCGCCAGTAGAGCTCGTTGTGGCGGCATCGGCCGGCGTCCGACGTGGCCCAGTTCGACACCTCGTACCAGCGGAACCCGGCCGCCGACAGCGTCTCCTCCGCGATGAGATACCGATCGGCGTGCACATCGTCGTCGGTCATCGGGACCTCGCCGCGCCGGATCCGCCGGGCGAGCTGGGTGCCCTCCTCGACGATCAGCGCGTACGCCGACACATGGTCGGGCCCGGCGCCCAGCGCGGCCTCCAGCGAGGCGCGCCAGTCCTCGTCGCTCTCCCCCGGCGTGCCGTAGATCAGGTCCAGGTTCACATGGTCGAACCCGGCCGCCCTCGCCTCGGCCACGCACGCCTCCGGGCGGCCCGGGGTGTGGGTGCGGTCCAGGACTCGCAGCACATGCTGCCGGGCGCTCTGCATCCCGAACGAGACCCGGTTGAACCCGGCCTCCCGCAGCTGCTCCAGATACCGCGGGTCGACCGACTCCGGGTTGGCCTCGGTGGTGACCTCGGCCCCCTCAGCCAGCCCGAACTCGTCCCGGATGGCGCCGAGCATCCGCCCGAGGTCAGCGGCCGCGAGCAGGGTCGGGGTGCCGCCCCCGACGAACACCGTCTCGACCGGCCGGGTGTCGTCCCCCAGCACCTTGCGGGCGAGGCGGACCTCCTCGGCGACCATCTCGGCGTAATTGTCGCGCGAGGCGAGCACGCCGCCGGAACCACGCAGCTCAGTGGCGGTGTAGGTGTTGAAGTCGCAGTACCCGCAGCGCGTCGCGCAGTAGGGCACATGCAGATAGATCCCGAGCGGCCGGTCTGCCGCCCCGGCCACGGCGCTCGCGGGCAGCGCGCCGTCCTCGGGCATGGGCTCGCCATCGGGCAGTACGGAAGGCATGCCCCCCATTGTCCGCCATCGAGGCAGCACCCCGAACGCCTCGCGGCCCGGGACGGCCCGCCCCAGGCCCTGGCGACCGGATCCCGCACCCCCGCGGCGGCCACGCGGCGGAGCCCCGGGGTCGGGTAGGGGCGGGTGGGTGGGGGAGGATCCGTCCGGACGCCGCCCCCTACCGCGCCCGCAGGACCAGCATCGCCAGATCGTCGTCCGGCGGCTCGACCGCGAACGCGTGCACCGCCTGACGGATCCGCTCCGCCACATCTCCCGCGTCCAGTCCCACGCAGTCGCCGAGCAGCGACGCCAGCCCGTCCCCGTCGTCGAACTGCCGGGACCCCGACCTGTGCTCCGTCACCCCGTCCGTCACACACACCAGCGTCTCCCCGGGCGCCAGCTCGAAGGTCTCGCTCTCGTACGCGACGCCGTCCACGACGCCCAGCAGGATCTGCGGCTCGGCGACGGTGCGCACCGACCCGTCGGGCCGGAGCACCAGGGGCAGTGGATGCCCGGCGCTGGCGAGCGTGCAGCGGATGCCGCCCTCGCCGTCCTCGCCCAGCGGCACCAGCTCCCCGTACAGCAGCGACAGGAACCGCGAGACCCCGCCGCCCACCGGGAGGCCCACGCCCGCCGCCACGGCCTCCGCCGCGCCCTCGACCGCGGCCTCGACGGCCTCCTCCCCGAGCATCCGGTTGAGCCGTTCCAGGACCGCCCCGACGCCGTACCCTTCGCGGGCCAGCAGCCGCAGCCAGGGCCGTACGAGCCCGGTCACCACGGCCGCCTCGGGGCCGTTCCCGCACACGTCGCCCAGGACGAAGACCCAACGGCCGTTCCCCGCCGGGAATATGTCGTAGAAGTCGCCGCCGGCCGAGGTGCCGCCGGTCGGCTCGTACACCACGGCCGACTCCACGCCCGGGATCCGCGCGATACGGGACGGCAGCAGCCCGCGCTGCAGCACCCGGCTGATCGTCGCCTGCCTCGTGTACTGCCGGGCGGAGGCCAGGGCCAGCGCGACCCGGCGGGCGAAGTCCTCGACCAGGCCGGCCACCTCACCCGGCACCCGCATCAGCCCGGCCCGGCCGAGCAACAGCGTGCCGACGGTGCGTCCGCCCGCGATCAGGCGGCAGGCCAGGGCCGCGCCACCGGGCCCGTACGCGGAGGGGTCGCTGGGCCACGGCCAGGGCACGGCCCGGCCGCGCGCGGTGACGGGCAGTTCCGGTGGCTCCTTCTCGAGCACCTGGCGGAGGGTCTCGATCCGGCTCTCGCTCGCGTGCCACACCTGGGCGAGCCGCGGCGGACCGCCTTCCGTGTCGAGCCACACCGCGCTCCAGTCGGCGAACCGCGGCACGAGCAGCTGGGCGGCCAGCGAGGTCACCATGTCCTCGTCGAACTGACCGGCCAGCAGCTCCGACGCCTCGGCGAGGAAGGACAGCGCGCCCTCCCGGACCCTGTCGGCGTCGGTGTGGCGGACACCGACGCGCCGGGGGGCGGGGGCCAGGAGTTCAACGGCGTACGCGTCGCGGCTCGGCGAGTCGCCGTCCAACGAGGTGCCGGAGCCGCCGCAGCCGCCGCTCGACGGGTCGTCCTTCAGGGACTCCTCGTTGAGAGAGCCGTCCTTCAGGGAGCCGCCCGAGTCGGCGGGCAGGCCTGTGGTCAGTGAGCCACCCGGAAGGGGTTCACCCGGAAGCGCGACGGCCTCGGCCGCGGTGACGGGTAGTTGGAACCACACCGTCTTGCTGTCCCGGCGATAGGCCGTGCCCCAGCATTCGGCGAGCTCGGCGACCAGCCGCAGCCCGTGTCCGCCGCGCCCCGGGTCCTCGCCCCCTTCGGGCGGCTCGCCGCGCAGGAAACGGGTGGGGTGATGGTCGGTCACCTCGACGACCACGGAGGCCACTTCCCCGTTTCCGGTTAAGACGTCCAGCGCACAGCTCACCTCGACCGCTGTCCCGGCGTGCACCACGGCGTTGGTGACCAGCTCGCTCATCAGCAGCACGACCTCGTCCGCGACCTGGTCGGGGATCCGGCCGACGGCGGGGAAGTCGAGTGAGGTCCAGTCCGCGAGGGCCGTGCGTGCGAACCGGCGCGCGGCGGAGGCCGCCAGCGGATTGCCGGGCAGGCTGGTGCGTGCGGCGGCGATCCGAGCGGCCGGTACGGCCCCGGGCACGGCCACGAGTGCCGGCCCTGGCCCGGATCCGGCCCGGGGGCGGGGCACTACGCCCGGCACCGCCCCCGGCGCCGGATCAGATGTGACAGAAGCAGGTGTGGCAGAAGAAGGCGTCCCCACTGTGCGGCTCCTGAGCAGTCCCGGCGTAACGCCGTAGTCCGACACCGACAGAGTGGCAGACATGCCGCCCTCATATGCACCGAGTTACGCAAGTGGGCCGCGATGAGGGGAAAAATCAGGTGAACAGCGTGTCGGAGCAGCGGCGCTTGTGCGGATGGTACGGCTCATGAGCCCCACCGGCACCCTTGTCCGGGGCCGCCCGGCACGCCCTTGCCCGAGGCCGCCCGGCGCCCAGGAACCTTAGGGCTCCCGAGCACTCAGGCTTCCCGCGAGCCCGCGTACATATCCTCCAGCAGGTCCTTGTATTCCCGCTCGACTACCGGTCGCTTCAGCTTCAAGCTCGGTGTGAGCTCACCGTGCTCGACGTCCAGGTCGCGCGGCAGCAGCCGGAACTTCTTGATCGTCTGCCAGCGCTGCAGCCCCTCGTTGAGCCGCCGCACATAGCCGTCGATCAGCTCCCGCACCTCTTCCGTGGCCACCACCTCGGCGTACGGCTTCCCCTGCAGGCCGTGCTCCTGCGCCCAGCCCATGATCGACGGCTCGTCGAGGGAGATCAGCGCGGTGCAGAAGTTACGGTCCGCGCCGTGCACGAGCATGTTGGAGACGAACGGGCACACCGCCTTGAACTTGCCCTCGATCTCGGCCGGCGCGACGTACTTCCCGCCCGAGGTCTTGATCAGGTCCTTCTTCCGGTCGGTGATGGTGAGATAGCCGTCGGGGGACAGCTCGCCGATGTCGCCGGTGTGGAACCAGCCGTCGGACTCCAGCACCTGTGTGGTCAGCTCCTGCAGCCCGTGGTAGCCCTGCATGATGGAGGGGCCGCGCATGAGGATTTCTCCGTCCTCGGCCACCCGCACCTCAAGGCCCGCGAACGCCTTCCCCACCGTGCCGGTGCGGTAGTCCACCGGGTTCAGGAAGCCCGGGCCACTGGTCTCGGTGAGCCCGTAGCCCTCCAGGATGTTGATGCCGGCGCCGGCGAAGAAGTAGCCGATCTCGGGCGCGAGCGAGGCCGCACCGGACACCGCGGCCCGCAGCCGGCCGCCGAAGGCCTCGCGCAGCTTGGCGTAGACGAGCTTGTCGGCGACCGCGTGCTTGGTCTTGAGGCCGAGGGGCACGGAGGCGGTGCCCGTGCGGAGGAAGTTGTCCTGGGAGGTCTTGGCGTACTCGCGGGCGACCTCGGCCGCCCACTGGAAGATCTTGTACTTGGCGGCGCCGCCCTCGCGCGCCCGCTGGGCCACGCCGTTGTAGACCTTCTCGAAGATCCGCGGTACGGCACACATGTACGTGGGCCTGACCACCGGCAGATTTTCGATGATCTTGTCCACCCGGCCGTCCACGGCCGTCGTATGCCCGATGTAGACCTGCCCCGCCGTCAGCACCTTGCCGAAGACATGCGACAGCGGCAGCCACAGGTACTGCACATCGTCGGCAAAGAGGATCCCGTCGAGATTGCCGATCACGATGGCCATGTACGACCAGGTGTCATGCGCCAGGCGTACGCCCTTGGGGCGCCCGGTGGTGCCGGAGGTGTAGATGAGCGTGGCCAACTGGTCGGCGCGGAGCGCGTCCATGCACTCGCGCACCGCGTCCGGGTGGTCGTCGAGGTAGGCCGTGCCGCGCTTCTCCAGCTCGGCGAGCGAGAGCACCCAGCCCTCGGGGTCGCCCTCGGCGGGGATCGCGTCCTCGGTCTCGATCACCACGACATGGGCCAGCTCGGGGAGGTCCTCGCGCTGCTCCCGCACCTTGGCCAGCTGCGCCGCGTCCTCGGCGATCAGCACCCGGCTGCCGGAGTCGGAGAGGATGAAGGCGGTCTCCTCCGGGCTGGTGCTCGGGTAGACCGTGGTGGTCGCCGCGCCCGCGCACAGCACCCCGAGGTCGGTGAGGATCCACTCGATGCGGGTGGAGCAGGCCAGCGCCACCCGCTCCTCGGGGCGGATGCCGAGGCCGATCAGGCCGGCGGCGATGGCGAAGACCCGGTCCGCGGTCTCGCGCCAGGTCAGGGGCCGCCAGTCGTCGGGGCCCTCGCCCGAGGCGGGCGGGACCGGATAGCGGTAGGCCTCGGTGTCCGGCGTCGCCTCGACGCGCTGGAGGAAGTGCGTCGCCAGGGACGGCGGGCGGTTCTCGAGCAAAGTCTGTGTGTCGGTCACGGCATCCTCCGGAGCCCGCCTCAGTGTTTGCCTTGGTGCTTGCCTCGTGTCACTGCTCGCCTCGTACTTATTGACTCACGAGTAACCTTCGGGCAGTGATCAGGGTAAGGGCCGGAACCGTACCGCGTAAGGGGGCTTCGGCCACGTAGTTGAAACAATGAAAGCGGTCAGCGGGCCCGGCGCCGCGCGCCGGACCCGCTGACCCGGTGATGACCCGGGGGCTACTTCTTCGCCTTCGCGTCGCCCTCGGAGTCGGAGGACAGCACGGCGATGAAGGCCTCCTGCGGGACCTCCACGCTGCCGACCATCTTCATCCGCTTCTTGCCTTCCTTCTGCTTCTCCAGCAGCTTCCGCTTCCGGGAGATGTCACCGCCGTAGCACTTGGCCAGGACGTCCTTGCGGATGGCGCGGACCGTCTCGCGGGCGATCACCCGGCTGCCGATGGCGGCCTGGATCGGCACCTCGAAGTTCTGCCGCGGGATGAGCTCGCGCAGCTTGGCGACCAGCCGGACGCCGTACGCGTACGCCTTGTCCTTGTGGGTGATCGCGGAGAAGGCGTCGACCTTGTCGCCGTGCAGCAGGATGTCGACCTTGACCAGGTCGGAGGCCTGCTCGCCGGTGGGCTCGTAGTCGAGCGAGGCATAGCCGCGGGTCTTGGACTTCAGCTGGTCGAAGAAGTCGAAGACCACCTCGGCGAGCGGAAGGGTGTAGCGGATCTCGACCCGGTCCTCGGAGAGGTAGTCCATGCCGAGCATCACCCCGCGGCGGTTCTGGCAGAGCTCCATGATCGCGCCGATGAACTCGCTCGGGGACAGGATCGTGGCCCGGACGACCGGCTCGTGCACCTTGTCGATCTTGCCCACGGGGAACTCGCTGGGGTTGGTGACCGTGTGCGTGGAGCCGTCCTCCATGTCCACGCGGTAGATCACGTTGGGCGCGGTGGCGATCAGATCGAGGCCGAATTCGCGCTCCAGCCGCTCACGGATGACCTCCAGGTGCAGCAGGCCGAGGAAGCCGACGCGGAAGCCGAAGCCGAGGGCGGCCGAGGTCTCCGGCTCGTAGACCAGCGCCGCGTCGTTGAGCTGGAGCTTGTCCAGGGCCTCGCGCAGCTCCGGATAGTCCGAGCCGTCCAGCGGATACAGCCCGGAGAAGACCATGGGCTTGGGATCCTTGTAGCCGCCGAGCGCCTCGGTCGCCCCGCGGGTGAACTGGGTGATCGTGTCGCCGACCTTGGACTGGCGGACGTCCTTCACCCCGGTGATCAGATAGCCCACCTCACCGACGGACAGCCCGTCGGCGGGGGTCATCTCGGGCGAGTTGGTGCCGATCTCGAGCAGCTCGTGGGCGGCCCCGGTGGACATCATCTTGATGCGCTCGCGCTTGCCCAGCGTGCCGTCGACGACCTTGACGTAGGTCACGACGCCCCGGTATGCGTCATAGACCGAGTCGAAGATCATCGCCCGGGCGGGGGCGTCCTTGACGCCCACCGGGGCCGGGATCAGCCTGACGGCCTCGTCCAGCAGCTCGGCCACGCCCTCACCGGTCTTGGCGGAGACCTTGAGCACATCGGAGGGGTCGCAGCCGATGATGTGGGCCAGCTCGGCGGCGTACTTCTCGGGCTGGGCGGCCGGAAGGTCGATCTTGTTGAGAACCGGGATGATCGTGAGGTCGTTCTCCAGGGCCAGGTAAAGGTTGGCGAGGGTCTGCGCCTCGATGCCCTGGGCGGCGTCGACCAGCAGGATGCAGCCCTCGCAGGCCGCGAGGGAGCGTGAGACCTCGTAGGTGAAGTCCACGTGGCCCGGGGTGTCGATCATGTTGAGGATGTGGGTGGTGCCCGCATCCCCGCCCTGGGTGGGTGCCCAGGGCAGCCGGACCGCCTGGGACTTGATGGTGATGCCGCGCTCGCGCTCGATGTCCATGCGGTCGAGGTACTGCGCGCGCATCTGCCGCTGCTCGACCACACCGGTCAGCTGGAGCATCCGGTCGGCGAGCGTCGACTTGCCGTGGTCGATGTGCGCGATGATGCAGAAGTTACGGATGAGAGCCGGGTCGGTACGGCTCGGCTCCGGCACATTGGTAGGGGTCGCGGGCACGCAGGGTCCTGTGTCTAGGCGGGACTCGGTGTTGTCAGTCAGTCCATGGTCCCATGACTGGCGACCGCGCCCGGGTTCGGTGCGGATCGGTTCTTGGTTTGGGAGGCTGTGAAGCCTGCTGGTACCCTGGCCGACTGTGTCTCGTGCCCCTCTCGCGCGCGACACCGGATGCTCAACGAAACAGCGAAATCCAACGAACCTGCGAAGGCTCTTTACGTGGCGAACATCAAGTCCCAGATCAAGCGGAACAAGACGAACGAGAAGGCGCGCCTGCGCAACAAGTCCGTCAAGTCCGAGCTGAAGACCGCGATCCGTCGGACCCGCGAGGCCGTCGCCGCCGGTGACGCCGAGAAGGCCACCGCCGCCGCCCGCGTCGCGTCCCGGAAGCTGGACAAGGCCGTCAGCAAGGGCGTCATCCACAAGAACGCCGCTGCCAACAAGAAGTCGGCCCTGGCCACCCAGGTCGCCGGCCTCCAGGGCTGATCCCTGGGGCTACCGCGCTGGCCCCAGGGGCTACCGCGCTGACTCAGGGGCTACCGCCTCACCTTGCCGGTACGGACCCAAGCGGTCCCTCTCATCCGCTCCGCCCCGGCAGCCGACAGCAACGACTTCGGCACCGCGCCGCACGCGGCCTGCGTTCGCACGCCGCGGCGACTGTCACCCACCGTGGTGCACATTCGAGCCCTCTACCTCGAATCGCGGACAGACTTCGTAGTACGCCACGCTACGTTCAATGCCCCCGGGCCCACTCCGGGGGCATTGCTGTTCATCAGCGCGCCCACCTGCGGGGCACAGGATTCAGCGGCCCGTCCTTTCCGCCAGGGGCAGCGTGGGGCTTTGGGCCGTTAATCGGGTATGTTCACGTCATGTCGATACCGGGGGAGTCTCCCAACCCTTACGGGCCGCCCCAGCAGCCCCAGCCCGGCGCGCCGGCCCCGCAGCCGAACCCCTACGCGCAGGGCCCGCAGCAGGGACAGTCGCCCCAGCAGCAGTCGCCGTATCCGTACGCGCAGCCGACGATGCCCGCCATGCCCGCGGTCACCGGGATGCCCCCCGGTCCCCCTGGGCCTCCCGGGCCTCCCGGGCCTCCTCCCGGGGCCGGTGGCTGGTCCACCCCCGAGACGGCGGGCGGGGGCGGATACGGCCCGATGGGCGCCCAACCCCCGATGCCGCCGGGCGGCCCCGCCGGCCAGGGCGGCCGTGGCAAGGGCTGGCTGTGGGCCCTGGGCGGGGCGGTCGTCGCCTCGGCCGTGTGGGCCGGGGTCGTGTTCTCGACCGGCGGCTTCGGGAGCGCCGAGAAGAAGGCCGACCTGGGGAGCTACCAGTACGCCGGCAACCTGTGCACCTCCAGCGACTTCGCCCCCATCGAGGACGCCTCCTTCAAGGAGAAGGAGTCGAGCAGCGGGACCAATCCGCAGCACAGCAGCTCGGAGGACCCGGCCATGGACTCGATGACGTGCAACGTCGACTACGAGCCCAGCTCCTCCTCCAGCGGCGACTACTCCTCCGCCTGGCTCTACACGACGGCGTATCTGCACCGGAAGACGGACCCGGCGCCCGAGTTCAAGGCGACCTACATGTCGTACAAGAACCAGAAGACCTCCTCGACCCACTACAAGGTGTCCAAGGTCAGCGGCGTCGGCGACGAGGCGTATGTGGTGGCCCAGGAGTACGACAGCACCAGCAACACCAGCGCCTACGTGATCCTCGGGGTGCGCGACGGCTGGATGACGTATCAGACGACGTGGTCGCAGTACGCGTCGAGCTCGTCGGACCACCCGGTCAAGAGCAACTCCGAGATCACCGAGATGCTCAAGGAGAGCGCGAAGGGGACGCTGGAGAAGCTCCAGAAGTAGTGGCGCCGAGCGGCGCCTGCGCGGGGGCCGTTGGCCCCGTCAGCTCGCCCCCCGGGCGGATCTAACGTCCCGCGCGGGCGGCACGGGCGATGGTGACCACCGCCTTCTCCAGGGCGTACTCCGGGTCGTCACCGCCGCCCTTGACCCCCGCGTCGGCCTCGGCCACCGCGCGCAGCGCCACCGCAACGCCGTCCGCCGACCAGCCGCGCATCTGCTGCCGCACCCGGTCGATCTTCCACGGCGGCATGCCGAGCTCACGCGCCAGGTCGCCGGGGCGCGCCCCGCGCGGCGCTGACGCGAGCTTGCCGATGGCGCGCACGCCCTGGGCGAGGGCACTGGTGATCAGCACCGGCGCCACTCCCGTGGCCATGGCCCAGCGCAACGCCTCCAGGGCCTCGGCGGTGCGCCCTTCGACCGCGCGGTCGGCGACGGTGAAGCTGGACGCCTCGGCGCGGCCCGTGTAGTAGCGGGCGACGACTGCCTCGTCGATCGTGCCCTCCACATCGGCGACGAGCTGCGCACAGGCGCTCGCCAGCTCGCGCAGATCGCTTCCGATGGCGTCGACCAGCGCCTGGCACGCCTCCGGCGTCGCGGACCGCCCGGTGGCCCGGAACTCCGCCCGCACAAAGGCGAGCCGGTCGGCCGGCTTGGTCATCTTCGGGCACGCGACCTCGCGCGCGCCCGCCTTGCGGGCGGCGTCGAGCAGTCCCTTGCCCTTGGCGCCGCCGGCGTGCAGCAGGACGAGGGTGATCTCCTCGGCGGGGGCGCTCAGATACCCCTTCACATCCTTGATCGTGTCCGCCGACAGATCCTGGGCGCTGCGCACCACCACGACCTTGCGCTCGGCGAACAAGGAGGGGCTCGTCAGCTCGGCGAGCGTGCCGGGCTGCAGCGCGTCCGGCGCGAGGTCGCGCACATCGGTGTCCGGGTCAGCGGCCCGGGCTGCCGCCACGACCTGCTGCACGGCACGGTCGAGCAGCAGGTCCTCCTGGCCCACGGCGAGCGTCACGGGGGCGAGCGGATCGTCGGTCGTCGTCTTCCTGGCCATCGCCGTCCAGCATCCCATGGACCGCCGACAGCCCCGCTTCCCGGATGCCCGACAATGACCCGGTGACCGATGCACGACTCGACCCCATACGACATGTCCTCGTGCTGCCCGACCGCGACGCGGCCGAGGAAGTGGCCGAGGGCCTGGCCGACCGCTTCGGCGTCGCCGAGGAACTCCATCTGGTCCGGGACGCGCTGGCGGGCGAGGACGACGCGGAGGACGCGCAGTGGCTGGTGGTCGTGGAGGACCCGGCCGAGGCGCTGGACCCGGGGGCGCTGGACGCGTTCGCGGCCGAGTACGAGGGGTGGCTGGAGGCCGAGTAGTCCCGGCTCCCGTCCAGGTCCGGCGCGGTACTGCTCCGGTCCGGTGTCCACCGGGGCTGTGGTCCTAAGCCTCGCGCCGGAAGCACTCCATGCCGTCCCGCCGATACCGTGCGCTGATTCGTCGGCGTGGGATCGGCGTGGCATCGGCGCGAGAGGGGACACACGGATGGGAACAGCAGTCGTGCGCGGAGCGGAACAGCGCAAACGCGATGCGCTGGAGCGGCTGGAGCGGGAGGTGGACGTCTGGGTCGCTTCGGCCGACCCGGCCGGGGCGCCGTGTCTGGTGCCGTTGTCCTTTCTGTGGGACGGCGACGCGGTGTGGCTGTCCACTCGCGAGAAGAACCCGACGGGGCGCAATCTGCGGGACGTCGGCCGGGCCCGGCTGTCCCTGGCGGATACGCGCGATGTGGTGCTCGTCGAGGGTGTGGTGGAGACCTTCGCGCGGAACGAGGTGCCCGTGGCGGTGGCCGACGCCTTCGCGGCGAAGTGCGAGTGGGATCCGCGCGCCTCCAAGGACGACTCGTATGTGTACTTCAAGGTATCGCCGACCGAGGTGCAGGTATGGCACGAGGAGCGCGAGAGCCGCGGACGGCATCTGATGCGGGACGGGAAGTGGGTCATCTGACCGCCGCCCGCAGATCCGGGCCGGTGATCGCGATCGGGCCGGCGGAGTCGGTGCGCAGGACGGCAGCGCCCCGGGCACGGAGGGCGGTGACGGTCCGGGGTGACGGGTGGCCGTACGGGTTGTCCGCGCCGCAGCTGATCAGCGCGAGGCGCGGGCTCGCTCGGCGGAGCAAGCCCGGGTCCTGGTAGGCGGAGCCGTGGTGGGCGACCTTGAGGACGTCCACCTCGGGCAGCGCGGGGTGGGCGGCCAACAGGGCGCTCTGCGCGGGCGGTTCGAGATCGCCCAGAAGGAGGAAGGTCAGGCCCGCCGTGTGGACCAGGAGGGTGACGCTCGCGTCATTCGGCCCCTCCACGGGCGGCGCGACCGTGTCGGGCCCCTCCGCGGTCGACACGGCCGTGGGTGGCGGCCACAGCACCTCCCAGGACAGGGGTCCGACCCGGCGGCGCTCCCCCGGTCCGGCGGTGATCATCGGGACATGCGCCGCCCCGGCCCGGCGGCGCACGGACTCGGCCTGGTCCGGCGGGTCCCGCAGGGGCGTCGTCTCGATCGCGCCCACCGCCCTGCCGCGCAGCACGCCGCTCAGCCCGGCCACATGGTCGGCGTGGAAATGAGTGAGAACGAGCAGCGGAATACGGACCACGCCCAGCGTCCTCAGGCAGCGGTCGACGGCGCGCGGCTCGGGACCGGTGTCCACGACGACGGCCGTGCCCGGACCGGCGGAGAGAACCAGCGCGTCGCCTTGGCCGACATCGCAGACCACCAGGCGCCAACCGGGAGGCGGCCAGCCGGTGATGACCCGGGCCAGCGGGGCCGGGCGGATCAGCGCCAGCAGCAGGAGCAGCGCGCAGAGCGCGCACAGCAGCCGGTGCCTCAGCAGGCGGCGGCCGGTGAGAGCGGCGACCGCGGTGACGGCGGCCAGCAGCAGCCCGCCGGTCCAGCCGCCCGGCCAGGCCGTCTCCGCCCCGGGCAGCCCCGCGCCCGTGCGGGCCACGGAGGCGATCCACCCGGCCGGCCAACCGGCCAGCCAGGCCAGGCACTCAGCGGCCGGGAACGCGAGCGGGGCCGCCGCGAGGGCGGCGAAGCCGAGGATCGTGGCAGGGGCGACCGCGAGCTCGGCGAACAGATTGCAGGGGATCGCCACCAGGCTCACCCGCCCGGCCAGGACCACGACGACCGGCGCGCACACCGCCTGGGCCGCGACGGCCGCGGCCAGCATCTCGGCGGGCCGTGGCGGCAGCCCGCGCCGCCGCAGGGCGGCGCCGAGGCCCGGCGCGAGGGTGAGCAGCGCGGCCGTGGCCAGCACGGAGAGGAGAAAACCGTAACTCCGCGCCAACCAGGGGTCGTAGAGGACCAACGCCAGGACGGCGGCGGCCAGGGCGGGCAGCAGGGACCGGCGGCGGCCGGTGGCGATGGCCAGCAACGTGATCAGCCCGCACGCGGCGGCGCGCAGCACGCTGGGGTCGGGTCTGCAGACGATGACGAAGCCGAGCGTGAGCCCGCCGCCGAGCAGCGCGGTCATCCGCAGCGGGATGCCCAGCCGGGCGGCGAGACCGCGCCGCTCGGCCCGGGCGGCGAGGTGCGGCGGGCCGATGAGCAGCGCGAGGATCACCGACAGGTTGCTTCCGCTGACCGCCAGCAGATGCGTCATGTCCGCGGCCCGGAACGCCTCGTCGAGGTCCGGCGGCACCCGTGAGGTGTCCCCCACGACAAGCCCCGGGAGCAGCGCCCGCGCGTCCGGGTCCAGCCCGTCGGTCGCGGCGCGCAGACCGGCCCGCAGCCGCCCGGCCACGCGCTGGGCCGCGGTGGGCCCCGCGACGATCCGCGGCGAGCCGCCGCCGTCGACGCGCACCACAGCGGCGATCCGGTCGCCGCCGTGTGCCGGCGGGGCCAGGCGGCCGTGGACGCGCAGGCGCGTGGAGGGCAGCAGCCGGAGCCAGGCGGACTGCTCCTGGGGCCGTGGGTGGGCGATCACGAGGACGGGGGCGCGGGTGGTGGCCGCCGAGCCGCCGTGGTCGGCGGTGACACGGGTGGCCTCCGCCTCCAGCACCACGGACGCAGGCGCGGGCGCGGCTCCCCGCACCCGGGGCCGGGTGAGGCGCGGGTCACCCGTGACGGTCACCTCGACGGTGGCCCCGGCATACGCCCGGGCCAGCGACGGCACCGGCCCCCGCCGCACGTCCGCCCCGTGCGCCCAGGCGACAGCAGCCGCCGCGGCCCCGCACACCAGCACCGCGGCCACGCTCCCCACAACCCCACGCCGCCGCGCCCCGGCTACGGAGACGGCCCCGGCCGCCGGGGTGGCCCCAGCGCTCGGGACGACCCCCGTCTCCGAGGCGGCCCCACTCTCCGAGGCGGCCCCGGCTCCCGAAGTGGCCCTGACTGCCGAGGTAGCACCAACTCCCGGAGTGGCGCCAGCCCCCGAGGCGGCCGCAACTCCCGAAGCCGCCCCAGCCCCCGGGGCGGTCCCGGCTTCCGCTTCCTCGGGGCCTGCCGGTCCCGTTCGCGGGGCTGTGCCCGCGTTGCTGGGCGAGATTGGAGGTGAGACGGCGGCGCTCCGAGAGCGGTGGGCGGCGCAGACGAGGGCCGTTGCCGCGAGGCATGCTCCCACGCAGGCCAGGGCGACCGTGCGGCCGGGCGCTCCGAGGGCGAGGGCCGCCGCGAGCCAGGCCGCGAGGGCGGGCGGTACGAGGCGTAGGTCGGCCGGACCCTCCTGGCGCGGGGCGGAGGCTCCGCGTGGGGAGGCGGCCTCGGCGTGCACCGGGGCGCGGGGGCGCGGGGCCTGCCGGGGCGTCATGGGCGGACCAGCGGGCGGAGGTCGGAGAACCGGCGGTCGCCGATCCCGTTGACCTCGCGAAGTTCGTCGACAGAGCGGAAACCGCCGTGCTGGGTGCGGTAGTCGAGGATGTGCCGGGCCAGCACGGGGCCCACCCCGGGGAGGGTGTCCAACTGGTCGGCGGTGGCGGAGTTCAGGCTGACCGGTGCGGCGGACGCGGGCCCCGCGCCGCCCGCTGCGCCACCCGGCTCCGCCGTGGCTGCGGCGCCGCTGCCGGTGGGGGTCGGCGCGGGGGGCGCGCCGACCACGATCTGCTCACCGTCCGTCAGGACACGGGCCCGGTTCAGCCCGCTGAGGTCCGCGCCCGGCCGGGCCCCTCCGGCCGCCTTCAGCGCGTCGGCGACCCTCGACCCCGAGCGCAGCCGGTGCACCCCCGGGTCGCGGACCTTGCCCGACACATCGATCACGACCGAGCCCGCAGCGCCGGGGGCCGGCCCTGCCGAGGCCGTGGGCCCCGCCCCGGGCGACGGAGCCGAGGCCTGTTCCGAGGCCACCGGGCGAGGGGGCTCCGGAACCGGCGCCGCGACGGTCTGCGGTCGGCCGGTCAGGAAGTGGTACGCCGCGAAGGCCGCCGCGACGAGCAGCGCGACGGTCAGTGCGGCCAAGGTGCGCAGCTCGATGCCGCAGCGGAGCTGGAGCCACAGCGGCAGCCGCTCCTTCAGCGCGAGCCGCAGGCGGTCGCGGCGCGGCATGCCCGGGCTGTCGCTGTCGGCTTCCGCGTCGGCTGTCCTGGCTGTCTTGGGTTGCTCTGTGTCCGGCACCGTCTCCCGCTCCGCGCGCCGGGCATCCCGGCTCCCGGGGGCATCGGCGGCCGCCGGGGGCGGCTGGGGGGTGGCGGCGGTGAGTCGTGGTGCAGTGGGGAAGAGCGCGGTCGCGCGCGCGTGACGGTGGTATGCGGCCGCGGCCGGGCGTGCCCCGGCGCCGGGGCGGCGACGGAGCAGGTGGTGGCCCGGGCCGGAGGGCGGGCGACGGTCGTGGCGGCGGGCGGGGCCCGGCCTGGTGGTTACTGTGCGTGAGTGTGCTCCCATGCGCCTGACGGTAGGCGGCCTCGGCCGATCCCGCCGACGCACCTCAATTTCCGGGGATAACCCACGAGTTGTGGATAACTCCGTCACCCGGACGAGCGCATCTGGCCCCGCCCCTGCCCCGCTAGCGCGGCGAGACCACCGCGCCCAGCAGACCGGGGCCGGTGTGAGCGCCGATCACCGCGCCGACCTCGCTCACGTACAGCTCCTCGAGCCCGGGCACCCGCTCGCGCAGCCGGTCCGCGAGGGCCGACGCCCGCTCGCCCGCGGCCAGGTGATGCACCGCGATGTCGACAGGGCTCCGGCCGGCCCGCTCCACCGCGATCTCCTCCAGCCGGGCGATGGCCTTGGACGCGGTGCGGACCTTCTCCCGCAGCTCGATCCGGCCCCCGTCCAGCTGCAGCAGCGGCTTGACCGCGAGGGCCGAGCCGAGCAGCGCCTGGGCAGCCCCGATGCGCCCGCCGCGGCGCAGATAGTCGAGGGTGTCGACGTAGAAGTAGGCGGCCGTGCCCTCGGCCCGCTTCTCGGCGGCCGCGACCGCCTCGTCCAGCGTGCCGCCGCTCTCCGCGGTCTCGGCCGCCGACAGGGCGCAGAAGCCGAGTGCCATGGCCACCATCCCGCTGTCCACCACCCGCACCGGCACGGGCGCGTCCTGGGCCGCGAGCAGGGCCGCGTCATAGGTGCCGGAGAACTCGGCAGACAGATGGAGGGAGACGATGCCCGTCGCGCCCGCCTCGGCGGCCGCGCGGTAGGCGGCCGCGAACATTCCCGGGCTGGGCCGGGACGTGGTCACCGGTCTGCGCTTCTGCAACGCCTGCGCGAGGGACCGGGCCGAGATCTCGGTCCCCTCCTCCAGTGCCCGGTCTCCGAGCACTACCGTCAGCGGCACCGAGACGATGTGGTGCCGCTCCATGGCCTCCTTCGGAAGGTACGCCGTGGAATCGGTCACGATCGCGACATGGCGGGACATGACTGGGAGGTTATCGGGGGATGGCCTGGGCGGACAGCGCGACCCCGCCGGATGATCAGGTCCTGTTCTCTCGGCGCGCGCCCGAGGCGTCAGCCGCTGAGGTCCCCGCGGCGCCAGCCGCTGATGTCGCTGCCTGCCACCAGCGGTCCGCCGCGGCCGTGGAGCTGGGGCCGGTGACGGACCGGGGTGCCTCGTCGGCCGTCGGGCGATCCGCCGGGGACGGCTCGGGCCCCTGTGTCCAGTGCCGCAGCGCGCTCGCCTCGACCTCGATCTCGCGGTCCAGCGCGTCCAGGTCGTCCCGGGCGAACCGCTGCGCCCGGTCCTGCGCCGCCCAGCGCAGCGAGTCCGCGGAGCGGGTGATCCGTTCCGTACGCTCCCGGAGCTCGGGCAGCTGGGACTCCAGGCGGCCTTTGGCGGGCTCCTGCTCCAGCCGCTTCAGCTCCTCGTCCAGCTCCCGCCCGTGGGCGCTGAGCCGCTCGAACAGGCCCAAGGCCTCGGACAGAGACCGATCTTGGGGCGCGCCCGCCCGCAGCGCCTCGTGGGTCGCCCGCATCGAGGTGCGCAGCGACAGACGCAGCTCGGCGAGCTCTCCCGCCGGGCCGGGCTGTACGAACTGCTTGGCCCTCAGCCTGGTGTCCTCCATCGTGCGGCGGGCCTGGCTGACCGTGCGGTCGATGCCGCGCTTGGCCGCCTTGACCGCCCGCACGCTCGCGTAGACCCCCGCCGAGACGCAGAGCAGGAAGACAAGCAGCAGGATCCAGACAACGGCTTCCATGCGCGCTCCTTCGGGGCGGCGGGCCGGGTGGCACCGGCCGGCAGCATCGGTCGTCCTTCCACCGTAAACGCAACGGGCGGGTCAGGGGTTCCCGGCGAACCTCCGACCCGCCCGTACGCGGGATCCCTGCGCCCTGCCCCGAAGCGGCCCGAAGCGGCCCGAAGCGGGAGGCCCCGACCCCGAAGCGATCAGCAAGCAATCAGCGAGCGGTCAGCAAGCGGTCACGCGGGGACGATGTTCACCAGCTTCGGTGCCCGCACGATCACCTTCCGGATCCCCGCGCCGTTCAGCGCGGCCACCACCGCCGGGTCGCCCAGCGCCAGCTTCTCCAGCTCCTCCTCGGAGACCGAGGGCGAGACCTCCAGTCGTGCCTTGACCTTGCCCTTGACCTGCACCACACAGGTCACGGTCTCGTCGACGACGTACGCCGGGTCGGCGACCGGGAAGGGCTCGTGGACGACCGTCGTGTCGTGGCCCAGCGTGCGCCACAGCTCCTCGGCGATGTGCGGGGCCAGCGGCGCGATCAGCAGCACCAGGGCATCGGCGACCTGGCGCGGCACCTCGCGGGCCTTGGTGACGTGATTGTTCAGCTCGGTGATCTTGGCGATGGCGGTGTTGAACCGCAGGTTCACCATGTCCTGCCGCACGCCGTCGATCGCCTTGTGCAGGGCGCGCAGCGTCGCCTCGTCCGGCTCTGCGTCCACGACGCTGACCTCGCCGGTGGCCTCGTCCACCACATTGCGCCACAGGCGCTGCAGCAGCCGGTACTGGCCGACCACCGCGCGGGTGTCCCAGGGCCGCGACACGTCCAGCGGCCCCATGGCCATCTCGTACAGGCGCAGCGTGTCGGCCCCGTACTCGTCGCAGATCTCGTCCGGGGTGACGGCGTTCTTCAGGGACTTGCCCATCTTGCCCAGCAGGCGGGTGACCTTCTCGCCCTGGTAGTAGTACGCGCCGTCCCGCTCCTCGACCTCCGCCGCCGGGACCGCGATGCCGCGGCTGTCCCGGTAGACATAGGCCTGGATCATGCCCTGGTTGTACAGCTTGTGGAACGGCTCGGCCGAGGAGATGTGGCCCAGGTCGTACAGCACCTTGGACCAGAAGCGCGCGTACAGCAGGTGCAGCACGGCGTGCTCGGCGCCGCCGACGTACAGGTCGACGCCGCCGGTCGGCTGCCCCTCGCGCGGCCCCATCCAGTACCGCTCGATGTCCGGGTCGACCAGCCGCTCGGCGTTGCGCGGGTCCAGGTAGCGCAGCTCGTACCAGCAGGAGCCGGCCCAGTTGGGCATGGTGTTGGTCTCGCGGCGATACCGCTTGGGCCCGGCGCCGTCGCCCAGGTCCAGCACCACGTTGACCCAGTCCTCGTTCCGGGACAGCGGGGTCTCCGGGGAGGTGTCGGCGTCGTCGGGGTCGAAGGTGCGCGGCGAGTAGTCCTCGACCTCCGGCAGCTCCAGCGGCAGCATCGACTCGGGCAGCGGGTGGGCCACGCCGTCCTCGTCGTAGACGATCGGGAAGGGCTCGCCCCAGTAGCGCTGGCGGCTGAACAGCCAGTCACGCAGCCGGAAGTTGACGGTGCCCTCGCCGATGCCGCGAGCGGCCAGCCACTCGGCCATCCGGGCCTTGGCCGCAATGACGCCCAGACCGTCCAGCGAGATGTCCTCGCCCGCCGAGTTGACGATCTTCGCGTCGTACGAGCTGAAGGCGTCGTCCCAGGTGGACGGGTCGGTGTCGCGGCCCGCTCCGGAGGAGCTGTCGGACGCCGTCGAGGGGTCGACGACACAGCGCATCGGCAGTTCGAAGGCGCGGGCGAAGGCGAAGTCGCGGGTGTCGTGCGCGGGGACGGCCATGATCGCGCCAGTGCCGTAGCCCATCAGCACATAGTCGGCGATGAAGACCGGCACCCGCTCGCCGCTGACCGGGTTGACCGCGAAGGCGCCCGTGAAGACACCGGACTTGTCCTTGGCCTCGACCTGCCGCTCGACGTCGGACTTGGCGGCGGCGTGCTTGCGGTACGCGGCGACGGCCTCGGCCGGGGTGGCGTGGCCGCCGGTCCACACGTCGTGCGTGCCCTCGGGCCAGGCGGCCGGGACGATGGCGTCCACCAGGCCGTGCTCGGGGGCCAGCACCATATAGGTCGCGCCGAACAGGGTGTCCTGGCGGGTGGTGAAGACCGTGATCTTGGCGTCGGGGTGGTCCGCCACGGGGAAGTCCACCCGGGCGCCCTCGCTCCGTCCGATCCAGTTGCGCTGCTGCAGCTTGATGGCCTCCGGCCAGTCCAGCGCCTCCAGGTCCTCCAGCAGCCGGTCCGCGTAGGCGGTGATCCGCATGTTCCACTGACGCAGGTTGGCCTTGAAGACCGGGAAGTTGCCGCGCTCGGAGCGGCCCTCGGCGGTGACCTCCTCGTTGGCCAGCACGGTGCCCAGGCCCGGACACCAGTTGACGGGCGCGTCGGAGGCGTACGCCAGGCGGTAGCCGCTCAGGACATCCGCGCGCTCGGCGGCGGTCAGCTCCTCCCAGGGGCGCCCGTCGGGGGTCGCCCGCTCACCGGAGGCGAACTGCTCGACCAGGGTGGCGATCGGGCGCGCCTTGTTGGCCTTCTCGTCGTACCAGGAGTTGAAGATCTGCAGGAAGATCCACTGGGTCCACTTGTAGTAGTCCGGGTCGATCGTCGCGAAGGAGCGGCGCGGGTCGTGGCCCAGGCCCAGGCGGCGCAGCTGGCGCCGCATGTTCTCGATGTTGGCCTCGGTGCTCACCCGGGGGTGGGTGCCGGTCTGCACGGCGTACTGCTCGGCGGGCAGGCCGAAGGCGTCGAAGCCCAGGGTGTGCAGGACGTTGTGGCCCGTCATGCGGTGGAAGCGGGCGTAGACGTCGGTGGCGATGTAGCCCAGGGGGTGGCCGACGTGCAGGCCAGCACCCGAGGGGTACGGGAACATGTCCATGATGAACTTCTTGGGCCGCGCCACGGCCTCCGGGTCCCCGGCCAGCTCACCGCTCGGGTTGGAGGCGTCGTAGGTGCCGTTCGCGTCCCAGAAGTCCTGCCAGCGGATCTCGATGTCGGCGGCCAGCGCGGCGGTGTAGCGGTGCGGCGCGGCGGCCTCGGCGGCATTGGTCTCGCTCATGGTCCTCAAAGCTCCATCGGTCGTCTCTGCCTGCGGTACCGGGCGACTCTTCGTCGCAGTCGCATCTGAAACAAAAAGACCCCTCGCACAGGAGGGGACGCCGCGCCGATTCCGACCAGGTGGATCACCGGTCGGGACTGATCAGCGCGGCCCGCTAAGCAGAAGGCGTACGGCACGCATGGGGTCAGGTTACCGCAGGGCACCAATGGCGCGCACAGAGGTTGCCGCCGGAGCGGCGCGGGGCCTACGACAAGGGGCGGGCCGTCCTCGCCGGACGGCCCGCCCACTCACACTGTGGAGCTAAGGAGAATTGAACTCCTGACCTCCTGCATGCCATGCAGGCGCTCTACCAACTGAGCTATAGCCCCAGGTCTTGCTCCGCCCGGTCCCCCGCGGCGGCATCGCCTACATTACACGGACCCCACGGCCGTCTGCCAAATCGGTTTCCGCCAGGCTTCCCGGGGCCCCCGAGCGCGCCCCTTATGCCGTCGCGAAGGAGTAGAAGCGCTTCAGGGTGCAGTGCTCGTCGAGGAGTCGTCCGTAGATCGGCTCCCCTTCGAGCTCCCGGTATGTCTCGATCGGGTCGCCCTTGATGATCAGCGCCCGGGCGCACTCCACACACCAGTACTGGTAGTCGGGGTTGAGCGGCTCCATGTCGCGCACGATCGGCGTCCCGCTGCCACACCAGTCGCACTTCCGGCTGTGTGCTCCCAATCTCACTCAGCTCCAGCTGTGGCCGCAGGCCGTACACACGTAGGAAACACCGCCGTTGTCACCGAGGACCTGGGCCACCTCACCGGAGCCGCAGGACGGGCACCGCAGAATGCTGCTCGGCATCCCACTGTCCCTCCCCTTCGGACTCGTCGCCCCATCCCCCTCCGGCCGCCGATTCTGCCACGGGAAGGCGCCCAGGTCAGCGGAGATACCTCACACGTATCACCAGACCAACAATCGCTCCGCACAGCGCCGCGCCCGCCAGCGCCAGGCAGGTCACCCACAGGGCGTCCGCGGAGGCGTCCGCGCCCGGCCCGTGGCCCAGGAAGACCGCGCCGAAGACGGCGACCCCGGTCAGCAGGCCGAGTTGCGTCGATGTCACCAGCACCCCGCTGGCGTCCGCCGCGTCCTGCGGCCTGACGGTCGCCAACGTCCGGGTCAGCACGGGGCTGTAGGCGAAGGAGAGCCCCGTCCCGACGCCCACCAGCGCGACGAACAGCCAGGCGCCGCCGTCCGATCCGCCGCGCAGCGCCAGCCCGACCCCGGTGAACGAGGCCGCCGCCAGCACGAATCCGGCCGGCACGGTGACGGAATGCCAGCGGGTCGGAATGCGCTGCCAGTTGAGGCCGACCAGGCCGAACGCCACGGCCGTGGGTGCGAAGGTCAAGCCGGCCCGCAGGGCGCTGTAGCCGAGCGCGCCCTGCACATGCAGCGTCATCACGAACAGAAAGCCCCCGTTGGCCGCCATCCCCAGGACGATCCGCGCGACCGCCAGCGGCATGCCCGGCGCCCCCACCACCCGCGGCGAGACCAGCGGCGCTCCGCCACGCCCGGCCAGCCGGGCCTCGTACGCCGCGAAGACCGCCGCCAGGACCGCGCTCAGGCCCAGCATGACCCAGCCCCACAGCGGCCAGCCCCGCTCCTGGCCCAGCACCATCGGCACGGTGAACAGCAGCACCGCCGCCGCGAGCAGCAGCAGACCGGCCAGGTCCAGGGCCCCGGACCGCCCCGCCGCGCCGCCGCCCGCGCCCGCCGCGCCCGGACGCTCCTCGGCGCCGCGCAGCGCGCGCGGCCCCAGGGCCAGCAGCACAAGACCGATCGGCACATTCACCAGGAAGACGGGACGCCAGCCGGTCCCGAACAGATCCGCCTGCACCAGCGCCCCGCCCAGAATCTGCCCGAGGGCCGCGCCGGAGGCCAGCACCGCGGAGTAGGCGCCGAGCGCGCGGCCCCGCGAAGCGCCCGTGAAGGTGCGCTGGATGAGGCTGAGCACCTGCGGCAGCATCACCGCCGCGCCCGCGCCCTGGATGAACCGGAAGGCGATCAGCGCCCCGGTCCCGGGGGCCAGCCCGCAGGCCAGCGAGGCGGCGGTGAAGACCGTGAGCCCGGCGAGGAACGCCTGCCGGTGGCCGATCAGGGCGCCCAGCCGCGCCCCTGTGATCAGCAGCACGGCGTAGGAGATCGTGTAGCCCGCGACGATCAGCTGCAGCCCGGAGCCCGAGGCGTGCAGATCGGCGCGGAGGGTCGGGGCGGCGACATTGACGATGAAGACGTCGAGGACCGCCATGAGCTGCCCGGTCAGGACGATCGTGAGCAGTCGGCCGGGGCCCGGCGCCCGGCGCCGGGGCCGGTTGTCAGTGGCATCGCCTTTACTGGATCCACCGGCGTCGTCGAACGCGCCGGGCTCCACCGAGGTGGTCGGGGTGGTGTGTGTCATGGAGCGAGCCTGGAGCCGGGCCGGTACGGGTAACGAGAGCCCGCCGATGCTGGTACTGGCGGCACCTGGCAAGCATCCGCCGCGGCAGAGAGCATGGGACGGACGCAGATCGGGGGACGACGATGGCAGTGAGCACCCAGCGCCGGCGGCCGGAGCTGGCCGCCTTCCTGCGCACCCGCCGCGCCCGTGTGACGCCCGCCGACGTGGGCATGGCCCCGGGGCTGCGCCGCCGCACGCCGGGGCTGCGCCGGGAGGAGGTCGCCCAGCTCTCCGGGGTCGGCGTGACCTGGTACACCTGGCTGGAGCAGGGCCGCCCGATCAACGCCAGCGCGCAGGTGCTGGACGCGGTGGCCCGCACCCTGCGCCTGGACCAGGCCGAGCGCGAGCACCTCTACCACCTCGCCGAGGTGCCGTACGCCCCCGGCCCGGCGGACGAGGCGCAGACGATCAGCCCGGAGGTGCAGGGCATCATCGACGCGGTGGACCCGCTCCCGGCGGTGGTCTACAACGCGCGGTACGACATGCTGGCGCAGAACGCCGCCTACAAGGTCCTCTTCCCGTCGCTCGCGATAGCACCCCGCGCCGAGCGGAACGCGCTGTGGCAGCTGTTCTCCCATCCCGACTGCTGTTCCATGTTCATCAACCGAGCCAATGAACTGCCGCTCATGGTGGCGACGCTGCGTGGCGGATACGGCCGCCATGTGGGCGAGCCCGCCTGGGAGGGCTTCATCAACCGCCTGCTGGGCCTCAGCGAGGAGTTCACCAGGATGTGGCGCAGCGGGGATGTCGCCCCGCCCGGCTCCCGGATCAAACTCGTGCGGCATGCCTCGGTCGGCGAGCTGCGGCTGATCTCGACCTCCCTGGTGATTCAGGGGGCTCCGGAGAGCCGCGTCGTGGTCTACACCCCGAGCGACGAGCAGAGCCGGGCGCTCCTGGATCGGCTGCGCACGATGGACGACCTGCTCATCGGCTGCTCCCGGCACGCCCGGCGCGTCTCCGAGATCCTGGCGGAGCAAGCGGCCACGGAGGCGGAAAAGAAAGATCCCGCCTCCCTCTGAGGGAAGCGGGATCACCGCGGTCCAAATCCTGTGGAGCTAAGGAGAATTGAACTCCTGACCTCCTGCATGCCATGCAGGCGCTCTACCAACTGAGCTATAGCCCCGCTCTCCGTCGCGCCGGAGCGCTTCGAACGAGATGAAGCTTAGCCGGTGACCTGCCGGAAAAGAAATCCGGTCAGCGACGCCGCAGCGCCGCCGTCTCAGTCGTCGTCGCCGAGCACCGGCTCCGGCAGCGACCCGGCGTTGTGCTCCAGGAGCCGCCAGCCGCGCGCGCCCTCGCCCAGCACCGACCAGGAACAGTTGGACAGTCCGCCGAGCGCCTCCCAGGCGTTCGGCTCGAGGCCGAGCAGCCGCCCGATGGTGGTGCGGATCGTGCCGCCATGGCTGACCACGACGAGCGTGCCGCCGTCCGGCAGCTTGTCCGCGGCCTCCGCCACGACCGGCGCGGCCCGGTCGGCCACCTCGGTCTCCAGCTCGCCGCCGCCGCGCCGCACCGGCTCGCCGCGCTTCCACGCCGCGTACTGCTCGCCGAACCGCGCCGTGATCTCTTCATGGGTGAGCCCCTGCCACTGCCCGGCGTAGCTCTCCCGCAGCCCCGCGTCGTAGTTGACGTGCAGGCCCGTGACGGTGGCCAGCTCGGCAGCCGTCGCCTTGGCGCGGCTGAGGTCGGAGGCCAGGATCGCGTGGGGCTTCAGCGCGGCCAGCAGCCGAGCCGAGCGGCGCGCCTGCACGACGCCCGTCTCGGTCAGCTCGATGTCCGTGGTCCCCTGGAAGCGGCGCTCGAGATTCCAGGCCGTCTGGCCGTGGCGCCACAGGACTATGCGGCGGCCGCGGCCGCCCTGGGAGCCGTTCAGCGCAGCTCACCGTCCAGCCCGCCGTCGGGGCCCTGCGCCCGCGCGTACTCCTCCGCCTTGCCACGGGTGGCCTCGGCGTCGGCGGGCAGCTCCAGCTGCGGGCAGTCCTTCCACAGCCGCTCCAGGGCGTAGAAGACGCGCTCCTCGCTGTGCTGGACGTGCACCACGATGTCCACGTAGTCCAGCAGCACCCAGCGGGCCTCGCGGTCGCCCTCGCGGCGGACCGGCTTGGCGCCCAGCTCCTTGTTCAGCCGCTCCTCGATCTCGTCGACGATCGACTTGACCTGGCGGTCGTTGGGAGCCGAGGCGAGCAGGAAGGCGTCGGTGATCGAGAGCACATCGCTGACGTCGTACGCGATGATGTCGTGCGCGAGCTTGTCGGCGGCGGCCTGGGCGGCGGCGTTGATGAGCTCGATGGAGCGGTCCGTGGCGGTCACAGGCGAGGCTTTCGGTCGGTGGGACGTGATACCCCAAGCGTCTCACGCCCCACCGTCACCCCGTCCGGCCGCTCGCCGCCCGGTCAGCTCTTCGGCTTGTAGTCCGGGCCGAGGAGCACCGTGATGTCCGCGTTCGAGGCGACCTTGCCCTTCTTCGCGGCGCCGGAGCCCAGCCCGAGCGTCTTGGCGACCTCCTTGGCCTGGGCGGCCTGCTTCGCGTCCGCGTACAGCACCTGCGAGGCCGCCTGCGGCGTGCCGCCCTGCTCGGTGGCGCCGACGACCGTAAAGCCGCCGTTGACCAGGGCGACCTGCGCCTCGTTCGCCGCGCCCCGCACCGAGCCCGCGTTCTTCACGCTGACCCGCGGGGCCGCGTCCTGGTCGGCGTTCTTGACCGCGCCGCCGAGGATGGTCTTGACCTGGTCGGTGGTCCGCTCGCTGAGCGTCCCGTCCGGCTGGACGGGCAGCATGGTGGTGTCGTACGAACCGCCCTTGGCCTGCTCGGCCAGCCGGGCCAGCGACGCGCCGAGCTCCTTCTCGCTCAGCGACGGGTCCGGGATCTGGGCGAGCGACTCCACGGTGGTGGTGGCGCCGGACGGGTCGCTGGAGATCTTCTTCAGCGCCGCGTGCATGACCTGCCCGAAGCGGGCGAGCTGCTTGGTCTGCGCCTCGCCCTGCCCGCGGTAGGTGGCGTACGCGACGGCGGCCTCGCCGCTCAGATCGCGCTGCTTGCCGCGCTGGACCAGCGGGTCGTCGCCCTTCGCGGCGCCCGGGACGGTGGTGTCGGCGTCGACGGTGATGCCGCCGACCATCTCGACCAGGTTCTCCAGATACGGGGTGTCCAGCCGCCAGGTGCCCTGGATCTTCGAGCCGAGCAGCGTGCTCAGGGAGTCACGGGTGGCGTCGGAGCCCTCGTCGACCACCGACTTGCCGAGCGTGGTCGAGCCGCCGTCCTCGGTGGACAGGGCGAGGGAGTTGGGCAGCAGGACGGTGGTGCCCTTCTTGGTGGTCTCGTTGTCCACCAGCAGGGCGGTGGAGGTGCGCCCGCCCTTGGTCTCGCGCAGGTTGACCACGATCACATCGCGCTTCTGCGGCCCCCCGGCGGCGGCCGGGCCCTGCTCGTCGTCGGACAGGCCCGGCAGCTTGCCCGCGTACCAGAGGTAGCCGACCCCGCCCACCGCGGCCAGGACCATGACCACCACGAGCGCCACCACGCGGTTGCGGCCCTTGCGCTTGCGCTCGTCGCGCCGCTCGGTGCGGGTCTCGGCGAACTTGAGCCAGTCGATGACGTCTTCGGAGTCCTCGTCCGGCTCCTCGACGAAGGAGAACTGCTCGGTGTGGTACGGCTCGCCGTCGGACTGGTCGGCGGGCTGCCTGCCGGCCTGACTGCCGGTGCGGGCGTCGGCCCCGGAGGGCGTCTCGTAGGGGGCCGCGCCGTAGGAGGGGTCCTGCTCCGAGCCGGGGGCCGAGCCGGGCGGCGGGCCCTGCGGGCTGTCGTACGGGGCGTAGGGGGCACCGCCCAGCGGTGACTGGGGGACGTAGCCCTGCTGCGGCTGGTGCGGGTCGTGCTGGTGCGGGTACTGCTGCTGCCCGGCGTACGGGTCGTCGTACTGGGGCTGCGGCTGCGCCTGCCCGTACTGCTGCTGCGTCTGCTGCTGCGCGTACGGGTCGTAGCCGTAACCTTCCTGCGGCTGCTCTTGCGCGTACGGGTCGTAGCCCTGCTGCGCGTCCTGCGGCTGGTACACCGGCCGGCCATAGGCGTCGTAGCCGTAGATCTGCGGGTCCTGGGGATAGGAATCCCGCGCGTACGGGTCGTACGGGTCCTGTCGGTCGTTCACCGGTGCCCCTTCAGCAGTCGTGCCGGTACAGCTCACGCTTGTCGATGTAGCGCACCACGCCGTCCGGCACCAGATACCAGACCGGCTCGCCGTGTGCGACCCGCGCGCGGCAGTCCGAGGAGGAGATCGCCAGCGCGGGCACCTCGACCAGCGACACCCCGCCCTCCGGCAACCCCGGGTCGGCCAGTATGTGGCCGGGTCTGGTCACCCCGATGAAGTGCGCGAGCGAGAACAGCTCCTCGGCGTCCCGCCAGGTGAGGATCTGGGCCAGCGCATCCGCGCCGGTGATGAAGAACAAGTCCGCGTCACTGTTCAACGCGCGCAGATCGCGCAGCGTGTCCGTGGTGTACGTGGGGCCACCCCGGTCGATGTCGATGCGGCTGACCGAGAACTGCGGGTTCGAGGCCGTCGCGATCACCGTCATCAGATAGCGGTCCTCGGCCGGGGACACCTTCTTGTGGCTCTTCTGCCACGGCTGCCCGGTCGGTACGAACACCACTTCGTCGAGGTGGAACTGTGAGGCGACCTCGCTGGCGGCGACCAGGTGGCCGTGGTGGATCGGGTCGAACGTCCCGCCCATCACCCCGAGTCGCCGCTTGACGTGGCCCATCTGCTCTCCCATGCGAGCAGACCCTACTGGGCCCGGCCCGGCGCCGGGACCCATGGGGACTGTGACCTCGGTCAGCGATCCCGGTTGAAGCGCGTGGTGACCCACAGCAGCAGAAGGAGGATCAACAGGGCCCCGCCACCGGTCATGTAGGGGCTGATGCTCGGATGGTTGTCGACGTGCTCGCCCTCGGAGGCGAGGGTGGTCAGGGCGGCGTGCGCGGTGCTGAAAGCGGTCATCGCAGGCAGAACCAATCCGGATCGAGGCGGGCAGGTGCGTCCGCCACATCGTATGCGAGCCGGATCTCAGTCCTGCTTGTACCCACGCAACAGGAACCACGCCAGCAGCACGGCGCCCACGATGCCCACCACCAGGACGATGCGCAGCAGCGCGCCCGGCCCTCCGCCGTGCTTGGAGGTGGCGGCGAGCACTTCTGTCAGATCAGTCATGTCGGGCATGCCTCCACGCTAACCCGCCCCCGGTCGAAGGCCGTCACCAGCCCTGCCCGTGTCCGCCGCGAGCCACGGCCGAGGCCCTAGGCTGGTGACGGCACCGACCAAGCAGTCCAGCGAGGGGGCCGGATGAGCGACAGCAACACGCCCGGGGGCGAGTACGGCGCGGGCGGCGGACAGGAGCGGGTGCCGGGGCGTGACCGGCGGCGGTTCCCGGGCATCTCCTCGCGCGCGTACGAACACCCGGCGGACCGGTCAGCGCTGGTCGCGCTGCGCAAGCTGACCGGCTTCGACACGATCTTCAAGGCACTGAGCGGGCTGCTGCCCGAGCGGAGCCTGCGGCTGCTGTACCTGTCCGACTCGGTGCGGGTGAGCGACCGGCAGTTCGCGCACCTCCACGACATGCTCCGGGACGCCTGCTACATCCTGGACCTGGAGAAGGTCCCCGCGATGTACGTCACACAGGACCCGCGGCCGAACGCGATGTGCATCGGCATGGAAGAGCCGCTCATCGTGATGACCACCGGCCTGGTCGAGCTGCTCGATGAGGAGGAGATGCGGGCGGTCATCGGCCACGAGGTGGGTCACGCGCTGTCCGGGCACTCGGTCTACCGCACGATCCTGCTGTTTCTGACCAACCTGGCGCTGAAGGTCGCCTGGATCCCGCTCGGCAATGTCGCGGTGATGGCCGTGGTGACGGCGCTGCGCGAGTGGTTCCGCAAGTCGGAGCTGTCGGCGGACCGCGCCGGGCTGCTGGTGGGGCAGGACCTGAGGGCGTCGATGCGCGGGCTGATGAAGCTCGCGGGCGGCCACCATCTGCACGAGATGAACGTGGACGCCTTCCTTGAGCAGGCCGAGGAGTACGAGGCCGGGGGCGATCTGCGGGACTCCGTGCTGAAGATCCTGAACATGCTGCCGCGCAGCCACCCCTTCACCACCGTGCGCGCCGCCGAGCTGAAGAAGTGGGCCGCCGGCCGCGACTACCAGCGAATCATGGACGGTCACTACGCGCGGCGCGACGAGGACAAGGACACCTCGGTCAGTGACTCCTTCAAGGAGTCGGCGAACCACTACGCGGAGTCGGTGCGCGGCAGCAAGGACCCGCTGATGGCGTTCGTGCGGGATGTGGCGGGCGGCGCGGGGGACCTCGGCAGCAAGCTGCGCGAGAAATTCGCCGGCGGCGCCCCGTCTGCCAAGGAATCGCCCAAGGACGGTCCGGGCGGTCCGGGCGGCGACACCCCGCCCAAGGACGGTCCCGAGCCGGACCTCCCGTAACCCCTCGGGAGGCGTCAGGAGCGTCGGCAGGCGCCGTGAGGCGTCAGGAGGCGGAGCCCGGCAGGTGCGGCAGGGCCCCGGGGGACAGGACGCCGCACAGGGAGGCCGTGGAGCGGCCGGAGCTGTACGGGTCCGTGCCGGGCGGTGCGTCGCCCTTGGCGCTCTGCCCGGCCAGCAGCGGCCGCAGATACCCGGCGGCGTTCGCGGCGCACGTCTGCGGGCCCGCCAGCACGGAGCTCTGCACCACCTCCAGGTGGTGGTCGCGCAGATCATCCCGGTCGAAGCGGAACCGCGTCTCGCGCCGCACGGTGAACAGCGAGGCGTGGTCGGTGCCGCCCTCATGGGGTCGCCGCACGGCGTAGACGAAGGTGTGGTCGGCGGTGACCTCCAGCGTCGAGGTGCTCCGCTCGGTGGCCGTCAGAGTGCCGTGGACCCGTACCGCCGGTGCGGCCAGCGCCACCTCGGCCGGGTTGAAGCGGTTCAGCCAGCCGGTGGCCGCGTACCGCCCGTCGTCGACCGGGTGTTCGAAGCTGCGGTCGAACTGGTCGAGCTGGTCCGGGTCGAGAAGCAGCCGTACGGACCGCACTTCGCCGCCGGTGAGTACATCCGGGTCGATCGCCGACTTGACGAGGTATTCCTTGGCGGTGGTGAGCGCCGTCATCACCTGGCTCTCGGAGAAGCTGTGGGTGCGCCGCACACCGGGCAGGGTGACGCCCGCGGCGCCGCTGGCGAACGCGTCGGCCGGGCTGTTCTCGAACAGGGCCGCGGGCTCCCCGCCGGGCACCTGGCCGCGCGGCGCGAGCGGCACCACGCTGCTGCGCAGCGGCTCGACGGCCTGCGGCTGGGGGCTCTGGTAGGGGTGACGCACACCCATATAGACGGCGGCCGCGAAGGCGAAGGCGATCAGCAGCACCAGGATGACGGCCTGGCGCGAGGCGCCCGCCCGCGCCCAGGCGTGCCGACTGCGCACCGCTCTGGCGTGGTCGCCCATGCGCTCCTGGGCCGAGAATTCCTGGAGCCGGGCAGCACGGACGAACGACTCGTCGAAAACGACGGAGCGGTATTCGTCGTCACCGCCTCCCGGGATGCCCTCGGGGGTCCCCTCAGGAGGGTTTCCACGCCCGGTCATACCTCAAGAGTAGGTCGCGAGGGCCGCCGGTAAACGCGGTGATACTCCACAACTTCCGCTTACGGCGAGTGCGGCACGGCCGTGGCCGTAGCGGTCGGCTTGTCCGCGTCGGCAGACCCGGGCGGCGTGGAGGACACCGACGGCGTGGCTGACACCGACGGTGTGGTCGGCACCGACGGCTCCGACGGCACGGCGCCCGGGCGGTCGGCGGGCGTGGCGTCGACGCCGCTGGTGGCGGGCGGTGGGGTCGGGTTCTGGCGGTTGCCGGAGGCGCCGCGGTAGACGGCCGTGAAGGCCAGAGCGACCACCCCTATGCCCATCAGAACGGCCAGCAGCCAGGCCACCGGGCGGTGCCAGCGGGCATGGCCGCGGTAGGGGCGCCCGGCGCTGCCGTACCGGCCGTACGGGCCATAGGGTCCGTCGGCGTCCCGGCCATGGCCGAATCCGTCGGGGTCGAGGTCGCTGTCTGTGCCGGTTTCATCGTATGGGCCATATCCGAACTCTGCGTCGCCGTCGGGGCCGTAACCGTCCTCGTAGAGCTCGTCCTCGGAGGAGACTGCGGCCGTGCGGCGGCGGGACGCCTCGGCGTCGGCGCGGGCCTGGGCGGCGGCCAGCATCCGCTCGATGGCAGTGGGTTCGTGGATCGCGGCAGACCGTACGAAGTCCTCGTCGAAGACCACGGTGGCGAACTCGTCGTTCGCTTCCCCGTGGCTGCGGTCGTCGGGCTCGTCACCGTCCGGGAACGGCTTGCCTCCCACGTCGTCCGGCACCCATTCAGAGTAGACCGGACGGGTCAATTTGGGCAGGGTGAAATGGTATTCGGGGGAACGCGGCCCGGGAGGGGGACGCGTAAGTTCACCCGACCGGCGTACCCCCTGAGGGGCCGCGGCGTCCCCCGATCGGGGGACGCCATACGGGGGGCGCCTGACGGGGGATCTGGCGGAGGGAAGCCCGCTCAGCGGGTGTGGCCGTCGCCGGTGACGATGTACTTGGTCGAGGTCAGCTCGGGCAGGCCCATCGGGCCGCGGGCGTGCAGCTTCTGCGTGGAGATGCCGATCTCGGCGCCGAAGCCGAACTGGCCGCCGTCCGTGAACCGGGTGGAGGCGTTCACCGCGACCGTCGTCGAGTCCACCAGTTGGGTGAAGCGGCGGGCGGCCGTCTGGGAGGTGGTGACGATCGCCTCGGTGTGGCCGGAGGACCACAACCGGATATGGGCCACCGCGGCGTCCAGGGAGTCCACGACCGCCGCCGCGATGTCGTACGAGAGGTACTCGGTCTCCCAGTCGTCCATCACCGCCGGGACGACCGTGGCCTTGGAGCCTTCGGAGAAGGCCAGCACCCGCTCGTCGGCGTGCACCGTCACCCCGGCCTCGGCCAGCGCGTCCAGCGCGCGCGGCAGGAACGCGGGCGCGATGTCCTGGTGGACCAGCAGCGTCTCGGCGGCGTTGCACACGCTGGGCCGCTGCGCCTTGGAGTTCACCAGGATCTCGATCGCCATGTCGAGATCCGCCTGGGCGTCCACGTACACATGGCAGTTGCCGGTGCCGGTCTCGATGACGGGGACCGTCGACTCCTCGACGACCGTACGGATCAGCGACGCGCCACCGCGCGGGATCAGCACGTCCACCAGGCCGCGGGCGCGCATCAGCTCGGCCACCGACTCCCGGCTCTCGCCCGGCACCAACTGCACGGCGTCCGCGGGCAGTCCGGCCCCGCCGACCGCGTCGCGCAGGACCTTCACCAGCGCGGCGTTGGACTGGTACGCGGACGACGAGCCGCGCAGCAGCACGGCGTTGCCGGACTTCAGGCACAGCGCGGCCGCGTCCACCGTGACGTTGGGCCGGGCCTCGTAGATGATTCCGACCACGCCGAGCGGCACCCGCACCTGACGCAGGTCGATCCCGTTGGGCAGGGTCGAGCCGCGCACGACTTCGCCGACCGGATCGGGCAGCGCCACCACGTCCCGCACGTCCGAGGCGATGGCCCGCACCCGCTCGGGGGTGAGGGTGAGCCGGTCGACGATCGCCTCGCTGGTGCCCGCCTCGCGCGCCCGCTCCACGTCCGCCGCGTTGGCCTCGACGATCTCCTTGGTGCGCACCTCGAGCGCGTCGGCCATCGCGAGCAGCGCGTCGTCCTTGGCCGCGCGCGGCAGCGGGGCGAGGTCGGTGGCCGCGACCCGGGCCCGGTAGGCGGCCTGGAGGACCGGGGACTTCGGCCAGGGGTCGGTGAGGGGCGAGGTGGGTGCGCTGGTCATGGAGTGAAGCCTACTGAGCGCCCGGCCGTATGCCCTCCGCCGTTCCGCTTTTCGAGACGGAATTCTCACGATGGGAACGACCGCGCCATAAGAGCACGCCATCACACGACAAACACTCGCCTCAAGGGCGCGCGAAACGGCCGCGCCCTCCCAGCGCCCATCAGCCCACCGGCCCCACCGGCCCCACCGGCCCCATCAGCCCATCAGCCCATCAGTACGGGTGCACCCCCACCGGCGCGGCCGGCGGCGGGCCGTACCCCTCCGCGACGCGCTGGTGGTACGTATCGCGGTCGATGACCTCGAGGCCGACGATCTCCCAGGGGGGCAGCTTGGCCGTGGACCGGTGCTCGCCCCACAGCCGCAGGGCGACCGCCGCCGCGTCGTGCAGGTCCCGGGCCTCTTCCCAGTAGCGGATCTCGGCGTGATCGTTGGCATAGCGGCTGGTCAGCAGGAACGGATGGTCGTGGGCCAGCCGCTCGAGCGCCTGCCGGACGTCCCGCAGAGGGGCCTCCGCGCCCGACAGGCTGAGGGTGACGTGCCACATGCGCGTGGCCTCGCCGGGCGCGCCCACCGCGTCCGCCGCGCCCACCGCGTCCGGCGCCTCGCCCGCCCCGACACCAATGGTCCCGACACTGGTCAGGGTGCGCCCCACCGCTCCTTTGGGCAGCGCCCCCGAGCGCCCTCGTCTCACCGGCGGCCTCCTGTTGCTCGCTGCTCCGCTCACGCGCCGGGCGGAGCCAGTGTTGTGCTGCGGTTACCCGCGGTTCGATGTACGGGCCCACTGCCGGTGCGGCCCCGTGCAACAAAGTTGACCAGCCCGCGGGAGGCCGCGTGGCGATTTTCCGGAAGCTCTCCGTTGAATGAACGGACTTGTCGGATTTTCTCTCCCCCGAGTGACGTCCGTCACGTGTGCAACACGACCAGGTCGTCCCGGTGTACGACCTCGCGCTCATACGCGGGGCCCAGCTCCCGGGCCAGCTCGCGCGTGGACCGCCCGATCAGCCGGGGGATCTCCTTGGCGTCGAAGTTGACCAGCCCGCGGGCGACGGCCCGCCCCTGGGTGTCGCGCAGCTCGACCGGGTCCCCCGCGGTGAACTCGCCCTCCACGGCGGCGATGCCGGCCGGCAGCAGCGAGGTGCGGCGCTCCACCACGGCCCGCACCGCCCCGTCGTCCAGGGTGAGCGCCCCACGCGGAGCGGAGGCGTGCGCCAGCCACAGCAGCCGGTCGGCGGAGCGGCGGCCGGTGCGGTGGAAGAACGTGCCGGTGGTGCGGCCCAGCAGGGCGTCACCGGCCCGGCTGGCGGAGGTGAGCACCACCGGGACACCGGCCGCGGCCGCGATACGGGCCGCCTCGACCTTGGTGACCATGCCGCCGGTGCCCACCCCGGAGCGGCCCGCGCTGCCGATCGAGACGCCGTCCAGGTCCTTGGGACCGGTGACCTCGGCGATCCGGGAGGCGCCGGGGGTCCGGGGATCCCCGTCGTAGAGGCCGTCCACGTCGGAGAGCAGCACCAGCAGGTCGGCCCGCACCAGATGGGCGACCAGGGCCGCGAGCCGGTCGTTGTCGCCGAAGCGGATCTCGTCCGTGGCCACCGTGTCGTTCTCGTTGACGACCGGCACGGCGCCCATGGCCAGCAGCTGGTCCAGGGTGCGGGTGGCGTTGCGGTAGTGGGCGCGGCGGCTGGTGTCGTCGGTGGTGAGCAGCACCTGGCCGACCCGGCGCCCGTAGCGCGCGAAGGAGGCGGTGTAGCGGGCCACCAGCAAACCCTGGCCGACGCTGGCGGCGGCCTGCTGGCGGGCGAGGTCGCGCGGGCGCCGCTCAAGGCCCAGCGGCGCCAGGCCCGCGGCGATGGCACCGGAGGAGACCAGGACTATCTCCTTGCCGTCCGCGTCACCCGGGCCCTCCAGGAACCTGGCGAGCACGTCCACCAGCGCGTCGACCCGGTCGGCGTCCAGGCCTCCCGCCGCGGTGGTGAGGGAGGACGAGCCGACCTTGACCACGATCCTGCGGGCCGCGGCCACCTCGTCCCGTACCGCCGCCGACCCGTCCTGCTCGCTCACGCCGCTCCCCTGCTCGTCCCCTGGTCGTGCACGCCCTGAAGAGCGCTCCTTCTCCACACTCATCATGACAAGCGGGCAATGTACGTCAGTCACGGCACGGAGCGCCCGCGCATTTCAGCCCCTGGACGCGCCGCCCCGCCGAGCGGTCTCCCGACCGTCCGCGCGAGCCGTCCGCAGGCCGCCCGACAGTCGTCCGCCGGTCGCCCGGCAGTCTCCTCGACGTCGCCCGGTGGTCGCCCGACCGGCCTCGGGCGGCTCCTTTGGACCCGATTCGAGACGGTTGGCGCGGGCGCGGATTGTCACCGGGCCTGGCGGCGTCATACGGTCAGGGGTCCCCCCATACAGTTCCTTCGTTCTCCTGTTCCTTCGTTCTCCTGCCAGGAGCTCAACCCGTGCCCTCTGCCGGAATCGCCCCCCGCCGGGCCGTACAGCTGGCTGCGCTGCTCGCGATGCTGGTGTTCTTCACCACACAGCTCGTCGGCGCCGTACTCCCGAACGTGCCCCTCCTGATCGCCGCCTCGGCGGGTGGCCTCGCGCTCGATCTCTACCTGCAGCACAAGCAACCCGGGCTGCTGTCACTCCTGGGCAAGGTCCGCTTCGACGTCACGGTGCGGCAGCTGTTCCGGGACATGCTCATCGTGGTGGGACTGCTGCGCATAGAGGGCATCGACCCGCTGCACGAGCAGGCGCCGCTCACCGCCGGGTTGCTGCTGTTCTATGTGACGCACTTCGCCTGCCAGGCCGTGGCCATACTGGTCCGCCGCACCCGCCAGCTGCCGTTCGTCACCCGCAACATCGACGCGTCGGCGCTGCGGCTGAGCGAGGCCCCGCCGAGGCTGTTCGCCCGCCAGCACGGCCGCCGGCTGATGCGCCTGTCCATCCCGGTCACCGCGGGTCTGCTGGTCACCGCGGGCACCGAGAACGCCCTGTGGGGCGCGATCGGCGTGGCCGTCGGCCTGCTGATCTCGGTCGCCGGCACCGTCCACCTGGGCACCTGGCTGCTGCCGCGCAAGCGCGTGGCCGGCGAGGCCAAGGCGCTGGCGTGGCTGGACCAGTGGCTGGCCGAGTACCAGCCGACCGTGGGGATGTACTTCTCCGGCGGCACCACCTCGGCGTACCAGGCGAACATGTGGCTCTCCACGCTCGCCGCGCTCGACGGCAACCCGATCATCGTGCTCCGCGAGCGCTTCATGGTGCAGAAGATCGACGCGACGGACGTGCCGATCGTGTGCCTGCCCAAGGTCGCGCACCTGATGCGGCTGGAGCACTCCACGCTCAAGGTGCTGCTGCACCCGGCGAACTCCGGCAAGACCTCGCAGGTCCTGCGCATCCCGTCGATCAAGCACGCCTTCACCAACCACGGCGAGAGCGACAAGCTCTCCAGCTGCAACCCGTACGCCAAGGCGTACGACGAGGTGTGGGTCGCGGGCCCGGCGGCGCGTGAGCGCTACCAGCTCGCCGACATCGGCGTCGAGGACAAGGACGTGGTCGAGGTCGGCCGCCCGCAGCTGGCCCCGATCCGCCCCTATGCGGCCGCGGCCACCGGCGCGCTCGGCGGCGCCGGCGGCGAGCACTTCACCACCGTGCTGTACGCGCCGACCTGGGAGGGCTGGGACGGAAACCCGGGCAACACCTCGGTCATCCTGGCGGGCGAGAACATCGTCCGCGAGCTGCTCACCGACCCCAGGGTGCGCCTCCTGTACAAGCCGCACCCGATGACCGGCTCGGTCGACCCGCGCGCGGGCCGCGCCAACGAGCGCATCATGGCGATGATCTCCGAGGCGAACACCAAGCGGAGCGGCGCCCGGCCCGGCCCGGAGGCCGCCGCCGAGCTGGCCCGCCGCACCGACGAGCTCAACCGCCTCACCAGCACCTCCTTCCGCCCCAGCGCGGACGAGATCGAGCGGATGAAGCTCCAGGGCGCCCCGGACAAGGACCGCGCCGCGGTCGTCACGGCGGCCACCACGGCCTGGGAGAACGCCTACTGGGCGTCCATGCCGGTGTGGGAGCACCAGATCATCACCGGCCCCCGGCCGGCCATCTTCACCTGCTTCAACCAGTCGGACCTGCTGATCAGCGACGTCTCGAGCGTGGTCTCGGACTACCTGACGAGTGAGAAGCCCTACGCGGTGGCGAACACCAGCGGGCTGTCCGAGGCCGAATTCAAGTCGGGCTTCCCGACGGTGCGCGCCGCGACCATCCTCACGCCGGACGCGAAGGGCGTGCCCGCGCTCCTCGAAGCGGTTCGCGACCCGGAGAAGGACACCAACGTGGCCGCACGCGCGGAGCTGAAGGTGCACCTGCTGGGCCCGTCCGACCCGCCGTCGCTGGTGCGCTTCAACGAGGCCGCCCAGGCCCTGGGCGCCAAGGCCGACGCCCGCCGCGCCCGGATGGCCACCCGCCTGGCGGACGAGATCCCCGCGCAGCGCGAGGCCAGGGACGCCGCGGAGGAGGCGGAGCTGGAGCCGGGCTCGCCCGAAGCGGAGGAGACGGCGGCGGTCTGACCGGACCGCGTGCCCCCGGACGCGTCCGGGCAGCACATCACGGCGAAGGGCCCCAGGAGAACGCTTGGTTCTCCCGGGGCCCTTCGCCGTACGAGCCGCCGTACGAGCCGCCGTACGAGCCGCCGTACGAGCCGCCGTACGGGCCCTTCGGCACCCGGACGACGTCCGGGGCACCCCGAGGGGTCAGGCCCTCGGCCGAAGGCCCTCAGGCACCGCTAGAAGGGCTTGAACGCGTCGTACTCGTGGTCCGCCTCGTCCCGCTCCGCGTCGCGCTCGCGGCGGCGCTGGGCGGCCGGGCGGGGGGCTTCGAAGCGGTGGTCCTCGCCACGGCGGCCGAGCATCTCCGCACCGGCCGTGATGGTCGGCTCCCAGTCGAAGACGACGGCGTCGTCCATGGCGCCGATGACGACCTCGTCGCCCGTCCGCGCCCCGGCCTTCACCAGCTCCTCCTCGACGCCCAGGCGGGCCAGCCGGTCGGCGAGATAGCCGACGGCCTCGTCGTTGTTGAAGTCGGTCTGGCGGACCCAGCGCTCGGGCTTCTCGCCCAGCACCCGATAGAAGCCGTCCTCGGCGACGACCGTGAAGCCCGCGTCGTCCACGGCCTTCGGGCGGATGACGATACGGGTCGCCTCCTCCTTGGGCTTGGCGGCGCGCGCGTCCCCGACGATCTTCGCCAGGGCGAACGAGAGCTCCTTCAGGCCGTGCCGGGAGACCGCCGACACCTCGAAGACCTGGTAGCCGCGGGCCTCCAGGTCCGGCCTGATGATGTCGGCGAGGTCCTGACCGTCGGGGACGTCGACCTTGTTGAGGGCGACCAGCCGCGGCCGGTTGTCGAGGCCGCCGTACTCCCTCAGCTCCGCCTCGATGACGTCGAGGTCGGTCAGCGGGTCGCGCTCGGACTCCAGCGCCGCCGTGTCCAGGACGTGGACGAGCACCGAGCAGCGCTCGACATGGCGCAGGAACTCCAGGCCCAGGCCCTTGCCCTGGCTGGCGCCGGGGATCAGGCCCGGCACATCGGCGATGGTGTAGACGGTCGAGCCCGCCGTCACCACGCCGAGGTTGGGCACCAGGGTGGTGAAGGGATAGTCGGCGATCTTCGGCTTGGCGGCCGAGAGCACCGAGATCAGCGAGGACTTGCCGGCGCTCGGGTAGCCGACCAGGGCCACGTCCGCGACCGTCTTGAGCTCCAGGACCACATCCCCCGCCCGGCCCGGCTCCCCCAGCAGCGCGAAGCCGGGCGCCTTGCGGCGGGCCGAGGCCAGGGCGGCGTTGCCCAGGCCCCCGCGGCCGCCCTGGGCGGCGACGTAGGTGGTGCCCTCCCCGACCAGGTCGGCCAGGATGTTGCCCCCCTTGTCGAGGACGACGGTGCCGTCCGGGACGGGGAGGACCAGGTCCGTGCCGTCCTTGCCGGAGCGGTTGCCGCCCTCGCCCGGCTTGCCGTTGGTGGCCTTGCGGTGCGGGCTGTGGTGGTAGTCGAGCAGCGTGGTGACCGACTGGTCGACGACCAGGATCACATCGCCGCCACGGCCGCCGTTGCCGCCGTCCGGGCCGCCGAGCGGCTTGAACTTCTCGCGGTGCACGGAGGCGCAGCCGTGGCCTCCGTTACCCGCGGCGACGTGCAGCTCGACGCGGTCCACGAAGGTGGTCATGACGCTGTGCCTCCAAAGTAGCTACGTACGGAATGTCTTAGGCGTAACGCACCGAGGGCGGACCCGCTTCCCCGTCACGGGAAAGAGCGGTCCGCCCTCGGAAAGGTGTGTGGTGTCGCCCCGGGCTGATTACTCAGCGACCGGAACGATGTTCACGACCTTGCGGCCACGGGAGGTGCCGAACTGCACCGCACCGGCGGCCAGCGCGAACAGCGTGTCGTCGCCGCCACGGCCGACGCCCGTGCCCGGGTGGAAGTGCGTGCCGCGCTGGCGGATCAGGATCTCGCCCGCGTTGACGACCTGGCCGCCGAAGCGCTTGACGCCGAGCCGCTGGGCGTTGGAGTCGCGACCGTTCCGGGTGGACGATGCGCCCTTCTTGTGTGCCATCTCTCCTCAGTCCCTTACTTCGCAGCCGCGTCGATGCTGGTGATCTTCAGCGCGGTGTGCAGCTGACGGTGGCCGATCCGCTTGCGGTAGCCGGTCTTGTTCTTGTACTTCAGGATGTCGATCTTGGCGCCCTTGTGGTGGTCCACGACCTCGGCGTGCACCTTCACGCCGCCCAGGACCCACGGGTCGCTGGTCACGGCGTCGCCGTCGACAACGAGCAGAGTCGAGAGCTCGACAGTGTCGCCGACCTTACTGCTGGACAAACGGTCGACCTCGATGACGTCGCCCACGGACACCTTCTGCTGGCGGCCGCCGGTGCGCACGATTGCGTACACGCGGTTCTCACTCTCTCGCTAGTAATCGGGACCTCTGATGCCAGCCGCTCCCCACCGACCCGCACGGTCCGTGGTTCACCGATCGCCTCGTATCGCCTCATGAGAGTGATGTGGCATCGGCGAGCGGCCTCTCCCGACAGAGCGGGAGGGATTTGCTCAGGGGGTTGGCGTACAAACGCCGACGGTCAAGGTTACGGGGCCGGAACCAAGGGGTCAAACCGGGGCCGGGGCGGGGGTGGGGGGTGTCCATAGTCAGTCGGTGGAACACCCCGGGCGCCCCGGCCCCGGTCCGGCGTGGTCAGTCGTCGGTGGAGGCCGAGACCGAGGACGGCGTCTGCTGCTCCGCCGCCGCGGTCTTCTTGGCCGCCGACTTCTTGGCCGTCGTCTTCTTCGCGGCGGTCTTCTTGGCGGTCGTCTTCTTCGCCGCCGCCGTCTTCTTCGCCGCCGTCTTCTTCGCCGGCGCCTTCTTGGCGGCCTTGCGGGCCGTCTTCTTCGCCGGCGCCGGGGCGGCCGCCTCCTCCGGCTCCACCGCGGCCTCGGAAGCAGCCTCGGGGGCCTCGGCCGCCGTCTCGGGCTCGCTCACGGCCACCGGCTCCGGCGCCGACTCCGGCGCCGCGTCCTGGGCGGACGCGCTGACGACCACCACGGCCGCCTCCTCGGAGCCCGACGGCGGGCCCGCGGGAGCGGTCACCTTACGGGTCACCCGGCGGCGCGCACGAGGCGCGGACACCGGCTCCGGCGCCGAGACCGGCTCGGCCGCCGCCTCGGCCTCCGGCTCCTTGGCCGGGGCCTCCTTCGGCTCCTCGGCCGGCAGGACGACCACGGCCGCCTCCGGCCGCTCCGCGGCCTTCGGGGCGCCCGCGGGGGCGGTCACCTTGCGGGACGCCCGGCGGCGCGTACGGCCACGCGTGGCGGCCGCCTCGGCCTCCGCGGCGCTGCTGTACAGCTCCTCGTCGGCGGCGAAGGTCACCGGCTCCGGCACGGTCTTGTGCTCCGCGGCCTCGGCTGCGGCCTCGGCCACCGTCTCCGGCTCCGCCTCGACCACGGCCGCCGCGGCGGCCTCCACGACCTCGGCGACCTCAGCGGCCTCCGGCACCTGCTCGGGCTCGGTCGGCTGGCCCGCGGCCGCCGCGGCCTTCTTCTTCTTGCGCTTGCCGCCACCGCCGCCGACCGCCGTCGGCTGGTCCATGTGGACGATCAGACCGCGGCCGTTGCAGTGCACGCAGGGTTCGGAGAAGGACTCCAGCAGGCCCTGGCCGACCCGCTTACGGGTCATCTGGACCAGACCCAGCGAGGTGACCTCCGCCACCTGGTGCTTCGTACGGTCCCGGCCCAGGCACTCCAGGAGGCGCCGCAGCACCAGGTCCCGGTTGGACTCCAGCACCATGTCGATGAAGTCGATCACGATGATGCCGCCGAGGTCGCGCAGCCGCAGCTGGCGCACGATCTCCTCGGCCGCCTCCAGGTTGTTCCTGGTGACCGTCTCCTCCAGGTTGCCGCCCTGGCCGGTGAACTTGCCGGTGTTGACGTCGACCACGACCATCGCCTCGGTCCGGTCGATCACCAGGGAGCCGCCGCTGGGCAGCCACACCTTGCGGTCCAGCGCCTTCATCAGCTGCTCGTCGATCCGGTACGTGGCGAACACGTCGACGTCCGACGTCCACTTCTGCAGCCGGTCCGCGAGGTCCGGCGCGACATGCGAGACGTATCCGTGGATCGTGTCCCAGGCGCCGTCGCCGCTCACGATGACCTTGGAGAAGTCCTCGTTGAAGATGTCACGGACGACACGGACGGTCATGTCCGGCTCGCCGTACAGCAGCGTGGGGGCGCTGCCGCTCTTCGCCTTCTTCTGGATCTCCTCCCACTGCGCCTGCAGCCGCTTGACGTCGCGGGACAGCTCATCCTCGCTCGCGCCCTCGGCCGCGGTGCGGACGATGACGCCCGCGTCCTCGGGGACGATCTTCTTGAGGATCTGCTTCAGGCGCGCGCGCTCGGTGTCCGGCAGCTTGCGGCTGATACCGGTCATCGAGCCCTCGGGCACATACACCAGGTAGCGGCCGGGGAGGGAGACCTGGCTGGTCAGCCGGGCGCCCTTGTGTCCGATCGGGTCCTTGGTGACCTGGACCAGGACGGACTGGCCGGACTTGAGGGCGGTCTCGATGCGGCGCGGGCCGTTGGCCAGCCCCAGCGCCTCGAAGTTGACCTCGCCCGCGTAGAGGACGGCGTTGCGGCCCTTGCCGATGTCGACGAAGGCGGCCTCCATCGACGGCAGGACGTTCTGCACCTTGCCCAGGTAGACGTTGCCGACGTAGCTGTTCGACTGTTCCTTGTTGACGAAGTGCTCGACGAGGACGTTGTCCTCCATCACGCCGATCTGGGTGCGCTCGCCGTTCTGCCGGACGACCATCACCCGCTCGACCGCCTCGCGGCGGGCCAGGAACTCGGCCTCCGTGATGATCGGCACCCGCCGGCGGCCCTGCTCGCGGCCCTCGCGGCGGCGCTGCTTCTTCGCCTCGAGCCGCGTCGACCCCTTGATCGGCTGCACCTCGTCGGCGCCGGACTCGGCTTCCTTGCCCCCGCGCCGCTCCCGCGGCTCGCGGATCTTGACGACCGTGCGCTCCGGGTCGTCGCCCGATTCGCCCTCGGCGGCGTCCCCGCTGCGCCGACGGCGGCGCCGACGGCGACGGCTGCTGCTGCTGCCGGCGCCGACCGTCTCGTCGGCCTCGTCGGCCTCCTCGCCCTCGGCCTCGCCGGTCCCCTGCTCCTCCGCGCCCTCGCCCGGGTGCTCGTCCTCGTAGCGCTCGTCGGTCTCGCCCTCGGCGCTCTCGACGTCCGCGGCCTCGCCCCGGCGGCGGCGCCGACCGCCACGGCGACGGCGGCGGGCCGGGCGCTCGCCCGACTCCTCGTCGCCGTGCTCGCCCTCCGCGAGCTCGGCCTCCTCGGCGGCCTCGGCCGTCTCCTCGGCCTCGGCCTGCGCGGCCGGTGCGGCCTGCTCGTCGGATGGCTCACCGCGGCGACGGCGACGGCGGCGCGCGCCGCCGGTGGGCGCCGCCGGCTCGGCGATCCCGAACGTCCCGGTGTCTTCCGTCTCGCCCGTCTCGCCCGTGTCGTCCGCCTCCTCGGCGGCCGCGGCGGCGGCCAGGGCGGCGCTCTCCGGCGTCTGGAACACCGGCTCGGTGAACACCGGCGCCTGGAACACGGCCCTCGGCGGCCGTCCGGCCCCGCGCCGCGCCCTGGCCGGAGCCTCCGGCTCGGCCTCGTCAGCGGCCTGCGGGGCTTCGGCCTGCGCGCTCGGGGCGCCCTCGGCCTGCTCGTCGGCGGCGGCAGCGGCCGCTGCGCGGGTCGCCCGACGGCGGGTACGGGTGCGCGGCGCGGCCTCGGCGGGCTGCTCCGCGGCGCCGCCCGCTTCGGCCGGCGCGGAAGCCTCGTCCGCGGCCGTGGCCGCAGTGTCCTCGTCGCCGCTGCTCGCGGCGGCCACGGCCTCGGCCTCCGGCGGGCCCGCCGGGACAGTCGCCTTCCGGGTCGCCCGGCGGCGCGTACGCCGAACCGGCTGCGCGTCCTCCTCCGCCGCCTCGGCGGCGTCAGCGGTCTCGGCGGCATCATCGGCCCCGCCCACGGCCAGGTCCGCCGGGGCGGCCTCCTGGGTCTCCTCACCGGCAGAGCGCGGGGAGCCCGCCGGGGCGGTCGCCTTGCGCGTCACACGACGACGCTTGCGGACGGGGGCCTCGGCCGCCTCATCGGCCTCCACGGCCTCGGGGGTCTCGTCAGCCGCCTCGTCGGGGTCCACGACGGCGACAACGGTCTCAGCCACCTCAGGCGCGCCCGTCGGAGCGGACGTCTGACGGGTCGCGCGACGGCGCTTGCGCGTCGGCGCCTCGGCCTCGGCCGCCTCATCGGCGTCAGCGCCACTGGCCACGGCCTCGTCGGCCTCGTCAGCGGCCTCCGCCGGAGCGGACGCGCTACGCGTCGCCCGGCGACGCTTGCGCGCCGGGGGCGCGGTCTCCTCCTCGGCGTCGGCGTCCTCAGCCGTCTCCGGCTGGACAGGCTCCTCGGCGGCGGCCTCGGCAGCCGCCTCCGGCGCGCCCGCCGGAGCGGTCGCCTTGCGCGTCGCACGACGACGCGTACGCGGCGCGGGCACCGGCTCATCAGCCGACGCGGCCGACTGGGCCTCCACGGCGAAGTCCTCGGCGGCGGGAGCGGACTCCGCCGCGGCGACCACCGTCTCGGCGGTCTCCGGCGCGCCCGCCGGGGCCGTCGCCTTGCGCGTCGCACGACGACGCGTACGCGGCGCGGGCACCGGCTCATCAGCCGACGCGGCAGAGGCCTCGGCCGGGGTCGCGAGGTCGGTGGGCTGGGCGACCGGTATGGCCGGAGCGGCGGCCTGGGCCGCCTCGTCGCTCAGCGCCCCCGCGGGCGGACCGGCCGGGCGGGAGGCCGCTCGGCGGCGGCGCGGCGGCAGAGTGTCGCTGGGCGTGTTCTCGGTGGTGTCCCTGGGTGCGACAGCACGCTGAGCGGGCTGTCCCAGAGGCTGGATAGGTTCGATCGGCTCAATAGGCTCGAGCATGCGGGCGTTTCTCCCGTCACGCTCCCGGGCGCCGCGTCTGCGTCCGGCGGCAATCCGCGCTCTGCGCGATTGCCGCCGCCCGCGGCGCGGGCGCCGCACGGGAGCTGTCGTCTCACTCGCCGGGGCCGGAAATGCCGGGACCGGCGAAAGTCTCCTGGTCAGTGCGCCTGCCGGACCCGGGTGGCTCCCTGGTCCATCGGCGGCGCGTCGACGGCGGTCCTACGCGGAACCTTCCGGCGCCATCGCGGCGGTCAGCCCGGCGGCCGTGGGTGGGGCGGCCAAGACTGCCTCGCGATCGGGCGCGAGCGGGTCGGTCACCGTGCCGGACTCCTCATCGAGCAGCCCCTGCGCCAGCCTGGTCACCGCTGCGGGGACCGGCGGCGCCAGGTCGGCCGTAGCGCGGAGACCGGACAGGACGTCGTCGGGTCGCACGGCAGGTGTCAGATGCCGTACCACCAGCCGCAGTATCGCACAGGCAGGGTCCCCCGGCCTATCGACCGGGGCCGTGAGGGCCTCGAGCCGGGCCACCGCGCCACGCGCGTCGAAGGACCGCAACCCATTTTTTGTCCGGCGCTCGACCTCGACCGTTCCGGCCGCGAGGAAGGCGGCGACGGCACGCTCGGCCTCGTCCGGGGCGACTCCGTCGAGCCGGATCTCCCAGACGGAGGCCTGCAGCCGCTCGGCCAGATTCGGCGTACGGGCCTCGACGGCGTCGATGACGTCGAGGCCGTCGGGCAGCGACTCGTCGAGGAGCTCACGCAGCCTTTCGGGGTCGCGCTCCTCGGTGAGCTGGATCTCCAGGTACTCGGCCTCACTGCCCGTGCCGGTGGGTGCGGCATTGGCGTACGACACCTTGGGATGCGGGGTGAACCCCGCCGAGTACGCCATGGGCACCTCGGCGCGGCGCAGCGCCCGCTCGAAGGCGCGCTGGAAGTCGCGGTGGCTGGTGAACCGGAGGCGGCCGCGCTTGGTGTAGCGCAAACGGATGCGCTGCACCGCGGGTGCGGGCGGCGGGCCTTCGGGCTGTCGCTTGCCCAGGGTCCTTCTCCTTGCTGTCTGACGGCTGTCTGACGCCGGTGGCCGGGCCGCTCACCCGAGCGGGTGCCGCGGCCCTTGCCTCTTCCAGCGTACTTGTCGGGCCGTGGGTTACTTGACGACCGACAGCGGCAGCAGCTTCCTGCCCGTCGGTCCGATCTGGATCTGGGTATCCATCTGCGGACAGACGCCGCAGTCGAAACACGGGGTCCAGCGGCAGTCGTCGACCTCGGTCTCGTCGAGCGAGTCCTGCCAGTCCTCCCAGAGCCAGTCCTTGTCGAGGCCGGAGTCCAGGTGGTCCCAGGGCAGGACCTCTTCGTAGGCGCGCTCGCGGGTGGTGTACCAGTCGACGTCCACGCCGAACTCGGGCAGCGTCCGCTCGGCGCACTCCATCCAGCGGTCGTAGCTGAAGTGCTCGCGCCAGCCGTCGAAGCGGCCGCCGTCCTCGTAGACGGCGCGGATGACCGCGCCCACCCGGCGGTCGCCGCGGGAGAGCAGGCCCTCGACGATGCCGGGCTTGCCGTCGTGGTAGCGGAAGCCGATGGAGCGGCCGTACTTCTTGTCGCCGCGGATCTTCTCGCGCAGCTTCTCCAGGCGCGCGTCCGTCTCCTCGGCGCCGAGCTGCGGCGCCCACTGGAAGGGGGTGTGCGGCTTGGGGACGAAGCCGCCGATCGAGACGGTGCAACGGATGTCGTTCTTGCCGGAGACCTCGCGGCCCTTGGCGATGACCTTCGTCGCCATGTCGGCGATCTGCAGCACGTCCTCGTCGGTCTCGGTCGGCAGGCCGCACATGAAGTAGAGCTTCACCTGCCGCCAGCCGTTGCCGTACGCGGTGGCGACGGTCCTGATCAGGTCCTCTTCCGAGACCATCTTGTTGATGACCTTGCGGATCCGCTCGCTGCCGCCCTCGGGGGCGAAGGTGAGGCCGGAGCGGCGGCCGTTGCGGGTGAGCTCGTTGGCGAGGTCGATGTTGAACGCGTCCACCCGGGTCGACGGGAGCGACAGGCCGATCTTGTCTTCCTGGTAGCGGTCGGCGAGTCCCTTGGCGATGTCGCCGATCTCGGTGTGGTCCGCCGAGGACAGGGACAGCAGGCCGACCTCCTCGAAGCCGGTGGCCTTGAGACCCTTGTCCACCATCTCGCCGATGCCGGTGATGGAGCGCTCGCGCACCGGGCGGGTGATCATGCCCGCCTGGCAGAAGCGACAGCCGCGCGTGCAGCCGCGGAAGATCTCGACGGACATCCGCTCATGGACCGTCTCGGCGAGCGGAACGAGCGGCTGCTTCGGATAAGGCCACTCGTCCAGGTCCATCACGGTGTGCTTGGACACCCGCCACGGCACGCCGGAGCGGTTCGGCACGACGCGGGAGATCCGGCCGTCGGGCAGGTACTCGACGTCGTAAAACCCCGGTACGTAGACCCCGCCGGTGCGGGCGAGGCGGAACAGCAGCTCGTCCCGGCCACCGGGGCGGCCCTCGGCCTTCCAGGCCCGGATGATCTCGGTCATCTCCAGGACGGCCTGCTCGCCGTCGCCGATCACCGCGCAGTCGATGAAGTCCGCGATCGGCTCGGGGTTGAACGCGGCGTGGCCACCCGCGACCACGATGGGGTGATCGTCGCCGCGGTCCTTGGCCTCGATCGGGATCCCGGCCAGATCGAGCGCGGTGAGCATGTTGGTGTAGCCGAGCTCGGTGGAGAAGGAGAGCCCGAAGACGTCGAAGGCCGCGACCGGGCGGTGCGAGTCGACGGTGAACTGCGGCACCTTGTGCTCACGCATCAGCGCTTCAAGGTCCGGCCAGACACTGTACGTGCGCTCGGCGAGCACGCCCTCGCGCTCGTTCAACACCTCGTAAAGGATCATGACGCCCTGGTTGGGCAGACCGACCTCGTACGCGTCCGGGTACATGAGCGCCCAGCGGACGTCGCAGCTGTCCCAGCCTTTGACGGTGGAGTTCAGCTCCCCGCCTACGTACTGGATCGGCTTCTGCACATGCGGGAGCAGGGCCTCGAGCTGCGGAAAGACCGACTCGACAGACATCCGGGAGACCTTCGTGAGCTGACAAGGGTGACCCTCAAGCCTAACCCGCCCGGCGGACACCCTTGACGCCGCTCATGCCGTCCCCTCTCCCGCCTTTCTCCCGCCTTCACTGCCTTTCTCCTGATCTTTCTCCTGCCTTTGTCCTGCCGTCCCCGTGCCTCACGGTCGCAGCGCCGCCCGGTGCTCCTCGCGCGAGACCTCGGCCCACAGCGCGGGCAGCTCGCGCTCGCGGGCGGCGGCCCGCGCCTCCTCGCGGCCGTAGAGCAACCCGAAGGTGAAGGCGCTCTCCCCCGCCCCGTGGGCCTGGACGGCCAGCTCGCGCAGTGCCTCCCGGGCGACCACGCTGTCCTGGTGGTCGCCGAGCAGTTCCTGCAGCTCGGTCATACGGCCCGCGAACGCCTTCGCGGGCTTGCCCAGCGCGGAGCGGGCGGCCTCGGCGGCGTAGCGGACACGCTTGGCCTTCTTTCGCGCCTCGTGCACGGCGACGTCCCGGTCGCGCCCGGGGGGAGCGGCGAGGGCGGCGGCCACAAGGGCGGCGAGCCGTTCGTCGTCGCGCAGCACGGCCGCGAGGATCACCTCCTCGGCCGGCCGGGCGGCGGCGGGCCGCAGCGGCGGGTCGGCCGACAGCGCGTCGAGGGAGGCGAGCAGGGCGAGATGGCGCTCGCCGTCGAGCACTCCGATCAGCCGCTCGCGCGAGCCACGGCGGCTCGCCTGCGACCAGATGCGCAGCCGGGCGGCCACGGGGCCGAGCCGCAACTCGACAGGGACCTCGCCGAGCCGCTCCTCGAGCCGGGCGGTGAGCACTTCCCGGTCACGGTCGATGCCGAGCTCGCCGGCCAGCCACTTCAGCTCGTCCCCGATGGGGTCGGTGACGGCCCGGTCCAGGACCTTGCGGTAGGAGCGGAAGGCGCTGCGCAGGCGGCGGGTGGCGACGCGCATGCGGTGCACGGAGTCGGGCACGTCCAGGCGTACGGCGGGGTCGAGCGAGACGATGGCGGCGATCTGGGTGCGGACGTAGTCGAGGACTATGTCACCCGCCGTGGACTCGGCGGCCTTCGCCCGCTTGCCGGCCTTCTTACCCGCCTTGCTTTCCCTGTCCGCCTTCGCCTGCTTGTTCTGCTTATCCGGCTTATCCGGCTCGGCGCTCTTCGTGTCGTGTGCCACGCCCGTCTCGGCCAGCGCCCTGGCCAGCTTGGACGCGGCGGCCGACCGGCGCATCCCCCTCCCCGTCAGATGGGACTCCAGCGCGTCGAGGAGCGCCGGGTCGCCGCCCGGAGCGAGCTCCACCTCGACCTCCGTCCACCCCACCGGCTCGCCCGGCTCCGGGGTCAGACGGCGCGCCGTGACGCGGTCGGCGGACAGCTCGGCGAGCAGGGCGCCTTCGGCGTCCACGAGGTGTCTGACGCTCCGTTCGGACACCAGGCGGACCAGGGGGACGAGTGCCCGGTCGCGGACGCGGGAGCGCACGAGGGCCGCGAGTTCGGCGGGCAGCGTGTCCGACAGCGGGGCGCGGATCTCGTCCCGGGCGTCCGGTCCGGCCGGCAGCTTGAGGTGCCACCCCGCATCGCTGCCGCCCGTGCGGCGCCGCAGCGTGATGCCGTCCGCCGCGAGCCGCTGGTCGACGGTGTCGTGGTACGTGGCGTCCAGAGTGGCCACGCCCTTGTCCACGACCTCCGCGACGCCGGCGACCCCGGTCAGCTCCGGGAGCCGGCCGTCGTCAGGAGCCTCGTACTTACGCTCGATCTCACGCACCGTGTCCGCCATGACGTGAATGTACTGCCCTGTGGCGTTTGAGGGCAGCCCCCGGACGTCAGACCGACCGGACGTCAGGCCGATACGGGACGCTGCACCCGGATCGACTGCAGCAGGCCCACCGCTATCCAGACGGCGAACATCGACGACCCGCCGTACGAGACGAAGGGCAGTGGCAGACCGGCCACCGGCATGATGCCCAGCGTCATACCGATGTTCTCGAACGCCTGGAAGGCGAACCAGGCGGTGATCCCGGCGGCGACGACCGTGCCGTACAGCTCGGTGGTGTCCCGCGCGATGCGGCAGGCGCGCCACAGCACGACGCCGAGCAACACGATGATCAGGCCCGCACCGAGGAAGCCCAACTCCTCCCCGGCGACCGTGAAGACGAAGTCGGTCTGCTGCTCGGGCACGAACTGGCCGGTGGTCTGGGTGCCGTGGAACAGCCCCTTGCCGGTGAGGCCGCCCGAGCCGATCGCGATCCGCGCCTGGTTGGTGTTGTAGCCGACGCCCGCCGGGTCGAGGGCCGGATTGGCGAAGGCGGCGAAGCGGTCGATCTGGTACTGGTCGAGCACACCCAGCTGCCAGATGAGGACCGCGCCGATGACGGCCGTGCCGATGAGCCCCACGATCCAGCGGTTGGAGGCGCCCGAGGAGAGCAGCACGGCGAGCACGATGACCGCCATGACCATCACCGAGCCGAGGTCCGGCATGAGCAGCACGATCGCGATGGGCAGCGCGGCGAGCCCGAGGGCCTGGACGACGGTGCGGTGGTCCGGGTGGACGCGGTCCCCCGCGTCCACGCGCGCGGCCAGCAGCATCGCCATGCCCAGGATGATGGTGATCTTGGCGAACTCGGAGGGCTGGAGGGAGAAGCCGCCGCCGATCACGATCCAGGCGTGCGCGCCGTTGATGGTGGAGCCGAGCGGGGTGAGGACGGCGAGGACGAGGATCACGGACAGCGCGTACAGCACGGGCACGGCCCCGCGCAGCGTGCGGTGGCCGAGCCAGATCGTGGCGATCGCGAGGACCAGCCCGATGCCGGTGTTCATGGCGTGCCGGATCAGGAAGTAGTACGGGTCGCCCTGGTTGAGCTCGGTGCGGTTGCGGGTGGCGGAGTAGACGAGGACGGTACCGATGGCGGACAGGGCGAGCGCGGCGAACAGCAGTATCCAGTCCAGGCGGCGCACGATCGAGTCGCGCGCCATGAGCTTGCCCAAGGTGCCGCGCTCAGGGGTGAAGCGGCGCGCGGTGTAGGTGTGGGTCGAGGCACTCATTGCTGCAGGTCCCGCCTTCCGACCACCTTGATCGGCGGGCCCAGCGGCTGGGCCTCGATGGTGCCATCGGAATCGATCTTGGGGAGGTTCGCCTGGGGCCTGGGCAGCAGCGCCTTCTTGTTGTCGATGTGGCCCTTGGCGTCCACCCCGTAGAGCGCGTTGTAGATGTTGCGCACGGCGGGGCCGGAGGCGCCGGAGCCGGTGCCGCCCTGGGAGATCGTCATGACGATCGCGTAGTCCTTGGTGTACGTCGCGAACCACGAGGTCGTCTGCTTGCCGTAGACCTCGGCCGTACCCGTCTTGGCGTGCATCGGGATCTTGTTCTGCGGCCAGCCGCCGAATCGCCAGGCGGCGGTGCCGCGGGTCGCGACTCCCGCGAGGGCACTGTCTATCTTGTGGCGCGTCTGCTGGGTCATCGGCAGCTTGCCGTGCGACTTCGGCTTGATCTGCTGGATCTTCTTGCCGTCGGGGCTGATGATCGCCTTGCCGATGGTCGGGTCGTAGAGCGTGCCGCCGTTGCTGATCGCGGCGTAGATGGCGGCCATCTGGATCGGGGTGACGAGCGTGTCGCCCTGGCCGATGGAGTAGTTCACGGAGTCACCGGCGCGCATCTTCATGCCTTCGAGGCAGTTCTCGTAGGCGATCCGCTGGCCGTAGTTCCCGTCCTTCTTGCCGTACTTGCACCAGGCGTTCTTGTTGGCCTTCCAGTAGTCCTTCTTCCACTGGCGGTCCGGGATCCGGCCGGTGACCTCGTTGGGGAGGTCGATGCCGGTCTCCTTGCCGAGGCCGAACTGGTGGGCGGTCTTGTAGAACCAGTCCGCCGGGTGCTTCTTGGGCTTGTTGCCGCCGTCCTTCTGCCACTGCTTGTACGCGAGGTCGTAGAAGACGGTGTCGCAGGAGACCTCCAGCGCCCGGCCGAGGCTGATCGGGCCGTAGCCCCTGGACTCGAAGTTCTTGAAGACCTGCGAGCCGATGTTGAAGGAGCTGCTGCAGTTGTAGTGACCGTCGAACGGGTAGCCGGCGTTGACCGCGGCCGTGGTCGGGACCACCTTGAAGATCGAGCCGGGGGCAGCCTGGCCCTGGATCGCCCGGTTCAGCAGCGGGTAGTTGGAGTTCTTGCCGGTGAGCCTCTTGTAGTCCTTGCCGGAGATGCCGCCGACCCAGGCGTTCGGGTCGTACGTCGGGTTGGAGGCCATCGCGACCACGCGGCCCGTCTTCGCCTCCATGACCACGACCGCGCCCGCGTCCGCCTCGTACTTGCGGCCGGTGTTCCGGTCCATCTCCTTGCGGGCGTCCTTCATCGCCTGGTCCAGCTCCTTCTCGGCCACGGCCTGCACCCGGGCGTCGATGCTGGTGACGACGTTGGCGCCGGGCTGGGCCTTCTGGCTCTCGGCCTGGCCGATGACCCGGCCGAGGTTGTCGACCTCGTAGCGGGTCACCCCGGCCTTGCCGCGCAGCTCGTCGTCGTACTCGCGCTCCAGGCCGTTACGGCCGATCTGGTCGGAGCGGAGCAGCGGCGACCGGCTGTCCTCGGCCTTCTTGATCTCCTCGTCGGTGACCGGGGAGAGATAGCCGAGCACCTGGGCGGCGTTGGAGTCGCCGGGAGCGGCGTAGCGGCGCACGGCGGTGGGCTCCGCGCTTATCCCGGGGAAGTCCTCTTCGCGCTCGCGGATCTGCAGCGCCTGCTTGGGGCTGGCCTCGTCGGTGATGGGGATGGGCTGGTACGGCGAGCCGTTCCAGCAGGGCTGGGGCGTCTTGGCGTCACACAGCCGGACCTTGTCCATGACGTCCTTGGGCTTTATGTCCAGGACGCCCGCGAGGCGGGTGAGAACGGCCTTCCCGTCGTCCTTCATCTTCATCAGCTCGGTGCGGCTGGCGGAGACGACCAGACGGGTCTCGTTGTCGGCGAGCGGCACGCCGCGGGCGTCCAGTATCGAGCCGCGCACGGCGGGGTGGACGACCTGCTGGACGTGGTTGTTGGCGGCTTCGGCGGTGTATTCGTCGCCGTTGCGGATCTGGAGATACCAGAGGCGGCCACCGAGGGTGAGCAGCAGCGAGAAGACGAGGATCTGGATGGCGACGAGCCGGATGGTGACGCGCGGCGTCCGCCCGGTCTCGGGGATGTTACTCACAGCGGCCCCCACTGGTTGTCAGGCCGGGGGTACGGGGGTTGCCCCCGGAAGAACACAGCCTCACAGCGGCCCCCACTGGTTGTCAGGCCGGGGGTACGGCCTGCGGCACAGCCGCTGTCGGTCGCAGTGCCCCCGGAAGAACGCGGCCTCACAGGCGCTTGACCCCCTTGAGGCGTCCCGACCCCCGGTTGGCGGCCTTCATCAGGAGACCGCCGCGCTGGCTGCCGATGCGGGAGCCGCCGGAGTTGTCGGCCATCGGGTCGTTCTCGCTCTTTCTGGCCATCCCCATGATCAGCGGCACCGTGAAGGGCGCCAGCAGCAGGTCGTACAGCGCCGCGGTGAACAGCAGCTGGCCCAGGCCCGCGTGGCGGGCCGCGTCGTCGCCGACGAGCTGGCCGACGCCCGCGTACAGCAGCGTGCTGCCGATGGCCGCCGCGACGACCACGAGCATCGGCCCGGTGGCCGACCGGAGCCGGCCGGTCTCGGGCTTGGCGAGGCCCGCCAGATAGCCCATGACGCACAGCACCAGGGCGTAGCGCCCGGCGGCGTGGTCGGCGGGCGGGGCGAGGTCGGCGAGCAGGCCCGCGCCGAAGCCGATGAGCGCGCCACCGGTGTGGCCGTAGACGAGCGCGAGGCCGAGGACGACGAGCAGCAGCAGATCGGGGACCGCGCCGGGCAGCTGCAGCCGGGCGAGCACGCAGACCTGGACGACGAGGGCGATGACCACGAGAAGGGTCGACAGCAGGACCCGGTTCAGACGCAGCATCGGTCAGCTCCTGTTGGCGGAGGCGCTCGGGGACGAGGACGGCTTGACCGTCACGGTGACCGTGGGCGCCGGCTTGGGCTTGGCGGGCTTGGGCGGCAGCACGGTGTCCCGCGGGTTCTCGCGCGGCGGCTCGACGACGACGCCCACGATGTCGAGCTTGGTGAAGCCCACGTACGGGCGTACCAGCAGGGTGCGGGTCAGATCGCCGCCCGAGGGGTCGACGCGGATCACCTCGCCGACCGGAACGCCGGGCACGAACGGCTTGTTGGCACGGGAGCCGAAGGTGACGAGCCGGTCGCCCTTCTTGATCTTGGCCTTGCCGTTGAGGAGCTGGACACGCAGCGAGCGGTCGCCCTGGCCGTTGGCGAAGCCGAGCTCGCCGGACTTCTCCATGCGGGTGCCGACAGTGAAGTCCGGGTCGATGGCCAGCACCACGGTGGCGGTCGACGGGCCGACGGTGGTGACCCGGCCGACCAGGCCGTCGCCGTTGATGACGGTCATGTCGCGGCGGATGCCGTCCTTGCTGCCCACGTCGATGGTGACGGTCCAGGAGAAGCCCTGGGCCGCTCCTATGGCGATGACCTGGGCGCCCTTGACGCCGTACTGGCCGGCGCCCGCGGTCTTGCGCAGCTTGTCCAGCTCGACGACACGGGCTCGGTTGCGGACGTCGCTGCCGAGCCGCTGCTTGAGCTCGGCGTTCTCCCGCTCCAGGGCGCTGATCCGGTCGTGCCGCTCGTCGGAGTCCCGGACGGCCGCCACGGCGTTGCCGACCGGGTCGACCGCGCGGGCGACCCCGTCCTCGACGGGGCCGAAGACGGACGCGGCGGCCTGTCGGGCGCCGTCGAGGGGCGAATCCTCGCCGCCGCGGATATCCACCGTGATCAGTGCGAACGCGATGGCGACCAGCAGCACCAGGAGCAGCCGGCTCTCTCGTGTGTCCCTCACGTGCGGCGACGTGCCTTCCTCGTCGGAGTCGGACCGGCTACGCGCGTGTCGGGTGTTTTCTTACGCGATACCGGTCATGGGGAGCCAAATGCCTGTATATCAGTGAACCGCCGCTCCGCCGTACGGGAAGTCGGCCCCCCATACGGCGGATTCACCGGATCGTCATCTGCGGGGCTGGGCGTCCAGCACCTGCTGGAGCGCCTCGAACTCCTCGACGCACTTGCCGGAGCCGAGCGCGACCGAGTCCAGCGGGTCCTCGGCGATATGGATCGGCATGCCGGTCTCACGGCGCAGCCGCTCGTCGAGGCCGCGCAGCAGGGCGCCGCCGCCGGTGAGCACGATGCCGCGGTCCATGACGTCGCCGGACAGCTCGGGCGGGCACTTGTCGAGGGTGGTCTTGACCGCGTCGACGATGGCGTTGACCGGCTCCTCCATGGCCTTGCGGACCTCGGCGGCGGAGATCACGACGGTCTTGGGGAGGCCGCTGACCAGGTCGCGGCCGCGGATCTCGGTGTGCTCCTCCTCCTTGCCCTCGAAGGCGGAGCCGATCGTGATCTTGATGTTCTCGGCGGTGCGCTCGCCGAGCAGAAGGCTGTACTCCTTCTTGATGTGCTGGATGATCGCGTTGTCCAGCTCGTCGCCCGCCACCCGAATGGACTGTGCGGTGACGATTCCGCCGAGCGAGATGACCGCGACCTCGGTGGTGCCGCCGCCGATGTCCACGACCATGTTGCCGGTGGCCTCGTGGACGGGCAGGCCGGAGCCGATGGCGGCGGCCATGGGCTCCTCGATGATGTGCACCTGGCGGGCGCCCGCCTGGGTGGAGGCCTCGATGACGGCGCGGCGCTCGACGCCGGTGATGCCGGAGGGCACGCAGACCACGACGCGGGGACGGGCGAGGTAGCGGCGCTTGTGGATCTTCAGGATGAAGTAGCGCAGCATACGCTCGGTGATCTCGAAGTCGGCGATCACGCCGTCCTTGAGCGGGCGCACGGCCACGATGTTGCCAGGGGTGCGGCCGATCATCTTCTTCGCCTCGGCGCCCACCGCGAGAATTCCGCCGGTGTTGGTGTTGATGGCGACGACGGACGGCTCGTTGAGGACGATCCCGCGGCCCCTGACGTACACCAGCGTGTTGGCGGTCCCGAGGTCGACAGCCATGTCACGGCCGATGAACGACATGTTGTTCCCCATGAGGATGCGTCAGGCCTTCCCACTTGAGCGTTTGCTTTTGAGGTCGGCAGGATGTGGTGCGCTGCGAGGCGCGGAAGCTCTCATCGTAGTCACGCCCGCTCGAACACGCTGCGGGGGTCCTCCGCCATTGTCAGCAGAACACGGGCCCGCCCCCTGCTAATGGTGACGTCGTGTCGCGGGGATGCGTTCCCCCGATCGGCCCGCATATGCCAAAGGGCGGCCGAACAATAGCGGCCGCCCCAGGCCAGAAGGGGTGACGATGTGATGAACGGTCAGCGGTGAGGGTCAGGCGAGCCCGGGGAAGAAAATCTTGATTTCCCGCTGGGCGGACTCTTCAGAATCGGAGGCGTGAATCAGGTTTTCCCGCACGATCGTGCCGAAGTCGCCGCGGATGGAGCCCGGTGCCGCGGCGATCGGGTCGGTCGGCCCCGCCAGCGTCCGTACGCCCTCGATGACGCGCTCACCCTCGACGACCAGCGCCACGACCGGGCCGGAGGCCATGAACTCCACCAGCGGCTCGTAGAACGGCTTGCCCACATGCTCGGCGTAGTGCTGCTCCAGAACGTCCCGGCCGAGTTCGCGCAGCTCCAGCGCGCTGATCGTCCAGCCCGCCTTCTTCTCGATGCGGCTCAGGATCTCGCCGATCAGTCCGCGTCGTACGGCGTCGGGCTTGAGAAGGACGAGCGTGCGCTGGGTCACTGCGAGAACTCCTTATGGAACGTGGCATGCGGGTGATGCTGTGCCGCTGAGGCTACATGGGTGAACGACGGCCACGTTACGCAGTGTCAGCAGGCATGGCGGCGAAGCGCGCCTTCGCCTCGTCGACCTTGCGGCCGAAGTGGACCGAGGCCCACCACAGCGCCGCGAAGGCCGCGCCCAGGACGTACATGGTGGTGACGATCGTGCCGCTCAGCACCAGGCCGATCTGCAGGGCCCAGCCGATGTGCACCGCGCCGGGGCGGCCGAGCATCCCGCACAGCAGGACACACAGCGCCATGGCGATGCCGCAGACCGTCCACACCGTGGCCACGGACAGGCCGGAGGTCTTCATGGCCACCAGCCCGGCGAAGCCGATCACAAAGAATTCACCGATCAGGGTGGACGCGCACAGCGTTCGCATGTCAGCCCTTTCCCAGAAGCAGCCGGGCCTCGCCGACCGTTATCACCGACCCGGTCACCAGCACGCCCGCGCCGGCGTACTCGCTCTCTTCCTCCGCCAGCGTGATCGCCGCCTCCAGGGCGTCGTCCAGCCGCGGCTCGACCTGCACCCGCTCGGCGCCGAATACCTCCACGGCGACGGCGGCCAACTCGTCCGCGTCCATCGCGCGCTGGGTGGAGTTGCGGGTGACCACCACCTCGGCGAAGATCGGCTCGAAGGCCTCCAGGAGGCCGCGCACGTCCTTGTCGCCGCTCGCGCCGACCACGCCGATCAGCCTGCTGAAGCCGAAGGCCTCGGTGACCGCCTCGGCCGCCGCCCGCGCGCCGGCCGGGTTGTGCGCGGCGTCCAGGACCACGGTCGGGCTGCGGCGCACGACCTCGAGACGGCCCGGGGAGGTGACGGAGGCGAAGGCGGTCCGGACGGTCTCGACATCAAGGGTGCGGGCGTGCTCCGAGCCGACGCCGAAGAACGCCTCCACCGCGGCCAGCGCCACCGCCGCGTTATGCGCCTGGTGGGCCCCGTACAGCGGGAGGAAGATCTCCGGGTACTCACCGCCGAGGCCGCGCAGGGTCAGCAGCTGACCGCCGACCGCCACCTCGCGGGAGAGCACGCCGAACTCCATGCCCTCACGGGCGACCGTGGCGTCCACCTCGACCGCGCGCTTGAGAACCACGGACGCGGCCTCCACGGGCTGCTGCGCCAGCACCACCGTGGCGTCCTGCTTGACTATCCCGGACTTCTCGGTGGCGATCTGCTCCGGTGTGGTGCCCAGCCGGTCGGTGTGATCCAGCGAGATCGGCATGATCACCGCGACCCCGGCGTCGATCACATTGGTGGCGTCCCAAACGCCGCCCATGCCGACCTCGACGACCGCGATGTCGACCGGCGCGTCCGCGAACGCCGCGTACGCCATGCCGGTGAGCACCTCGAAGAACGAGAGCCGGTGCTCCTGCGAGGCGTCGACCATGTCGATGTACGGCTTGATGTCCCGGTACGTCTCGATGAACCGCTCGGCGGAGATCGGCGCCCCGTCCAGGCTGATCCGCTCGGTGATCGACTGCACATGCGGGCTGGTGTAGCGGCCGGTGCGCAGCTCGAAGCCGCCCAGCAGCGACTCGATCATGCGGGCGGTGCTGGTCTTGCCGTTCGTCCCGGTGATGTGGATCGAGGGGTACGCGCGCTGTGGGGAGCCGAGGATGTCCATCAGCGCCTCGACGCGCGCCAGCGAGGGGTCCAGCTTGGTCTCCGGCCAGCGCCCCGCGAGCTCCGTCTCCACCTCCCGCAGCGCCCGGTCCAGCTCCGGGTCGGCCGGGCGGGAGGGCACACCGTCCCCCTGCGGCTGCCCGGCCTGGGTCCGCAGCGTCCGGCTCCCGGCCTCGATCACAGCGAGATCGGGGTCGCGGTCGGTCTCGGCTCCGACGATCTCGTCGAACTCGTCGGGTTCGTTCTGGGGGCTCTCGCTCACGGCACCAGTCTACGAGGGGCCCCTGACACCACCCGCGCCCCCGGTGACCCAAGCCTCATCCCAGCGCCGCCTTCATGACCGACTTCGCGATCGGCGCCGCCAGGCCGCCGCCGGAGATGTCGGCCCGGGCCGCGCCGCTGTCCTCGACCACCACCGCGACCGCGACCTGGTGGCCCTGCCCGTCAACCGCGTAACTCACGAACCACGCGTACGGATTGCCGCTGTTGTTCGTGCCGTGTTGCGCGGTGCCCGTCTTGCCGCCGACCGTCATCCCGGGGATCTTCGCGCTGGTGCCGGTACCCCGGTCCACCACCGTCCGCATCGCGGACCGCAGTTGCGCGGCGGTGTCCGGCGACATGGCGCGGCTGTACCGCGCGGGCTCCGTCCGGTCCAGGGTGCCGCCGCTTCCGTCGGTGGTCTGGTCGACCAGGTAGGGCTTCATCAGCGCGCCGCCGTCCGCGATGGCCGCGGAGACCATGGCCATCTGCAGCGGGGTCGCGGTGACGTCGAACTGGCCCATGCCGCTCAGGGCGGTCTGCGAGGCGTTCATCCCGCTGGGGTAGACGCTCTTGGCCGCGCGCACCGGGATGTCAAGACCCGAGTCGTCGAACCCCAGCTTCTTCGCCTGCGCCGCCACCTTGGCCTGCCCCAGGTCGACGGCCATCTTCGCGAAGACCGTGTTGCACGAGTACTGGAGCGCGGTGCGTATCGTCGCGTTCTCACAGGGGGCCGACGCGCTCTCGTTGGTCATGTCGGTGACCGTGCCGGGCAGCCGGTACGGGTCGGGGCTCCTGGTCGGCTCGTCGACGGAGTCGTAGAGCCCGTCCTCCAGCGCCGCCGCGGCGACGACCAGCTTGAAAGCCGAGCCCGGCGGATACGTCTGGCGCAGCGCGCGGTTCAGCATCGGCTGCTTCTTGTCCTTCTGCAGCACCTCCCACGCCTTCTGGTCGGCGGCGGAGGAGCCCGCGAAGGTGGAGGGGTCGTACGAGGGGGTGGACGCCAGGGCGAGGACCTTGCCCGTCTTCGGGTCCATCGCCACGACCGCGCCGGTCTTGCCGCCGAGCCCCTCGAACGCGGCCTTCTGCACGGCGGGGTCGATGGTGGTGACCACCTCGCCTGCCTTGGCCCGCTGCCGGGTCAGCAGCTGGTCCGGGCCGGCCAGCCGGGAGTCCGAGCCGTCGAGGACGCCCCGCTCCAGCGCCTCCAGCTGGGTGGTGCCGTATGTCTGCGAGGCGTAGCCGGTGACCGGCGCGTAGAGCTCGCCGTCGGTGTAGGTCCGCTTGTACTCCAGGTCGCCGCTGGTGGTGGTGGAGCCGGTGACGGGCTTTCCGCCGACGAGGATGTCGCCGAGGGGCTGGGCGTACTCCCTGATGGCCGTACGCCTGTTGTGCGCGTTGTCGTCCAGGCTGTGCGCCTTCGCCACCTGGATCCAGGTGGCCCACAGGAGCAGGGCCAGCACGAGCAGCAGGCTGAACACCGAGGCGCGTCGCAGCGACTTGTTCATGGGGGCGGTGCTCCTTCCAGGACGTACGAGCCGATAACTCCCGGAACGAAGCGTTTGGTTCCTGGTTGTCCCGGCTGTGACCCCGCACACGCGAAGCGCCCCCGCGGGCCCTCGGGCGAGGGGCGGGGGCGCTTCGTCACCGGTCAGGTGGTCAGCCCTGGGGCAGGGCCGCCAACTGTGCGGTGATCCGCACGATGTCGGCATCGGCGGTGGACTGCCGCTGCCGGATCTTCTCCACGACGTGGTCGGGCGCCTTGGCCAGGAAGGCCTCGTTGTTCAGCTTCGCCGTGGTCTGCGCCTTGTCCTTCTCGGCGGCCGCGAGGTCCTTGGCCAGCCGCTTGCGCTCGGCCTCGACGTCGATGGCACCGGACAGGTCCAGGGCCACGGTCGCACCCGCGACCGGCAGCGAGGCGGTGGCGTTGAAGTCCTCACCGGCCGGCTGCAGCCGCAGCAGCGAGCGCATGGCGTCCTCATGGGCCGCCAGCGGGGTGCCGGACAGGTCGAGCCGCGCCGGGACCTTCTGGCCGGGCTGCAGGCCCTGGTCGGCACGGAACCTGCGGACCTCGGTGACCACCTGCTGGAGAGTGGTGATCTCCCGCTCGGCGGCGGCGTCGCGGAAGCCGCTGTCACCCGGCCAGTCGGCGATGACGACCGACTCCCGGCCGGTGAGCGAGGTCCACAGCTTCTCGGTGACGAACGGGACGACCGGGTGCAGCAGCCGCAGCATCACATCCAGGACCTCGCCGAGCACCCGCCGGGAGGCGTTGGCCGCCTCGCCGCCCTGGGCGAAGGTGGTCTTGGACAGCTCGACGTACCAGTCGAAGACCTCGTCCCACGCGAAGTGGTAGAGGCTGTCCGACAACTTGGCGAACTGGTAGTCCTCGTAGTACGCGTCGACCTCGGCGACCACCGAGTGCAGCCGGGACAGGATCCAGCGGTCGGCCGCCGACAGCCGCTCGGGGGCGGGCAGTTCGCCCTCGACCGTCGCGCCGTTCATCAGCGCGAAGCGCGTGGCGTTCCAGATCTTGTTGGCGAAGTTGCGGGACGCCTGGACCCAGTCCTCGCCGATCGGCACGTCCACGCCGGGGTTGGCGCCCCGGGCGAGGGTGAAGCGGACCGCGTCCGAGCCGTACTGGTCCATCCAGTCCAGCGGGTCGACCGCGTTCCCGAAGGACTTGGACATCTTCTTGCCGAACTGGTCGCGCACCATGCCGTGCAGCGCGATGGTGTGGAACGGCGGGGTGCCGTCCATCGCGTACAGGCCGAACATCATCATCCGGGCGACCCAGAAGAACAGGATGTCGTAGCCGGTGACCAGGACCGAGTTCGGGTAGAACTTCCGCAGGCTCGCGGTGTCCTCCGGCCAGCCGAGCGTGGAGAACGGCCACAGGCCCGAGGAGAACCAGGTGTCCAGGACGTCGCTGTCCTGGCGCCAGCCCTCGCCGGACGGCGGCTGCTCGTCCGGTCCGACGCACACGACCTCGCCGTTCGGCCCGTACCAGACCGGGATCCGGTGGCCCCACCACAGCTGGCGCGAGATGCACCAGTCGTGGAGGTTGTCGACCCAGTCGAAGTAGCGCTTGGCCATGTCCTCCGGGTGGATCTTCACCCGGCCGTCGCGGACCGCGTCGCCCGCGGCCTTGGCCAGCGGGCCGACCTTGACCCACCACTGCATGGACAGCCGCGGCTCGATGGTCGTCTTGCAGCGCGAGCAGTGGCCGACGGAGTGGACGTACGGCCGCTTCTCGGCGACGATCCGGCCCTCGGCGCGCAGCGCTCCGACGATGGCGCTGCGGGCCTCCAGCCGGTCCAGGCCCTGGAAGGGGCCGTGGGCGGTGATGACCGCGTGCTCGTCCATGACGGTGAGGTTCGGCAGGCCGTGGCGCCGGCCGATCTCGAAGTCGTTCGGGTCGTGGGCCGGGGTGACCTTGACCGCTCCGGTGCCGAACTCGGGGTCGACGTGCTCGTCGGCGACGACCGGGATACGGCGGCCGGTGAGCGGCAGCTCGATCTCGGTGCCGACCAGGTGGCGGTAGCGCTCGTCGTCGGGGTGGACGGCGACCGCGGTGTCGCCCAGCATCGTCTCGGCGCGGGTCGTGGCGACGACGATCGAGGCGTCGCCCTCGCCATAGCGGATCGAGACCAGCTCGCCGTCGTCGTTGTCGTACTCCACCTCGATGTCGGAGATGGCCGTCAGACAGCGGGGACACCAGTTGATGATCCGCTCGGCGCGGTAGATCAGCTCGTCGTCGTAGAGCTTCTTGAAGATGGTCTGGACGGCCTTGGACAACCCCTCGTCCATCGTGAAGCGCTCACGGTTCCAGGCGACGCCGTCGCCCAGGCGCCTCATCTGGCCGGAGATCTGCCCGCCCGAGGTGGCCTTCCACTGCCACACCCGCTCGACGAACGCCTCGCGGCCCAGGTCGTGGCGGGAGACGCCCTCCTTGGCGAGCTCGCGCTCCACCCGGTTCTGCGTGGCGATGCCGGCGTGGTCCATGCCGGGCTGCCACAGCGTCTCGTAGCCCTGCATGCGCTTGCGTCGAGTGAGCGCATCGATGATGGTGTGCTCGAAGGCATGGCCGAGGTGCAGGGAGCCGGTGACGTTGGGCGGGGGGATGACGATGGTGTAGGGCTCTTTGCCGCTGTTCTCGTCCGCCTCGAAGTAACCGCGCTCTACCCAGCGCTCGTACAGCTGCCCCTCTACATCGGCCGGCGCGTACTGGGTCGGCAGTTCGGGGTGGCTGTTGGGCCCGCTGTCGGGGCGCTGCTGAGAGTTCTCGGTCACGACCGCAGTCTAAAGGGCCGCGGCACTCCGTTACGAACCCGTTGTGGCCCCGCCGCAAAGGGAGGGCAACGCGTCAGGAAGGATGTTGCGCACCTGTCATGCGCATCGAGGAGAGGGCACGATGAGCTACCACCAGCCGCCGCCGCAGCCCGGCCCCTACGGGGCGCAGCCGGGTCCGTACGGCGCCGGTCAGCCGCCCGTGCCCAATAATCCCTACACCCAGGAGCCGGGCTATGGCTATCCGCCCCAGGGCGGGCAGCCGGGCGGTTACGGCTCCGGTACGTACGGCGGCTACGGCCGGCCGAGCCCATATGGCCAGCCGAATCCGTACGCCCAGCCACCACAGCAGCAGGCTCCGCCGCAGCAGCAGATACCGGGCGCCGGCTACGGCTATCCGCAGCCGCCCGCGCCGGGCGGCCGCCGCCGGGGCAGAGCCGTGGGCATCGCGGTGGGCGTGGTCGTGGCACTGGGGGCCGCGGCCGGCGGGGCCTACTTCATGCTGGGCGGGGGCGACGACGGCCCGTACAAGCTGACCACCCCGAAGACGGTCGCCGGCGACTACCAGCGCCAGGGGGCCGGCACGGACGAGAACGACCTGTCCGAGTCGGGCAAGAAGGACCTGCAGCAGGTGCCGGTTGTCAAGGACCCGCATCTGGTGGCGGCCGACTACCAGTCCTCGGGGAAGAACATGATGAAGTTCACCGGGGTCTGGGGCGATGTGACCGACCCGAAGCGGGGCGCGGACCTGTCCTTGGCGGTCATCGTCAAGGCGCTGCAGGACAACGGCACGGCGCAGGCTCAGGGCGGCGCCCAGGAGTTCTCCCCCGACGGCTTCGACGGGGACGTTCTGAAGTGCCAGGCGTTGAAGTTCACGTCGGATCAGGGATCCGTGGAGGCGCCCGCGTGCGTCTGGGGCGACAAGGACACCTTGGGCGTCACCGTGATGGTGGACCCGGCGGCCGCGGTCCTGGGCGGCGGGGGCATGTCACTGCGAGATGCCGCGGAGCTCACCGTCAAGGTGCGCGAGGACGCGCGCGTCCAAATAGACAGCTAGCAACAACCGGCAACAAAGCGAAGGACAGACATGAGCTACAACCAGCCGGGCCCGTACGGCCAGCAGCCCCAGCAGCCGGGCCCCTACGGGCAGGGCGGCGCGGCCGGACAGCCCGGCTACGGCTACCCGCAGCAGGGCGGCGGCGGCTACGGCCAGCCGAACCCGTACGGCCAGCCCCAGCAGCCGCCGCAGCCCCAGGCCGGGTACGGCTACCCGCAGCAGCCGCCGGCCGACCCGTACGGCCAGCAGCCGTACGGGCAGCAGCCGTACGGCCAGCCCGGCGTGCCCGGGCCGTACCAGCCGACGCCCCCGCCGAGCGGTGGCAACAAGAAGGGCCTGGCGATAGCCATCGGCGCGGTGGTCGTGGTGGCCGCGGTGGTCGGCGGGTTCCTGCTGTTCAACAACAAGGACGACGACAAGGGCGGCAGCGGCGGGAACGGGGGCGGCGGCGGCAAGAACGTCGTCGCCGACGAGGGCAAGCGCTACAAGCTCACCACGCCCGAGACGGTGGCGACGGAGTACACCAAGGACCCCTCCTCCGGTGGCGATGAAATGTCCGAGTCGGACGCGAAGGACTTCGAGGAGTTCGGCGTCACGAACGCGAAGCCAGTGAGCGGGAAATACAAGTCCGGCGAAGGCGTGAGCCAAAAGCAGCTGCAGCTGAACGGCGTCTGGGGCGAGGTGAAGGACCCCGAAGCGGTCGTCGACGGCGCCTTCGCGAAGATCTCGCAGGAGGCCGAGAAGGACTCCAGCGTCGGGGGAGGCGGCACCGCCAAGCTCGAGGGCAGCCCGCAGCAGGTCACCCCGGCCGGCTTGGACGATGCCGTGATGAAGTGCCAGAACGTGAAGTTCTCCGGCGTCACTTCGTCCACCAAGAGCTTCACCATCCCGCTGTGCATGTGGGCCGACCACAGCACCGTCGGCTATGTGGTGGTCTCCGACGTCTCGTCCGCGCTCTCTGGTGGGGGCATGTCGATCGACACCGCCGCCGAGACCACCGCGAAGGTCCGCAAGGACGCCCGCGTGGAGATCAAGTAGCCGCCCGCTCAGCGAAGTTCACAGGCCGCAGCCCGGAGGGGATACCCCACACCATGAGCTACAACCAGCCGCCGCCGCAGCCCGGCCCCTACGGCGGAGGCCAGCCGGGCCCCAACCCGTACGGGGGCGGTCAGCCCAACCCGTACGGCGGGGCGCAGCAACCGTCCTCGGAGCCCAATCCGTACACGCAGCAGCAGCCGGGCTACGGCTACCCCCAACAGCAGCCGCAGCAGCCGGGCTACGGCTATCCGCAACAGCCGAACCCCTACGGACAGCCCCAGCCCCAGCCGCCCTTCCCCGGGCCCGGCGCGCCCGGCGGGGGCCGGAACAAGACCAAGATCATCGCAATCACGGCGGCCGGTCTCGTGGTGGCCGGCGCGATCGCCACCGGCGCCGTGGTGCTCAGCCAGGGCGACGACAAGCCCCAGGCGATGAAGCTGGTCGTCCCCAAGACGCTGGACGACGGCACGTACAAGCTGGACAAGGGCACCAAGGACCTGGAGAACGAGGGCACCAGCGTGCAGGACCGGATGCCCGAGGGCGCCACCTCGGTCCTGGCCCAGTACACCCGCGCCGAGGACTCGAACTCGGGGCTGGCCTTCTCCGGCGTGTACGGGGAGTTCAGCGACCCCGACAAGGTCCGGGACGAGATGTTCAAGGGCTTTTCGGGCGGCGACGCCTCCCCGACCGTCGAGGAGAAGCGCAAGAAGTTCCAGCCCGAGGGCGCCGACGGGCCGAGCATCGAGTGCGAGGTCGTGAAGATGTACGACCGGATCTACGCCCCCGCGTGCGCCTGGGCGGAGAAGACGGACGCGGCCATGGTGCTGGACGTCAACGCGGAGAACACGAGCGTGGACGATGCCGACATGGAGGCGTTCGCGAAGGTGACCGCGGGCATCTACAAGGACACCCGTAAACCGGCCTGAGAGACGCGCTGAGGCCGTACGACGCGAGGAGGGCCCTCGGGGAAACCCAGGGCCCTCCTCGCGTCCTGTGGTTGCCGCCATGCCGCGGGCCGAGGCGGCGGTGCTCGGGCCGGTGGCCCCTGCCCCGGCCGTCCAACTTCCCCCTCCGGGGCTTCAACAGGCGATCCGCCCATGCGAGCGTGCTGTGATGCGCGTCTACATGGACCTGCTGAAGTACGGGACAGCTCGCCGACTGATCGCTGCCACCGCCGCCGGCAAACTCGGCTTCGCGATCTTCCCGCTGGCCACCGTGCTGCTCGGCCACGACTCCTCCGGGTCCTTCCTGGACGCCGGTGCTGTCGCCGGGGCGTGGAGCATGGGCGGCACCGTGACGGGACCGCTGCGCGGACACCTGGTCGACCGCTATGGCCACCGCGTGCCGCTGGCCGCCTTGGCCCTGCTCACCGCCGTTGCCGCCACCGGCCTGGCCACCGCCCCGGGAACCACGCAGCTGATCTGCTTCGGCGCGCTCGCCGGCGCCGCCGCCCCGTTCATCGTGGCCAGCATCCGGCTCTTGTGGACCCAGGCGGTCTCGCGGGATCTGGTACGCAGCGCCTACGCCCTGGACGCGGTCCTGACCGAAGCGACCAAGATCTGCGGACCGCTCCTCGCGGCCGCAGCGGCCGCATACTCCCCACAACTGGGCGTGGTCACCGCCGGGACCCTCCTGGTGACCGGCACCTGCCCGGTGGCCCTCCACCCACCGACCGGTCACTCTTCTCTCGCATCAGGTACCGGCTGGGGCGTCCTGGCCTCCCCCGCGCTGCGGCTTCTTTGTGCCGCCAACGCCTGCGGGGGCCTGTGCCTCGGAGCGCTGACGGTCGCCCTCCCCGCCCAGGCCGCCGAGCAGGGCTCAGCCTCAGACGCCGGATGGATGTTCGCCTGCCTGGCCGCGGGCAGCGCACTGGTCGGCACGGCCATGGGGACCCGCCATCGCTCGACCTCGCCGAATACCGGCTATCTGACCGCCTTCACCTGGCTCGCTCTTGCCTTGACTCCCCTGACCATCGCCTCGACATCCCCGCTTTTGGGTGGTGCTTCTGGTCAGTGCCGGCGCCGCGTTCGCGCCTATGACGATCTGCTTGTTCGAGCTGCTGGACGCCCATGCCCCGCGACACACAGCCGTCGCAGCCATGATGTGGATGGTCGCGGCGGAAGAGCTTGGGATCGCCGCCGGGACGGTCACCGCAGGGGCAACCGCTCAACACGCGGGTGCCTGGTTGGCTCTCTTCACGGCGGCAGCCGGCGGTGGGCTCGGCGCCCTTGTCGTCGTCACCTACAAGGCGCGCCCCCAGTGAGGGGGCGCGGCGGTTTGTGGTGGATATAGGACGGCGACACGCCGTCGCGTCGGCGTGTCGCCGTCTCAAACTCACCACAAAGTCAGGCAGCGATTCCGAAGGCACCGGGGGCTGGGGTCAGCTCAAACCAGAGGAGCTTTCCGCTGGTGCCGGAGTGGTGGTCGGTGAGCGGGTAGCCGCCCCAGTTGTCGGCGCACAGGCGAATGAGGAGGAGGCCGCGTCCGTGGGTGGCGTGGGCGGTGGCGGCGCGCGAAAGCAGAGGCTTGGAGCCGAACTGCGCAAGCTGCGCGAGGGCGCGGGGATGTCGTCAACGGCGGCTGCCGGCCTGCTCGGCGGGAACCAAGCGCGGATCAGCAACATCGAGGCCGGTCGCTACGCGGTGAGCGCCGAGCGGGTCCGGACTCTGGCCCAGAACTACCGCTGCGCTGACTCGGCCCTCGTCGAGGCACTGGCCGGAATGACAGGGGATCGCAAACGGCGCTGGTGGGAAGAGTACCGCGAGACGGTTGCCGTCGGCCTGCTGGACTTGGCAGAACTGGAGCACCACGCCGTCTCGGCGCGCGTCGCGCAAGTGATCACAATCCCGGGTCTGCTGCAAACGCCCGAACATGCCCGAGCGATCTTCCGGGGTGTGGTCCCGCCGCTCATGCCGCCGGACATCGAGTACCGCGTCTCGTACCGGATCAAGCGGCAGGCCGTCCTGTTCCGGGATCAGGCGCTGCCGTACACCGCGATCATCCACGAAGCCGCGCTTCGGATGGGATTCGGCGGGCCCGAAACGGCCAGGGCCCAGCTTGAGCACGTCATCGCGATGAGCGAGCGGGACAACGTCACCGTTGTCGTGATCCCGTTCGGCAGCCAGTCCTTCCCCATCTCGGCCCAGGGGGTCGACTACTTCTGCGGCCCCGTCACCCAGCTCGACACCGTGCAGCTGGACACCGCGCACGGCGTCGAGCTGATCGATGATGCCGCTCAGCTGGAGAAATACCGGCTGGTGCTGGACCGTATGGAGGAGGCCGCTCTTGGGGCGGCGGAATCACGGGACTTCATTCGGCGCATCGCACGGGAGATCTGAAGGGGAGATGGCGTTGTCCACGCTCGGCTGGCGGAAGTCCACCTACAGCGAAGAAGCTTCGTCCTGCGTCTACGTCGCCGCTGCGGGCGACGACGGGGTCATGCTCCGCGAGAGCGACGACCCCGATGTCGTCCTGGTGACGACACGGCGCACGCTGCGGGCGTTCATATCGAGGGTCAAGACGGGCGCGCTCGACGACATGGGATGACGGCGTCAGCCCGCCTGAGCGGCGCGCTGCGGCCCGCACGACGCGAGGAGGGTCCCGGGGGATTCCCGGGACCCTCCTCGCGTCTCACGGCGCCTCGCGGCGGCCTTACGCGCTCTTCTCGTGGCGCTCGCCCGGCTCGCTGCCGCGGGTGCGCGGCACGAGCGTCGGGTTGACGTTGGAGTGGACGACGTCCTCGGTGATGACGACGCGGGCGACGTCCTTGCGGGACGGCACCTCGTACATCGCCGACATCAGGACCTCTTCGATGATGGCGCGCAGGCCGCGCGCGCCGGTGCCGCGCAGGATCGCCTGGTCGGCGATGGCCTCCAGGGCCGGGCGGTCGAAGTGGAGCTCCACACCGTCGAGTTCGAAAAGCCGCTGGTACTGCTTGACCAGCGCGTTCCGCGGCTCGACGAGGATCTGCAGCAGCGCCTCGCGGTCCAAGTTGTGGACGGAGGTGATGACCGGGAGGCGGCCGATGAACTCCGGGATCATCCCGAACTTCACCAGGTCCTCCGGCATGACCTCCTGGAACTGGTCGCTCGCCTCGATCTCGCGCTTGGAGCGGATCGTGGCGCCGAAGCCGATGCCCTTGGCACCGGCGCGCGACTCGATGAGCTTCTCCAGACCGGCGAAGGCACCGCCCACGATGAACAGCACGTTCGTCGTGTCGATCTGGATGAATTCCTGGTGCGGGTGTTTGCGGCCGCCCTGCGGCGGCACCGAGGCCGTGGTGCCCTCCAGGATCTTCAGCAGCGCCTGCTGGACGCCCTCGCCGGAGACATCACGGGTGATCGAGGGGTTCTCGCTCTTGCGGGCCACCTTGTCGATCTCGTCGATGTAGATGATGCCCGTCTCGGCCTTCTTGACGTCGTAGTCGGAGGCCTGGATCAGCTTCAGGAGGATGTTCTCCACGTCCTCGCCGACATAGCCCGCCTCGGTCAGGGCGGTCGCGTCGGCGATGGCGAAGGGGACGTTGAGCATCCGGGCGAGGGTCTGCGCCAGCAGGGTCTTGCCGGAGCCGGTCGGGCCGAGAAGCAGGATGTTGGACTTCGCCAACTCGATGCCGTCGTCGCGGTTGTGGGCGCTGTTCTCGCCCGCCTGGACCCGCTTGTAGTGGTTGTAGACGGCGACGGAAAGCGCCTTTTTCGCGGCCTCCTGGCCGACGACATAGCCCTCGAGGAACTCGTAGATCTCGCGGGGCTTGGGGAGTTCCTCCCAGCGCACCTCGGAGGTCTCGGCGAGCTCTTCCTCGATGATCTCGTTGCAGAGATCGATGCACTCATCGCAGATGTACACACCCGGGCCCGCGATGAGCTTCTTCACCTGCTTCTGGCTCTTCCCGCAGAACGAGCACTTGAGCAGGTCGCCGCCGTCACCGATGCGTGCCACGAGGTGATTCCCCTTCGCCTTGGATCCGCTCAGTTCCGCGAATCCGGGTGCTTGCGCTGCGCTTTCTGCTTCTGTTACCGGGGGGCAGACCCCAGCCCCCTATGACGGTACCTTGCCCAGGGCCCGGTTCGGGCCCCCCTTGGCCCTACTCGGTGCAAGGGGGGCGCCGATACCGGAGTTCAGCCCAGGCCCACCGAGGTCTTGCGGGTCGAGACGATCTGGTCGATCAGACCGTACGACAGCGATTCCTCGGCCGTGAGGATCTTGTCCCGCTCGATGTCGTCGCGGATCTTCTCGATCGGCGTCGTGGAGTGCTTGGCCAGCATTTCCTCAAGCTGCGAACGCATCCGCAGAATCTCGTTGGCCGCGATCTCCAGGTCGGAGACCTGACCGCGCCCGGTCTCGCTGTACGGCTGGTGGATCAGCACGCGGGCGTTCGGCAGCGCCATCCGCTTGCCCGGCGTGCCGGCGGAGAGCAGCACGGCCGCGGCGGACGCCGCCTGGCCCATGCAGACCGTCTGGATGTCGGGCTTGACGAACTGCATCGTGTCGTAGATGGCGGTCAGCGCGGTGAACGAGCCGCCGGGCGAGTTGATGTAGATCGAGATGTCGCGGTCCGGGTCCATCGACTCCAGGCACAGCAGCTGCGCCATGACGTCGTTGGCGGAGGCGTCGTCGATCTGCACGCCGAGGAAGATCACGCGCTCCTCGAAGAGCTTCGCGTACGGGTCGTACTCCCGGATGCCCTGGGAGGTCCGCTCGACGAAGCGCGGGACCACATAGCGGGCCTCGGCCTGCGGGCCGGCGTAGCGGGCGTCCAGTCCGCTGCCGGGGAAGTTCTGGGTGTTCACATGCACCGTCCTGATGATGAGCAGTGGTCTTGGTCGACTGGGGGCGGACGGGCGGCTCAGGCCCCGGTGCCGCCGCCTCCCGGGATGTGTGCGGCGGAGGCGATGACCTCGTCGACCAGGCCGTAGTCCTTCGCCTCCTCGGCCGAGAACCAGCGGTCGCGGTCGGAGTCACGGGTGATCTGCTCAACGGTCTGGCCGGTGTGGAAGGCGGTGAGGTCGGCCATCTTCTTCTTCGTACGCAGCAGCTGCTCGGCGTGGATCTTGATGTCCGACGCGGAGCCCGCGAGGCCCGCGGACGGCTGGTGGATCAGGATCTCGGCGTTCGGCAGCGCGAAGCGCTTGCCGGGGGTGCCCGCGCTCAGCAGGAACTGGCCCATTGAGGCGGCAAGGCCCATGGCGATGGTGATCACGTCGTTCTTGATGTATTGCATGGTGTCGTAGATCGCCATGCCGGCCGTGATCGAGCCGCCCGGAGAGTTGATGTAGAGGTTGATGTCCTTGTCCGGCTCCGCTGCGAGCAGAAGCAGCTGCGCGGTGATCTTGTTGGCGATTTCGTCGTCGACCGGCTGGCCGAGGAAGATGATCCGCTCACCGAGCAGCCGGTTGTAGACCTGGTCGCCGAGGCCTCCGAAGGTCGGCTCGCCGGCGGCGGAAGGCATCGTATTCGTCACGTATCCACCTGCTCGTCTCTGACGGCGACTGGCCGTCTCAGCGTCTTCTTCTGGGACGCGGGGGCGTAACCGCCGGTACGCTCCGGCGGGCTCGTGGGACTCCCCTGCCCTCGTATCTACGGACCCTAACGCGCTGGTCGGCGGCCGCCATCCCGCATCAGGAACTGTTCGCTCTGAGCGCAGGTTCCGGCCGGTGGCGGGGCTGGGCGGGGTCCGGGCGCGGGGTACGGGGCGGGGGCCGCCCAGGGTGCCCCTCAGAGGCCGCCACAAGGCCCGTGGAACCGCGAACGGGCCCGGACGCGCAAGGACGTTCGGGCCCGTTCGGATGCGGGCTGCGGAGGGCGGCCGGGCGATCAGCCCTCGGCCTTGTCCCCGCCCTTGTCGGCCTCGTCGGCCTTCTCAGCCGTGCCCTCGGATTCCTCGGCAGAGGCCTCGGCAACCTCGGCGGCCTCGACGATCTCGCCGGCCTCGGCAGCCTCGGCAGCCTCGTCCTCATCGTCCAGGTCGACGGTCTCACCCTTGTCGTCGACCACCTTGGCGGCCTCGACCACGACCGCGAGGGCCTTGCCCCGGGCGACCTCGCCCACGAGCATCGGCACCTGGCCGCCCTCGACGACGGCCTGGGCGAACTGGTCCGGGCTCATGCCGGAGGACTGCGCACGGCGCATCAGGTGCTCGGTGAGCTCCTCCTGGCCGACGGACAGCTTCTCCTTGTTGACCAGCTCGTCGAGCACGAACTGGGTCTTGATGCCCTTCTCGGCCTGCTCCTTGAGCTCGGCGTCGAACTCCTCGGCGGTCTTCTCCTGCATCTGCAGGTAGGAGTCCAGGGTCAGACCCATCTGGCCGAGCTGGTGGTGCTCCAGGTTGTGCTTGCGGGTCTGGATCTCGTCCTCGAGGAGCTTCTCGGGGATCGGGACCTCGACCAGCTCCAGCAGGGCGTCCAGCACCTTCTCCTGGGCCTGGGTGGCCTGGTCGAACTTCTTCGACCGCTCCAGGCGCCGACGGGTGTCCCCGCGCAGCTCCTCGAGGGTGTCGAACTCACTGGCCAGCTGGGCGAAGTCGTCGTCCAGCTCGGGCAGCTCGCGGGCCTTGACCTCGGAGACCTTGACCGAGACCTCGGCCTCCTTGCCCTGGGCGGAGCCGCCCTTGAGCTCGGAGGTGAAGGTGGCGGAGCCGCCGGCCTCCAGGCCGGTGACCGCCTCGTCGATGCCCTCGAGCAGCTCGCCGGAGCCGATCGTGTAGTTGACGCCACTGGCGACGCCGTCATCGAGGACCTCGCCCTCCACCTTGGCCTCGAGGTCGACGACCACGATGTCGCCCTCGGCTGCGGCGCGCTCGACCGCGGTGGTGGTGGCGAAGCGGTCGCGCAGCTGTTCGACGGCCTTGTCGATGTCCTCGTCCGAGACCTCGACGGAGTCGACGGTGACCTCGATGCCGGAGTAGTCCGGGATCTCGATCGCCGGGCGTACATCCACCTCGGCGGTGAAGGCCAGCAGCTCGTTGTCCTTGAGCTCGGTGATGTCGACCTCGGGCTGGCCGAGCGGGTTCAGCTCCCCCTCGTTGACCGCGTCGGAGTAAAACTTCGGGAGCGCGTCATTGACGGCCTCCTCCAGCACCGCACCGCGGCCGAACCGCTGGTCGATGACGCGGGCCGGGATCTTGCCCTTGCGGAAGCCGGGCACCGTGACCTGCTGGTTGATCTTCTTGTACGCCGCGTCGAGGCTGGGCTTGAGCTCCTCGAAGGGCACCTCGACAGTGAGCCGAACCCGAGTCGGGTTCAGGGTCTCCACGGCGCTCTTCACGGTTCGGTCTCCTTGGGGCTGACTTCTTGGTGTTCTGCTGCGTTGCTGTCGTGCGTTTCAGCGGATCGCGCCCGGTAGAGAAAGTCACAGACGCGCAGCTTGCATAGTAACCGCACGCATGACGCGGCCCACAATGCGATCTTGCGCTCATGACGAACGTGATGGTGGTCGGGGTGGCCGGATTCGAACCGACGACCTTCCGCTCCCAAAGCGGACGCGCTACCAAGCTGCGCCACACCCCGCCGGTGCGACACGTAGGGTACATGCCCGCGCAGGCCACGGCTGCCGCTTTTCCGACTGGTGGGCAAGGGTGTGCGGGATGTGGTGCGGACCCGCTACGATGCTTCCCGTGCCGCGGATCGAGCGATCACGCTCGACGACCGCGCCCGGTCATCCGGCGAGGCGGCGGCACAGGCGGGCGTAGCTCAATGGTAGAGCCCCAGTCTTCCAAACTGGCTACGCGGGTTCGATTCCCGTCGCCCGCTCCATGGCTCACGGCCCGGTTCCGGGGATTCTCCCGGCGCCGGGCCGTACACGTTTCCCGGTGATCCTCCGGGTCAGATGTCGATTTCGCTGATCGAGTGCGAGACCGAGTCGAGGAAGTCCTGGATGTTCGGTGCCAGGTCGGACGAGGCGAGCAGGAACCCGAAGAGCGCCGCCACGAGGGCCGGCCCCCAGGTGATCTTGCCGTTGCGCACCATCAACACAAGGATGATGCCCACCAGCACCACCAAAGACACAGATATGACCACGACTGATCACGCACCCTCGGTCGCTACGCATCTCACCGGCCCGGAAGCACGCGACCTCGCACACCCCCGCGACACCATCGTGCCATCAACTCCCGCCCCGCTGGAGCAGCGTGACGGAACCGCCGCCCCTTCGCCCCGCACGTCATCTACCCAACGAACCACCCGTCGAAGCAGCCCCGGACGAGCCCGGCCTGAGTGACGCCGCCCACAATTCGAGGGCCTGCCCGAAGATCGGAATTGGACTTGATCACATAGTCCGGCGGGAATTCCGAATTAACGGCGAACCTGTTTCCGCGAGTCGGAGCGTAACGACAAAGCACCAATGAATCAGACATTCCGCCAGAGCCGGTTGCGGGGCATATGTCACCATTTAAGTGGGATGAAATGCGACAGTTCGGGCACCCTTGGACCGCCACACCGCACACTTGGATCACTTTGTCGACTTACCCGCCGCAGATGCTTGCGCCCGCCATATATGGGATAGGCAACAAAGCACTGAACGAGGTTTTACGCAATACAGGTTTCGGGGCTATCGTGCCTCAGATGTTCCACACTGCCATCACTCCCCGGCGCGCAGTGTGGTCCCGGGTCCTCTCCCCCAGTTCCTGGTGGGAGGGCCTGTGACCAACTCCCTGCGCCCGCACGGTTATCAGCGGACCCCGCTCCCCCCGGCCCGGGAGGCGGAGCCCACTCCCCCCACACCGCACAGCGACACAGCAGGGCATCAGACGGGTCCACCGGCCGCCCCCGACAGGCCCAAGCCCAAACAGCGGGACGCGTTCTTCGACAACGCCAAGTACCTCGCGATCGTCCTGGTCGCCATGGGCCACGCGTGGGAGCCGCTGACGGACCACAGCCGGACCGCCGAAGCGCTCTACATGACGCTCTACACGTTCCACATGCCGGCGTTCATCCTCATTTCCGGCTACTTCTCGCGCAGCTTCGACATGCGGCCCGACCGGCTCAAGCGGCTCATCACCGGAATCGCCGTGCCGTATCTGATCTTCGAGATCGCGTACACCTTCTTCAAGCGCTGGGCGGACGACGACCCCACGTACGACTTCAGTCTGCTGGACCCCTGGTACCTCACCTGGTTCCTGATCGCACTGTTCGTCTGGCGGGTGACCACCCCGATCTGGAAGATCATCCGCTGGCCCGTCCCGCTCTCACTGGCCATCGCGACGCTCGCCTCGGTCTCCCCCGACATCGGTGACGACCTCGATCTGCAGCGGGTGCTGCAGTTCCTGCCGTTCTTCGTGATCGGGCTGCACATGAAGCCGGAGCACTTCCAGAAGATGCGCGGGCCCCGGATGCGGATGCTGGCCCTGCCGGTGTTCGCCTGCGCGTTCGTGTTCGCCTACTGGGCGGGCCCCCGGATGAACTCGGCGTGGTTCTACCGCCGCGACAGCGTCCAGGAGCTGGCCGCGGCGCCGTGGACCGGGCCCGTGATGACCCTCGCGCTCTTCGGCTGCTCGATGGTGCTGGTCACCTGCTTCTTCGCCTGGGTGCCGCGGCGCCGGATGTGGTTCACCGCCCTGGGCGCCGGGACCCTGTACGGGTATCTGCTGCACGGCTTCCTCGCCAAGGGCTCCCGCTTCTGGGGCTGGTACGACGAGAACCCGTGGCTGCACGAGCCGCTGGGCGAGATCGTGGTCACCATCATCGCCGCCACAGTGATCACCCTGCTGTGCACACCACCGGTGCAGCGCGTCTTCCGCTTCGCGATGGAGCCGAAGATGGCCTGGGCCTTCCGGAAGGACCCGGCCGAGCAGGCCCGTCAGCGCACCACCACGGCGGCCTGACCGCCCGACCCGAGCCCGACAGAAGACCGCGCCGGGGCCGTCGTACACGGCCCCGGTGCGTTCTTCGCCGTTCCCGGCCTCAGCCGGTCCGGCCGCGGCGGAGCACCGCCCGGGCGGGCAGCCCCGTCGCGAGCAGGCCGAGCGCCACCGCGGCGCCCGCGAACCCCGCGTACGTCAACGGCGGGAGGTACGGGCCCTCGCCGGTCATGCCGCGCGTCATCGGCGCGAGCGTCGCCAGGGCGATCGCCGTGCCGAGCGCGACCCCCGCGATGACCACCAGCAGCGCCTCCCAGCGCACCATCCCCAGGACCTGCCGCCGCGTCGACCCGATCAGCCGCAGCATGCCCAGCTCCCGGCGGCGGTCCAGGACGGTCATCACCAGCGTGTTGGCGGCGGCGACGGCCGCGAAACCGCCGAGGACCGCGGCCATGACGGTGTTGGCCCAGACGTTGAGCTCGGCCTCCTCGTCCCGGGCGGCCGCGTAGCCTCCGGGTCCGGTGACCTCGCCGAGGGGGCCGAGGGCGGCCGCGACGGCCGCCGGGTCGGCGCCCTTGTCGTCCCGTACCAGCACATGGCTGTCGAAGGCCGAGGTCACATGGGAGGCCAGCGCCGCGCGGGCCAGCGTGACCTGGGCGAGGCCCAGCCCCCGCCCGTACGTCGCGACGACCTTCGGCGCGACCGCCGTGCCGTCCGGAAGGCGCAGCCGGAGCCGGTCGCCGACCTTCACATGCGCCGAGGACGCGAGGCCGGCGTCCACGGCCACCGCGCCGCGGTCCAGCGCGTCCAGGCTGCCGGTGCGGATGTCGAGGTCCTGCACGGCCGCCAGGTCGCGGCCGGCCCCCGAGACGCCCTGTGCCGACGCGCTCTCCAGCCACGCGCCGTCGCCCGAGCCCCGGGTCACCAGCACGCCGGTGCGCAGCACCCCGACCGCCGCCGCCACTCCCCGGGCCGAGCCGACCCGGGCCGTGGCGTCGGCGGGCAGGCCGCCGGGCGCGGAGAGGACGTGGTCGGCGACGATGCCCGCGCGCCGCTGCCCGGCCGTCGCGTGGTCCTCACTGGTGTGCATGAAGACCAGCGTCGAGGCGAAGGCCATCGCGAGCACGAGCGGGGTGATCGCCGAGGCCAGGCGGCGGGCGTTGGCCCCGGCGTTGGCCGCGGCCAGGGCGGCCGGGGCCCGGCCCGCCCGCAGCGGCAGGCCGCCCAGCCAGGCGCAGCCGCGGGCGACGAACGGACCGAGCAGGCCGACGGCCAGCATGAACAGCATCACCACGCCCAGCGCGGCGTTGACCGCGTCGTCCCCCGTCGCCGCGGCCGCCACGCCCGCCAGGACACCACCGCCGGCCAGGGCCGCGAGGCCCAGCAGCGTCCGGATCACCCCGGGGCGGAACGGCTCCGCGGCCGCCTCGCCGAGCGCCTGGCCCGGCTTGATCCGCGCCGGCCTGCGGGCGGCCGCCAGGCCTGCCAGCAGCGCGGCGACCAGCCCCGCGCCGACCGCGCTGACCAGCGGGATCCAGGAGACCGCGAGCTCCACCCCGGCCGGGATCGCGCCCCTGTCCCGAAGCTGCCCGAACCACCAGTGCGCCAGCGCGATGCCGGGCAGCGTGCCGATCGCCCCCGCGAGCGGGGCGACCAGCAGCGCCTCCGTGGCGATGGACCGGCGGATCTGGCGCGGGGTGGCGCCGACCGCGCGCAGCAGTGCGATCTCGCGGCCGCGCTGGCCGACGGAGAGCGCGACGGTACCGACGGTGGTGAAGATCGCGACCATGGTGGCGATCCCGCCGAAGGAGCCGCCGATCCCCTCCAGCAGCTCCTTCGCCCCGGCGAGCCCGGGCTCCCGGGCGGCGCCGCGCCCCTCGCCGGTGTGCACGCGTGCGGCGGGCACCGCCTTGAGGGCGCGCTCGAGGCCGGCCGCCAGGTCACCGGGGGTGGTGCCGGGGGCGGGGCGGACGAGGACAGCGTCGACGCTGCCGGGGTGGCCGGACAGGGCCCGCGCCTGGGGGTCGGTGAACCAGACGACGGGCCCGGAGTCCTGAGCCGCACCCGTACGGGTGATACCGGACACCCGGAAGCGGTGGCCGCCGTCGGCCGCGGTCAGGGTGATGCGGCCGCCCACGCCGGTGCGCGCCGCGCGGGCGGCGGCCGGGTCCAGCACGACCTCGCCCTTCCGCGGGGCCGTGCCGGAGCCGAGCGCGATCCCGGTGAAGGGGGCCGAGCCCCAGCCGTGGGCGGTCAGGGCGGCGTCGCCGCCCCGGACGGGGAAGGTCAGGTCGGGCGCGGCGGCCGCGGCTCCCGGGGTGCGGGCGGCCGTGGCGACGAGCGAGGCGTCGAGCCGGACGCGGTCGGGCGCGGGTTCCGACTCCTCCCGGTTCCCCACGCGCTGCTCCGCGGCGACCACGACCGGGACGCTCGCGTAGCGCCCGGGCGGCACCGTGGCCCGCAGCCCGGACTCCAGCAGGATCCCGCAGGCCGACACGATCGCGGCGGCCAGCATCAGGGCGATGAACGTGCCCGCGAAGGCGGCGGGCTTGAAGCGGACGGCGGCGCGGGCCAGCCCGTTGCCGAAGATCTTCATCGGACGGTCTCCCCTGGCGAGGGTGCCACGGTGGGCGCACCGGTCGGCATGCTCGGCGTACGGATCGGCATGCCGGGCGCGCCGGCGGCCGCGCGGGCGGTGAGCCGGGCCATGCGGGCGGCGACCTCCTGGGCGGGGGCGCGCGTCATGCTGTCGGCGATCGAGCCGTCGGCGAGGAACAGCACGCGGTCGGCGTAGCTCGCGGCCACGGGGTCGTGCGTGACCATGACGACGGTCGCGCCGAGCGCGTCCACGGCCTGCCGCAGCAGTCCGAGCACCTCGGCGGCGGTGCCGGTGTCGAGGGCACCGGTCGGCTCGTCGGCGAAGACGACGTCGGGGCTGGTGACGAGCGCGCGGGCGATCGCCACCCGCTGCTGCTGGCCGCCGGAGAGCCGGCCCGGGCGGCGCCCGGCGTGCTCGTGCAGCCCCACCTGGGCGAGCACGGCCCGGGCCCGGCCCCGGTCGGGGCGCGCCCCCGCCAGCCGCATCGGCAGCACCACATTCTGCTCGACGGTGAGGGAGGGGAGGAGGTTGAAGGACTGGAAGACGAAGCCGAGGCGGGTGCGGCGCAGCGCGGTGAGCTTGTTCTCGCTCATGCCGGTGATCTCAGTGCCGCCGAGCCGGACCGAGCCCGCGGTCGGCCGGTCGAGGCCGGCGGCGCACTGCAGGAATGTGGACTTGCCGGAGCCCGAGGGGCCCATCACGGCGGTGAAGCTTCCCCGGGGGAGGATGAGGTCGATGCCGCGCAGGGCGTGCACGGCGCGCGAGCCGCGCCCGTACTGGCGCCGCACGCCCTGCAGTTCGATGGCAGCGCCCCCCGCGCCGCTCACCGCCTCGCGCCAGTCCTCCCGGCGCTCTGTCCGCCGCTCAGCCCGTCGCTCTTCGCGCCGCCTCCGCAGCCGCATGGTCTCCGCCCTTCCGAGGTTCGTTGTCGATGCCTCGAACGTACGGATCTCGGGGGTTTCACAGCCATGACGGCTGCCGCCGTTTCCGGGGTAGGGCTACCCCCCGCCCCGTCGGTGCCGGGCAGGCCGGGGAAGGCCCCCTCGCGGCCCTGTGAGGGCCCTCAGAGCCCCTGGGAGGGGCCGGAGGCGGCGAGGGACCCGGAAGGACCCGGATGGGGGCGGAAGCGCCGCGCTACTGGCGGCAGATCAGGAGCAGCGCCCGGTCGTCGTTGACGTCCTTGGCGACCGTCTCGATCAGGTGCCACGCCGCGCCGTGGAAGTTGGAGGCGACATAGCGGTCGGCCTCGCCGGTCAGGCGGTCGATGCCTTCGCTGATGTCGCGGTCGGCGGTCTCGACGAGGCCGTCGGTGAAGAGCATCAGGACGTCGCCGGGGCGCAGCGTGCCTTTCGTGGGGTCGAACTGGGCGCCGTCGTAGACGCCGAGCAGGGGGCCGTCGGCGGTCTTCTCCTCCCATTTGCCGGTACCCGCGCTCAGCTGCAGCGCGGGCAGATGTCCGGCCGAAAAGAGCTCGAAATCGCCGCTGTCGAGGTCGAGTACGAGGTGGATGGAGGTCGCGAAGCCCTCGTCCCAGTCCTGGCGCAGCAGGTAGCCGTTGGCGGCCGGGAGGAAGCCGTGGGGCGGCAGGGAGCCGAGGAGGCCGCCGAAGGCGCCGGACAGCAGGAGGGCGCGGGAGGCCGCGTCCATGCCCTTGCCGGAGACGTCGGTGAGGACGACTTCGAGGGTGCGGCCGCCGTTCGTACGGGCCGCGACGACGAAGTCGCCGGAGAAGGACTGCCCGCCGGCCGGGCGCAGCGCCATCTCGCGGTGCCACCCGCTGGGCAGGCCGGGCAGCTTGCTCTGCACCCGGATGCGTTCGCGCAGGTCGAAGAGCATGGTGCCGCCGCGCCGCCAGGGCACCCCGACACGGCTGCGGAACTGGGCGATGAGCAGACCGAAGAAGCCGACGGCCGCGACGACCAGGATGGTGCCGGGGGTGACCCGGGCGGAGGTGTCCCCCTCGGTATAGGGGCCGAGGATGGCGGATTCGACGATGAGGGCGGTGGCCGCCGCCCCGTAGAGCGCGAGGAGGCTGGCGGGGCGCAGCACCAGGCCGCCCGCGACGATGGGCAGCACCAGGGCGGCGGGGGCGCACCAGCTGGGCATGGCGATGGTGCCGAAGGCGATGGTCGGGACGGAGAGCAGCAGCAAGGTGAGGGCGAGCCGGTCCGAGCCGCCACCGCGGAAGTAGTCGACTCCGGCCTTGCGCACGCCAGTGCGAGCCCGGTGCAGTGCTTTGCGCATCCGGGCTGTTGGAGTGTCTACGCCGCCAGTCATCGCATCGGGACCCTACCCACCCGTTCGGACGCGCGTCGATTCGTGGCGCGTCGAACCACCCACCGGAGTGGGCAATCGTAAGCGAAATTCGCTCACCTGTACCGGAAATCCCTGCTAGGGATGGGAATATGACGATAGCGCCGCGGGTGCTCGACTCGTCCCACTGGGACGAGTGGTTCGGGACATTGGAGCTCGCGTTCGGCGGGGTCCAGGAGCCGCCGCAGGAGCGCGCCCTGGACCACGCCCTGACCGAGTGTGAGCGGGAGTTGGGCGCGGCGTATCTTGGCGGAATTTCGCTGTCCGAGGCGTCGGCCGCCTTCCTCAGCGACCCGGCGCCCTGGCTCCCGCACAGCTTCTGACCGCGCTCGGCCAGGGCCTGTGGGCCCTAACGGCGCTGACAGTTCGGGCACCAGAACAAATTGCGGTTGGCGAGGTCCGCGGTGCGCACCTCGCCGCCGCAGATGTGGCAGGGCTGTCGGTCCCGGCGGTAGACGTAGACCTCGCCGCCGTGGTCGTCGACGCGCGGCGGGCGGCCCATCGCCTCGGGGGTGTGCTCGGGGCGGACCGTGTCGATCCGGTTGTTCCGCACGCCCTCGCGCATCAGCGCCACGAGGTCCGCCCAGATCGCGTCCCACTCGGCGCGGCTCAGGTCGCGGCCCGCGCGGTACGGGTCGATGCCGTGCCGGAAGAGGACCTCGGCGCGGTAGACGTTGCCGACCCCCGCGACCACCTTCTGGTCGAGCAGCAGCGCGGCGACACTGGTACGGCTGCGGGAGACCCGGGCCCAGGCGCGGCCCCCGTCGTCCGAGGGGCGCAGCGGGTCCGGGCCGAGCCGGTCGTGTACCGCCCGCTTCTCGTCGTCGGTGATCAGCGCGCAGGCGGTCGGGCCGCGCAGGTCCGCGTACGCCGTCTTGGTGGCCAGCCGCAGCCGTACGGTGTCGGTGGGCGGCGGGGCGGGGGCCGGGCCGAGACCCACCTTGCCGAACAGGCCGAGGTGGACATGGACCCAGCCGGTCGCCGGGAAGCCCAGGAAGAGGTGCTTGCCGTGGGCCTCGGCGTGCTCCAGCACCTGCCCGTCGATCAGCGCCGCGCCGTCGGTGAACTTGCCCTGCGGGCTGCTGGCGCGTACGGGCCGGCCGCCGAACAGCTCACTGTGGTCGGCGGCCAGCCGGTGGATGGTGTGCCCTTCGGGCATCAGGCCATCAGTCCTGCTGCGGGTGGTGGGCAGGGATGGACGGCAGCTCGCCGGTGGTCTCGTAGGCCGAGAGCATCTCGATGCGCCGGGTGTGGCGCTCCTCACCCGAGTACGGGGTGTTCAGGAAGATCTCGACAAACTTGGTCGCCTCTTCCTGCGTGTGCATCCGGCCACCGACGCTGATCACATTGGCGTTGTTGTGCTCACGACCGAGCGCGGCGGTCTGCTCGCTCCAGGCCAGCGCGGCGCGCACGCCCTTGACCTTGTTGGCGGCGATCTGCTCACCGTTGCCGGAGCCGCCGATCACGATGCCGAGGCTGTCGGCGTCGGCCGCGGTCCGCTCGGCGGCCCGCAGGCAGAACGGCGGGTAGTCGTCCTGGGCGTCGTAGATGTGGGGCCCGCAGTCGACGGGCTCATGGCCGGCCGCCCGGAGCCACTCAACTAGATGGTTCTTGAGTTCGAAACCGGCATGGTCGGAGCCGAGGTACACGCGCATGCCCCGAGTGTGACACGGCCGTGTCGCCCCCACGGCCCGGGGTAGGAGTTGCCGCAGGTCTCAGTAATGCCAACGAAACCCACGACAATCCCAGGTAACGATCCGGAATCAAAGGTTCAGTTGATCGTCCCCCTGAGTTTCACTGGCGACGCTCGTCACCCAAGAGCAAAGGATCGAGCATGAGCGCACAACCCGCGGCCAACTCGGCCGAAGCGGCGACCGGCTCCCCCGGCCCCGACGCCCCGTCCGACGGACTCAAGGCCGGCCTCAAGAATCGCCATCTGTCGATGATCGCGATCGGCGGGGTGATCGGCGCCGGCCTGTTTGTCGGATCCGGCGCCGGCATCGCCAAGGCCGGGCCCGGCATCCTCGTCTCCTACGCGCTGGTCGGCCTCATGGTCGTCCTGGTCATGCGGATGCTCGGCGAGATGGCTGCCGCCAACCCGACCTCGGGGTCGTTCTCCGCCTACGCAGACCGGGCGCTGGGCCGCTGGGCCGGGTTCTCGATCGGCTGGCTCTACTGGTTCTTCTGGGTGGTGGTGCTGGCGGTCGAGGCGACCGCGGGCGCCGAGATCCTCGAAGGCTGGATGCCGAAGGTGCCGCAGTGGGGCTGGGCGCTGATCGTGATGGTGGTGCTCACCGCGGCCAACCTGGCCTCGGTCTCCTCCTACGGCGAGTTCGAGTTCTGGTTCGCCGGGATCAAGGTCGTCGCGATCGCCGCGTTCATCGTGGTGGGCGGGCTGGCCGTCTTCGGGCTGCTGCCCGGCTCGGACAACGAGGGGGCGGGCCTCGCACACCTCACCGACCACGGCGGGTTCCTGCCGCACGGCCCGGGCGCGATCCTCACCGGGGTGCTGCTGGTCGTCTTCTCCTTCATGGGCAGCGAGATTGTCACCCTCGCCGCCGGTGAGTCCGCCGACCCGCAGCGGGCGGTGACCAAGGCGACCAACAGCGTGATCTGGCGTGTCGCGGTGTTCTACCTGGGCTCGATCTTCGTCGTGGTGACGCTGCTGCCGTGGGACAACCCGGGGATCGCGGACAAGTCGAAGGGCAGTTACGTGGCCGCGCTCGACTCGATCGGCATCCCGCACGCGGGCCAGGTCATGAATGTGATCGTACTGACGGCCGTGCTGTCCTGCCTGAACTCCGGCCTCTACACCGCCTCCCGGATGGCCTTCTCGCTGGGCCGGCGCGGGGACGCGCCGGCCGCCTTCGCGAAGACCACCTCGCGCGGGGTGCCGCAGACCGCGATCCTCGGGTCGGTCGTCTTCGGCTTCGTCGCGGTCTGGTTCAACTACCAGTGGCCGGACACGGTCTTCCAGTTCCTGCTGAACTCCTCGGGCGCGGTCGCGCTGTTCGTCTGGCTGGTGATCTGTTTCACCCAGCTGAGGATGCGCGGGATCATCCTGCGCGAGAACCCGGACAAGCTGGTCGTCCGGATGTGGCTGTTCCCGTATCTGACCTGGGCGACGATCGCGATGATCTCGTTCGTGCTGGTCTACATGCTCACCGACAAGGACGGGCGGGACCAGGTGCTGCTGTCCACGGCGGTGGCCGTGGTGGTCGTGGCCTTGGCGCTGGTCCGCGAACGGCTCCCCGGGGCCCGGCGCGCTGCCGCCACCGAGGGCGCCGGCAGCGAGCCCAAGGAGTCGGTGCTCCCTTAAGAGGGTGTCCGATGGGGCTCCGCGACCGCCAAGGCCGTCCGCCCCGCTCCCGTACCGGCATGCGGGAGCGGGGCGGGCGGCCGCGCGGAACGCGTCAGCCGCGGCGGCCGATCAGCTTCCAGGCGGTGGGCAGCGCGCCCATCGCCAGCGCGGCCTTCAGCGCGTCGCCGATCAGGAACGGCGTGAGGCCCGCGGTGACGGCCTGGCTGAGGGAGATGTCCGCGGCCAGCGCGAGATAGGGGACGCCGACGGCGTAGATGATCGCCGAGCCGAGCGCCATGGTGCCCGCCGTACGCAGCACCCCGCGGTCCCCGCCGCGCCGCGCCAGCGCGCCCACCGCAGCCGCGGCGAGCAGCATGCCCAGCACATAGCCGAAGGACGGCATCGCCGCGCCCGAGTGGCCCTCGGCGAACCACGGCAGGCCCGCCATGCCGAGGAGGGTGTACAGGGCGAGGGAGAGGAAGCCGCGGCGGGCGCCGAGCGAGGTGCCGACCAGCAGCGCGGCGAAGGTCTGGCCGGTCACCGGGACCGGGGAGCCGGGGACGGGCACGGAGATCTGCGCGGCGAGGCCGGTGAGCGCGGCGCCTCCGACGACCAGGGCGGCGTCCCGGGCCAGGACACGCCTGGCGGAAGCGGCGGCCAACCGGGCCCGGCGGGCCGGGAAGATCACGTCCGCGAGGACCGTACCCGGGTGGACGGTGGCGGCAGAAGCGGTGCTCATCGGCGGTTCTCCGAGGTGAGAGGCGGTGTGGGACACGGTGACGGTAACCCGGGGGCCGGGCCGCGATCACGGTCGACGAGCGACAAAGCCGCACCGGCCCGCTTGGAGACTTCCGGCAGCCGTCGGCCGGGCAATGGGGCGGGTACGCAGCGTCACACGAGGGTCCGATATGCAGACATCCTGGTCCCGAATGTTGTCCTGAGCGGACAAGTCCCTCACACTGAGGGCGTTTTGCGCCAGGTACCACCTCATGCAATGGACACAACAAACCCATGAAACGGACACCCGCGTCCTCCGCTCAGGCACGCGACGCCGAGGCGGTCGGCACCGGCCAGGTCGGCGGCGCGCCGCTGTCCCAGGGCCTCAAGCAGCGCCATCTGTCGATGATCGCCCTCGGGGGTGTGATCGGCGCGGGCCTGTTCGTCAGCTCCGGCGCCGGCATCGCGGCCGCCGGGCCGTCGATCGTGGTCGCGTATGTGCTGTCCGGCCTGCTCGTGATGCTCGTGATGCGCATGCTCGGCGAGATGTCGGCGGCCAACCCGGCCTCCGGCTCCTTCTCCGTGCACGCCGAGCGGGCGATCGGGCCGTGGGCGGGGTTCACCGTGGGCTGGATGTTCTGGGGGCTGCTGTGCGTGGGCATCGCGGCCGAGGCGATCGGCGCGGCGGGGATCATGGTCCGCTGGCTGCCGGACACCGAGTCCTGGATGTGGGTCGCGCTGTTCATGGTGATCTTCTGTGGGACGAACCTGGCGGCCGTCGGCAACTTCGGCGAGTTCGAGTTCTGGTTCGCCGCCCTGAAGATCACCGCGATCTCGCTCTTCCTGGTCCTGGGTGTGCTGGCCATCCTCGGCCTGCTCCCGGGCACCGACGCCCCGGGCGCCGCCAACCTCACCGGGACCCATGGCTTCCTGCCCAACGGCCTCGACGGCCTCGTCGTGGGCCTGCCGGCCACCGTGTTCGCCTACGGCGGACTGGAGACGGTCACCATCGCGGCGGCGGAGTCCGAGCACCCGGTCCAGGGGGTCGCGAGCGCCGTGCGCACCGCGATGTGGCGCATCGCCCTGTTCTACGTCGGCTCGATGCTGGTCGCCGTCACCCTGATCCCGTGGAACGACCCGTCGGTGGTCGTCGAGGGCCCGTACGTGGCCGTGCTCAAGCACCTCGGCATCCCGGCGGCCGGGCAGCTCATGAACGTCATCGTGCTGGTGGCCCTGCTCTCCGCGATGAACGCCAACATCTACGGCGCCTCCCGTATGGCGTACTCGCTCGCCAGGCGCGGCGAGGGGCCGGCGATCCTCGGCAAGGTCAGCGGCGGGGTGCCCCGGGTGACCGTGCTCGCCTCCTCCGCCTTCGGCTTCTTCGCGGTGGTGCTGAGCTACTTGTGGCCGGACACCGTCTTCAAATGGCTGCTGAACATGGTCGGCGGGGCCGTGCTGATCGTGTGGGGCTTCATCGCGGTCTCGCAGCTGAGGATGCGCCGGCGGGTGGAGCGCGAGGCGCCCGAGAAGCTCGTGGTGAAGATGTGGCTGTTCCCGTATCTGACGTGGGTGGCGCTGGCCGGGACGGTCGCCGTCCTGGTGCTGATGACCCGCGAGGCCGACACCCGCACCCAGCTCTACTTCTCGGCCGGGCTGACGGTGACGCTCGCGGCGGTCGGATACGTGCGGCAGCGGTTGGCGGCGGCGCGGAGCTGACCGCCCTCCCCCGGCCCGGCCCGAAGGCCCCCGCGCGACCGTCCCGCGTAAGGGCCTTCGCCGTTCGCCCTGCCGGGTGTGCCGTCTGTCGGGTGTGCCTCAGTCGAAGATCGGGCCCACGGTGCGGGTGCGCTTGATCTCGTAGAAGCCCGGGATCGAGGCGACGAGCAGCGTGCCGTCCCACAGCTTGGCGGCGGCCTCGCCCTTGGGCGCGGGGGTGACGACCGGGCCGAAGAAGGCGATCTGGTCGCCGTCGGCGCCGGGGACCGCGATGACCGGGGTGCCCACGTCCTGGCCGACCAGGTCGATGCCCTCCTTGTGAGAGGCGCGCAGCTCGGTGTCGTACTCGTCGGAATCGGCGGCGTCCGCGAGCTCGGCGGGCAGGCCGGCCTCCTCGAGGGCGGCGACGATCGTCTCGCGGTTCTTCTCCAGGCCCTGGTTGTGGAAGCGGGTGCCGAGGGCGGTGTAGAGCGGGCCAAGGACCTCGCTGCCGTGCTTCTGCTCGGCGGCTATGCAGACCCGGACCGGGCCCCAGGCTGTCTCGAGCAGTTCGCGGTACTCCTCGGGCAGTTCGTCGAGCTTGGGCTCGTTGAGCACGGCCAGACTCATCACATGCCAACGCACCTCGACCGGGCGGACCTTCTCCACCTCCAGCATCCAGCGGGAGGTCACCCAGGCCCAGGGACACAGCGGGTCGAACCAGAAATCGGCAGGAGTATTGGCGGTTTCGGTCACGATCTCTCTCCTCGAACGGGCAGGCACGGAAAAGCGATATGTGTCCCACAGAACACGGCCGGGCGCGGCGGCCATTCCCCGATTCCCGTTGTCAGTGGTGCGTGACATGATTTCGGGTATCCGAGTGTCCCGATATTCGAGACGATGACGAGGGAGCCGCGTCTTGCCCGGCGAGAACCTGACCCGTGACGAGGCCCGCGAGCGCGCGCGGCTGCTGGCCGTGGACTCGTACGATGTGGCGCTCGATCTGAGGTCCGCGGTGGGGGAGCACACCGGCACCGGGCCGCGTACCTTCCGCTCGAGCACCACGGTGCGCTTCCGCAGTGCCGAGCCGGGGGCGGCGTCGTTCATCGATCTGCTCGCGCCGCGGGTCACCGCCGTGCGGCTGAACGGCCGGGAGCTCGACCCGGAGGCCGTCTTCGACGGCGCGCGGATCGCCCTCGACTCCCTCGCCGCGGAGAACGAGCTGGTGGTGGACGCACAGTGCGCCTACAGCAGGACCGGCGAGGGGCTGCACCGCTTTGTGGACCCCGAGGACGGCCAGGTCTATCTGTACACGCAGTACGAGCCGGCCGACGCGCGCCGCGTCTTCGCGAATTTCGAGCAGCCCGACCTCAAGGCCCGCTTCGCCTTCTCGGTGACCGCCCCGCGGGGCTGGACGGTGCTCGGCAACGGCGCGGTGACCGAGGTCGAGCCGTGGGGCGCCGACGACGGGTTCGCCACCACCCGCTTCGCGCCGACCGAGCCGATCTCCACATACATCACGGCGGTCGTCGCCGGCCCGTACCACTACGAGCGGGACCACTACAGCCGCACCTTTCCGGACGGCTCCGCCCTGGAGATCCCGCTGGGCGCGCTGTGCCGCGCCTCGCTCGCCAAGCACTTCGACGCGGACGACATCTTCACCGTCACCAAGCAGGGCCTGGACTTCTTCCATGACCACTTCGACTACCCGTACCCCTTCGGGAAGTACGACCAGGCGTTCGTGCCCGAGTACAACCTCGGCGCGATGGAGAACCCGGGCTGTGTGACCTTCCGCGAGGAGTTCGTCTTCCGCGGCAAGGTCACCCAGGCCTCGTACGAGCACCGGGCCAATGTGATCCTCCATGAGATGGCCCATATGTGGTTCGGCGACCTGGTCACCATGGAGTGGTGGGACGACCTGTGGCTCAAGGAGTCCTTCGCGGACTTCATGGGCGCCTTCTCGCTCGTCGAGTCGACCCGCTTCACCGACGGCTGGATCACCTTCGCCAACCGCCGCAAGGCCTGGGCGTACCGTGCCGACCAGCTGCCGTCCACCCACCCGGTCACGGCCGACATCCGCGACCTGGAGGACGCCAAGCTCAACTTCGACGGGATCACCTACGCCAAGGGCGCCTCCGTCCTCAAGCAGTTGGTGGCCTACGCCGGGCGGGACGCCTTCCTGGAGGGCGCGCGCCGCTACTTCAAGCGCCACGCGTTCGGCAATACGCGCCTGGCCGACCTGCTGTCGGTGCTGACCGAGACCTCCGGCCGGGACATGGCCGCCTGGTCCCGGGCCTGGCTGGAGACGGCCGGGGTCAATGTGCTCACCCCGCAGGCCACCTATGACGCGGCCGGCCACATCACCGAGCTGTCGATCGTCCAGGAGGCCGCCTCCGCCGAGCATCCGACGCTGCGCCCGCACCGGGTCGCCGTCGGCCTCTACCGTCGGGACGGCGCCGGGGCGGGCGAGCCCAGCGCGTTGGTGCGCTACGCCCGGGCCGAGATCGACGTGGACGGCCCCCGTACGGTGGTGACCGAGCTGACCGGGGCCGAGCGGCCCGATCTGATCCTGGTCAACGACGACGACCTCACCTACTGCAAGATCCGCTTCGACGAGGTCTCGCTGGAGACCCTGCGCGCTCACCTGGGCGAGCTGGCCGACCCCCTCGCGCGGGCGCTGTGCTGGTCCGCCCTGTGGAATCTGACGCGGGACGCGCTGATGCCCGCCCGAGACTTCCTGGACCTGGTGGAGCGCTTCGGCGGGGCGGAGACCGACATCGGCGTGGTGCAGATGGTCCAGGCGTGGGCCCAGTCCGCGCTTCAGTACTACGCGGCGCCCGACTGGCGCGAGGAGGGTGGCCTGCGGGTCGCCGAGGGCGGGCTGCGCGAGCTGCGCCTGGCCACGCCGGGCAGCGGCCATCAGCTGGCCTGGGCGCGGTTCTTCTCCCAGACCGCCGCCACCGATCTGGACCAGCGGCTGCTGCGCGGGCTGCTGGACGGCACGGCCCGGATCGACGGGCTGGATGTCGACCAGGAGCTGCGCTGGACGTTCCTGGCCTCGCTGGCCGCCCAGGGAGCGGCCGACGAGGCGCTGATCGCGGCGGAGCTGGCCCGCGACGACACCGCCTCCGGCAAACGCCACCAGGTGCGCTGCCTGACCGCCCGGCCGTCGGCCGAGGTCAAGGCGGAGGCGTGGGCGTCGGTCGTGGAGTCCGACGCGCTGTCCAACGCCCTGGTGGAGGCCACCATCGCGGGCTTCGCCCAGCCCTCGCAGACGGAGCTGCTCACGCCGTACGAGGACCGGTACTTCACCATGATCGAGGGGGTGTGGCGGGAGCGGTCGATCGAGATCGCGATGTCGATCGTCCGCGGCCTGTTCCCCGCGCAGGGCGACACCACGACACTGGAGGCGGCCGACGCCTGGCTGACCGGCCACCCGAACGCGGCGCCCGCGCTGCGCCGGCTGGTCCTGGAGGCCCGGGACGACCTCGCCCGGGCGCTGCGCGGACAGGAGTGCGACGCGCGCTCGGCCGTCTGAGGGGTCGTTGTCGGCAGGCCCGGTGTTTTCCGGCGGACCAGGTGTTTTCGGCAATCGAACGCCCGTACTTTAGGGCGGTGTTGTCCGCATTTGTCGACGGGTGTGTAACAGCGGTTAGCGAGCCGGGCGGGCCCGGGAATGGCGGGGTCATGAACTCCGACACCCCGCTCTCGCCCCGCCCGCTGCACCACCTCCCGGACGGCGGGCGCAGCGTCCTGACGAGTCGTCAGCTCCGTGAGCACGGCGTGACGGCGGCCGAGGCCGCCGAGCGCTGCCGCCCCGGCGGCCCCTGGCAGCGGATCCTGCCGGGCGTCCATCTGCTCCACCCCGGCCCCGCCACCGGCGAGGAGCGGCTGCACGCGGCGCTCCTGTACGCGGCGAGCCGCGTGCGCCCGGGCGGCCCGGAAGGCGCCCTCCCGGCGCCCGGGGCGGGCGGGCCGTACGGCGAGGCCATGATCACCGGACCGGCCGCGCTGGCCCTGCACCGCTTCTCCGCCACCCCCTCGCTGCGCGCCCTGGACCGCGTCGATGTGCTCGTACCGCGCGCGCGGCGGCTGCGCTCGACCGGCTATGTGCGCTTCGTCCGCGCCGCCGCCCTGCCCTGCCCCCGGGAGATCACCGGCCTGCCGACCGCCCCCGCTGCCCGCGCCCTCGCCGACGCGGTGGCCCAGCTGTCCGACGCCTCGGCCGTCCGCCGGCTGCTCGTCGAGGCCGTGCGCCAGGGACACTGCGAGGCGTCGTCCGTCGTAGGGGAGCTGAGCCGGGCCCGGCTGCTGTCCCGGCCGCATGTCGTCGACGCCGTCGACGCGCTGCTGGCCGAGGGGCGGGCGATGGCCGAGGCCCTGCTGTACGACATGGTGCGCGGATGCTCCCTGCCCGAGCCGCTGTGGAACGTCGAGCTGCGGCTGCCCGGCGGCTCCCTGCTGGCCGGGGTGGACGCGTACTGGCCGCTGCAGGCCGTGGCGCTGGAGATCGACGCGCGCACGCCCCGACAGGACGGCGCGCACGATCCGCTGGGCGGCTTCACGCCCGGGGGCGAGCACATGGAACGGATGGGCATCACGGTCGTGCGCGTCACCCCGAAGAAGCTCCGCGAGTGCCTGGAGGCGCAGGCCGCGGTGGTCCGCACCGCGCTGATCGCGTCGGTCGACCGCGCGCCCGCGCCCTACGTCGTGATCCGGCCCAGGTGATCCGGCCGGACCGCGGCGCGTCATGTCACGGCTTGCGCAGCAGCAACTCGGTGTTGCGGTCGCCCGCGGCGCCCGCGAGGGCCTGGCTGCGCCCCGGAGCGTTGTAGGACAGCTCCCGGTAGAGCGCGGCGAGGCCGGTCTGGGACAGGTCGGAGTGGTCCGTGCGGCGCGGCGCGGCCGACTCGACGAGGGTGGTGAACAGCGACAGCGTGCCGTCGTGGTTGTCCACGACCTCGATCACCCGGGCCATCTGGGGGAAGTCCACGTGCGAGGCGGTGGTGATCTCCCAGAAGGTGCCGCGCGGGATGATCTCGTTCTTGTGGCTGTGACCGTTGATCCACGCCAGCACCTGGGGGTGGCGCTTGAAGAGGGCCACGATCTCGTCGCCGCCGTGCCGGGCCTCGCCCGGGCGGGCCGGGTCGCGGTTCAGGTTGTCCATGCTGCGGCTGTAGTGGTGGCTGAAGACCAGGATCCGGTCGTCCTTGTGGGCCTTCAGGGTCCGCTCCAGCCAGCGCAGCTGGGCGGTGCCCAGGGAACCGGTGTAGTGGCCGCCCGGGTCGGTGGTGTCCAGGCTGATGCCGAGGACGCCGTCGGAGATCCGGAACGAGTAGTAGCAGGTGCCCTCGTCCAGGTTGGCCTTGGTGTAGCCGTGGCCGACCGGGCCGGGCCCGGTGTGGGCGGGGTCCAGGTGCGCGGCGAGGAAGTCACGCTGGGAGAAGGGCGCGCGGCGCTCGTCGGGGGTGACGGTGCGCATGTCCTTCGCATGCGCCCGCAGCAGCTCCTTCATGACCTTGCCCGTGGGGTCGCCGCCCTTGCGCTCGTCCTTGAAGCGCTCCTCCGCCTCGGCGGCCGGGATGATCTGGAGCTTGCGGCTGCCGGTGGCGAGGTCCGCGAAGTAGTTCCCGCCGAAGGAGTAGACGCCGCCGGACAGGTCGTCGTGGTTGCCGATGGTCGAGTACCACGGCAGCCGCAGCCCGGGGCTGTTGACGGCGCGCAGCGCGGCCTCGAGGAAGCCGTCGATGCGCGGGAAGCCGAGCTGCTTGTCGGCGTCGCGCAGCGCGCTCTCCGGGTGCCAGAACGCCTTGAGCCCGCTGTTCTGCACGCCCTCGTATTGGCGCGGGTCGCCGGAGTTGGGGATGATCCGGCCGCCGTTCATCACGCCCAGGAACCAGTCCAGCTCGATCCGCGCGTTGTTGTCGGTGTTGTCGCCGGTGGTCATGACGAAGGAGAGCGGGGAGCCGGTGGCGGGCCCGCCGCGCAGGCCGTTGACCCGCTCGATGAGGGACGCGGCGCCGACGACGGTCAGCGCCTCGTGGGGCCGCCAGGCGCCCGGGCGCCCGGAGCGCAGGAACTCGTAGCGCAGCGGGTGCTGCACATCGGTGAGGTGCAGATCGGTGAGTTGCACGAAGGAGGCGAGGGTGGTGCGCCGGTTCTCCCGGCCGCCCTTGGCCCCGGCGAGCTCGGTGCGTACGGTACGGGTCCAGGCCGGGCCGTCGCCGAGCCGACGGTAGGCGCCGCTGCCGCGCGGGGCGGAGAAGGTCTCCAGCGTCGTGCCGGCCTTCGAGGGCAGCGCGGGGGCGGTGACGACCCTGCGGCCGGCGGCGCGCACCTGGGCCGGCTGCGAGGCGGTCGCCGAGCCGCTGCCGGGCCCGAAGGCGAGCCCGATGCCGGTCGCGGCGGTGGCGGAGGCGGCGGCGACCAGGAGGGTGCGGCGGTCGAGGGCGGTGGAGGTGGCGGACCGTATGCGGGACATGCGGGGTCTCCCCGAGTGCGGACGCGGAAGCGGTCGGGCAGCGGTCTGCCCTGTCACTTCGGATCGTTGGCAGCGGGGATGACCTGTGAGTTAACGATGCGGCAACGCCCGCCGCCGAAATACGCACGTGGATCTTGGCGAGAGCGAACGGTCATCCCGCACTCCGCCGCCGGAATCCCGCCGCTCACTTGGAGTTCACCGGGGCTGGGAACCCCGACAGAGCTCTGGGCGCGGGGTGTGCGCGGCGCGGACCGTCCCAGGCATCCGGCAATAGACCGGACAATGGATTGGACAAGGTCGCCGGGGCCACCCGCATGATGGGACGGCACGCCAGGCACCCAGCAGCAGGCACAGAACGTGAAGGAGCGCGTCGTGAGGATCGGAATCGTCGGAGCCACCGGCCAGGTCGGCGGGGTCATGCGGAAGATCCTCGCGGAGCGGGACTTCCCGGTCGAGGAGCTGCGCCTGTTCGCCTCGGCCCGCTCCGCCGGGCGCACGCTCCCCTGGCGTGACACCGAGATCGCCGTCGAGGACGCGGCCACCGCCGACTACTCCCGGCTGGACATCGCGCTGTTCTCCGCGGGCGGGGCCACCTCCCGGGCGCTGGCGCCCAAGGTGGCCGCGGCCGGCGCCGTGGTGATCGACAACTCCTCCGCCTGGCGGATGGACCCCGAGGTGCCGCTGGTGGTCTCCGAGGTCAACCCGGACGCCGTCGCGCACCGCCCCAAGGGCATCATCGCCAACCCGAACTGCACCACCATGGCCGCCATGCCGGTGCTGCGCCCGCTGCACGAGGAGGCGGGTCTCACCGCCCTGGTCGCCACCACCTACCAGGCCGTGTCCGGCTCCGGCCTCTCCGGTGTGGAGGAGCTGGACGGCCAGGTCCGCAAGGCCGTGGACGGCGCGACCGCGCTGACCCACGACGGGGCCGCCGTGGAGTTCCCCGAGCCCGCCGTCTACAAGCGCCCCATCGCCTTCAATGTGCTGCCGTTCGCGGGCAACCTCGTCGACGACGGCCGCTTCGAGACGGATGAGGAGCAGAAGCTCCGTAACGAGTCCCGCAAGATCCTCGGGATCCCCGAGCTGAAGGTCTCCGGCACCTGCGTCCGCGTCCCCGTCTTCACCGGCCACTCGCTGCAGGTCAACGCCCGCTTCGCCAATCCGCTGAGCGTGGAGCGCGCTTACGAGCTGCTGGCGAAGGCGCCGGGCGTCGAGCTCTCGGAGATCCCGACCCCGCTCCAGGCGGCGGGCAAGGACGCCAGCTATGTGGGCCGCATCCGCGTGGACGAGACGGTCGACAACGGCCTCGCGCTCTTCCTGTCCAACGACAACCTCCGCAAGGGGGCGGCGCTCAACGCGATCCAGATCGCGGAGCTGGTGGCGGCCGAGCTCAGCTGAGCCTCGCCGCTCGGAGCAGCCCCGTTCCGGGCACCTGACAGGCGCTCCCGCGGGCGCGGGCGCATTATCGCGGGCGACGGACCGGCCTTGCGTGGAAGGATGGCCGAAACGTCGCAGTCGAAGGAGATGCCCAGGTGCCTGGAACGAACCTGACCCGCGAAGAGGCGCAGCGGCGGGCGCGCCTGCTGACCGTCGACTCGTACGAGATCGAGCTCGATCTCTCCGGAGCGCAGGAGGGCGGCACCTTCCGGTCGATCACCTCGGTGCGCTTCGACGCGGCCGAGGCGGGCGATTCCTTCATCGACCTGGTGGCGCCCACCGTGCACGAGGTGGTGCTCAACGGGTACGAGCTGGACCCGGCCGAGGTCTTCGCGGACTCCCGGATCGCGCTGGGCGGCCTGCAGGAGGGGCACAACGAGCTGAGGGTCGTCGCGGACTGCGCGTACACCAACACCGGCGAGGGCCTGCACCGCTTTGTGGACCCGGTCGACCAGCAGGCCTACCTCTACACGCAGTTCGAGGTGCCGGACGCGCGCCGGGTCTTCGCGAGCTTCGAGCAGCCGGACCTGAAGGCCACGTTCCAGTTCACCGTGACGGCGCCCGAGGGGTGGACGGTGATCTCCAACTCGCCGACGCCCCAGCCCAAGGACAACGTCTGGCGCTTCGATCCGACGCCGCGCATCTCGACGTACATCACCGCGCTGATCGTGGGGCCGTACCACAGCGTGCACAGCAGCTGGGAGGGCGAGGGGCGGTCGGTGCCGCTGGGCATCTACTGCCGCCCCTCGCTCGCCGAGTTCCTGGACTCGGACGCGATCTTCGAGGTGACCCGGCAGGGCTTCGACTGGTTCCAGGAGAAGTTCGACTACGCCTACCCCTTCGCCAAGTACGACCAGCTGTTCGTGCCGGAGTTCAACGCGGGCGCGATGGAGAACGCGGGCGCGGTCACCATCCGCGACCAGTACGTCTTCCGCTCCAAGGTCACGGACGCGGCCTATGAGACGCGCGCCGAGACCATCCTCCACGAGCTGGCCCACATGTGGTTCGGCGACCTGGTGACCATGGAGTGGTGGAACGACCTGTGGCTGAACGAGTCGTTCGCCACCTTCACCTCCATCGCCTGCCAGGCCTCCGCGCCGGGCAGCAGGTGGCCGCACGCCTGGACCACCTTCGCCAACTCGATGAAGACCTGGGCCTACCGCCAGGACCAGCTGCCGTCCACCCACCCGATCATGGCCGAGATCCGCGACCTGGACGACGTCATGGTCAACTTCGACGGCATCACCTACGCGAAGGGCGCCTCCGTCCTCAAGCAGCTGGTCGCCTACGTCGGCGAGGAGGAGTTCTTCAAGGGCGTGCAGGCGTACTTCAAGCGCCATGCCTACAAGAACACCCGGCTGTCCGACCTGCTCGGCGCGCTCGAGGAGACCAGCGGCCGGGACCTGAAGACCTGGTCGAAGGCGTGGCTGGAGACGGCGGGGATCAACGTCCTGCGCCCGGAGATCGCGACCGACGCCTCCGGCACCATCACCTCCTTCGCGGTGCGGCAGGAGGCCCCGGCGCTGCCGCCCGGCGCCAAGGGCGAGCCTTTGCTGCGCCCGCACCGCATCGCGATCGGCCTGTACGACCTCGACGCCACCGGCAAGCTGGTGCGCAGCGACCGGATCGAGGTCGACGTGGACGGCGAGCTGACCCCCGTGTCCGCCGTCGCCGGACGCAAGCGCCCGGCCGTGATCCTGCTCAACGACGACGACCTGTCGTACGCGAAGGTGCGTCTCGACACCGACTCGCTGGCCGTGGTCACCGAGCATCTGGGCGACTTCGAGGCCTCCCTGCCGCGCGCCCTGTGCTGGGCCTCGGCCTGGGACATGACCCGCGACGGCGAGCTGGCCACCCGCGACTACCTCTCCCTGGTGCTGTCCGGCATCGCCAAGGAGTCGGACATCGGCGTCGTCCAGTCGCTGCAGCGCCAGGCCAAGCTGGCCCTCGACCTGTACGCGGCCCCCGAGTGGCGCGCGACGGGCCTGGCGAAGTGGACCGAGGCCACCGCGGACCACCTGCGGGCCGCCGCGCCCCGCAGCGACCACCAGCTGGCCTGGGCGCGGGCGTTCGCCGACACCGCCCGCACCGACGAACAGCTCGACCTGCTCTCGGGGCTGCTGGCGGGCACCGAGACCATCGAGGGTCTGGCCGTCGACACCGAACTGCGCTGGGCGTTCCTGGAGCGGCTCGCCGCGACCGGCCGGGCCGACGGGGCGTCGATCGACACGGAGCTGGAGCGGGACCGCACCTCGGCGGGCGAGCGCCACGCGGCCACCGCGCGCGCCGCGCGGCCGACGCCGGAGGCGAAGGCCGAGGCGTGGGCGTCGGTCGTGGAGGCCGACAAGCTGCCGAACGCGGTGCAGGAGGCGGTGATCCGCGGCTTCGTCCAGACCGACCAGCGGGAGCTGCTGGCCCCGTACACCGAGAAGTACTTCGCCGCGGTCAAGGGCGCCTGGGACAGCCGCAGCCACGAGATGGCGCAGCAGATCGCGATCGGCCTCTACCCGACCGTGCAGATCTCGCAGGCGACGCTGGACGCGACCGACGCCTGGCTGGCCTCCGCCGAGCCCAGCGCGGCGCTGCGCCGCCTGGTCACCGAGTGCCGCGCGGGCGTCGAGCGCGCGCTCAGGGCGCAGGCGGTGGACGCGGCCGCCGCGGGCTGACGGCACGCGGGCGGGCTGACGGCACGTACGAGGGCGCCCCGGACCGGCCCGGTCCGGGGCGCCCCCGCGTCTGGCCCCGCGCGTCAGACGCGCTCGGCGCGGGCCGCGCGGCGGGCGAGCAGCGCCTCGCGCCGCTCGTCGAACTTGGTGGCCTGGGCGTCCAGGCCCCCCATGTACAGCCCCAGCTCCTCCTGCGCCTTGAGCCCCTCGCCCGTGAGCCCGGAGATCTCCAGCACCTTGAGGAAGCGCAGCACGGGCTGCAGCACGTCGTCGTGGTGGATGCGCAGGTTGTAGATGCCGCCGATGGCCATCTGCGCGGCGGCCCGCTCGAACCCGGGGATGCCGTGTCCGGGCATGCGGAAACCGACTACCACGTCACGGACGGCGCACATGGTCTGGTCGGGCGCCAGTTCAAACGCCTTCGCCAGCAGATTCCGGTAGAAGACCATGTGCAGGTTCTCGTCGGTCGCGATGCGGACGAGCATCCGGTCGCAGACCGGGTCGCCGGAGTGGTGGCCGGTGTTGCGGTGAGATATACGGGTGGCGAGCTCCTGGAAGGCCACGTACGCGATGGAGTGCAGCATGCTGTGGCTGTTGTCCGACTGGAACCCCTCGCCCATGTGCGTCATCCGGAACCGCTCCAGCTCGACCGGGTCGACCGCGCGGCTGGTCAGCAGGTAGTCACGCATGACGATGCCGTGCCGGCCCTCCTCCGCCGTCCACCGGTGCACCCAGGTGCCCCACGCGCCGTCGCGGCCGAAGACCGTGGCGATCTCGTGGTGGTAGCTGGGCAGGTTGTCCTCGGTGAGCAGATTGACCACGAGCGCGATCCGGCCCACGTCGCTGACCTTGGACTGCTCGGGCGCCCACGCCTCGCCGCCCATCACGCCGTCGAAGTTGCGGCCGTCGCTCCACGGCACGTACTCGTGCGGCATCCACTCCTTGGCGGCCTTCAGATGCCGGTTGAGCTCCACCTCGACGACCTCTTCGAGCGCGAACAGCAGACGGCTGTCGCTCCATACGGCCTGACCATGACGGAGGGTTGGGGCGAGGGTCACAGTGGCTCCTGGGGGACGTCGTGCGTTGCTCAGCCTACGGCGCCGTAGGTTTGACTTACGGCTCCGTAGGTTACGACACCGTAGGTTAAAGCGAAAATAAATGGGTGGGTACGCGCCGGTAAAACGCGACGAGGGCGCCCTCCGGCATCCAGCCGGGGGCGCCCTCGTCACGGCGTCCTCTGTGTCAGATCGTGTCAGGTCATGTCAGTCACTGCGCTTGCGCGTCTTGTCGCCGAGCATCACCAGACCGGCGATCACGACGAAAAGCACGAGGGGAGCGACGACGTAGAGGCCCAGCGTCTCGGCGACGCTCAGGCCCGGACCCGGGTCGTCACCGTCGTCGCGGTACGCGAACGCGGGGGACGACACCATCAGCATCGCCGTCGTCGCGGCGATGACGGCACCGGCGCGAACGGCGTTCTTTTTGACCTTGTTGCTCACGGACTCACGGTATCGGACGCCCTCGCGCCCCGCGTGCCCGGGGTGGGCTTGCCCCGTCCCCCGGCCACGCCCCCGTGCCGCGCCACCCGCGTCACCCGCGCCACCTCGCCCATCAGGGCATGCAGCCGCGGCGAGGCGACCAGGTCCTCCAGCGATACGGGGCGGCCGGTCGCGTCCGCGATGGGCAGCCGCCAGTTCGGGTACTCGACCCAGGTTCCGGGGAGGTTCTGCGGACGCCGGTCCCCCACCGTGTCCGGCAGCCATACGCCGACCAGCCTCGCCGGGGTGCGCAGCAGAAAGCGGTGGACCGCCTTGACGGCCGCCTCCTCGTCGCCCGGCCCCTCCGGCAGCAGCCCCAGCCGCCCCAGCAGCGCCAACCACTCCGCGACCTCCACCGCGTCCTTGGCCCGCTCGCGCTCCAGCGGGCGGGTGAGCAGGCCGAGCCGGTGCCGCAGCTCGACATGGCCGCCGGTGAGCCGGGCGGCGGTGCTCGGCAGGTCGTGGGTGGTGACGGTGGCCAGGCAGTCGGCGCGCCACTCCTCGGGCGCCAGCGGACGGGCGCGGGCGGACGCGGCGCCCCCGGGCTGCTCGCTCACGCCGCCCCCGCTGTCCCCGTGGCCCCCGCTGTCCCCGCTGTCTCCGCCGTTGCCGCCGCCTTCGCCGTTGTAGTGCCGCTCGAACCACAGCACCGACGTACCCAGCACCCCCCGCCCGGCCAGCGCCTCCCGCACCCCTGGCTCCACCGTGCCCAGGTCCTCGCCGATGACCGCCGCCCCGGCGCGGTGCGCCTCCAGCGCGAGCACGCCGAGCATGGCCTCCGCGTCGTAGCGGACGTAACAGCCCTCGGTCGGCTCCCGCCCCTCCGGCACCCACCACAGCCGGAACAGGCCCATCACATGGTCGATGCGCAGCGCGCCCGCGTGCCGCAGCAGCCCGCGCAGCAGGTCGCGGTAGACGGCGTAGCCCGTGGCGGCCAGGGCGTCCGGCCGCCACGGCGGCAGCCCCCAGTCCTGGCCGCGGGAGTTGAACGCGTCCGGCGGCGCGCCGATCGACATCCCGGACGCGAAGACGTCCCGCAGCGCCCACGCGTCGGCGCCCGACGGGTGCACCCCGACCGCCAGGTCGTGCACCAGGCCGATGGCCATCCCGGCGTCGAGCGCGGCGCGCTGGGCGGCGGCCAGCTGCCCGTCCGTCAGCCAGGCGAGCCAGCAGTGGAAGTCGGCCCGGTCCAGGTGCTCGCCCCGGGCGCGGGCGACCGCGGCGGACCGGGGGTCGGTCAGGCCGTTTGGCCAGGCGCGCCAGGTGGGGCCGTGGATCTCGGCGAGCGCGCTCCAGATGGCGTGGTCCTCGAGAGCCTGGCCCGCCTCGGCCAGGAAGTCGCAGTAGGCGGCCCGGCGGCCGGGGCTGAGCGGCACGGTCCGCACCAGTTCCAGGGCCTCCCGCTTGAGCGTCCACACCGCGTCCCGGTCGATCAGCGCGCCCTCGTGGAGCACGGCGGTGCGCAGCGCGGCGGCCCGCTCCAGCAGCTGGTCGACGCGCTCGCGGGCGGGGCCGCGCAGCTGGGCGTACTCGGGGACCGCCTCGACCCGCAGATGGACCGGGTCGGGGAAGCGGCGCGAGGAGGGGCGGTACGGGGAGGGGTCGGTGGGCTCGGCGGGCGTGCCGGGCACGGCCGCGTGCAGCGGGTTGAGCTGGACGAACCCGGCGCCCAGCGCCCGGCCCGACCAGGCGGCGAGGTCGGCCAGGTCGCCGAGGTCGCCCATCCCCCAGGAGCGGGCGGACAGCAGCGAGTACAGCTGGACGAGGAAGCCGTGGCTGCGCGCCGGGGGGACCGGCATCCGGTCGGGGGTGACGATCAGGGTGGCGGTGGCCGAGCCGCCGTCGGGGGCGTGGGCGTGCACGGTGTGGCTGCCCAGGGGGAGCGCGGAGGCCGCCGAGCCGTCGGCACCGGGCAGCCAGTCGAGCGCCACGCCGTCCTCGGTCACCACCCGCAGCGCGGTGCCCTCGGGCAGCCGCAGCCGTGGCGGCCGGCCGGGGCGCACCACCACGCAGGGCGGCAGCAGACGGGCACGCTCCTCGCGCTCGTGCCGCTCCAGGGCGGCCTGCACGGAGTCAGGGGTCGAGGCGTCCACGCCGAGCGCGGCGAGCACCGCGACGACGGTGTCGTCGGGCACTCGCACGGCGCGGCCGGGGGCGGGCTCGTACGAGGTGGCGACGCCGTGCAGCTCGGCGAGGAGCGCTCTGCCCATCAGGACTCCATTCAGAACTCCATCGGCCCCATGCCCGCCCCGGCGCCGAACCCGGCGGTGGTCGGCTCACTCGTCAGCGGAGGTTCGGCGGCGAGCGGGGGCTCGCTGGTCAGGGGGGCGATGTCGGCGGGCGCGGGCTCGCTGGTCAGCGGCACCTCCGCGTGCAGACCGGAGCCGGATCCCTCCAGGCCGCACAGGCCGCAGTCGGGGTGGGAGACGCCGGCGAACGGGTCGGGCTCCCCCGGTCCGGAAACGGTTTCGGTCACAGGTTTGGAGAGAGCGGAGAGCAGAAGCTGAGCTGACGCGGCCACACGGGCCTCCGTGGGGTGTCGGCAGTGGGACAGGGCTGGCCTACCCACTGGAGGCGATCGCAGACGTAACCGGCCCCCTGACGTGCCTCAGGTCACATTCCCCTGAAGCAGGCGATTTGACGGCCGTAAGGGGTCCGAGGCACATAGCTTACTGACCAACCCGACATTCTGGCGTCAGACTTTCGACGGTCACGGCCCACGCCCCGGCCACCACCGGGGCCGCCCCTACCCCAGCGCTCATCTCGTCACACCACACACCATGGCATTACCGGCACTTCGGTCACCGCCGTTGACACCCTCACACGCGCGATGGTGGGCTCGGCGCCTGTCAGGGCTGCACCTAGGCGAACCACCAGTCCGTATCGAGGAGAAGCCCGTGCAGTTACGGGGAAGCCGAGGACGAACATCGAGGGCGGCCGGCGCCACGGCCATGGCCGCCGCCGTCATCGGCGGGCTGCTGGGCGGCGCGCCGGGCGCGGCCGCCGCACCCGGGGATCACGGCACCCCCGGCACCTCGACGACGGACCGCGACAGCGACAGCGGCGTGCCGCCCGTATGGCCGCGCCCACAGTCGCTGCGCGCCCAGGGATCCAACGTGAGCGTGGGCAAGGAGGTCACGCTCGTAGCCGACGCCGACTCCGACCCGTACGCGCTGGACGCGCTGCGCGCCCTGCTGCACGACGCCGGGGCGCGCGTCGTCAACGAGGCCACCGAGCCCCTGCCCAAGGGGATGCCGCTGGCGGGCGGGCTGGTGGTGCGCGTCGGCGGGCGGGGCGCGCAGAGCGCGCTGCGCGCCCTTGGCGCGCCCGAGCGCGGTGACCTGCCCTCCGGCGGCTACCGCCTGGCGGCCGGCCAGGCGGCCGGGGCGCCGACGGTCGCGCTGTCCGGCGTCGGCCCGGACGGCCTCTTCCACGCCGTCCAGACGCTGCGCCAACTCCTGGTCCGGCCCGCGCACGGCGCGGGCGGCTTCCCGGGGGTGACCGTGCGCGACTGGCCCGCGGCCGCGGTGCGCGGCACCACCGAGGGCTTCTACGGCGAGCCCTGGTCCCACCAGGACCGGCTCGCCCAGCTCGACTTCATGGGCCGTACGAAGCAGAACCGCTACCTCTACGCCCCCGGCGACGACCCCTACCGCCAGGCCCGCTGGCGCGACCCGTACCCCGCCGAGCGGCGCGAGGAGTTCCGGGAGCTGACCGACCGGGCCCGCCGCAACCACGTCACCCTCGGCTGGGCGGTCTCCCCCGGCCAGGAGCTGTGTTTCTCCTCGGCCGACGACCGCAGGGCGCTGCTGCGCAAGGTGGACGCCATGTGGGCGCTCGGGGTGCGCGCCTTCCAACTCCAGTTCCAGGACGTCAGCTACAGCGAGTGGCACTGCGGGGCGGACGCCGACACCTTCGGCTCCGGCCCCGAGGCGGCGGCGAAGGCGCAGGCCGAGGTCGCAGGCGTGGTCGCCCGGCATCTGGCCGCGCGCCATCCGGACGCGGCCCCGCTCTCCTTGCTGCCGACCGAGTACTACCAGGACGGCGACACCGACTTCCGGCGCGCGCTGGCCGACCGGGTCGACCCCGGCGTGGAGATCGCCTGGACCGGCGTCGGGGTGGTGCCCAAGACCATCACCGGCAGCGAACTGGCCGGCGCCCGGGCCGCGTTCGGCCACGCGCTGGTCACCATGGACAACTACCCGGTCAACGACTACGCCCAGGACCGGGTCTTCCTCGGCCCGTACACCGGGCGCGACCCGGCCGTCGCCACCCAGTCCGCGGGGCTGCTCGCCAACGCCATGGAGCAGCCGGCCGCCTCCCGTATCGCGCTGTTCACCGCCGCCGACTTCGCCTGGAACCCGCGCGGCTACCGCCCCCGGGAATCCTGGCGGGCGGCCGTCGACGACCTGGCCGGACCCGACCCCCGCACCCGCGCGGCCCTGCGCGCGCTCGCCGGAAACGACGCGTCCTCGGTCCTCGGCGGCGAGGAGTCCGCGTATCTGCGCCCACTGATCGAGGCGTTCTGGACGGCGCTGTCCAAGGGCGAGGGGCAGCAGCTCGACCGGGCCGCGGACCGACTGCGCTCGGCCTTCACCACGATGCGGGACGCCCCCGACCGGCTCGACGCGACCCTGGGCCGCGAACTGGGCCCCTGGCTCGACCAATTGGGGCACTACGGCGACGCCGGGGTGCGGGCCGTGGACATGCTCACCGCGCAGGCGCGCGGCGACGGAGCGGCGAGCTGGTCGGCCCGTACCGCGGTGCAGGAGCTGCGCGAGGAGATCGCGGAGAGCCGGGTGACCGTGGGCAAGGGCGTCCTGGGCCCCTTCCTGAAGGAGGCCCTCGCCCGGGCCGACACCTGGGCGGGCCTGGACGGCGCGGGCCGGGAGTCGCTGCACACCTCCAAGGCCCAGCGCGCCGCCGCCGACGGCGACGCGGCGACCTCGCTGGCCCCGGCCGGCCCGGTCACGGTGCGCTTCGACCACGCCCGCCCGCTCACCGCCGTCTCCGCCCTCACCGGCCGCGCGGCCGCCTCGCCCGGCACTGTCTGGGCGCATGTCCCGGGCGAGGGCTGGCGGCGGCTCGGCGCGGTCTCCGGCAGCGGCTGGACCCAGCTCCCGGGCCGTGGCATACGGGCCGACGCGGTGCGGCTGGCCTGGGAGGCGGGCGCGACACCGCCCGACGTGCACGAGATCACCCCTTGGTTCGCCGACACCCCGGCCGCCGAACTGCGGCTGTCCCGGGGCGTCGTCGACGCGGAGACCGGCGGCCGGGCAGTCGTCGTCGAGGCCCGCGTCACCCCCCGCCGCCCCGAGGACATCCACGGCAAGTTGACCGTCCACGCGCCGCGCGGCATCCGTGTCAAGGCCGACAAGGCGGTGACCGCCCCGCGCGGAAGCACCGCGACCGCCCGGATCGAGGTTTCGGTCCCGGCCGGAACCAAAGCGGGGACGTTCACCGTCCCGGTGCGCTTCGGCTCGCAGGAGAGCGTGCTGACCGTACGGGCCTTCCCGCCCGCCGGCGGCCCGGACCTGGCCCGCGCGGACGGTACGAAGGCGACGTCGTCGGCCGATGAGACCGCCGACTTCCCGGCCTCGGCCGCGATCGACGGCGACCCCGCCACCCGCTGGTCCTCCCCCGCCGACGACGGCGCCTGGCTGCAGCTGGAGCTCGCCCGCCCGGCCCGGGTCGGCCGGCTCGATCTGCACTGGCAGGACGCCTACGCCACCCGCTACCGCGTCCAGGTCTCGGCCGACGGCCGCACCTGGCGCACGGCGGCGACCGTCTCCGACGGCCGTGGCGGGCACGAGAGCGTCCGGATGGACGCCCCCGGCACCCGCTTCATCCGCATCCAGGGCGCCGAGCGCGCCACCCGCTTCGGCTACTCCCTGTGGTCGGTGGCGGCGTACGCGGTGACACAGGCTGACACGGGCTGACACGCGCTGACACGGGCCCGCCCGCGGCGCGGGCCGTATGACGTGGGCCCTATCCGGCGCAGAGCCGCGCGTGGCCCCCGCTCCGCCGCGGGGGCCACTGTCCGCGGACCGCTGCGCTCACACCGCGCAGACACACAGACATGACGATGGCCCGGGTCTCAGGCAGATTTGCCGTCGATCCGGGCCATGGCGTCCTCCGCGCCGTACGGCTGCAGGTATGGCAGCCAGCGCGGGTCCCTATGCCCTGTGCCGATGATCCGCCAGGCGAGGCCCGACGGCGGCGCCGGCTGATGGCGCAGCCGCCAGCCGATCTCCGCGACATGGCGGTCGGCTTTGACATGGTTGCAGCGACGACACGCGGCGACCACGTTCTCCCACGTGTGCTGGCCGCCGCGACTGCGGGGGATGACGTGGTCGACGCTGGTCGCCACGCCACCGCAGTACGCACATCGCCCGCCATCGCGGGCGAACAGGGCACGGCGGGTGAGGGGGACGGGGCCCCGGTAGGGCACCCGGACGAATCGCTTCAGGCGGACCACGCTGGGTGCGGGTATGACATGAGTCGCGCTGTGCATCAGGGCGCCTGAGTCCTCAAGGCTGACGGCCTTGTCATTGAGGACGAGTACGAGCGCGCGGCGGAGCGGTACGACGCCGAGCGGCTCGTACGACGCGTTGAGGACCAGGACATGCGGCACGGATGCCTCCTTGTACGCCGGCGGCGCGTGGCTCGCGCCGGGACGATCTCCCCCAGTTTCCCCTGAACCCTGGCTGGAACGCCACCATCACCGGGTTAACGGTTGAGAGGCATTTCCGCGTACCGCGCGCATACCGCCGGAAGAGCGGAATCCGGCGGCCGTCCGGGCCCGCGGACACTCCTGGAAGTGGCGAGAATCACGGGCCGCCCGGGCCTCGCGGCGGAAACCGCTGCGCTGACGCCCTCACCCCGCTCTTGTACGCCCCCTCGACGCCCTCACGCGCTCTCGAACACAGGAACGGCACATTCCTGGGCCCGGCTACTGTGTGAGGGGTTGCCCGCGCGGTCCTCCGTGCGGGCATGTCGCACATGAAGGGTTTCCCTGTGTTCTGGTCCGCTGCTCCGGCCGCAGACGCCACGCCTCCTCCCACCACGCTGAAGGACGCGCAGCAGAGCGCCACCAACGCCGCGGGCTGGGTGGAGGAGAACTGGTCCACCTGGCTCAGCATCGGGCTGCGCATCGCCCTGATCCTGGTGATCGCGTTTGTGCTGCGGTCCGTCGTGCGACGCGCGATCACCAAGCTGATAGAGCGCATGAACCGCACCGCCCAGGCCGTGGACGGCACCGCGCTGGCCGGCCTGCTGGTCAACGCCGAACGGCGGCGCCAGCGGTCCGCGGCGATCGGCTCGGTGCTGCGCTCCGTCGCTTCGTTCCTGATCCTGGGCACCGCGGCGCTGATGATCCTTGCGACGCTGGAGATCAACCTGGCGCCGCTGCTGGCCAGCGCCGGTGTCGCGGGTGTGGCCATCGGTTTCGGCGCCCGCAACCTGGTCACCGACTTTCTGTCCGGCGTGTTCATGATCCTGGAGGACCAGTACGGGGTCGGCGACTCGATCGACGCCGGGGTGGCCTCCGGCGAGGTGATCGAGGTCGGGCTGCGCGTCACCAAGCTGCGCGGCGACAACGGCGAGATCTGGTACGTACGCAACGGCGAGGTCAAGCGGATCGGCAACCTCAGCCAGGGCTGGGCCACGGCCGGCGTGGAGGTCCAGATCCGCGCGGACGAGGACTTGGACGAGGTCCGCGCACTGATCACGCAGGTCGGCGTGGACATGGCGAAGGAAGAGCCCTGGAACGAGCGGCTGTGGGAGCCGGTCGAGGTGCTCGGGCTGGACGCCGTCTACCTGGACTCCATGGTCGTGAAGGTGTCGGCCCGGACCATGCCGGGCAAGGCGCTCGGCGTCGAGCGCGAGCTGCGGTGGCGGATCAAGAAGGCGCTGGACGAGGCGGGGGTCCGCATGGTCGGCCGCCCCCTGGACCCGGATCTGCAGCCCGAGGATGCCGCCATCGCCGGGGCGGCCGTCGCGCCACCGTCGGTCCTGTCCAACCCGGACTCCCCGCAGTCCCTGGCCACCACCCCGATCCCGCCGCCGGCCACCCCGCCCGTTCAGAAGTAGCCGAGAAGCGGCCACACGCACAGCCGCGGTGGTCGCGCGGCTGTGCGTGCGGAGTCTCTCTGTGGGTGGCTCGGGCTTGTGCAGCGCCTCAGGCCGTGACGGTCAGCGTGTTGCTCCAGACCAGACGGCCGTTCTCATAGCGCTCGTCGTGGGCGCTGAAGTGGACGAGTTCGCCCGGATAGGCCCCGTAGAGGTAGACGATCGGGTTCGGACAGACCAGCAGCGGCGGCAGCGTGGCCTTGGGGTCCACCGGGACGGAGATGTTCCCGGACGGGTCGGAGGTGGTCTGCAGCAGCGTGGGGCTGGTGCGGAGGTCGGAGAGGGTGACGGTGCCGCAGGTCGGCACCGAACCCGAGACGGCGGTCCTGACCCACACCCGGTGGCTGGGCAGGAAGCCGCTGCCGGTGAGGGTCTTGGACTGGATGTCGTAGCTGATCAGCGTGGGCCCGGCGGCCGCCCGCACGGCGGCCGCGGGCGCCGCCGCGGCCTGGGTGGCGGGGACGAGGAGGGTGGTGGAGACCGCGAGGGCCGTGCCCACCGCGAGCGCGGCGCGGACGGCGAGTGTCTTCAGGGTCCTGGGAGCCCGCATGATGGTTCCTCGATTCCGGTGTGGAGGACGTCAGCCGTGGGTCAGCTGTCGGCGACCCGGTAGTAGAAGTCCCTGAACTCGGTGTTGACGTAGGGGCTCTGGAGCCAGCCGCTGGGCTGGTGGATGCTCGTCACGCCGTTGACGTGGCCGAGGGTGGTGTCGGGGTCGACGTCCATCAGCCAGCGGCCGCCGCGGGAGAGTCCGCCGTCCGACGGGGCGCAGGGCAGCTCGATGCCCCCGAAGGAGGCTGGGCGGGTGTAGCCGCCGCACCCGGAGGGGATCTGCCCGTTGACGGAGTATCCGTTGGCGCTCACGAACTCTTCCCTGGGCTGGTTCCAGGCGAACCCGTCGCCGCCGACCCTGTCGACGAGCCGTTGGCCGGACTCGTTGGGGTGGGTGGTGGCCAGCCCGAAGTCATAGTTCATATCGCCGTCGTTGATCCACGCGTTGAACGTGTATCCCCAGTCGCCGACGAACTTGCCGTAGGGCGCGCTCCCCCTGAAGTAGCCGGGAATGAAGACCCAGTTGTTCATCCAGGCGTGCGCGGCCCGGCTGTACACACAGCTGCCGGAGGTGACCACCAGTCGGCGCGAGCCGCTGTTCAGCGCGTTGCCGTCACAGGCCTTGTCCTTGCCGTCGAACGGATCGACGTACAGGATCCGCCCGACGCGGATCGGGATCTCGGCGTCGGCGGCGGGCGCCCCCGGGCTGCTCGCCGCGGCCGGGGGTACGGAGCCGGGCTCGACAGTGGGCTCGGTGGCGGGAGCCGCGAGCTGCCGCTGGGCGTGCTCCGTGGCGCCCCGGGTCAGGCCGCCGCCCTGGTATGCGGCGTGCCGCATCCGCTCCGGCGTCCAGTAGGCCCGTACCGCTTCGGCGGCCTCGGCCCGGGCTGCGTCCCGGCCGCCCCCGGCCTGTGTGAGCGCCGCCGACGCCGCGCCCGCGCCGCCCGCCCCACCCGGAGCGTCCGCCCTGCCCGCGCCGCCCGACGCGGCCCTCGCGCCGCCCGCCCCGGCGGCGACCGCGAGCAGCACGGCGACGAGCACCACGAGCGGCCCTCGTGGGGTTGTTTTCATGGCTCCCCGTTCTCTCGATTGCCCGCGACCGTGACACGCCCCACTGGACCACCGGTGGAGGAACCCTCGGCTCCGGCCTCGGCCCGGCCGCACCCATTGACGCCTCGCGACCCCGCCCTTTACCTTGCTGTTCATCAATAGGAAGGTTTCTTAACAGAGACGCTCGAGCGATACGGGGGCACCCACCATGGCGGCATCAGGCACTCCGGGGACGCCGCGCGTGCTGCGCGCCATGAACGACCGGGCCGCGCTGGAACTGCTGGTCGCACACGGGCCGCTGACCAGGACCCGGCTCGGTGAGCTGACCGGGCTCTCCAAGCCCACCGCCTCCCAGCTACTGACCCGCCTGGAGGCCGCGGGACTGGTCCGGACGACCGGGAACGTCACCGGCCGACCGGGGCCCAACGCCCAGCTGTACGAGATCGACCCGGCCGCCGCCCATGTCGCGGCGCTCGCCGTCGACCAGGAGGGCATCACCGCCGCCGTCGCCGACATCACCGGCCGGATCCTCGGCGAGCACCGGGTGAACGCCGAGGCGACCGCCGAGTCGGTGCGCAACCGCACCGGCGAGCTCGTCGCCGAGGCCGTGGACGGCGCGCTGGCCGCCGCCGGGCTCACCCGGGGCGAGCTGCGGCAGACGGTGATCGGCACCCCCGGCGCGCTCGACCCGCACACCGGGGTGCTGCGTTACGCACCCCACCTGCCGGGCTGGCAGTCCCGCACCATGCGGGACGAGCTGGCCGAGGTGCTGGGCACGCCCCTGGTGATCGAGAACGACGTCAACCTCGCGGCCGTCGCCGAGCAGCACCATGGCACCGCGCAGGACTTCGACGACTTCGCGCTGGTCTGGGCCGACGAGGGTGTCGGTGCGGCCATCGTGCTCGGCGGCACCCTGCTGCGCGGGGCGACCGGCGGCGCCGGGGAGATCGGCTATATGCCGCTGCCGGGGGCTCCGCTCGCGCGCGGCGGGGACGACAGCGCCGCCCGGCCGGACGCGGGCGGGGGCTTTCAGAAGCTGGTCGGCTCCCCCGCCGTGGTCGAACTGGCCCGGGAGCACGGCATCGAGGCGCCCACCGCCACCAAGGCGCTCGCCGCCGCGCTGCGCACGCCCGGCGCGGGCGACGCCGTCCTCACCGAGCTGGCCCGCCGGCTGGCCACCGGGCTCGCCTCGGTCGTGGCGGTGGTCGACCCGGAGCTGGTGGTCCTCTCCGGGCAGGTCGCCCAGGCCGGCGGGGAGCGGCTGCGCGAACTGGTCGAGGCCGAGATGACCGGACTCGCGCTGCCCCGGCCGCGCTTGCGGATCAGCTCCATCGAGGGGGATCCGATTCTCATCGGCGCGCTGCAGACGGCGCTCGCCGATGCCCGTCACACCGTCTTCGACACCGCCTGACGTCCCGACACGCCGCCGGTCCGCGCGGCGTGCCTCGTAGACGTCACATCGACAGGAGAAGCTCCTCATTGGGACACGATCGAGCGGGGCCCGACGATGGTGTGCACTTTCCCGCGCCGCCTGGACGGACTGTGCCGCTGCGAGAGGACGTTGCAAGACAGGCTTACTGGCGGTGGCTGGTGAAGGTCACCCGTATCGCCTACTCGCAGAACCTGGCTCATCTGCCGGTGCGGAGAGCGAACTATCCGACACATGCTCAGCTCGAGCAATGACAAGGAAGCAGTCAAGGGTTGAAGCTCTCAGTGGTGGGTGGCGGTTCCACCTACACCCCCGAACTCGTCGACGGATTCGCCCGCTTGCGGGATGTGCTGCCGATGGAGGAGCTGGTCCTGGTCGACCCGGCCGCCGACCGGCTGGAGCTGGTCGGCGGGCTGGCGCGGAGGATCTTCGCCAAGCAGGGCCACCCCGGCCGGATCTCCTGGACCGACGACCTGGACGCGGGCGTGGACGGCGCGGACGCGGTCCTGCTGCAGCTGCGCGTCGGCGGGCAGGCCACCCGCGACCAGGACGAGACCTGGCCGTTGGAGTGCGGCTGCGTCGGGCAGGAGACCACCGGCGCGGGCGGGCTCGCCAAGGCGCTGCGCACGGTCCCGGTGGTGCTGGACATCGCCGAGCGGGTGCGCCGCCGCAACCCCGACGCGTGGATCGTTGACTTCACCAACCCCGTCGGCATCGTGACCCGCGCGCTGCTGACGGCAGGGCACCGGGCGGTCGGGCTGTGCAATGTCGCGATCGGCTTCCAGCGGAGGTTCGCGAAGCTGCTGGGCGTGGCCCCGGACGAGGTGTCGCTGGACCACGTGGGCCTCAACCACCTCACCTGGGAGCGCGCGGTGCGGCTCGGCGGCCCGGACGGCGCGGACGTGCTGCCCAGGCTGCTGGCCGAGCACGGCGACGCGATCGCTGAGCATCTGCGGATGCCGCGCGCGCTGCTCGACCGCCTCGGCGTGGTCCCCTCGTACTATCTGCGCTACTTCTACCAGCACGACGCGGTCGTACGGGAGCTGCTGCCCATTTCGGGAGAAGGGGCCAAGCCCTCGCGGGCGGCCGAGGTCGCGGCGATCGAACGGCGGTTGCTGCAGATGTACGCCGACCCGGCGCTCGACGAGAAACCCGAGTTGCTGGGCAAGCGCGGCGGCGCCTTCTACTCGGAGGCGGCGGTCGATCTGACCTCGTCCCTGCTGCGGGACACTGGCGAGGTGCGCATCGTCAACACCTTCAACCAGGGCACGTTGCCCTTCCTGCCGGACGACGCGGTGATCGAGGTCCCCGCGGCCGTGGACGCGCGCGGCGCGAGCCCGCTGCCGGTGAGCCCCCTGGAACCCCTTTACGCGGGGCTGGTCGCCCATGTCACCGCGTACGAGAAACTGGCGCTGGAGGCGGCGTTGAAGGGCGGCCGCGAGCGGGTCTTCGACGCCCTGCTGGCCCACCCCCTGATCGGCCAGATCGAATACGCCGACAAGCTGACCGACACCCTCATCGCACACAACCGGGAGCACCTGGCGTGGGCCTGAAGCAGTCCCAGGAGTCGACAGCCCACCCACCGCGCGCGTCCGTCCTGGCGGTCGACGCGGGCAACAGCAAGACCGACGTGGCCCTGGTCGGCCCGGACGGGGCGGTCCTCGGCACCGCGCGCGGCGGCGGCTTCCAGCCGCCCGTCGTGGGCGCCGAGGCCGCCGTGGCCTCGCTCGCCCCGCTGGTGACACGGGCGGCGCGGGCCGCGGGGTTCGACGGGCCGCCGCGGGCCGAGCATGTCGCGGCCTGCCTGGCCAATGTGGATCTCCCGGCCGAGGAGGAGCAGGTGACGCCGCTGCTGGCGGCCCAGGGCTGGGGGGCGACCGTCACGGTCGCCAACGACACCTTCGGGCTGCTGCGGGCCGGGGTCGCGGACGACGGCGCGCCGACCGGCGTCGCCGTCGTCTGCGGCGCGGGCATCAACTGCGCGGGCCTGGGCCACGGCGGCCGCACCGCGCGGTTCCCCGCCATCGGCCGGATCTCCGGTGACTGGGGCGGCGGCGGCGATCTGTCGAAGGAGGCGATGTGGTGGGCGGCGCGCGCGGAGGACGGCCGCGGCGCGCCGACCGCTCTGGCCCGCGCCCTGCCCGAGCACTTCGGCCTGGCCACCATGTACGACCTGATCGAGGCGCTCCACCTGGGGCGGATCGCCCCGGCGCGGCGCCATGAGCTGGCCCCGCGGCTCTTCGCGGTGGCCGACTCGGGCGATGAGATCGCGCGCGCCATCGTCGCCCGGCAGGCGGAGGAGGTGGTCACCATGGCCACGGTCGCCCTGACCCGTCTCGAACTGCTCGGTGAACAGACGCCGGTGGTCCTCGGCGGCGGCGTGCTCGCGGCGCGCCACCCGCTGCTGGACGACCGGGTCCGCGAGCTGCTCGCCGAGCGCGCGCCCAAGGCCGAGCCGAGGGTGATCACCGCGCCGCCCGTGCTCGGAGCCGCCCTGCTGGGTCTGGACCGCATGGGCGCGCCCGCGGCCGCGTACGCCAGGCTGCGCGCGCACTACGCCCGGGGCTGAAGTCCCCGACTTTCCAGGTCGCGGCGGGTTATTGGGAACCGAAACGCGCCGAGAAGCGTATGAGAAGTTGGGAGAAGGAGGACGACGCGGACACCCCCGGGGCCGACGGCCCAGAGGCGAAGATCGCGATCGGGCCAAGATCCGGGCACGACCGGTGTGCTCGTCAGCGGCTGCGTCCATACTGCTGCCCGGATACCTGTCCCCCGCCGCACCGGGCGACGGGCCGTCGACAGTGTTTTAAGGGGTCAGGACCGAGGGGGAGGTCTCGTGGCATACCCGCCGACCACCGGCGCGGCCGGAGCAGCGGCCGCGTCCGCGTCGTCGGGGCGGCGGCGGGCCGCGTGGCGGGAAGGCGCCGAGCGGGCTAGGGCCGCGGCGACGACCGAGCCGGGGCGGCTGCACGTCATCGGAGCCGTGCTCGCGGCGCTGGTGGTGGCGTTCGGCGCGGTGACGGCCTGGCAGGTCTCCGACCGGCAGACCGCGGCGGACGCGGTGGTCGAGCACAGCCAGCCGCTGAGCGCCGACGCGGCGAGCATCTATCGCTCCCTCGCCGACGCCGACACCACCGCGGCGAGCGCGTTCCTGGCCGGCGGGCAGGAGCCGACCGAGGTGCGCAGGCGGTACGAGGCGGACATCGACCGGGCCTCCAAGCTGCTGGTGCGGGCCGCGGCCAACACCGACGGCTCGGCCACCGCCCGCGAGGAGATACGCCGGATCAACGAACTCCTGCCGGTCTACACGGGCCTGGTCGAGTCCGCGCGCGCCAACAACCGCCAGGGGCTGCCGCTGGGCGGCGCCTATCTGCGGTATGCCAACGACACCATGCGGCAGCGGCTGCTGCCCGCCGCCGGGCGGCTGTACCAGGCCGAGACCGCGCGGCTCGGCGCGGACTACGAGGAGGCGACGTCCTGGCCATGGGCGGCGATCGGCATCGGCGTCGCCGCGCTGGCCGCCCTGGGCTGGGCCCAGCGCCGCGACTTTCTGCGCACCAACCGGGTGTTCAACCGCGGGCTGCTCGCCTCGGCGGCCGCCTCGGCGGTGGCGCTGGTGTGGCTGGCGGTCGGCCACGGCCTCGCCCGCTCCGCGCTGAACGACTCCAATGACCACGGGGCCAAGTCCCTGCATGTGCTCAACGAGGCCCGGATCGACTCGCTGCGCGCCCGTGGCGACGAGAACCTGACGCTGGTCGCGCGCGGCGCGGTCGTCGTCGACAAGGAAGGCAAGGACAAGGACAAGGACGCCTACGAGGTGGGCTATGCCGAGCAGATGTCCGGCCTCATAGGCGACGACGGCACCGACGCCGGAAGCATCGCGGGCGGCGACAAGGCCCGGGCCGCCCCCGGCAGCCTGCTGGCCCGGGCGCGGGACCTCGCGGACGACGACGAGGGCCGAGCCCCGGTGGACGAGGCCATCACGCACGTACGGGAGTGGCAAGTGCGCCACAAGGCCGCCCGCGCCGCCGACGACGCGGGCAACTACAAGGACGCGCGGGCGAAGGTCATCGGCGGCGAGGGCAGTACCAGTACGGGCGAGTCCTTCGACAAGGTCGACGAGCTGCTGGCGAAGGCCCTGGCCCACGAGCAGCGGGAGTTCAAGCGGGCGGCGGACGACGGGCGCGGCGCGCTGACCGGGCTGGCGCTCGGGGCCGGGGTGCTGGCCGCGCTGGGCGCGGCGGCCGCGCTGCTGGGCATAGGCCGCCGGCTGTCGGAGTACCGGTGAGTGCGATGGGGGGCCTGAGGATGCGAGCGGTGCGATCGGGTGCTGCGGCGGCCGTCTGCGCCCTGGGAGCGGCCACGGCGATCTTCGTGCCCGCGGCGCTGGACGACCAGGGCGACGGGACCGGAAGCGGGCGCGGCGGCGGGACCGGGGTGCACCCGCGGGCCGCGCGGACCACAGCGGCCACCACCGCGGAGAAGTGCGTCCGGCCGGAGGCCAGCCTGCGGCCGTCGAGCGCGAGCGGCCCGGCCATACAGCGCATCAAGAACCGCGAGGTCGACGGCCACAAGCTGGGCAAGCTGATCGCCGGGGTGGACCAGAACAGCTACCGCTGGGGCTACCGCGACCCGGCCACCGGCGACCTCACCGGCTTCGACATCGATCTGGTGCGCGCCATCGCCAAGGACATCTTCGGCGACCCGGACGCGGTCATCTACCGCGCCATCCCCACCAGCCAGCGGATCAAGGCCTTGCAGCAGGGCAAGGTGGACATCGTCGTCCGCACCATGACCATCAACTGCGACCGCCTCAAGGACGTCGCCTTCTCCACCGCCTACTTCAAGGCCGGCCAGCAGGTGCTGGTCCCCGAGGGCTCCTCCGTCACCGGGTACAACACCTCGCTGCGCGGCAAGAGGGTCTGCACGGCGAAGGGTTCCACCGCCGAAGCCGAGCTGGACAAGGAGAAGGGCGGCGCCAAGGACCTGGGCGCGATCAAGGTCGACCCGGTGCCCAACCAGCTCGACTGCCTGGTCAGACTGCAGCTCGGCCAGGTCGACGCCGTGATCACGGACAACGCCCTGGCGGCCGGGCAGGCGGCCCAGGACCCGTCCGTCAAGCTCGTCGGCAAGCCGTTCACCGAGGAGTTCTACGGCGTGGCGATGAACAAGAACGACAAGGACCTGGTACGCCGGGTCAACAAGGTGCTGGAGGGATACCGCTCCGGCGGTGACAACAGCCCCTGGATGCGGGCCTACCGCAAGTGGCTCGCCGAAGATCTCGGCAGGACGGAGGAGAATCCGGCGGCACCGGCTCCCACATACAAGGAGTAGCCAAGGATGAGCGGCCGAGGATGAGCGGCTGAGGATTAGCGCCTGGCCGGCGCGCGTAGGGATGCACGCAGCACGTGCACGCAGTAGGGATGAGCGAATACGGATCACGCAGGTCACACGGCACGGACACGGAGAGGTGATCGATGGGGGGCACGGGACCCGTCCCCAGTTCCGCGGGGGAGCCCGACAAGCCGGTCATGGGCCGCGAGGAGGTGGACCGCATGCTGGCGAAGCTCGGCGCCGAACACGAGGCGATCGAGTCCTCGCTGCTCGCCCTCCAGGACCACGCCGGCCGCAGACTCCTCGAAGGCGCCGAGCTGACCGGCGTCACCAAGGACCGGTGGGCCACCACCGAGCAGGCCATCTCCTTGCTGTGGACGTACTTCGACGCCTACACGGACGCGCTGCGGTCCGCCCGTGAGGTGCGCTCCCGCCACCGCTGGTCCACGCCCGGCGAACTGGCCGAGCTCGCCGAGGTGCTGCGCGGCCCCGGCATCACGCTGCCCAGCAGCGCCTCGCTCACCGGCTCGCCGCTGCTCAGCGAGCAGCTGACGCTGGACGCGCTGGTCGACCGGATGAACCGCTGGTACGCCGAGGCCCTCGATGTCATCGTCACGGCCGACGCCGTATGGTCCGCGCTGCCCGCCCGTATCGACATGCTCTCCGCCGAGCTGCGCCGCACCCGCTCCCTCGCCCACTCCGTCGGGGTGCGCCCCGGCGAGCACCCCTCCGGGGACGACCTGGAGCGGATCACCGCGGAGCTGACCTCGCTGCGCGCCGAGGTCGTCTCCGACCCGCTCGCCTTCTGGTCCGGCGCCTCGCCGAGCTCCGCGCCCGGCGGCGGCCGCCCCGACACCACCCGCTACGACGCCGCGGCCCGCGCCCTGGAGGACGTACGGCGCGAGATCGAGGCGGTCCTCGACGTGCGGCAGGACGCGGAGCGGCGGCTGATGCGACTGCGCGACGTCCTCTCCCGCGCGGACCGCACCCTCGCCGAGGCGCGGCAGGCGCGCGGCGAGGTGCTGGCCAAGATCGCGGCATCCGAGGTGCCGGCGGTCAGCGGCCCGCCGACCGTGCTGCAGGAGCAGCTGGTGACTGCGGCCGAATACCGCAGGCGCGCCCAGTGGCACCGGCTCTCCCCGCTGCTGGAGTCCCTGGAGGAGCGCGCCGACGACGAGCTGCTGCGGGCCCGGGAATCGCTGACCGCGGTGACCGCGCCGCTGGCGGTGCGCGCCGAGCTGCGCGGCCGTCTGGACGCGTACAAGGCGAAGGTCGCGCGCCACGGCATGGCCGAGGACCCGCTGCTGATGGAGCGGTACGACACGGCGCGCCGGATGCTGTGGAGCGCGCCCTGCGACCTGCGCGCCGCCGAAGCGGCGGTGCTGCGCTACCAGCAGGCCGCGGCCGAGGTCCTGGTCCCGCGCCAGAAGGGGCCGCGGGAGCCGCAGGACCGCAGAACGGGGGAGGCACTGTGAGCGTCGCACGCGCGGCCGCCGGGCCGCACACGACCGCGATGCGCCTGCTGTCGCCGCGCGGGCGACAGTCACATGAGCCGCTGCCGCGGCGGGGCGAACAAAAAAGCACCGCGAGCGTCGCACGCGCGACCGCCGGGCCGCACACGACCGCGATGCGCCTGCTGTCGCCGCGCGGGCGACAGTCACATGAGCCGCTGCCGCGGCGGGGCGAACAAAAAAGCACCGCGAGCGT
>NZ_JARAXF010000001.1:0-53935 GCF_033793745.1 Streptomyces sp. ME19-01-6 | reverse complement strand
CGAGCGTCGCACGCGCGACCGCCGGGCCGCACACGACCGCGATGGCCGCACCTCTGCGCCGCGCGGGCGACGGTGCCCGCGGCGGAGCCGCTGATGTGACGAGCAGCCGCTGCCGCGGCTGGGCGAACGGAGAGACGCGGTGAGCAGCGGTATGGGCAGGTGTCAGCGGCGCGGGTGCGGTGGGGCGTACGAGGACGTGGGCGGCGGCCAGCTGTACTGCGACACCTGCGGCATGGCCCCGGTCGTCTCGCGGGACGGAATGGTCGGCTCGCCGCCCACCGGCATCACCGGCGTGGGGCGCGGCGACCGGGGAAGCGGCTCGTCGGGCACCGGCTCCCGATCCTCCTCGCGCCCGTCGTCCCGGTCCGCCTCGTCCCGGCGCTCGGTGTCCGGGCGGCTGTCCCGCTCGCTGGGGTCGGGGCGGTCCTCCTCTCGTTCGGTGTCGGTGCGCAGCTCCCGCTCCACCGCCGCGGCCCGCTCCGGACGCAGCCGACTCGGCGCGGGCCTGGTCAGCGTGGACGAGGTACCGCGCACCGACCCGCGCATGGCGGTGCTGGCCAACCCCGAGGTGCCCGAGCGCAAGCGGTTCTGCAGCCGGAGCGACTGCGGAGCGCCGGTGGGGCGCGCCCGCGGCGACCGGCCGGGCCGCACCGAGGGCTTCTGCACCAAGTGCGGCCATCCGTACTCCTTCGTGCCCAAGCTGAGCCCCGGCGACATCGTGCACGGCCAGTACGAGGTGGCGGGGTGTCTGGCCCACGGCGGTCTCGGCTGGATCTATCTGGCCATCGACCGCGCGGTGTCCGACCGCTGGGTGGTCCTCAAGGGCCTGCTGGACACCGGCGACGAGGAGGCGCTGTCCATCGCCGTGTCGGAGCGCCGGTTCCTCGCCGAGATCGAGCACTCCAACATCGTCCGCATCTACAACTTCGTCGAACACCTCGACCAGCGCACCGGCAGCCTCGACGGCTACATCGTGATGGAGTACGTCGGCGGCAAGTCGCTGAAGGACATCGCCAACTCCCGCCGCGCGCCGGACGGCAGGCGCGATCCGCTGCCGGTCGAGCAGGCGTGCGCGTACGGCATCGAGGCCCTGGAGGCCCTCGGCCATCTGCACAGCCGCAATCTGCTCTACTGCGACTTCAAGGTCGACAACGCCATCCAGCAGCAGGACCAGCTCAAGCTCATCGACATGGGCGCGGTCCGGCGGATGGACGACGAGGAAAGCCCGATCTACGGCACGGTGGGCTACCAGGCCCCCGAGATCTCGGAGCTGGGCCCGACGGTCGCCTCGGACCTGTACACGGTGGCGCGCACCCTCGCCGTGCTCACCTTCGATTTCCAGGGTTATACGAACGTCTTCGCGGACAGCCTGCCCGACCCGGGGAACATCGAGGTCTTCCAGCGCTACGAGTCGTTCTACCGGCTGCTGGTCCGGGCCACCGACCCCGACCCGAACCGCCGGTTCGGCTCCGCACAGGAGATGGCCGACCAGCTGACGGGCGTGCTGCGGGAGGTCGTGGCGCTGCAGACGGGGCGGCCCCGGCCCGCGCTGTCCACGCGTTTCGGGCCCGAGCCGCGGGTGGTGGACACCCAGCTGTTCGCCGAGCAGGGACAGGACACGTCCGTGCTCGGCGCCCGCGCCGGCCGGGGCCGGACGGCCGCCGCACCGGACCGCCCCCAGGGCGTGCTGGCCCTGCCGCTGCCCGCGATCGCGCCGCTGGACGCCCGCGCCACCGCCCTGGCGCTGCCGGTGCCGCTGGTGGACCCGGACGACGCCAACGCCGGGTTTCTCGCCGGACTGCTGGCCTCCGCCCCGGCCGAGCTGCACGCGGCGCTGCGGGCGGCCCCCGCCGACTCGCTCGAGCTGCGGCTGCGCCGCATCCGCGCCCAGCTGGAGCTCGGCCACGCGCGCGAGGCGGGGATCGCGCTGGACGGTCTGGAGGCCGGCTATCCCGACGACTGGCGGATCGTCTGGTACCGGGGCCTGCACGCGCTGGCGACCGGGGACAACGAGACCGCGGCCCTGTCCTTCGACGCCGTCTACGACGCGTTCCCCGGCGAGCCGGCGCCGAAGCTGGCGCTCGGTGTGTGCGCCGAGGTGCTCGGCCAGTTGGACAACGCGGCGGAGTACTACCGGCTGGTGTGGACGACCGACCCGAACCATGTGAGCGCCGCCTTCGGACTCGCCCGGGTCCTGCTGTACGCCGGGGACCGCGCGGGAGCGGTGGCCGCCCTGGAGTCCGTACCGGAGTCGTCCATCCACTACACGGCGGCCCGGGTCGCGGCGGTGCGGGCCCGGCTGCGGCAGCGCGCCGCGCACGAGCCGCTGCTGCCCGATCTGACGGCCTCGGCCCAACAGGTCGAGTGGCTGGGGCAATTGGGCCTCGACGCGGTGCGGTACGAGCGGCTGCGCACGGAAGTACTGGGCAGCGCCCTGGATTGGGTACTGTCCGGCAGCAGTGGCGCGCCTCCGGGCGGCGCCCGGCCGTCCCTGCTCAGCAGCAGTCTGGACGAGCGGGGACTGCGCTTCGGCTTGGAACGCTCGTACCGGGTACTCGCCAGGCTCGCGCAGCGCGGCGAGGAAAGGATCGAACTGGTGGAGCGGGCCAACCGTTTCCGCCCCAGGACGTGGGTGTGATCGATGTCGCAGATGCCGCAGATGCCCCGAGTGGCAACCTGCCCGACCTGTGAAGAGCCGCTGGAGTCGGGTGACAACTTCTGCGGCGTGTGCGGGGCCGACCTGGCGTCGGCCGGGCCGGCTGCCGCCGTGGCCGCGGACCGCCCGGCGCCCCCGGTGAACGGAGTGGCGCGGGCCGACTGGCAGGAGCCGGAGGACTACCCGCTCCAGGCCCCCGCCCCGGCGCACCCGGCTGCCATGTCGGCACCGGCCGCTCCGGACGGCCCGGTCGCCTGGGACGTCCCGGTCACGCCGGACGCCTCGGCCGTGCCGGACGCGTCGGACGCCATCCCACCGGCGGCCGACCCCAGGGCCGCGGCGGCTTTCGGAGAGCAACCAACCCCCGGCGCACCCGGCACACCCGGCACACCGGGTACGCCGGGCACCGGAACGGACACTGACGCGAGCAGCGGCGGCGGGGCGGGCCCCCGGCCGGCAGGCGGCGGCCGCCGCCTGTGCGCCGCGTGCCGGGAGGGCACCATCGACCAGGACGGATACTGCGACTCCTGCGGCCACGCGCAGCCACGGGAACGCGACCACATGGAGCGCGAGTTGGCGGGCGTCGCGGCGGCCAGCGACCGAGGTCTGCGCCACCATCGCAACGAGGACGCGTTCGCCGTGTCCGCCGCGGCGCTGCCCGACGGCTCGCCGGCCGTGCTCGCGGTCGTCTGCGACGGGGTCTCCTCGGCGACCCGCCCCGACGACGCGTCCGCGGCCGCCGCCCACGCCGCCGGCCAGTCGCTGCTCGCCTCGCTCCCCCGCGGCGCCCATCCCCAGCAGGCCATGAACGAGGCGATCGTCGCCGCCGCCGAGGCCGTGAACTCCCTGGCGGCGGAGGCCGGCCGGACCGGTCCGCACGACGAGCCCCACCAGCGCCAGCAGAACGCGCCGGCCTGCACCATCGTCAGCGCGGTGGTCGCCGCCGGCATCCTGACCGTCGGCTGGATCGGCGACAGCCGCGCCTACTGGGTGCCCGACGACCGTTCGGCGCCGCCCGCGCGGCTCACCGAGGACGACTCCTGGGCGGCCCAGATGGTGGCGGCCGGTCTGATGTCCGAGGCGGAGGCGTACGCGGACGAGCGGGCCCATGCCATCACCGGCTGGCTCGGCGCGGACGCCTATGAACTGGAGCCGCACACCGCGTCCTACAAGCCGGACCGGCCGGGTGTGGTGGTGGTGTGCACCGACGGCCTGTGGAACTACGCGGAGTCGGCCCAGGAGATGGCCCGCGCGGTGCCGCAAGACGCCCGCGCCCGGCCGATGCACAGCGCGCGCGTCCTGGTCGGTCACGCCTTGGACGGCGGGGGCCACGACAACGTAACGGTGGCCGTACTGCCGTTCCCCGCGGAGCCGGGCAGGGCAGGATCCGGCTGATCCTCCGGCAGGAGCCCCAGCGTCGGCGCCAAGGAGCGGTCTGAGCCAAGAAGGAGCGGTCTGAGCCAAGGAGGAAATCTGATGGCCGATTTCGCCAAGTCCACCGTGCCCCGGTTCTCGGTCGAGGTCTACCAGAACGAGTACCTCCCCGAGGGCGGCCGCGAGGTGAACGCGATCGTCACGGTCACCTCCACCGGCGGCGGCACCACCGGGGGGATGCCCATCCCGGCGATCCCGGCGCCCGCCCCGGCCCTGGACGAGGGCGGCGGTCCCGCGCGGGACCAGGGCGGCCCGGCCCCGCGCGCGGCCGTGGTCATCATGGTCGACTGCTCCGGCTCCATGGACTATCCGCCGGCGAAGATGCGCAACGCGCGGGACGCGACCGCCGCCGCGATCGACGCCATCCGCGACGGCGTCGCCTTCGCCGTGGTCGCCGGCACCCACAAGGTGGAGGAGGTCTTCCCGGGCGGGGGCCGGCTGGCGACCGCCGACCCGGCCACCCGGGCCCGGGCCAAGGACGCGCTGCGCAGGCTGAGCGCCGACGGCGGCACGGCGATCGGCACCTGGCTGCGCCTCGCCGACCGGCTGCTGGCGTCGGCCGATGTGCCGATCCGGCACGGCATCCTGCTCACCGACGGCCGCAACGAGCACGAGGAGCCGGGGGAGCTGCGGGCCGCGCTGAAGGCCTGTGCGGGCCGCTTCACCTGCGACGCGCGCGGAGTTGGCACCGACTGGGAGGTCAAGGAGGTCACCGGCATCGCCTCCGCGCTGCTCGGCACGGCCGATATCGTGGCCGACCCCTCTGACCTGGCCGCATTAACCGCGGACTTCACCCGCATGATGGATGCCGCGATGGGCAAGGAGGTCGCGGACGTCGGCCTACGGGTGTGGACCCCGCTGGGCGCCGAGGTGGCGTTCGTCAAGCAGGTGGCGCCCACGGTCGAGGACCTCACCGACCGGCGCGCCGAGGCCGGGGCGCGGGCCGGCGACTACCCGACGGGCTCCTGGGGCGACGAGTCCCGCGACTACCACCTGTGTGTGCGGGTGCCCACGGCCGAGGTCGGGCAGGAGATGCTGGCCGCCCGCGTCTCTCTCGTACTGCCACAGCACGACGGCGGGCTCCCGGCCACCCTCACCCAGGGGCTGGTGCGGGCCGTGTGGACGGAGGACATGGTCGCCTCCACCGCGATGAATCCGCAGGTCGCGCACTATACGGGCCAGACCGAACTGGCACAGGTCATCCAACAAGGGCTGGATGCCCGCAAAGCGGGCGATATGGATGGAGCAACGGCCAAGCTGGGACGTGCCGTCCAGCTGGCGAGCACCTCGGGGAACGAGGGCACGGCGAAACTGCTTGCGAAGGTGGTGGACGTCGTGGACGCGGCGACAGGTACTGTGCGACTGAAAGCGAAGGTCGCGGAGGCGGATGAGATGACTCTCGAAACGCGCTCCACCAAGACAGTGCGCGTCAAGAAGTAACAAGAAGTAACGCGACAAGCACGCAAAACGGCGGTAAGCGCCGAGAACGGCACAAGAGGGGGAACACCGACATGCCGACCTGCCCTAACGGCCACCAATCAGCGGCCGACGACTGGTGCGAGGTGTGTGGCCACCGGATGTCGGGGACGCCCGTGCCCACGGGCGCTGCCCCCCCGCCTCCGCCGCCTCCGCCGATGCCCGGCCCGCCCGGGTTCCCGGGAAGCGCTCCGGGCCAGGGCCCGGGAGGCCCCGGAGGTCCCGGCGCCCCAGGGGGCTACGGCTACCCCGGCGGGCCGCCGCCAGGCGCCCCGGGGCCCCAGGGCCCGCCCGGAGGCTACGGCTATCCCGCGCCCGCCCCGCAGCCGCCGGCCCCCACCTTCCAGGCGGAGCTGTGCCCTCAGTGCCGTACGCCCCGTGAGGCGCAGGCGCCCTTCTGCGAGGAGTGCCGCTACAACTTCCTGACCCAGTCGCCGACCTCGTACGCCCCGCCGCCCCCGCCCGGGCCCGGCGGGTTCCAGCCGCCGCACCCCCCGCAGCCGCAGTCGTTCCCGCCGCAGGGGCCCCACGGGGGTCCGGGTGACTTCCCCTTGCCCCACCAGCAGCCCCCGGGTCCGGCCTTCGGCGAGGACGACTGGACGCTGCAGCCGCCGAGCGCGGCCGGGCCGGCCGCGCCGCCGAACGCCCCCGCGCCCCCGTCGCCGTACGGGCAGCCGCACCCGCACCAGGCGCCCATGCCTCCTGGACCGCCTGGGCCCCCCGGGCCTCCCGGGCCGTCCTTCGGAGGCGGCGACTACCCGGGCGCCCCGGCGCCCGGACCGCACCAAGGGCCGCCCGCCCACTTCACCCAGGGCGGTCCCCAAGGCGGCCCCCAGGGTGCGCCCGGCCCCGCGGCCCCCGCGGGGTGGGTCGCGGTCGTCGCCCCCGACCGTGAGTACTTCATGGCGATGATGCACCGCAGCGGCCCGGAGGCGGCCGGCCTGAACCTCCCGGCCTACTCCCCCGAGCAGCAGCTCCCGCTCACCGGGCCGCAGGTCACCATCGGCCGCCGCCGCCACAGCACCGGCGAGTCGCCCGACATCGACCTGGCGCGTCCGCCGGAGGACCCCGGGGTCTCCCACCAGCACGCGGTCCTTGTCCAGCAGCCGGACGGCGGCTGGGCGGTCGTCGACCAGGACTCGACGAACGGCACCACGATCAACGGCGGGGAGGACCCGATCCAGCCGTACGTCCCGCATCCCCTCCAGGACGGCGACCGCGTCCACGTCGGGGCCTGGACGACGATCACCGTGCGCCGGGGATAGGGCCGAGGACGGCTCTCCCCCGGCGGACGGGACACAGCCCGGTGGCGGGCGGCCGGCCGACTTCGGCCGATCACCCGCCGTCGGAGGCACACCCTGCATAGATTCGGGGCGGAACATCCGCTCACCGAGATGTGTGGAGAGTGTCATGCCCGTACTGAAAGGCAAGACCGCCGTCGTCACCGGGGGCTCGCGGGGCATCGGCCGGGCCATCGTGGAGCGGCTGGCCCGCGACGGCGCCGAGGTGGTGTTCAACTACGCGCGCAGCGCCGAGGCCGCCGAGGAGATCGTCCGCACCGTCGAGGAGGCGGGCGGCAGCGCCCGTGCGGTGCGGCTGGACCTGGCCGAGCCCGGGGCGGCGGAGCAGCTGATGGAGACCGCGTCGCAGGGGCCGTCCGGCGGCGTGGAGATCCTGGTCAACAACGCGGCCATGAACTTCCCGAGGACCCCTCTCGCCGAGATCGAGGAGGAGCGCTTCGACCACCTGCTGACGGTCAATCTGAAGGCCGCCTTCCTGACCGTACGGCACGCGGCCCGCCATATGCCCGACGGCGGGCGCATCATCAACATCTCCACTCTCAACACCGTCCGGCCCGTGCCGGGCGTCGCCCCGTACATGATCAGCAAGGGCGGGCTGGAGCAGCTCACCGCGGCGGCCGCACAGGAGCTGGGAGAGCGCGGCATCACCGTCAACACGGTCTCCCCGGGTGCGACCGACACCGACATGCTGCACGACGCCAACCCCGGGGAGATGCTGGACCTGATCGTCGGCCTCACCCCGCTCCGCCGGCTCGGACAGCCGTCCGACGTGGCCGACGTCGTGGCGTTCCTGGCGGGCCCGGACGGCCGCTGGCTCACCGGCCAGAACCTCCGGGCCACGGGCGGCCTGAGCTGACGGAGGCCTCTTCAGCGGGTCGTTCGACAGACCCCTTCAAGGCCCTGTCCGGGGGCGGCCTGTTCAGGGGCCCTGTCCGGCGTGGGGGGCGGCGTGGGCGGGCCCCAGCGGCCAGGCGTACGCGCCCTCCGGGTCGTCCAGCCATGCCCACTGCCGCCCCTCGCGCACCGTCACGCCGTAGCGTCCCCGCCCCGGCCGGTCCTCGTGCTCCCACAGTGCGAGGGCCTCCAGCGGGTCCATCCGCGCCGTGACCACGTGCAGCAGGAAGCGGAAGGAGTCTTCCAGCAGCGGCCGGGCCGGCAGGCCCTTCGTCGCGACCCGGGGCGGGGGCTCGCTGCCGCGCAGCGGGACGAAGTACGCGGGGGTGGTCAGGAAGTGCCCCTCGCCGTGCTCGGCGTCGGCGACCCGCAGCGCGATCAGCCCCGTGGCGAGCGGCGCCAGGATCAGTCCGCCGGACCGGCACTGGGCCAGCCAGGCGGGCGGCAGGGAGGTCACGGCGCAGGTGGCGATGATCCTCTCGAAGGGGGCGCGCGAGGGGCAGCCGAGCGCCCCGTCCCCGGTGACGACCGTCGGCCGGTATCCGGCCGCGGCCAGGTGGTCGCGGGCGGTGTCGGTGATGTCCGGGTCGATGTCGACGGTCGTGACCCGGTCGTCGCCGAGCCGGTGCGCGAGCAGCGCCGCGTTGTAGCCGGTGCCCGTGCCGATCTCCAGCACGCTGTCCCCGTCCCGCACCTCCAGGGCCTCCAGCATCCGCGCCATCAGCGACGGCTGGCTGCTGGAGGAGACGGGCTCGCCGTCGCGCACCCGCGTCGCCAGGGGCGCGTCGGAGTACACCCCGGCCAGCCAGCGCGCCCGGCGCGCGGCGTCGGGGTCGTACCGCCCCAGCCGCTCGTAGATCACCGTCCCGCCGGGCGGGCTCGGCCCGCCGGCCTCGTAGTAACGGGGGACGAACACATGGCGCGGCACCTCCTCGAAGGCCTCTCGCCACGCGGGGTCGGCCAGCCCGCCGCCCGCGGCGATCTCCCGGACCAGGGCGGCCCGCAGCGTCGCGGCCGTCACGGCGTACGGATCGGACTTCCGGTCCGTGCCGCCCGCGCCACGCCTGCCTGTGCGCGTGCTGCCCATGACTCCACTGTCCTGCGCCCGCGCTCCGGTCGCGACCTACATCCCAAGTACTCCGCCAGGAGCGAACCGCCGTGAAACACAGTCTGAGAGCATGGAGGGGTGACAGAGATTCCGCGCGGCACGCTTCAGGAGCAGACGTTCTACGAACAGGTCGGCGGCGAGGAGGCCTTCCGGCGCCTGGTGCACCGCTTCTACCAGGGCGTGGCGGAGGACCCGCTGCTGCGGCCCATGTACCCCGAGGAGGATCTGGGCCCGGCCGAGGAGCGGCTGAGGCTCTTCCTCATGCAGTACTGGGGCGGCCCGCGCACCTACAGCGACAACCGCGGCCACCCGAGGCTACGCATGCGCCACGCGCCCTTCACCGTGAACCGCGCGGCCCACGACGCCTGGCTGCGTCATATGCGCGACGCCGTGGACGAGCTGGAGCTGGCGCCCGAGCTCGAGCGGCAGCTGTGGGACTACCTCACCTACGCGGCCGCCTCCATGGTCAACACCGCAGGCTGACCCGCGGGCTGACCCGTGGGCTGACCCCGCGGGCTGCCGCCGTCCGGTCAGGCGGCTCAGAGGTTCAGGCGGGGGTCACCGACAGGCCCGAGAGCCCCGGCAGCCCCGTTTTGCGCACCGCTATCGAGCCGTACGGCGTGCGCAGCCGCAGCCAGCCGCCCGCGGCGAGCAGCGCGAGCTGCTCGGGCTCGGGGGCGAGCGCCGTTGTGCCACCGCCCGACGGGCCGGTCGCCACGGCCGCGGCGACCGGCGCCGGGGCCCGGCCCGGGCGCAGGAAGCCCAGCGACTGCGCGGCGTGCACGGCGCGCAGCGGAAGGCCGGTCTCGCCGAGCGTCCGGGACCAGATCTCGCGGCCGATGCGGTCCCGCTCGGCGCGGGTGCGCCGCTCCTCGGGCAGCGCCGCGTCCCGGGCGCGGAACTCGGCGACGGCCGAGGCGACCGCCCCGCGCACCTCGGCCGCGCCCGGCAGACCGGGCACCTGGCGCCAGCCGCCGCGCGGCGGCAGCAGCCCGGCCCACGGCGGGCCGGTGACCGCCTCGGGCACGGCCACGTCCAGGCCGTCGGGCGCCGCACCGGCGCCGCCCGCCATTCGCCGCGCCCCCGTGTCCAGCGCGTCCGCGAACTGCCCGGCCGAGACCGTCGTGTCCAGCACGGTGTCGGCCGCGAGCCGCGCCGTACGGATGGCGAGCACCTCGAAGGAGGGCGGGCGGCCGAAGACGGCGAGCACTCCGCCGCCCGCCTGCAGCCGCACCGCCGCGGCGCGGTCGTAGTGGATCAGCCGGGCCAGGAAGGCGGCGAGGTCCGCCGCCTCCCCGGGGTCGGCGAAGCGCAGCTCCTCCCCCAGCACCGTCATACGATTACGGCCCCCTCGGGCTGCTCGTCCCGCCCGGCGGACCCGGTGGCCTTGGCGGACCCAACAGCGTGGTCTGCGGCGTCTTCCTGGTATTTCGCCAGGAAGCCCTCCTCCTCGGAGGTGAGGCGGCGCGGACGGCCGCGCTCCAGGTCATAGGGGACGATCATGGTGGAGGCCCGCGCGTACACGGTGTCCTCGTCCTTGACCTCGTACCCGAGCGTGATGAACGCGGCGCCGATGTCCTTCACCCACAGCTCGATGGTCACCGGCGCGTGCCGGTGGAAGAGCGGCTTGAGGTAACTGATCTCGTGCCGGGCCACGACCACGCCGCCGGTGAAGGCACCGCTGCCGTCCCCCGGCGCCAGCCGCCAGATGAAATCGACGCGCGCCTCCTCCAGATAGCGGAGGTAGACCACGTTGTTGACGTGGCCGAACGCGTCCATGTCGGACCAGCGCAGGGGGCAGGGGTAGATATGGCGGGCCATGCTCAGCCCCGGGTCAGCTTCTTGTACGTGGCGCGGTGCGGACGTGCCGCGTCCGGGCCGAGGCGCTCGACCTTGTTCTTCTCGTACGCCTCGAAGTTGCCCTCGAACCAGAACCACTTGGATTCGCCCTCGTACGCGAGGATGTGCGTCGCGACGCGGTCGAGGAACCAGCGGTCGTGGGAGACGACCACAGCGCAGCCGGGGAACTCCAGCAGCGCGTTCTCCAGCGAGGAGAGGGTCTCCACGTCGAGGTCGTTGGTCGGCTCGTCGAGGAGCAGCAGGTTGCCGCCCTGCTTGAGGGTGAGCGCCAGATTCAGGCGGTTGCGCTCACCGCCGGAGAGCACCCCGGCCGGCTTCTGCTGGTCCGGGCCCTTGAAGCCGAACGCGGACACATACGCGCGGGAGGGCATCTCGACCTGGCCGACGTTGATGTAGTCCAGCTCGTCCGAGACCACGGCCCACAGGGTCTTCTTCGGGTCGATGTTGGCGCGGGTCTGGTCGACGTAGGAGATCTTGACCGTCTCGCCGACCTTGATGTCGCCCGCGTCGGGGGTCTCCAGGCCCTGGATCATCTTGAACAGCGTGGTCTTGCCCGCGCCGTTGGGGCCGATGACGCCGACGATGCCGTTCCGCGGCAGGGTGAAGGACAGGTCGTCGATCAGGACCTTCTCGCCGAACGCCTTGGAGAGGTTCTCCACCTCGACCACGACACTGCCCAGGCGCGGACCCGGCGGGATCTGGATCTCCTCGAAGTCCAGCTTCCGGGTCTTCTCCGCCTCGGCGGCCATCTCCTCGTAACGGGCCAGTCGCGCCTTGGACTTGGCCTGGCGGCCCTTGGCGTTGGAGCGGACCCACTCCAGCTCTTCCTTGAGGCGCTTGGCGCGCTTGGCGTCCTTCTGGCCCTCGACCTTCAGCCGGGTCTGCTTGGTCTCCAGGTAGGTGGAGTAGTTGCCCTGGTAGCCGATGGCGCGGCCGCGGTCGAGCTCCAGGATCCACTCGGCGACGTTGTCCAGGAAGTACCGGTCGTGGGTGATGGCGACGACGGTGCCGGCGTACTTGGCGAGGTGCTGCTCCAGCCACTGCACGGACTCGGCGTCCAGGTGGTTGGTGGGCTCGTCGAGCAGCAGCAGGTCGGGCGCCTCGAGCAGCAGCTTGCACAGGGCGACGCGGCGCTTCTCACCACCGGAGAGGTTGGTGACCGGCCAGTCGCCGGGCGGGCAGCCGAGGGCGTCCATCGCCTGCTCCAGCTGGGCGTCCAGGTCCCAGGCTTCCGCGTGGTCCAGCTCCTCCTGGAGCTTGCCCATCTCCTCCAGCAGCGCGTCGGAGTAGTCGGTCGCCATCAGCTCGGCGATCTCGTTGAAGCGGTCGAGCTTGCCCTTGATCACCGCCACACCGTCCTGGACGTTCTCCATGACGGTCTTGGTCTCGTCCAGCGGGGGCTCCTGGAGCAGGATGCCGACGCTGTATCCGGGCGAGAGGAAGGCGTCCCCGTTGGACGGCTGCTCCAGGCCGGCCATGATCTTCAGCACCGTCGACTTACCGGCGCCGTTGGGACCCACGACACCGATCTTGGCGCCGGGCAGGAAGCTCAGCGTGACATCGTCGAGGATCACCTTGTCGCCGTGAGCCTTGCGCGTCTTGCGCATGGTGTAGATGTACTCAGCCAAGAGAAACCGTCCGGCAATCGTAGGTATCGAAGTGCGGCCTTACCACGAGGGTCGCCGCGTGGGTCGGCATGCGGCTGCGCCGCGTCGTCAGATACACCCCATCTTGCCGTACGCAAAGCTCATGACGGAAACCCGTTACTCCTCCGCCCGGGCCCGGCCCTGTCCCGACGCACGGCGGGCACACAACAGCCACACATCAGCCGCATCCCGGCCGGTCGCCCCACCGCATGCGAAAGGGCCGGAGCCTTACAAGGCCCCGGCCCTTTCAGCGATTACTGCGGGTCAGTGATCACTCACCCGCCGGAGCCGACTTCTTCTTGCGGACGAAGAAGACCGCGCCGCCACCGATCACGACAAGCGCCACGGCGACACCCGCGATGATCGGGGTGTTGTTGCTGCTGCCGGTCTCGGCGAGGTCGCCGCCGCTGCTGTCCGCGCTGCTGCCGCCGGCCGACGCCGGGCTCGGCTGGGAAGACGGGGTCTCGTCACCGCTGCCGCCGCCGGTGCTCGCGGTCTTGCAGTCCAGCACGCCGGAGAAGGTCTTCTCGAAACCGTTCGGACCGGTGATCGTGAACTTGTAGGCCTGGTCCTCCTTCACCGGGGCGGTGACGGTCTCGGACTTGCCGGCCTCGATGGTGTGCTTCTCGCCGAGGAGCTCGAAGGTGAACGCCTCGTCGCCCTTGTTCGTCGCGGTGATGTCCACGCCGCCCTTGGCGCAGTTCTTCTCGGCCGACAGCGCGGGTATCGGGCCCTTCTTCGCCCAGTCCGCGGTGGCGGTGGCGGAGACGGTGGACTCACTGGAGCCGGCCAGGATCTGCGTCTGGCTCTTGGTGGCGCTGGCGAACGCGCGGCCGACCGGGACCTTGGTGGCGGCCTGGGCGGTCAGCGTGGCGCTGCCGTCGGCGGCGCCGGCCGGCACGTCGAAGTAGAGCTCGCTGCCGTCGGCGGCGCTGGTGACCGTCTTGCCGTCCTTGTCGACGACCTTGACGCCGGAGGCGGCGGTGTCACCCGGGGTGACCGTGACGCTGTCCGCGTTGGTGTGGACCTTGATCGGGCCCAGGCGGTCACCGGACTTGCCGGAGACCGCGGGCGGGTCCAGGGTCAGCGACGCCTTGGGCTCCTCGAGGCTCTGCGCGTTCTTCTCGAGGTAGTCGGCCAGCTTCTCGGCCGCGGGGTCGGCCGCGTCGACGTCCGCGCCGTCCGAGAAGCGCCAGATGGCGACCTGGGTGCCGGCGGCCGCGGTCTTCTCCGTCAGGGGGCCGGAGTCCGCCTTGGCCGCGAGTGCGGAGAGGTCGTTGACCTGCGGGTAGGAGTTCTGCAGGATCCAGTTGATCTTGCCGGCGTTGGCGTTGTGCGCCAACGACGTGGCGCTCCAGGACTTCTCCTCGTACTTCGCCTTGCCCTGCGTCGGGTTGTGGAGGTCGATGCAGTACGTCTGGATGGTGCCGCCGTTGTCGACCGACATCTCGAACAGACCGGCGCCGACCCGCTGGTCCTTGCCCTTGTCGTGGATGACCGCCTGGTCGAAGGTCTTGAGACCGCTCAGCGTGGCGGTGGCGCCGCCCTGGCTCGGGGGCGCCTCGTCCGCCGCGGCGGTGCCGGCCGTGACGATCGCACCCGCCGCGACCAGGCCGGAGGCCAGGACAGCGACGGCAAGGCGAGCAGAGCCCCGCCTCTTTACAGAAATCATGGTTTCCCCTCCGGGCGAGCGCCAATCTGTGGGTGCGCCTCGCCAGCGAACTCAAAACTCAGGTGCCCCCGTTAGCACCAGGGATCCTAGGGAGAACCCTCGTCCCGTTCCCCAGGAATACCAAGGCCCAACCGATCCGAATCGAAATCGTTATCTCATCACACGATCGCGTCTGACCTGGCTTTATCGACAAATTTCCGGGAATCACGGGGGCGTTGCCCCAGTCGGTACGTTTAAAAGAGGTTTAGCCCGCGAGACCCTGCGAAAGGCAGACGTACCCCGCGCCAGATCGTGTCCGACCGCCATCGCGTCGATGTCCGCGGTGATCCACCGTCTGGTCCCGCCGGCGTCCTCCCCCTGCTGCTCCCCCGGTCCCCCCGCCCCCGGGCGCTCCACCGGCCGCTCGCCGGGCCACCCGCCGCGCGGCTCGCCCGTCCGCTCCCCCGTCCGCTCCCGCACTCGCAACGTGCCGTGCACGACCAGCGGTTCGCCGAGCGAGACCGACGCCGCCACATTGACCGCGAGCCCCCGCCAGGCCCAGACCGTGTAGAAGCTCGTGTACGCGTCCATCCACGCTTCCCGCGCCCGGTCCCAGCGCCGCGCCGTCACCGCCAGCCGTAACCGGGCCACCGCGACGCCGGCCGCCGTCTCCCAATAGTCCGGCCGCGTCGCGGCATTGCCCACCACCGTCAGCCAGGTCTCGTTCAACCGCGCCGCCTCCCCCGTCACTTCTCCGCGCTCGCGTCGCGCTCGCCTCCATTTGCGTCTTCATGCTGCACGCGATCGCGCAAGCCCGCCGGCGCCTGTGGGCTACTCCCCCGTTGTGGACAACTCGGCCCCCCGGCCGGGTGAACCGAGCCCGCCCGCCACGACCCCACCCGCCGCGATCACGTACTGCTTCCGCACCTCCCGGTAGCGCGCCAACTCCGCCGTCACCGGCTCCAGCACCCGCGTCCGCCCGCACTCCGCGGCCGCCTCCCGAAGCCGCCGCTCCGCCGCCAGCCCGTACCGCCGCGCGGGCCCCCGAGCCGCCAGCCCGCACCCCCAGGCCAGCGCCGGACCGCAGGCCCCCGCCGCCGTGGCCGGCAGCGCGGGCACCCACCACGCCGGACCGCCGAACGCCCCGGCCACCACCGCCAGCAGACACGCCGCCCCCAGCAACACCACCCCGGCCAGCGCGACCTGCGCCGCCGCCACCACCGACCACCACAGCGGCCGGGACAGCCGCCGGTCCGCCGTCGCGGCCACCGCCTCGTCCACCGCGTCCGGCAACCCCTTGCCGCCCCACGCCGCCGCCTCCCGTACGGCCTGCGCCCAGGGCGCGGGCAACCCCGCCGTCGCCTCGTCCGCCAAGGTCCGTACCGCCTCCTCCACCGCGGGCCGGGCGGTGACCGCGGACACCGCCGCCGCCTTCGCCCTCGCCCCCGGGATCTCCAGCGCGGTCCCCGCCCGTCCCCCGGCCGCGCCGCTGCTCCCCCCGCCCACACCGCTGCTCCCCCCGCCCGCCCTGTCTCGTTCCCAAGACCACTCGGCCCCCGCCCGCCTCAGCTGCCTCATCCGCCCCCAAGGCGTCCCGCACGCCCACCGTGCGTCCCGCAGCCAGGCGCGCTCCGCCGCCTGCCCGGCCGCCACCGCACCCGCCGCGTCCGCCAGCCGCTCCTCGAACTCCGCCCGCGCCTGCGCGGAGAAGCCGACCGGCGCCCCGTCCGCCACGTACTGCGGGCGCAGCCGCTCCATCGCGCCGTCCACGTCCGCCGCCAGCCGCCGCTCCGCCGCCCCGCACTCGGCCGTGAGCCGGCCCAGGGCCTCCCGCAGCTCCCCGACGCCCGCACCGGTCAGCGCGGACAGCGCCAGGACGGTCGCCCCCGGCTCCCCGTGCTCGCCGAGCGCGAGCCCGTCCTCGTCCAACAGCCGCCGCAGATCGTCCAGCACCTGGTCGGCGGCCTCACCCGGCAGCCGGTCCACCTGGTTGAGCACGACGAAGGTCACCTCGGCGTATCCGGCCAGCGGGCGCAGATAGCGCTCGTGCAGCACCGCGTCCGCGTACTTCTCCGGATCCACCACCCACACCACCGCGTCGACCAGCCCGAGCAGCCGCTCCACCCGCTCGCGGTGCCCCGGGGCCGCCGAGTCGTGGTCGGGAAGATCGAGCAGGACGAGCCCGCGCAGCGTCGGGTCGTACGGATAGGCGGGGCGGCGGCGGTCCCGGTGCGGGATGTCCAGCCGGTCGAGCAGGCCGTCGGCGTGGTCGGTCCACGCACAGGCGAGGGGCGTGGCGGTCGTGGGGCGGCGGATCCCGGCCTCGGACACATACGCCCCGGCCAGGGCGTTGAAAAGCGTGGACTTGCCGCTTCCGGTGGCCCCCGCGAGGGCCACGACGGTGTGTCCGAGCGGATGCCGCCCCCGCGCGACAGCCTCGTCGAGCACCCGCCCCGCCTCGCCGAGCGTGCGCCCGTCCAGCCGGGTACGGGACAGCCCGACCAGCTCGCGCAGCGCGTCGAGGCGCGGCCGCAGAGCGCCGGTGACGAAGCCGCGGTCGCCGTGCTCGTACGCCGGCGCGTACGGCTCGCGCGCCGCGCCGCCACCGATGCCGCACGCCCTGCCGTGTCCCGGACCGTCCCCCTCGCCGTGCGTCCCGCCGTACGTCCCTTCGTGCCCCTGGCCGTGGCCCTTCTCGCCGCAGGGCGCCTCCCGCCCCGGCGCGGGCACCTCCGCCTTCGGCGCCGCCTCCCACACCGGCCCGCTCCCCGGCCCCGCCCCCCGGCCCTGTCCCTGGGCCGCGACCGGCGGTCCGGGCCGCCGGCCCACCACCCGCCGCGCGATCAGGCCGTCGTCCCAGGTCTGCCGGGACGGCGCGGGCTTGCGGGCGGCGCCCTCCCGAGAGAGCGCGCTTTCCTGAGAGGGCGCGCTTTCCGGCCCGGACGTCGCAGTGGCCGTCACCACCGTCACCTCTCCTTCTGCAGTACGGACAGCGCGGCGATCAGCCGGACCTGGTGGTCCGGGGTCATGTTGAGGGCGTCGAGCGGGGCCAGGCGCCGTTCGCGCTCCGCCGCCAGCACCCGCCCGACGCAGTCGTCGAGCAGCCGCCGGCCCCGGTCGCGCAGGCGCAGCGCCCCGTGCGCACCCAGCGTCTCGGCCAGCCGCTCGCCCGCCGTACGCGTGCGGCGCCCGCCGATCAGGGACGCCACCAGCAGCGCGGCGGCCTCGTCCGGGGCGCAGCCGGCGCCGCCCTCGGCGGCCCGTGCGGCCACCTCCTCCTCGGCGAGTTCCTCGGCACAGCGCCGCCAGCGCCGTACGGCCACGCCGATCCGCTCCCCGGCGCCGCGCGCGTCGCACGGCGCGAGCCCGGCGCGCGCGGCGGGGTCGCGCCGCCCCGCCTCCGCGATCCGCTCGTCGGCGGCGGCCGTGACGCTGCGCAGCAAGGTGGCGAGGGAGTCGGCGAGGGCGGCGAGGAGTTCTTCGGGCGTGCTGTCGTACGGCCGGCCGTACCAGTGGGTGAGCGCACCCCCCGCGAGCGCCGCCCCGTGGGACAGCTCGCGCCGTACCCGCTCGGCCGCCTCCCCGTACGCGCCCTCCACGTGCTGTACCAGCCGCACCGCCGCCGCGTGCTGGGCGGCCGCCGCCCCGGCCAGCGCGGGCATCCGGGCGCGCAGCGAGGCGATCACCCCGGCGGCGGTCCGCTCGGCGGCGGCGTGGCGGGCGACCGGGTCCTGGGCGTGCCAGGTGAGCCAGTCGCGCAGTGCCGCGACCGCCGTGCCGGGCAGCAGCCCGCTGCCGCCGCCCGCGGACTCGGGGAGCTCGGGGATGGTGAACCGGGGCACGTCCCCCAGGCCGGCCGCTGTGAGAAGCGCCGCGTACTGGTGCGAGACCTCGGCGGCGACCTGGTGGGGCACCCGGTCCAGGACGGTGACGAGGGTGACGTCGTACTCCTTGGCGGTGCGCAGCAGATGCCAGGGCACGGCGTCGGCGTAGCGGGTGGCGGTGGTCACCAGCACCCAGATGTCGGCGGCGCAGATCAGTTCGGCGGCGAGGTCGCGATTGCGGGCGACGAGGGAGTCGATGTCCGGCGCGTCGAGAAGCGCGAGCCCGCGCGTGAGCCCGGGGTCGGTCTCGATCCGCAGCGCCCCGGCCGCCGTCCGCGCCGCCTTGTCCGTCTCGTCGTACGCCGCGCCCTCGTACGTCTCGTTCTCGTACGTCTCGTTCTCGTACGTCTCGTTCTCGTACGTCTCGTTCTCGTACGGCGCCCCCTCGTATGCCTCCTCCTCGTACGCCTCACCCTCGTATCCGCCCTCGGCCCGCTCGCCCTGCGCGGGCACCCACACCCGGGTCAGCTGCGGCAGCACCCGCTGTCCGGAGAACCACTGGCGGTCGTCCGGATGGCAGACGAGCACCGGCGTGCGCGTGGTCGGGCGCAGGACTCCGGCCTCGGTGACGCGGCGGCCGACGAGCGAATTGACGAGCGTGGACTTCCCGGCGCCGGTGGATCCGCCGATGACCGCCAGCAGCGGCGCTTGGGGGGCACGCAACCGGGGCACGAGGTAGTCATCCAGTTGGGCGAGCAGCTCGGCTCGGCCACGGCGAGCGCGGTCGGCGCCGGGAAGGGGGAGCGGAAACCGTGCGGCATCGACGCGGTCACGTAGTGCGGTCAGTGCGTCGAGCAGTCGGGGCCGTACGTCCAAGATCGCCACGGGTGAAGAATGCCCGCTTTTGCGATCTTTTTGAAGCATATGCTCGCTCATGCGCGTCAAACAGACCCACCCGGATTACCCCAGATTGACCAAGGGGCGGACGTGGCGACTGGGGCACGGGCATAACGAGTAGACAACACCCGCCCTCTGAGGCGTGAAAAACGATGCGGGATTCGCACCTGCCTGCGATTATCTAACCGCTTCACCGAACCTCCACAACGTGCCACGGAGGTGAAGCAACCGGGGCGAGGCGCACGGAGCCCTATCCTTGTCCCCGGCAAGGTCACGGATCCGCCGAGCCCGGCCACCGGCACCACGGCCCCGCACCGTCGGAACCGCAGGCACCCGGGGGCTCAGCAGTTGCATGATCCACCGTCCGGCCCCCGTAGCTCAGTGGATAGAGCAGGTGCCTTCTAAGCACTTGGCCGCAGGTTCGAGTCCTGCCGGGGGCGCATTGCTACACCCTGCGTTGCCCCAGGTCAGAGACGCCATACGACCACCCGTGGGGCTACCTACGGCACCAGGACACAGGCGACCGCGCATAGACCCGGCCCAGCCACACAGCCTGTCTTCGCCTCACGTCTCCGCAGGTCAGCAAGGTGGGACGGGAGCGTCAGCTCTGGCCCGCAGCGCCGCAGGTTCGAGCCATAGGGGGCAACTGCAGCAAGCAGCTGGTCACCCGCGCAAGGCGCGCAGGTCAGAAGGGGCCAGGGCCTACTCTTCGTGTGGCGATGGCCTGAAGTCTGGATCCTGGCCCATCGGCCCGTCCGCGTCCTGTGCGGTCGATTCGGAAGCGCTGCTCTGCTCTCGCTGCTGCGCGACCCAGCTCACCACGTCACGCAAAGCGGCCACCTGCTGCCGAGCCAGAGTTTCCGCCTCCGGGCCTGAACCGTGTTGATACGGAACTCGAAACGCACATCCTGACGGCGACCGGCGCCACTCGCACCATCACCCGGGCCGCCCCGGTCCACCATCACATCACGATCGTCGGCCATAACCACCAGCCTGCCCGAGCGTCCGTATCCGGGTCCGACAGCAACAGGAAAACCGGCCCAAAGAGTGAACCGCCTCGGGTGAGATGGGGGCTCGATTCCGCGTAAGGGCCAGAGTCACGGCACGTTTCCTACCCGCCCAAGTGGCGCAAGCATGCGGTGCGCATGGTCGCCGAGATCCGCAGCGACTACCCGACCGAGTCACCAGCGATCAACGCCGCCGTCACGAAGCTGGGCATGGCTCGCGCGAGACGCTACGCACGGGTCCGCCATGACCAGATCGACACCGGCAGCAGCCGGGGACGACGACACAGGAGTCGGCGCGGTCAAGCGGCTACGCAAGGAGACCGCCGAGCTCAAGAGGGCGACGAGATCCTGAAGGCAGCGTCGGCATTCTTCGTGGCCGAGCCCAGCCAGCCACACCGAGAGACACTTCAGGGGCAATTTCGCGCTGCCTCTCCACTCTCCGAACCTCCACTCCGAACCCGTCTGTGAGCTCGGATGGCGTAGGAGATGGGCTACACCTCTAGGATATCTCGGCCCGTAGCTCAGTGCTCTGCAGACGGGTCCGGGCAGGAGAGAGCCGCTTGCGGCACGGATCCCGGACATTGTGCGCGCCTTGTACCGTCCGCAGAGGCCCCAGGCTCTTGGAACCTCTCCGCGGGCCATCTCCCCGCCAAGGCGTCTGGGCGCCCCCATGCGTGACCACTTCGGATCTTTCCCCGAGCCGTCGGCGGTCCGCCAAGGTGTGGTCGTCGCCGTTGGCACCTATTCTTTCTGGGCTGTGGAAGGGAGCCGTCAGGGGCCCGGTCTTATCAAGGTGGACGAGGGCGGACAGACCTTGAGAGGGGCGCTACTCACGGCACCTGTGGGCAGCGCGGTGTAGGAATAGCACTGGGCCCAGCCCGAGTCGGCGATCCACACCACGAGGATGGTGCGTGTCTTTTCCCGCCGGAGGGAGCGGATGCTCGGTTTGTGGTTCAGGGCCACGTCGATTTCCTGTCCTGCGAGTGTGCCGTCGGAGTTGGCGTCGAGGAGTCGGATCCTGAGTTGTTCGGCCGCGGCGATGACGGCGGCGTGTGCGTCGCGGTCACGGCTCCGTTGGACCTGTTGCATGTGGCTGAAGAACCAGACCACCAGGCTCGCGGCGATGAGGAAGCAGACCAGTACGGCGGCGCCGACGCAGCCGGCCGTCCGGGCGAGAAGCCCGGCCGGCCGGCCGTTGCGCTGTTGTGCGGTGGGAATCACCCTGTCATGTTCCCGTGTATCCGATGTCGGTCAGGCGCTTTTCCACCAGGCGTGCGTATCCGGTGGTGCCCGCCTGTTTCGGGTGGAAGGCCTCGCGGCTCAGGCACGTCTGGCCGATGCCGGAGAAGGCGATGCAGACAGCGTGCGGGTCGCCTTCGTGGAAGTCGCCGTCCCCGTTGGGACCGAGCACAATCTTGTTGATCCACTCCTCGCTGTCGCATCCTCCGTGGCCGACGAAAGGGTCGACGGGATTGGCGTACGACACGCGGAGTCCCTCGGCGCGCAGTTCGTCCACCTTGGCGTCCTGCGCGTGGTCCATGTAGTTGGCCAGGGTAGCCAGCGCGGCGGCTTCGCCGCCGTCGAAGTACCAGGATCCGGCGCACTTGACCGTCCGGCTGAGGATTTCCGGGTATCCCACCAGGAGGATCCGGGCGTAAGGGGCGCGCTCGGCGATGATCCGCAGGGTGTGGTCCATGTCCTCCTTCGTCTTGTCGATGAGTGCCTTGTACCTGCGGGAGAAGTCGTCGTCGGCACAGTCCGTGATGTTCGCGCACTCGGTGACGGCGTTGACGAATGCGCCGTAGTTGTTGCCACCGATGGTGAGTGTCACCAAGGTGGTGTCCTTGGTGAGGACGCCGGAATCTACCTGGGGGATCTCCCGGAACATGCCGTCTCCGGCGGCGATGTCCCCGCTCTGCCAGTAACTCGTGCCGACGCGTCCGTCGACCTGCTCTGTACGGGCCCCGGAACAGGCGACGAAGCCGAGTTCCGCGTTTGGGCTGTGGTTGTCGGACAGCAGCGACAGGCGCTCGGACATCCCCGGCAGCATGAGCTTGCGCGGCCATGCGTTGGCGCTGCGGCGGCAGGCGTTCCAGTTGATGGTGCCGTGCTTTTGGTTGCTGGATTCGTCGTAGTCGTTCGCGCCCTCACCGGAGGAGTAGGAGTCGCCGAGTGCGGCCACGATGTGCTGCGGTTTGGCCGAGAGCCACTGGAAGCCCACCGCGTCCCAGGCGATGTCGTTGTCCGCCTGTCCCTCGGGTGTGTAGTTGGACTGCGAGACGCCTTGGAAGTCGGAGCCGGCGGTGAAGTGGTAGATGCCCAGGCTCACCCACTGGTTCTTATGGGAGATCGCGTTGATGATCCGTGTGTGCGTGGTCCCGTCACCGAGATGGATGGTGTAGACGGCCTGCTGACTGCCCGAGCCCGTGTTCGGCAGGTGTACCAGTACCCGTGTCCAGGAGGTGCGCTGGGTGTTCAGTTTCCAGGTGCCGGTGACGGCCATGACACCGGAGGCGGGACCAGGATCCTGCTCCGGGTCGTAGAGGCTCGCGGAAGCGCCGTGATCTCCGTCGCGGGCGTGGGCGTACCAGAAGTGGTCGCCGAAGCCGCCGCCGATCTGATGGAGATCGCCCTTTGCCTCGTAGTGGTTCTGCTCGTCGGGGTTGAAGCGGAAGCTGAGGGTGCCGGAGTTGGTCCAGCCTGTCTTGCCGCATCCGTCGGTGTATGTGGGGACGCTGCTGGGCACGTCGTCCACGATGGTGAAGCCAGCTGTGGAGTTGTTGCACATGGTGCCCGCGCCGTTGTTGCCGTTGCCGAGTTCGGTCCTGAGGGTCTTGTAGGTCAGGTACTCGTGCCCGCAGCTGGTGGGGCAGGCGACCTTCCAGGTCGTCTGGGGGGTGTGGTACCAGTGCGGCGGATCGCAGGTCTCGCCGAGGTGGTCGACCTCGCAGCGCGGCGGGTTGGCCGGGTTGCAGGCGTTGATCTGCGGGTTGCAGAAGGTGTCCATCTCCGGCTTGACGCTGGAGCGGTGGATGTCGGAGTCCCACCAGGCCGCTGAGTATCCTGCGGTGTTGCTGTTGTTGGCGGTGCCGTCGTCGGCGTAAGCGCGTCCGGTGTCGATGGGCCAGGCGGCCCAGCCCAGCACCTTCTCCGCGTACGACCAATCCTGTGGATGTCCGGCGTCGGCGTAGGTGTTGCCGTCGAGGAAGGCGTGCCGGTCCGGTGGGTAGAGGGGGTTGGACGGGTTGTTCAGGTAGCCCAGGCCCCAGTACTCGGTCGGGCTGGCCGGGACGTAGTAGTTGAGGCCGGAGTTGTAGTCCCACAGCGCCGCGAACCAGTTCTCCGGGGCCGCAGGGTCGTCGGTGTTGAGCCTGATACCGCCCGGCGTGATGGCGTTGTCGTGCAGCTCGTTCCACTTGGTGGCCAGAGTGCGTGCGGCGACCGCGATGTTGGAGGTGTAGTCGAGTGCAATGGCCTTCTGCTGTGCGGCCGGCAACTCGTCGATCTCACCGCTCTTCATGCCGTCGGTCTGCTGGCCGATGCCGTAGCCGCAGTCCGCCTTCGCCCAGTCGATCCGCCAGTGGTCCTCGGGCGTCGCCGGGTCGCTCGGATGCCCGTAGAAGCCGTTGGTGCTCGCGAGGGTCGAGCTGGTCTGGCCGGGCAGGGCCCCGCCCTCGGCCTGCCACAGGTTGGACTCCTGAGCCAGCACACCGAGGAGGACCTGAGCCGGGATGCGTCCGCCGCTGGTTCCCTCCAGACTCGGCAGCGGGAACATTCCCTGCGGATTGACCGTGCCGAGCCCGGCAGTGGTGCGCCATCCGCCCTGGCGCACGTAGGCGCTGGTCAGGTTGCCTCGGATGGCCATGTCGACGGCCCACTCGACCTGGTTGGGGGTCGGCTGGTACGCCTGTTGCTTGGGGTCGTTGCGGGGCTGCGAACAGGTGCGGTCGTTGTCGATCGTGGAGGTCGGGTCACCGGCCGTCGTGACCGCGCGTGTCCTCGCGGTGCTCCCTGTCCTGGCGGTGGACGCCGACGTGGTAGCGGCCGAGCCGGTCAGGGCAGGGGAGGCGGCCTTGCCCGCCGCCTTCTGGCCGCTGTCGACTGTATTGACCGTGAACGAGACCTTCTTGCCGGTCGCCGGAACTTCGCTCTTGATCTGTATCGGTGCCGCCGCGTTCCACGCGGTCGCGGCCAGTGGTTGGCTGACGTGGCTGCGCAGGCTCTCGGACACTGCCTGGTCCACCGCGAGCGCGCCGCTGGACGACACCGTCGCGTCCGCCGCGGCCTTCAGGCGCCGGACGGCGGATGGCACCGACGAAGTGGACGTGGGGGTGCCGGTGAGGAAGACCCGTCCGGACGTGCCGGCCTGCAGGCTCAGGGAGCCCGAGGTGCCCTGTGCGAACGTGCGGGTCGTGCCGTTCGCGGTGCGGCGGGCCCGGGCCTTGCCGTCCCGCTGGTCCAGGAAGCTGACGCCGCCGTGGCCGTCCACGCGGAGGTCGAAGGCGGGGCCCGAGGTCGTGGTGAGCTGGCTGGCGTGATTGTTGTGATCGAAGCGGATCAGACGCCCCACCGCCGCTCCGACGATCGTGTCGCCGGTAGGGACCGCCGAGGTGACCTGGACCTTCTCGGTCTGTCGGCGGACGACGGTGGCCGTGGTGGTGTCCACGGTCAGCAGCCGGGTCTGGTTGCTCTTTTCGTCGCCGACCTGCGTGAGCACGGCGGTCTCCCCGGTGCCGCAGCCTGGGTTGAAGTACGCCAGACTCACGGTGTCCGCGAGCTTCGTGACCTTGCCTTTGGTCAGGTCCACGACAGCCGCGAAGCCGCCACGCTCCATCAGTTCGGGCTTGTTGGTGAAGTCCCGGGGCGCGTAGACCACGACCGCCCGTTTCCCCGACCCGGTCACACACGCGTTCCCGATCCACAGGTCGGTGCCGAACCCGGGTTCGGAGAGGGTGGCGACCGTGCGCCACTGGTAGGCGTCCTGGCTGGCGGCCACGAGGACGTGCAGGCCGGAGCCGTCACCGGCCACGGTCACCGCCCGGTCAGCGGACTCCTCCCAGTCGTCGGGCAGTACATCGTTCGGCTTCAGTACTTTGGACGACTCGTCCTGGCGCGGTGGGTCCGACTTCGCTTCCGCCCCACTCGCGGGGTCCGGCGAGGAGGACGTGGCCGCAGCCGGCCTCGTCGGCGGCGCCGACCAGGCAGGTCCGGTCTGCGTCAGGCCGGTGACCGCCAGGACTGCGGCCATGAAGGTGATGGGCATTCGTGCTCTACGTCTCAGCCTCAAGACTTCTCCAGGGTCTGGGAGAGCAGTGGTCTGTACGGACTCCGCGACCGCGCCGACGCAGGACGTCGGCTCAGTGACGGAGGGCTTCGGCGGGCTGGACACGGGCGGCGCGCCAGGCCGGATAGAGGCCGGCGAGCAGGCCGGTGGCCAGACCGATCACGGGAGCGAGGACGACGGTCAGGGGCGGGATGACGGGGGTCCACTGGCGGGTGACGGCCACGCCGAGGACGGTGAGTGTGCCCAGGGTGGTGCCGATCAGCCCGCCCAGAGTGCCGAGGAATGCGGACTCGGTGAGGAACTGGGCGGTGATGTGTCTGCCCCGTGCACCGAGCGCCCGGCGCAGGCCGATCTCACCGGTGCGTTCCAGCACCGCGACCAGGGTGGTGTTGGCGATGCCGACGGCGCCGATGACCAGGCAGATCGCAGCCAGCAAAAGGAAGAGCTGGTTAAGGTCCGAGGTGACAGAGGCGCGCAGCGTCCTGGGGTCGGGCGGCGGCACGGCCTTGAAGTACTCGGGGTGGTCGGAGCGCAGTGCGAGGGGGGCTTCAGCGGCCACCTGGGCGGCGGCGCCAATGCGAGTGGAAACGAGCATCTGCGCCCGGGGGGTGGTGGGCGGTCCCCAGATCTGTTCGGCGGTGGTGAGCGGGACGACGACGGACAGCAGCAGGTCCGCCTTGCGCTCGACGTCGTCGACGATGCCAATGACGGTGAAGGGGATGTCGCCGATGAAGATCGCCGGCCGGGTGTCCAGGGTGGTGATGTCGAGCCGGCTCGCCAGGGCGGATCCGATGACCGCGACCCGGCTGCTGGTGCGGTCGTGGTAGGCATCGAAAGTCCGGCCCGTCCTGATGCTGGGATGGGCCGCGGTGAGGACCCCCGGCGAAGCGGCCACGATCGGCGTCTGCTCACCAGCCGCGGCGTCTGCGACCGGTGCCGCCCGTACCGTGAGAGCACCCGCGGGCGGGGTGACCGTCCAGTAGACGCCCGCCGCCTCGACGCCGTGCAGCGCCCCGATGCGGGTGTCGGCATCCCGGGGAAAGGCAAGGGGGGCCAGGTCCGCGTCCTGGCCGCCAGTGTCCTCCACGGACACCTCGGTCGCGGTGAGCAGATCGAAGCGGGCGTCGATCTGCGAGGACGCGGTCGCGGTCAGTCCCAGGATCGCGACGAACGCACCCACCCCCAGTACGGTGCCCAGCGCGGTCAGCGCGGAGCGGGCGGGCCGCTGCAACAGCCCGGCGAAGGCCTCCGCCAGCAGGTCGCGCGGGGCGAGGCGGGACGGTGCGATCCGACGGCTGGACCGTGGGCGGTGCCACCTGCGTCCGCCGGTCCTGGGCCCGGCGTCGTGCGGCGGGCCACCGACGGCCTCGGTGAGCGTGCCGGGCCCGGCAGTCCCGCCATGTCGTACGGCGCTCACGGTGTCCACCTCTCCCGAGCGTTCCGGCGCGGCGCTCATCCGGTGCCTCCGGTACGGCTGCCGACCGCCGCTTCGGTGGGCCGCTTGTCGGGTGACGGGTCGGTGAGCGCGCCGTCGTGCAGAACACCGTCGCGGATGGTCAGGGTGCGCTGTGCCCGGGCCGCGACGGTGGAGTCATGGGTGATGACGAGCACGGTCAGGCCGTCGGCGTGCAGTTCGTCCAGCGTCTCCAGCACGGTGGCGGCCGTGGCGCTGTCGAGGTTGCCGGTGGGCTCGTCGCACAGCAGCAGCGCGGGCCTGGTGGCCACGGCCCGCGCGATCGCCACGCGCTGGCGCTCTCCTCCCGACAACCGGGAGGGCGTCGCGTCGATCCGGTGTCCCAGACCGACACGTGTCAGTGCCTCGCGAGCCCGCCTGCCGCGTTCGGTGCGTGGAACAACGTTGTAAACCATGGCCAGCAGCACGTTTTCCTCCGCCGATCGATGCGGCAGCAGGTGGAACGACTGGAAGACGAAGCCGATCCTCCGCCCGCGCAGGGCAGCCCGTTCGGCGTCGCGCAGCGAGGCGACGTCCATCCCGTCGAACAAGTAGCGTCCCGCAGTGGGCGCGTCGAGTAGTCCGACGATGTTGAGGAACGTCGACTTCCCGGAGCCGGAGGGCCCCACGACCGCGACGTACTCGCCCCGTTCGACGCGCAGGTCGCAGGGGCGGAGCGCGGTGACGGGCGGGGGCCCGGGATAGGTGAGCCCGACCGCCTGGCACTCGATCACGGTCGTGCCAGCGGCGAGTTGCACTGGCGGGGTGGCGACGGGTGGGGTTCTTCTCATTCCGCCGCGCCCCCGGTGGCCGTCGTGGGCAGCGCCGCGGAGCCTGGCCCGTCGTCCTGCCGTACTCCCACCACGACTCGGTCCCCCACTTCGACCGCCCCGGGTATACGGGGCCGGATCTCCGTGTAGCCGTCGCCGGAGGTGCCCAGCGTGACCTCCACCCGTCGGTCGCGGGAGGCCTGATGGATGGTCACCACGGTGGTGCCGTCGGCGCCCGCGGAGACCGCGGAAACTGGGACGACGAGCACCTTGCCCTGTGACGACGCCGCCTGCACGGTCAGCCGTACGTCTTGTCTGGCCAGCTCTGCCTTGAGCGGGCGGTCGGGTCGTATGACGACGGCATAGGCGCCCGAGGTACCAGCCTGCGCCCTGTCGCCCTGTGCGGGGTCGGCTACCGCCGCCTTCGGTGTGTCAGACACCGATGTCACCCGACCCGGGGCCGTCACTCCGGTGACCTCGGACAGGATCTCCACCTTCTGCCCCGTGCGGACCAGGCCCTTCTGATGGGAGGCCAGGTTCCCCTTCACCACGAGTGCCCCCGCGGAAACCGTCATGATCTTCCCGGAGACCGTCGCTCCCACTGACACGGCGAGGGACTCGATTCGGGCCGGGAAGCCCTTCAGGTACACGACTTCGGACGCGGGCAGCATCGGCCCGTCCGCCGCCCGGGCAGCCGCCAGTTCCTCACGCGCCGCGGCGAGGTCCTCCGCGGCTCGCCGCACCTGCCGGCTCTCGCCCTGCGCAGTACCGCCGCCGCCCGCGACGGGGGTGCTCGTGTCACCACTCCTGCTGGTGGCGGAGGCAGCGGCGCCCTTGGCGTCCTGCCATGTCCGCTCCGCCTCGGTCACGGCCTCCTGGGCGGCCTTCACCTTGTCCGCGCCGTCCGCCGCGGCGGGCAGGGGGTCATAGCCGAGTGAGGCGTAGAAGGCGTTCAGCGCGCTCTTCGTCCCCTCCCCGAAGATCCCGGATGCGTCCCCGCCGGTTCGGTGCCCCAACGACCGGAGCGCCTGCTGTAGCTGGGTGACATCGTTGCCGTGGGCGCCCGGCTTGAGATCCCGGTACGCCGGCAGCTTCCCGGGCAGCGCGAACACCGGCCGTCCGGACACCTCCGCCAGTACCTGCCCGGACCGCACGGGGGCACCGGTCTTCACTGGCAGCCGCGTCACCACCGGGCGGAACGCGTCCCCGCCAGAGACAGACGGCGCGACGTCCACCGACTGTCCCGCCGCCACCATGCCGCGGATCACCACAGAATCGGTCAGCACCCGGCGCTCGACCGGGGCCGTCAGCACATCCGACGCAGGCGGACCGGTGTCCGCCGCTGCCTCAGCCGGTGACTTGATCAGGGTCGACGCCCCTAACCCGGCACCGGTCATCAGCACCGCTCCGGCGACGACTCCGGTCAGGACGCGGCGTCGCCTGGACAGATGCGAACGCCCGCGCACACCGCCGGGTACCGCATTGTCGGGCTCTTTTCCGGGGGCCGCCTCCCGGCAATCGGCGTCCTCGGACCGCGTCCGGTCTGCCTCGGGCCGCGGTCCGCCGCGTGCCGCGGTACTCATGTGACGTCCGCGCTGGCACGCAACGCGGCGGAGATCTTCTTCCGCTCCGAGTTCAGGGCGAGTTGATTGTCCTCGATCAGCCCGCGCTGGATCTGCGTCTCGACAGCGAACATCTTGCCGACGAGGCCCGTGCTGTCCTTGCAGTCGATGTCGGCCAGTGCGACGGCGATCTCCTTCTTGGAGGGCGTCGGGCCGGCTGCGGGCTTGTTCACATCAGTCACGTCGTACGGATCGCCAGCCGTGTACCCCTTGTCCTTCATACAGGCCGACCACCGCTTCTCCACGGCTTTGACAGCCGGGTCCTGCAGTGTTTTGTCGAAGCTCTCCTTGTTCAGGCGGTCGGCCATCGTGTTGGTGAAGTCCGCGTCGAGCTTGCGGCGCGCCTCACCCATGCACCCTCCTTTAGGGATACCGTTCTTGCCGCCGCCCGGCGAGGCACCGGGGCGCGGAGCGTCCGGGGATCCGGTCAGCGCCTCGTGTTCCGCCTTGCTCATCGGTGTCGAGGACGGAGCGTCCTGCGCTCCGCGGGGCGGAACGTGGTAGCCCCACTTCTGGGCCTCCTGGCGATCGGTGATGCCGTACCGCCGGGGCATGTTCGAGTCGTTGGCGCTCGCGGGCGGGTGCAGACCCGGCTGCGGCGGAGCGTAGGAGAAGCCAAGTCGTGCCATGCAGGCTACGGCCAGACGCTGCTGACCTCGCTCGATCTGGATCCCGTCCGAGTAGTCGAGCATGTAGGCCTCCAGCGGCAGTGCCAGCCCCTTGGCCAGACCCGTCTCGGGTACGCGCGACGGCGCGTTGGAAACCTGGTTGTTCGCCGACTGTGCGGAAGCCCCGTCCGCTGCCCTTTCGCCGGTACTGCACGACGCCGTCAGTGCGATCAAGAGCAGTACCGTGCCGAGTGTCACGGCACGGCTACCGCTGGAAGAACCGATCTTCATCCCCCACAGCCTCTTCTCACGCATGAACCACATGTGGTGCCCGTGTCCGGAGGGACCCATGGATGGATTCCTCCGGACACGGGGTTCGAACCAGTGCCGACGACGGGTCAGGAGTACCAGTCCTGTGAGGCGTTCTGGTTCTTCAGATCGCTGTTGAGGTTCTTGCACGTGCCGTGGGTGAACGTCTGCGACACGCCCTTCTGATAGCTGTTGTAGAAGACCTTGTAGTTTTCGTTGTTGCTGTCGACGCAACCGGAGGCCGCGTTATTCTTGACGGCGTTTCCGTAGCCGGTGCCCGATACCGTCCCGCCGAAGACGTACACGACAGAGTCCGTCGTGTAATTGTTGATCTTCCCGCCGAACGACGAGGCGGCGCCTCCGAAGTCGGAGTTGTAGTAAAGGGTGAGCGTTAACCAGGTGTCGCACCACCCCGAGGGCGTGCGGGAACACTCGCCGTACTTGTACGTGACGGCGTTGGCCGGTCCGCTGGAGATGATGACCGCCGTCGCCCCCGCCGCCACAACTGCCAGCCCGCGCTTGACAATCTTCCCGTTCATAGAGATCGCCCCCCACTATGTCGAGTTGTCTCCGATGATCGTCGGAGTGACATGAATTGCTTTTGACTGTGCACGGTCACAGCGAAGCATCTCGCTGGTATTGGGGTCAACGCCGGACTGAGGGGATGTGAGTTTTTCGGACAGCCGGTAGCTGTCGTTCCACGCGATTTGGGAGATGCGATGCTCGACGATCTGGCGACGTACCTTCGTGCGAGTTGTGAACACGTAACATTTTCAATCACTTGTTTCTTCGGTGGGTCGAAGGAGGACCCATTCGCGGCATTGTCCCAGCAGGCACGGGACTTTCCCGCGGGCCGCCTCGTGACGTGGCGGGGCAGGGTCCTCGGCGAAATCGCCTGAGGTGTAGTTGTTTCCGTGGCCGGCGTGGAAGACGGCATCATTTTTGATCTTCATTCGCCCGGCGGTCATGTAGCGTGCCGGCGATATCAGTGCGGTCTTGAAATAGTCATCCATGTCCCAGTTGATGATGACCTTGCTGTGACAGTCGAAAACGGCGGGAAGGCGGCCGAAGCGCTAGCGGGCTTTGACCGGACGCCATGGGCAGTTGGCGGGGGTCAGCCCTGGTCCACGCATCAGCCCGCGCTCCGGCGACGCTTGCTTGCCCAACCGCGCCAGTACCGCGTCATGCGCCGGTAGTCGTGCATCTGGTGCGAATGCCGCTCCGGGTACCAGCTGCAGGCGTCCCCGTCGCTGTGCTGTGGCTGGCGGAAACCGGACGGCTCGGCCATGCGTGGAATCCAGAACGAGAGACATGCAGCCACCGGCGCATATCGGTTACGCGGAAGCTCTTCCTACCTGCATCGATGAACTCGTAGTGAACGTTCGCTGATGCCTCCGGGCGGGGGCAGTGTTTTCAAGAATGCGTTCCCCTCCCGGAGCTACTGGGGCCTTGTGCTCGAACTGCCGTTCGCGGTCAGTTTTCGGTCTGTCGCTGTCGGCGTGTGTGGCGGTGTCATGTGATGCGCAGTGCAGCGAGACGCAATTGCGGGGGTGGTCTCGTGGACGCCGAGCCCGGCAGCGACATGGGTAACCGGACGGAACTGTTGATCGCATGTGAACGTCCTCACCCTTGAACTGCTGTGTGCATCGAGATGGCAGTAATTCTCTCCTCCCGGAACACCTGCACCCTCTACGCGGGTCCTGTCCGGAAGTTTCGGGGTACCTCGGACACATGTGAGCGATCAACTCGCCGATGATGATTACATTCGACACCGCAAAAAGGGCAGCAGTGCTCATATTCACGAGTCGTTAATAGGCAAGGATTGCTTTAGCCGGCTGCCCATCCTGGAGGGATTTCCGTGGCATGCTTCAGGCCGAATCGAGCCGCGCCGGATCGCCAGTGTCGGTTTCCGGTGCCTGGACCGACCCATCCGGCTCGATCTTGGGCAGGCTCTTCTGCGGCGTCGCCAGCAACGCCTTCTTCTTGTCGATCGAGCCGTCGTCCTGAACGCCGTACAGGGCTTTGTAGATGCTGCGCACTGCCTCACCGGAGGCGCCCGAGCCCGTGCCGGCCTGGGAGATTGTCATGACGATCGTGTAGTCCTTGGTATACGTGGCGAGCCAGGATGTGGTCTGCTTCCCGTGCACCTCGGCGGTTCCGGTCTTGGCGTGCAGCGGTAACTCGTCCTGCGGCCAGCCCTGGAACTTCCAGGCGGCGGTTCCACGGGTGGCGACGCCCGCGAGGGCTTTGTCTATCTGTTCGCGGGTCTTCTCCGTCATCGGCAGCTTGCCTTGCGACTTGGGCTCGATCTCCGTCACGTGCTTGCCGTCGGCGCTGATGATTGCCTTGCCGACGGTCGGTTCGTACAGGGTGCCGCCGTTGGAGATGCCCGCGTAGATGTCCGCCATCTGGATCGGGGTCACCAGGGTGTCGCCCTGGCCGATGGAGTAGTTGACCTCGTCGCCGGCACGCATCTGGTTGCCCTCACGACAGTTCTCGTACTCGATCTTCTCCACGTACGAGCCGTTCTTCTTGCCATCCTTGCACCAGACGCCGTTGTTGGCCTCCCAGAACGCCTGCTTCCACGCGCGGTCGGGCACGCGGCCGGAGACCTCGCTGGGCAGGTCGATGCCGGTTTCCTTGCCGAGGCCGAACTGGTCGGCGGTCTTGAAGAACCAGTCGGCGGGATTCTTCTTCGGGTCGATGCCGCCGTCCTTCTTCCACTCGTTGTGAGCGATGCCGTAGAAGACGGTGTCGCAGGAGAGCTCCAGCGCCCGGCCGAGTGAGATGGGGCCGTAGTTCTCCGACTCGAAGTTCTTGAAGGTCTGATTGCCGATCGAGTACGAACTGGTGCAGGGGTAGCGGCCGTCGAACGGATAGCCGGCATTGACCGCCGCCGTGGTCGAGACGACTTTGAAGGTCGAGCCTGGTGCGGACTGCCCCTGGATGGCCCGGTTGAGCAGCGGGTAGTCGCTGTTCTTGCTGGTGAGCTTCTTGTAGTCCTCGGCGGAGATGCCGCCGACCCATGCGTTGGGATCGTACGTCGGGGCGGACGCCATGGCGACGACCCGGCCGGTCTTGGCCTCCATCACTATGACCGCGCCGGAGTTCGCCTTGTAGTTCTCGCCGGTGAGCGTGTCGAACTGCTTCCGGGCAGCCTTCATCGCCTTGTCGAGCTCGTACTCGGCGACCCGCTGCACGCGCGAGTCGATGCTCGTGACGAGGTTGGAGCCGGGCCGGGCGGCATCGGCCTGGGCCTTGCCGATGACGCGACCGAGGTTGTCGACCTTGTAGCGAGTGACGCCGGCCTTGCCGCGCAGCTGCTTGTCGTACTGCCGTTCCAGGCCTGAGCGGCCGACCTGGTCGGTGCGGAGGTAGGGCGAGTCGGTGTCTTGAGCCTTGGCGACCTCTTCGTCGGTGACCGGCGACAGGTAGCCGAGCAGCTGAGCGGCGTTGGCCCGGTTGGGGCTCGGGTAGCGGCGCACGGCCCCGGGCTCGGCGGTGATGCCGGGGAAGTCCTCGGCGCGCTCGCGGATCTGCAGGGCCTGTTTGGCGGTGGCTTCGTCGGTGATGGGGATCGGTTGGTAGGGCGAGCCGTTCCAGCACGGCTTCGGTGTCTTGGCGTCGCACAGCCGGATCTTGTTGCGTATCTCTTCCTCCGACATGCCGATCACTTGGGACAGACGGCGCAGCACGGTCGCACCGTCGTCCTTCAGATCCAGCAGGTCGGTGCGGGAGGCGGAGACGACGAGCCGGGTCTCGTTATCGGCGAGCGGAACCCCGCGTGCGTCCAGTATCGAACCGCGCACAGCGGGCTGCACCACCCGCTGCACGTGGTTGCTGGACGCCTCCTTGGCGTACTCCGCGCCGTTACGTATTTGCATGTACCACAGGCGTCCGCCGAGGGTCGCCAGCAGTGAGAACACAACCACCTGGATGATGGCGAGCCGGATCCGCACCCATGGAGTCCGCCCGGTCTCGGGAATGTTCGTCAAGTCGATTCCTCACAACGCAGAAGTGCCCATGCGCACAGCTGTGTCGACTCCGGTCGCGCCTCTCGGTGATCCATCTGATCACCACGCCAGATGCTGAGCCTAATGTTTGATTCACCGGGTGACTGTGCGTCAAATATCTGGACATGAAGGTGGGGACGCGTTCTGACCTGGGAAAGTAGAAGGTCCCTAGGCTTTACTCAACCAGTTCGGAGGCGCATCTTCGGGATTCGACCTTCCATACCGCCGCGTGCCGTGTTCGGTGATGTGAATCGGGGCGCGAACGCTGGGCTGGTCCCGGTAATGCCGCTGGCCGAGCGGTGTGGGCTTGCCCGGCTGGCGGTGGAGAAGGTGAGACTGAGCAAGGCGGAGAACGGCCCAGGTGCGGCGGACGCCAAGGTCGCCAGCATCATGGACGGCATGGTCGCGGGAGCGGACAGCATTGATGATCTGAACTTGCTGCGACACGGTGCAATACCAGCCGTCAGCCGAGAGGCACATGCCCCGTGCACGCTGGGCATGTGCCTGCGTGCGTTCACACATGGTCATGCCCTCCAACTGCACGTGCACCGTAAGTTGCCCGGCGAACTGGCCACGCATACCCCGCTGCTTCCCGGCGCTCCGATCTTTACAGCACTGAAGTCGTACACGCTGTGACCGATGCTTCCGTAAGCCCCGCCCTGCCCTGAGTTGTAGTACAGATGGAGCTTGAATTTCGAAGCATAGGGATCCTTTCAGATCTCCATGCTGAATATGTTGTCCGTGTTCCCATCCGCTTGCGCGCCGGGTGCGACGGCTATCGAGACGAAAAGCGCGGCGACCATACCGGCCAGCGCCCCTAATGTTCTACGCATGCCCCTCCGCTCATTCAGGTTACTTGCATGGCAGTGCCGGTGTCCGCAGTCTCGAACACGCATGCGCTGCGTAGCGGGATGACTATAGGCGGGCATCGGGTGCAGCAAGAGACGACCCAAAGTGGGTGGCGCGATCCTTGTCGCCGCGCTGACGACCCTCGCACCCAAGACTCCTCGCGGTGGCCTGCCCTGATACCTGCGAGGCACCCGCGAGAGGCACGAAGTGGAGTAAGCCCCGCCAATTTAGAATGGCCGGTTCCTCTGCACTGAAACCTTATCGTCCGAATTTCAACGGTTGAGGGGGCGTTAAAGTCTCGGTAGTGGCGTCATCGTGCCGCCCTCAACCAGTGCGGGTCAGGGGATGCACTCGTCGCAGGATGCAGCGCGCTGAACCGAATCGACACCGCGTGGCTGTCCGGGCGAGTACGGATTCACGCGGCGCATGAACGGCCTGTTCATGCGCCGCTGCTGTGGAACGGCGTACCGAAGGGCACCCGGCGATGGTGTGTGCGGCGGGAATTTCGGCGGAGGCTCCGGATGGTTATCCAAAGCTGACGATCACCGTTGACGCCTGGGTCTCCGGTCACTACGGAGACCCACATGCCGAAGTCCACGCCCACCACCCCGCCTGAAGGGGTGTCAATATTCCGATCAGGCTGCTGAGCTGGGCGTTTCCTGTGGATGATGAGGCAGCCGGGGTGACATGGTGTGGTAGTCGTTGATCAGTCCGCCAAGTACCTGGCGGCGCCTGACCGCAGCAGCAGGCAGGAGAATGACGCTCGGGTCGTCGTCAGGTGCTCGTAGGCCGAGGCGGCAGTGCGCCCGTCCCGCGTTGTAGTGCTCCGCGTACGTAGTGAGGACCGCGCGGAGGTGTCGTTCACCAATGATGAGGAGGCGGTCGGTGCATTCAATGCGGGCTGTCCGTATCCATCGTTCGGCGAACGCATTGGACCGGGGGCTTTGTGGCGGAGCCGGAATGACGGCTGTACCGTTTCCGGCGAAGACGGCGTCGAACGCGGCGGTGAACTTGCTGTCCCTGTCCAGGATGAGGAACCGGAAGCGCCCAGCCCTCTCCTCGAGATCCGTGAGCAGGTTGCGGGCAAGTTGGGTGCCGGACTGAGGAACGCGCGCAAGTCTGCTGGGATGCTCGCTTCGGTGCGGGCGGCAGACCGGAGCGGCGCAGAACGCGCCGGATCGTGGCGGCAGCAACCCGATGACCGAGCCGTCGCAGCTCGCCTTGGATCCTGACGTATCCCCAGGTCGGGTTCTCTCGCGCCAGGCGCTGGATGAGCGCCGCAATCCCTTTGAGGCCATCCGCGCCTCGCGCCACCGTGGGAAGCCCTCGGTCATCGTCTACCGCCTCGTCTCCGACTTCGCCCCGGCCGCCACCGCATGACAGCGCTACGCGCTGCCTCACCACTTCCGCCACTTTGTTGTGAACTGGTAGCGGCCACCTCAGGGATGGTCTAACCGCTGGTGCCCGCTGATCGGCGACACAGAGCTGCTGGCGGGTCAGCTGACCCAGATGCCCTCGGGTGAGACCCGGCGTGCGAGGCGCCGGCCGGCGTCACTGATCGGGGTCGACCAGGACACATCGGCGACCTGGCACCTGAAGTCGTCGGCGAGTACCTGCACGAGCGTGGCGCCGACGCGCTGGCGGCGGTAGGCGTCCGCCACCCAGATCAGGTTGATACGCGGGCGCAGCGTGTCATCCTCGTCGCCGTACTGCGACCCGTCGATCAGATCCCAGCGGCGGTGCTCGCTGGTGTCGTGGGCCGCCAGGTAACCGATGACGTACCCGTTGGCTTTCAATAGATACGCTCGCACGTTGTCCGGGGTTACCTCGGGCTCACCAAGGTGAGACCACGAGTTGAAGTCGTAGTGGTTCTCCTTCTGTGGCATCCGCCCCACCTGATAGGCCAGCCTCCGCCAGGCAATTGGCGACTGTGAGCTCACAACGGCCAGGTCGCGCAACCACATCAGGTTTTGGGGTGCTCGGATGCCTAACGCCCACGCCGCGTGATGGGAGGTGTGCTCCTTACCGCCGTCCCAGGGCTCCCGCAGGCTCATACCGCAGGAGCACTCCCCGCTGCTCTGCCGCTCCACAGCGCGGAACTGAACGGGTGTCGCGCCGTAGCTGAGGTCCTTGTCTCTGCCACCCACCCAGGGCCGGACAGGCGCTTCCTCCGACTCGGCGTAACCGGTCCAGCGGTCCACCCACCCGGGGTACCGCTCGGGGAACTCCTCCCGCATCTGCTTCTCGACGGGCGACAGCGTCGGGCGAACCCAGACACTTCCAGCGGTCGCCCGGCCGTTGATGCGCACTCCACATGTTTTGGCCTTGCCCCGCAGGAACCTCAGGAACGCGCCAGGCGGCGCGTTGAAGTCAACGCCACGGATCAGCTCCCGCTCGCCGGGAGCAAGCCACTCATCAACAGGGAGCGTCAATCGGTCGGCCAGCGCATGAAACCCGCTGTAGTCGTGGTCGAGCTCGGCTACGCGCAGCGCCTCGACCGTGGCCTCGACATGCGGGAACTGCACGAACAGGGGTCACCCAGCGCGGGCCGCTCCCCCAAGAGAAGTCGCCCGGATAACCGTCGTACCAGATGCGGTCGATAGACGCATCGCGCACCCTGTCTACGGCTTCTCCGTAGGCCGTGGGCAGCTCGGGGTCGTGGCCCAGCGAAGTCGCGGCGCCGACGTACCCATCGCGGTCGAGGGCGACCGTGGCGTACCAGCGGTGGAACCGGACACTGATCTTCCGGGAGCGCCAGTCGCGTGGATCAGAGTCAAGGTAGACAGTTCGCTCTGTCATGCGCCCAGCTCCGTAGCTCTACAAAAATCGGCCGTTGGAGGTCATACAGGTTGCGGCACAGCCCTACAAGGGCACGGTCATCAGGCGGGGGTGGTGTACATCGTTGCTGTAACGCGGCACCGCCGACCGCGCGGCCCTCGCGCAACACAGCACCGACGCGAGTGACATCCCGTGAGTCCCTACCCTGCCATGGCGCCGAACGACGCGAATCCATCTCCGCTCAATGCCTTCGAAGATGGTCGCGTCACCACGTGGGGCATCAAGAAAGATCTCCTCGCACAGCACCGTGCGGAAGACTCACTCATCTGCCAGGCCTTCCTCGCCTGCACCATCGGCCTGACGGCAAGACTGAGCGATCGAAGGGCCGGCCCCGACAGATGACGACTCGACCGCCAGATAATCGGTCCTCGTCGAACGCACGGTGGCCACCAGCATCCGGGACCTGGCCGCCCCGACGCGCAGCCTCTTCCGTAGCGTCTCAGCCGAGATCGGCCGTTGATACGTCTCCCAATGCCACGCATCTTCCGCCAGCGCACGCTCAAGAAGATCGTCCCCGCCAGGCCTGAGCCGACTTTGCTGATCATCTTCGTCTAAGGCGTACGGTTGTTCGACGTTACCCCTCTCCCGATCAGTTATCTGCGCAGCGTGTACCACGGGGCTCTCCTGGACCTCCGCCTCATGTGACGGCTCACCCCCGGCACCACTGATGGCCTGGAGAAGACCTGGCCCCACCTCTGCCCAACCGATCAGCAGCAACGGCCCAACCGCGTCGAAAGCGGCTTTGCCGTTCTGACCGGCCAGCAGCGGGTCCGTCAGGTTCAGTGCCAAGCTCATCAGGCTGGAGAAGACCAACAACCGGCGCGCCGGTCGGAGCTGCTCCCGACTCGCGCCTTGCAGAGCCAGATACCGCGTACCCAGCAGCAACCCCAGCACAGAAAGATCCACCGCCGGGGCTACCAGGGGCGCCACCCACGGCGGCACGCCCAACCGCAACGCCAGAGTCCACACATTGCCAAAGCCGAACAAGAACGTCAGCCCCACCACCGCCGCCATGATCCCCGTCACCGCCCGAAGCGTGACCACCCGCTCGAAAGCAGCCCCCGCCCCGCCACTGGCATGTGCCGGCCCCTCGCCATTCATCGGCCCGCTCCGCCCCGCGCGACGGGTTCGAAGCTGCCCTTGATCACCAGCCTGCCGGACAGATTCTGCAGGTAAGTGGGGTCATCCTTCTGTGTGGTGCCCTGCCGGGGGCGCTTTCCACCTCCTCCTCTACGCACGTAGAAGACGAGGTATCTTCCCAGCTCAGCGCCGGTACGGCCCAGAAACAGAGAAGCCGGACCCGCACCCTCGGGAGAGAGCACAGGTCCGGCTGTGCTCCATGGGCTCCGGCCGTTCGGGCGATCGTCTGAGTGACGCTTTCCAGGGCAGCGTGCGAGCCTGGAGAAGCTGGCGGTGAAAGTAAGGAGTGCACCGTGCAGGCCAGGCTTGGCAGAGACAGGGGCGTGTTCGCCGCGCTTGTGGCCTATGCCGCCCTGATCGGCACACTGGACGCGGTCACAGCCGATGCTGCGGTGCGCCTGGCGCCTTTCGCGGTGCTCGCCCCGCTGGCCGCCGCGGCGCTGCTCAGCCTCCGCATGGACGCTGCCGTGTGCGGGCTGTACCTGGTGCTTACCTGCCTTAACTACAGCCTGTTGACCCCGGGCATCAGTACTGGCAACCGAGTCGTCATCTGTACCTCCGCGCTGGCCGTGTGCGGGGTGAGCCTCATGGTCTGCCGGATGCGCCTGGGACGCGAGGAGCGCATCAAGCGTCTGAGACTGACGGCAGGGGCGGCCCAGCGGTTGCTGCTGCGGTCGTTGCCACTGCTGACCGGCGATGTCACGGCGGACGGCTTCTACGAGGCGGCCGAGCGCGAGGCGACGGTCGGCGGGGACATCTACGAGGTGCTGTGGACTCCCTACGGTACGCGGATGGTGATCGGAGACGTCCGGGGCAAGGGCCTCCCGGCGATCGGCGCGAGCGCGGCGGTGCTGACCGCATTCCGCGAGAGCGCCTTCCGGGAGCCAGACCTGCGGACCGTCGTGGAGCGCATGGAAGAGGGGCTGCTGCGGTGGGAGAACGTGTCTGCCCGTGAGCCGGAAGAGGAATTCGTCACCGCTCTGGTAGCGGAGACACTGGGTCGGGACATGCGTGTGATCGACTGCGGGCACGTCCCCCCGTTCATACTCGCCGATGGCCGCGCCACGGAGGCCCGCTTCGAGGAGCCCGGCCTGCCGCTGGGGCTGGCCGACCTCGCGCCCACGCCTCGGCGATGGCAGGACCTCAAGGTCCCCAGCGGCGGCCGGGTGCTGCTGTGCACGGACGGGATCATCGAGGCGCGAAGCCCGCAGGCTGAGTACTACCCGCTGGCCGAGCGACTGGGCGCGTGGGCGGAGCTGCCCACAGGCGAACTGCTGGAGCGGCTGCACGAGGACCTGAGCAAGCATGTCGGCGGAGTGCTCACCGACGACGCGGCCGTGCTCGTGGTCCAGCGCCGAGGAATCAAGGCGTCTTTGTGGTCCAAGAGCGCTTGAGCCAAAGCACCCCGCGGGTGGTGCGGCGCTTCCGCCGACCCAAACGGTCGTGGGTCCGCTTTCGGCTGCATCTGCCTGCCCATGTTCCGGTGACGCCGATATCCGGACGATAGTGGGTACTGAACAGGTGAGGGACGGTCCGGCAAGGGCTGGGCTCGTCCCCAGGTTTGGAAATGGCACCTCGTCCGGTGTCAGACGCGGGCGTATGTGTCCAGCGGGTCGCGAGTTCACTACCTAGGAGTCGGTCTCAGTGAACGTAGAGCGCCCTATGCGCGTGCTGGAAAAAAGCCGGGCAGTCGTGTCCGCCCTGGTGGCACCTTTGCTTGTTGCTCTGGCGCTGGTGCCGTTCCGGACCACCTTCCCCAGCAACGACGCGGCTCTCGTCATGGTCCTGGTGGTGGTGGCTGTGGCCGCCCAGGGGGACCGCATCGCAGGCCTGGTCGCGGCGGTCTCGGCCACCGTCTGGTTCGACTTCTTCCTGATAAGCCCATGGTTCACACTCTCCATGACAAGCGCCGAGGACCGCTGGACGATCCTCCTCCTGCTCGTCATCGGTGCCGCTGTCTCGGAACTGGCCATCCGCGGCCGCCGCCAACGGGAGCTGGCTCAGGCGGCTCATGGCCGCCTGGAGCTGCTGCATGACGCGAGCATGACCCTGGGTGCCAGCCTCGATGTGGAGCGGACCGCGCAGGAGCTGGCGGGGGTAGCGGTGCCCCGGTTCGCGGATTTCGTCACCGTGGACCTGGCGGAGCCCGTCCTGCGCGGAGAGGAGCCGACGGTCGACGGGGCGGACATGCGCCGGGTGGCCGTCGCGGGCATCCAGGAGAACCACCCGTTCCACCCGAAGGGCACGGTGATCACATCCACCGTATTCGCTCCGCAGGCCCGCAGCCTCCTCCGCAGTGGACAGGCGAGGATCGAGCGCGACCTACGAGCCTCCGTCGCATGGCGGTCTCTGGTCCCGGATCACGCCGGGCCGGTGCTGAGCTACGGCATCCACTCTCTGATCACGGCTCCGCTTTGGGCACGGGGCGTGCCGCTGGGGATCGTCAGCTTCTGGCGTGCGGGGAAATCCGGAGCTTTCGAGAAGAGGGACCTGCCCGACGCCGAGGAGATGGCCGCCAAGTCCGCCGTGGCCACCGACAACGCGCGTCGCTACACCCGTGAGCGGACCACCGCGCTCGCTCTGCAGCGGAGTCTGCTGCCGCAGCAGCTGCCCAGACAGACGGCAGTGGAGGTGGCCTTCCGCTATCTGCCGGCAGACTCGCAGGTCGGCGTGGGTGGTGACTGGTTCGACGTGATCCCGCTCTCCGGCAGCCGGGTCGCCCTCGTCGTCGGAGATGTCGTCGGCCATGGCGTCAACGCGTCCGCCACCATGGGACGGCTGCGCACCGCCGTACGTACCCTGGCCGACGTCGACCTGCCGCCCGACGAGCTCCTCACCCATCTCGACGACGTGGTCATCCGCCTCACCGGTCATGAGGAGCTCGGCACCGCGGAAGGCGATGTCGCGGCGTCCGGCGAGCTTGGAGCGACCTGCCTGTATGCGATCTACGATCCGGTCTCCCGGCGCTGCGCGCTGGCCTCGGCCGGCCATCCGCTGCCCACCCTCAGCACTCCCGACGGGACTGTGGAAAATGTCTCCGGGTTCATAGGTCCACCCCTCGGGCTGGGTGGCCTGCCCTTCGAGACCGTAGAGCTGGCCCTGCCCGTGGGCAGCGTGCTCGCCCTCCACTCCGACGGCCTCGTCAAGTCCCGTGATCGCGACTTCGACGAGGGCCTGGACTCGTTGCGCGACGCGCTGGCGGTGCGGACACCATCGCTGGACGCCGCCTGCGACATGGTCATCAACAGGTTGGTGACCGATCGCCCCGCCGACGACGTCGCCCTGCTCCTCGCCCGCACCCATGCCCTCTCCTCCGACCGGGTCGCCAGCTGGGACATCCCCGCTGACCCGTCCTCTGTCGAACGCGCCCGGAAGGTGGCCGTCGAACAGCTCGACACATGGGGACTGGAATATGCGACGTTCGCCACCGAGCTCCTGGTCAGCGAGCTGGTCACCAACGCTATCCGCTACGGCGACTCCCCGATCCAGTTGCGGCTGATCCGCGACACCACGCTGATATGCGAGGTTTCCGACGCCAGCAGCACCGCGCCGCATCTGCGCCGGGCCCGGGTCTACGACGAGGGCGGCCGGGGCCTGCTCCTGGTCTCCCAGCTCAGCCAGAACTGGGGTACCCGGCATGCCACCGTCGGAAAGACCATCTGGTGCGAGCAGAACCTATCGGCGGGCTGATCTCCGGACACCCCGCCTCGCATGCGCTCAGTCGGCCGGGCCGGAGACCTCGCGCTCGTACGTCTCGATCGTCCGGACGAACATGGCGCGCTGCTCGGGGGTGAGCGAGTCGAAGGCCGCGCGCCAGGCGTTCGCGCCGTGGGCGAGCCAGGTGTCGATGGCCGAGCGGGTCTCCTCGTCCTCCGTGATGGCGACGATGGTGCGCCTGCGGTCGTCGGGGTCGGTGCGGCGCTCCAGGACCCCCTGCCGGTTGAGGTCGCTGACCATCAGGCTGACCGTCGTGGGGGCGACCTCCAGCCGGGCGGCCAGCTCGTTGACCGGCATCGGGCCGTCGAACAGCAGGTAGGACAGCAGCGACAGATGCCTGGGGGCCAGGTTGAAGGAGCGCAGCGGCTCCGGGATCCTGGTGCGCTTGAGCCGGGCGGCGACGCGCGGCATCAGCAGCAGCATGGCCCGGATCGCCTGGTCCGAGCTCAGGGCGGACTCCGGACCGGACCGCGGCTCACGCTCCGCCGACATGTCTCTCGACCCCCTCATGGCTCGCGCCGTCGCCTTCCCGGCAAAGCTATCCCGAGGCGCGCGCCGCCACGCACGGCAGGGTCGTCACGACGGGAGGGACACCTCCAGGGCGGGCAGCAGGTGCTGCTCCTCATAGGCGAAGTGCTCCTCCAGGCCCGAGACCAGCCGGTCCAGCTCGGCGCGGAGCTCGGCCACGCCGACGGGGTCACCGGGCAGTTCCCCGGTGAGCAGGGTCTCGAACTCCTCCAGGGCCCGCTCCACCACCTCGTGCTCCTGGCGCAGCCGCGTGATGGCCGGGGCCAGATGCGGGAACTGCTGCCCGAAGGCGGTGAACGAGCCGTCCTCCCTGATGTGGTGGGTCTGCAGCGCGTAGCAGAAGGTCAGGCAATGGCGGCGCAGCTGCCCCGCCAGGTCGGTCCCTGAGCGGCCGTCGGCGCCGGCCTTTGAGGACTCCGGCGCCGGCTTGCCCTCCTCCCCCGCCAGTACCCGGTCGATCTCCGCGCGGATGCGGTGGAGCTCGGCGCGCAGATCGTTGTGGTGGCTGACCAGCTGCCGGCCGATCATCCGGTTGCGCTCCGGGTTGTGCGCGCCGAGGTCCAGGAGGTGGAGGGCGACGACCGGTGTCGTCCGCTCGGTCCGCTCCGCGTAGGCGCGGAAGGCCGGGTCGCGTGAGCACCGCAGCTCCCAGGAGCGATCGCGCTCCTCGCCGTCCAGCACCACCGCCCGCGCCGCGAACGGCTTGACGGCCCCCTCCTCGGTGCCGAGTTCCACGGTGAGGTGCGGATCGGCCAGCAGGTTGTGGTACCAGTGCGGGTACTTGGGGCCGTCGGGGCCGAAGACCAGATAGCGGTTCCCGTCGCGCAGATACACGGCGGGGGTCGTATGGGGCTTGCCGGTCCTGACGCCGACCGTGGTCAGCAGGATCAGACGGGCCCCTTCGAACCTACCGCCCACTTTTCCGTTGTTGGCCCGGAATTCTTCGATGACGTGCCTATTGAGGTCCATAGGAGCCCTCCATCGTCAGCACCGCGACCCCGTGCACCCGGTCGGCCGCCAGGTCGTCCAGCGCGGCGTCCGCCTGCTCGAACGGATACGGCGTCACGGCGACCCGGAGCCGGTGGGCCGCCGCCGCGTTCAGGAACTCCCGGCCGTCCTCCCGGGTGTTCGCCGTGACGCTGCGCAGGGTGCGCTCGCGGAAGAGATGCCGCTCGTAGTCCAGGGGCGGGGTGTCCGAGAGATAGATCCCGGCGACGCTCAGGGTGCCGCCGCCGTCCAGCGCCTCCAGGGCCACCGGCACCAGATCCCCGACCGGCGCGAAAAGGATCGCCGCGTCCAGCGGCTCGGGCGGCCGGTCGTACGCGTCGCCCGCGGAGGCCGCGCCGAGCTCCAGCGCGAGCGCGCGCGCCGCCGCCGAGCGGGTCAGGACATGGACCACCGCGCCGCGGCCGATCGCGACCTGGGCCGTGAGGTGCGCCGACCCTCCGAAGCCGTAGATCCCGAGCCGGCCGCCCGGCGGCAGCTCGGCGCGGCGCAGCGCCCGATAGCCGATGATTCCGGCGCACAGCAGCGGGGCGAGTTCCTCGTCGGCGTAGCCGCCGGGCAGTTCGTACGCGTAGGCGGCGGGGACCGTGGCGTACTCGGCGTAGCCGCCGTCCGCGTCCCAACCGGTGTACTCCGACGACGGGCACAGGTTCTCCCGGCCCCTCAGGCAGTAGCGGCAGCGGCCGCAGGTCCGGCGCAGCCAGGGGATCCCCACCCGGGTCCCGGCCGGGGGCCCCTCGGCCGCCGGGCCCGCCGCGACCACCTCCCCGACCGCCTCGTGGCCGGGGACGACGGGGGTCCTGTGCGGCGGCAGGTCGCCGTCGCGTACGTGCAGATCGGTGCGGCACACTCCGCAGGCCCGGATCCGTACCAGCAGCTCGTCCGCGGCGGGGCGCGGCACCGGCAGCTCCACCCGGTCGAGCCGGCCCGGGGCCCGTACCACCCATGCCCGCATCCCCTCTGGAATGTCCGGGATGCCTGTTTCATCCTGCGCCACCGGGGCACCGTACTGCCGCGGCGGCACGGGGATGCGGAGGCGCGCGTTCCAGGCGCGTCAGCGGGTCCGGAACGCCGTGGTGGGCACCCCGTGGTGGGCACCCCGCGGTGGCGCCCCGTGGTGGCGCCCCGTGGTGGCGCCCCGTGGTCCGAGGGGCACCCCGTAATCTGAGGCCCATGGGCAGCTCACGGTCTCCGCTGGCGGAGCAGGTCACCGGCCCCGGCGCCACCCCGCCCGTGCGCCGCGGCTCCTGGCGCGGGCAGGGCCCGGTGGTCTGCGTAGTGGCGGTCGGCGGAGCTGCCGGGGCGGCCGCGCGCTACGGGATGGCGCTGCTGTGGCCGACCCCGGCGGGCGCGTTCCCGTGGACCACGTTCGTGGTCAACGCCGTCGGCTGTGCGCTCATCGGCGTGTTCCTGGTGCTGATCACCGAGGTGTGGGCGGCCCACCGGCTGGTGCGGCCGTTCTTCGGGACGGGGGTGCTGGGCGGGTTCACCACCTTCTCGACCTACGCCGTGGACATCGAGCGCCTGGTCGACGGGGGTCACCCGGTCACCGGGGCGGTCTGTCTGGCGGCCACCCCGCTGGCGGCGCTGGCGGCCGTGTGGGCCGCGGTGGCGGCGACACGGCGCACCGTCGGGGTGTTCGGGGCGCGCGGCGCGGACGGCGGGAACGGGCGATGAGCGGCCTGCGGCTGACCGTCTTCGTCAGCGAGAGCGACACCTGGCACCACAGGCCCCTGTTCGCGGAGATCGTGCACCGCGCCCACCGCGCGGGGCTGGCGGGCGCGAGCGTCTTCCGCGGGATCGAGGGGTTCGGCTCGTCGTCGGTCGTCCATACCTCGCGGCTGCTGTCGCTGAGCGAGGATCTGCCCGTCGCGATTGTGATCGTGGATACGGAGGAGCGGGTGCGGGCCTTCCTGCCCGGGCTGGAGGAGATCGTCGGCGAGGGACTGGTCGTGCTCGACCCGGTCGAGGTGATCCGGTTGCCGGGCCGGGGCGAGGACAGCGGCGAGGAGGCTCGATGAACTGGCTGTTGGTGGTGGCCGGCGGCATGGTGGGCGCGCCACTGCGCTATCTGACCGACCGCGCGGTGCAGGCCAGGCACGATTCGGTGTTCCCCTGGGGCACCTTCACGGTCAATGTCGCGGGCTGTCTGGTGCTGGGCCTGCTCACCGGAGCCACCACCGCGGGAGCCGCCTCCTCGCAGCTGCAGCTGCTGCTGGGCACCGGGCTGTGCGGGGCGCTGACCACGTACTCGACGTTCTCGTACGAGACGCTGCGACTGGCCGAGGAAGGCGCCCGGCTCTTCGCGATCGTGAACGTCGTGGTGAGTGTGGCAACCGGACTCGGCGCCGCCTTCGCCGGTGCGGCGCTGGCCCGGGCCCTGTGGGGCTGAACACCGGGTCGATCAGTCGGGACACCGAGCGCCCCGTCGATCAGCCGGGAGCGATCGGCAGCAACCTGGTGCCCGGGGTCAGCTCCTCCCCCGCCCTCGCCGAGCGCAGATGCTCCAGCAGCACCCGGCTCAGCTCCCGCGCCGCCCGCGGCGGCGCGACGTCCTTGCGGTGCGCGACCGAGATGGTGCGCCGCATGCCGCGGCCCGCGAAGGGCGTGGCCCGCAGCCCCGACCGCGCGGCCACCATTCCCGGGATCACGGCGATCCCCAGCCCGGCCCGTACGAAGCCGAGCACCGCGTCCATCTCCCCGCCCTCGACGGAGAACGAGGGCTCGAAGCCGGCCGCCCGGCAGGCCGAGGTGGTGAACTCCCGCAGGTCATAGCCGCGCCGGAACATCACGAGCGGCTGGTCCCGCAGATCTTCGACACGGATGTGGCGGCGCCTGACGGGCGGCGGGGACGCGGGCGAGGAGGCCACGACCAGCTCTTCGCGCAGCAGCTCGGTGGTGGCCAGCGCCGGGGCCTGTCCGGCCAGCGGGGTGATGATCAGCGCGAGGTCCAGCTCGCCCGCGGCCAGGGTGCGCACCAGGTCCTGCGAGCCGCCCTCGTCCACGATCAGCTCGATGCCCGGGAACTCGTCGTGGAAGCGGCGCAGCACATCGGGGACGAGGCTGGCGCACAGGCTCGGCGGGGCGCCGAGCCGGACCCGGCCGCGCCGCAGCTGGGCGACCTCCTGCACCTCGCGGCGCGCGGTCTCGGTGTCGGCGAGGATCTGCCGGGCCAGCGGGAGCAGGGCCTCGCCCGCGTCGGTGAGGGCGATGTTGCCGCGGGCGCGGTGGAACAGATCGGCGCCCAGCTCCCGCTCCAGGGTGCGGATCTGCTGGGACAGCGACGGCTGGGCGACATGCAGGATCTCCGCCGCGCGCGTGAAATGGCGAGTATCGGCCACGGTGGCGAAATAGCGCAGCTGCTGCAGTCTCACTCAGGCATGATAGCTACTGGCTATGGAATCGAGCCATACCATGTCTTGGACGAATCACAAAGCGTTCCTTAGCGTCTTGTCACATGGCACTGGCGACGCGGACGGACCCTGAGCGGGCCGCCCAGAAGGGGCCGCGACAGCGGCCGGAACCGCCACGGAAGCCCGCGCGGAGCCTGTCCCTCATCGGCTCCGTGTGGCGCTCGACCGTCGGCAAGAAAGCGGTGATGGCCGTCACCGGGCTGATCATGCTGGCCTATCTGGCGGCCCATATGTTCGGCAATCTGAAGATCTTCTTCGGCCCCGGCGAGTTCAACCACTACGCGCACTGGCTGCGCACCCTCGGCGAGCCCGCGCTGCACTACGAGTGGGCCCTGTGGCTGATCCGGGTGGCGCTGGTGGCCTCGGTGGTGCTGCACGGCGTGGCCGCGTACCAGCTCAGCCGCCGCGATCTGGCCGCGCGGCCGCAGAAGTACGCGCGCCGCAGGAAGAAGGCGAGCTACGCCACGCGGACCATGCGCTGGGGCGGGGTGATCCTCGGCCTGTTCATCGTCTGGCACATCCTGGACCTGACCACGCTCACCGTGAACGAGCGCGCCGAGCCCGGCCATCCGTACCAGAACGTGGTGGCGACCTTCTCGACCTGGTACGGCAACACCATCTACATCGTGGCGATGCTGGCCCTCGGCGCGCACATCCGGCACGGCCTGTGGAGCGCCGCCCAGACCCTGGGCGCCGGCCGCCCGCACCGCGACCGCGCCCTCAAGATCGCCTCGACGGCCGTGGCGGTCGTCCTGGCCGGCGGGTTCGTCGCCGTGCCCATCGGCGTCATGACCGGAGTAGTGAGCTGAGCTGACATGAGCACCTATACGGAGTACACGACCGGCGAGCCGATCACCGACGCCAAGGCCCCGGACGGCCCCATCGAGGAGCGCTGGGACCGCCGCCGCTTCGAGGCGAAGCTGGTCAACCCCGCCAACCGCCGCAAGTACACCGTCATCGTGGTCGGCACGGGCCTGGCGGGCGGCGCGGCCGGGGCGACGCTGGCCGAGCAGGGCTACCACGTGGTGCAGTTCTGCTACCAGGACTCGCCCCGGCGGGCCCACTCGATCGCGGCCCAGGGCGGCATCAACGCGGCCAAGAACTACCGCAACGACGGCGACTCCATCCGCCGGCTCTTCTACGACACCGTCAAGGGCGGCGACTTCCGCGCCCGCGAGTCCAACGTTCACCGCCTCGCCCAGGTCTCGGTGGAGATCATCGACCAGTGCGTGGCCCAGGGCGTTCCGTTCGCCCGCGAGTACGGCGGCCTGCTGGACACCCGCTCCTTCGGCGGCGTCCAGGTCTCCCGCACCTTCTACGCCCGCGGCCAGACCGGGCAGCAGCTGCTGCTCGGCGCGTACCAGGCGCTGGAGCGGCAGATCGCGGCAAACAACATCGACATGCATCCCCGCACCGAGATGCTCGACCTGATCGTCATCGACGGCCGGGCCCGCGGCATCGTGGCCCGCGACCTGATCAGCGGCGAGATCTCCACCTACTTCGCCGACGCCGTCGTCCTGGCCTCCGGCGGCTACGGCAACGTCTTCTACCTGTCGACGAACGCCAAGAACAGCAACGCCACGGCCATCTGGCGGGCGCACCGGCGCGGCGCGTACTTCGCCAACCCCTGCTTCACCCAGATCCACCCCACCTGCATCCCGCGCTCCGGCGACCACCAGTCCAAGCTGACCCTGATGAGCGAGTCGCTGCGCAACGACGGCCGCATCTGGGTGCCCAAGGCCAAGGGCGACACCCGTCCGCCGGCCGAGATACCCGAGGACGAGCGCGACTACTACCTGGAGCGGATCTATCCGGCCTTCGGCAACCTGGTGCCCCGCGACATCGCCTCCCGCGCCGCGAAGAACGTGTGCGACGAGGGGCGCGGGGTGGGCCCGGGCGGCCAGGGCGTCTATCTGGACTTCGCCGACGCGATCGCCCGGATGGGCCGCAAGGCGGTGTCCGAGAAGTACGGCAACCTCTTCGAGATGTACGAGCGGATCACCGCCGAGGACCCGTACCGGGTGCCCATGCGCATCTACCCGGCCATCCACTACACGATGGGCGGCCTGTGGGTCGACTACGACCTGCAGACCACCGTGCCCGGCCTGTTCGCGATCGGCGAGGCCAACTTCTCCGACCACGGCGCCAACCGGCTCGGCGCCTCCGCGCTGATGCAGGGCCTGGCCGACGGCTACTTCGTCCTCCCCTCCACCATCAACGATTACCTGGCCCGGCATCCGCACGGCGAGGTCGACCCCGGCCACCCGGCAGTCACCGAGGCGGTCTCGGAGGTGACGGACCGCCTGACGCGGCTGCTGGGCAACGACGGCGACCGCACCCCCGACTCCTTCCACCGCGAGCTCGGTGAACTGCTCTGGGACGAGTGCGGCATGGCCCGTACCGACACCGGGCTGCGCAAGGCGCTCGACCGCATCCCGGCGCTCCGCGAGGAGTTCTGGCGGCGGATCAAGGTCCCGGGCACCGGCGAGGAGCTCAACCAGGCGCTGGAGAAGGCCAATCGCGTCGTCGACTATCTGGAGCTCGCCGAGCTGATGTGCCTGGACGCGCTGCACCGCGGCGAGTCGTGCGGCGGCCACTTCCGCGAGGAGAGCCAGACGCCCGACGGCGAGGCGGCCCGCGACGACGAGGCGTTCGCTTACGTGGGCGCTTGGGAATTCACCGGCAAGGGCAAATCCCCCATTCTCCATAAAGAGCGGCTGATATTCGAATATGTTCGTCCCACCCAGCGGAGTTACGCGTAACGGGTTCTTCCGCCTGTGGGTGGGGGTCGTCTTCAGCTGTGCGCTGAGACCCGCCGCTACCAGCACCAGCCATCACGTACAAGGAGGTGACCTTGATGGCTACGTTCCGCGAAGTCATGTAGCCGTGGACGGATTTGGTCCGGGGCAGGTGCAGACGGGGGAAGCCATATCGATCGGGGCGGGTACCTACACCACCCGCCCCGAAGCACACAATTCTGACCCGATAGAGCAATAGCGGCGATGCGGCTGTGCCCCGTGTCGCACGCCCCAAGGCTGTATTTACCTCTCTGTCTCAAGCCAAGGGATCATACGCAAGGAGATTCCGATGAAGCTCACCCTGCGGATCTGGCGCCAGCACGGCCCCGAGGAGCCGGGCGCCATGACCGCGTACGAAGTCGACGGCATCTCGCCCGAGATGTCCTTCCTGGAGATGCTGGACACCCTTAACGAGGAGCTGATCCTGCGCGGTGAGGAGCCCGTGGCCTTCGACCACGACTGCCGCGAGGGCATCTGCGGCGCGTGCGGCATGGTCATCAACGGCCAGGCGCACGGTCCCGAGCGCACCACCACCTGCCAGCTGCACATGCGGCACTTCTCCGACGGTGACACGATCGACGTCGAGCCGTGGCGCGCCGCTGCCTTCCCCGTGGTCAAGGACCTGGTCGTGGACCGTTCGGCCTTCGACCGGATCATCGGCTCCGGCGGCTACGTCTCCGCGCCGACCGGCAGCGCCCCGGACGCCCACGCCACTCCGGTGCCCAAGCCGGTCGCCGACACAGCCTTCGAGCACGCCGAGTGCATCGGCTGTGGGGCCTGCGTGGCGGCCTGCCCCAACGGCTCGGCAATGCTCTTCACCTCCGCCAAGGTCGTCCATCTGAACGTGCTGCCGCAGGGACAGCCCGAGCGCGAGTCGCGGGTGCTGGACATGGTCGGCGCGATGGACGAGGAGGGCTTCGGCGGCTGCACCAACACCGGGGAGTGCGCGGTGGCCTGCCCCAAGGGGATCCCGCTGCAGTCCATCTCCATGATGAACCGGGAGTTCCTGCGAGCGAGCGTCAAAGGCAGCCGGCACGGCCGCTGACCGTACGAGGTGGCGCACTGTTCCGTAGGGTCGCCGGGCCACTGTCGACACCGGCCACGCCGGGTGGGGGCGCGGGCTGCGGCTGCGGGCGCCGAACGGGACACAGTTCGACGTCCCCGACTCGGTGAGCAATGGGTGCACGGGCCGGACAGTGCGGGTGTGGGCGGAGGTGCCGAACCCCCGGCGGACCCGGGCTTGATGGATGGGGAGTGCACCGGTGTTGTCGATCCACACGGACCGGGTGGTCAGCCGGGGGTGGATGCGGTCCCAGGCCATCACGCGGGCTGTTCCGTACCGGTCGGTGACCTGCACCGTCGCCGCGTCCGGATCGCCCCAGGTCTCCGGTTCGGCAAAGCGGAACTCCTTGCCGCGCTTCGGAGGGCGCCCGCCTTGCGGCGGTGAGATTTACGGCACCGGGACCGGCTTGCGCATCCCCCGGTCGTGCGCATCCGGCGTCCGGCCCGATTCGAGCGCTGCGACGAAAAAGTAAGGCCAGCCGGGCACGTACTGGTCCGAGGAACGGCCGCTGCGGCCGTAGACGTGGCAGAACAGACGGTCCGCGCTGGTCGGCGCGTCCGGAAACGGAGCCAGTGACTGACGTTGACCGCGAGGACCAGGCGCCCGCCAGCGGACTCCGTGCGCGGTCAGGCAGTCGAATAAGTCGTCCCGGAAGCATGACGCTTCCGCGAACGCTTCTCTGGGACAGGTGTCAGGCAGAGACTCATGCTGATCAGTAAGCGGTGGCCGTCGTGGGGTCTTCTTGGAGAGACTCCTGGGCATGCCTGACAACTCGCTGTTCGTCGCTGGCCTCACAGGTGTGGCGGCGATCGCGGCCAGCTCGCTGGCGAGCTGGCTGACCAGCAGGGGCAACGCCCACGCTGCTCGGATCCAGGTCGATGCGACTACTGAAGCGCAGCGACGCGAAGGAACCCGTCAGACTCGACGGGCCGCATACCTGGGCCTCATTGAGCAGGCCCAGGGCATCGCTGACGGACTCCGGGGAGTCGACGGTCTCTCGAGCACCGAGTGTGAAGCCGCCTTGACCGCCCACCGCGACCGGCATCGGCGGTTGCGTCGGGGGGTGACACTGATTGACCTGGAAGGCCCGTCCGCAGTCCAAGTCGCAGCATCGAATTTGTTGATCATGTCGGGCGCCCTCGCCACTGCTCTAGCGGCCATAGTCGAGAACGCCGGCCGGGAGAACCGCGATGAGTTCCAAGAGACGTTGCGTGCCCACATTCGGCTGATCACGCCCGAGCACGCCGTTTCTGATAGCGGCGCACCGCACTGGACCGACTGGTCGTTCAGGGGGTCATGCTGCTCGCCGGTCGAAAAGTGGAACTCCTCGCCCTCGGACAAATAGTTCGTTCCGCAAAAGGTGGTGAGCGGGCAAGGCGGAATCGGAGTCGCCGGAAGCACCTCGATCCGCAACGATGTTGTTGTGACCACTTCCATCCACGGAGAGTCCGACGGCGCCCGTGCCGCCGCCGAGGCTCCGGCAGTGCTTTTCGACGTCACCCGCAGGGAGCTCGTCGACATCTTCGGCAAGGACCGGATCGCAACCGTGCCCGCCACCGCCTTCCCGCCCGCCGCCGCGGACACCGAGGGCGCCCGCCTCCTGCAGACCGTCGGCGTCCCCACCGGGACGCTCCTGCTGCGTCAGCCCGACGAGGACGACGGCCTGCTGTCCCTCGTCCAGGACGTCGTCTACATCGAGGACTTCGAGGACGCCGCGGAGGGCGCGGGTGACTGGCCCGTTATCGGCTGGCTGCTCAACGCACACCTCGCCCTCGACCCCGTATCCGGCAAGGTGCACGCCTTCGACCCCGACGAGGAGGCCGTGGTCGAACTCCACACGGACGTCTCCTCCCTCGTCCAGGTCACCCTCCGGCTCCAGCGCCTGCTCGAGGAGTTCACCTTCAGCAGCGACGAGGACGAGGAGGAAGCCGACTTCGAGCGCCTGGAAGGCGAGGTCGATCGCATCCGTGAGGAGACGAGCAGCATCGACCCACTCCCGTTCCAGGACGGCGAGACCGTCTGGTCGGTAGTGAGCGATGAGATCGCCATGGGTCAGCGCTTCAAGGGGCAACAGCCCAGGAGTCCGCTCGCTCTAGGGTGATCGCCGGCCGATGCCGCCCACGAACCGTGTGGTCTGCGCGGTGCGCGGACCACCTTCCTGCGGACCGGTCTCCTCCTCGACCTGCCCGACCAACTCGTCGCCGCCGCCCGCGCGTCGCCCAAGCCGGCCGCGGCTTAACCCTCGGCTGGGACCCTGACCTCGGGCTCGATCAGGCCATCGCTCTGCTTGGCCTGACGTGTCGGCGTACCAGCGGTGGTCAGGGCAAGGAGGCCATCAGCCGGTTGCGGCACGCCAGCGAACAGGGACCGGTGCTTGTGGGGCCGGTTGATATCGGCTTGCTCACGCACCAGCCGTGGTCGGCCGGCGCCGCCAACGGCAATGATCACTGGGTTGTGGTGCTCGACGCCGACGACCAGCGGGTCATGTTCCACGATCCCGACGGCTTTCCCTTCGCCACCTTGTCTATGGACGATTTTCTCGCGGCATGGCGTGCGGAGCAGGTCGAATGCGCCGGCCCCTTCACCATGCGCAGTCACCTTCTCGGCCGTGAACGGCCGAGCTTGTACGCTCGGTCGTTCGCACCTCGTCGCGCTCCCGACTGCCCTCTACAACAGGACGGTCACGGGTCGCATCCACCCAGCCCCCGACAGGTGTCAGGGGGCCGGTGCGGGTGCGGTGACAAACACCCACGCCGGGCGTGCGCGATCGC